>NZ_JACIBH010000012.1:0-290585 GCF_014195245.1 Rhizobium sp. BK619 | reverse complement strand
TCACCCCAATCCAATGCTTGCAACGAATCGCTCATGACCAAGATGAATCACTCGCGACCATCACCGTCAAGACTAAGTTAGCGCGTATGGGGTCACGCCCGAGGACGACAGAGGGTGGGGGGAGCCTCGGTGGCAAATAGCGAAGTGCGCAGCGGTTTTGTCGGAATGGCGTCATTGTTTGCGTAATCCCAGTCAAAACCGCTCGCGCATTTGCTGGAATTTCCCCAGACGTCTCGCCCCTTGCCGATCGTGCCCCCCACTCTCCGTCATACTCGGGCTTGACCCGAGTATCCATGCCGCAAGCGCCTCGCTTGCATGTGTTCGGTTACGATCGTTTTGTCAGGGTGAGCACGAACGCAGCGCTCGTGGCCATGGGTCCTCGGGTCAAGCCCGAGGACGACGGAGGGTGGGGGAGTCCTTGTGGCAAGTAGCGAAGTGCGCAGCTGGCGTATCGTCGCCAGGGCAGAGAAAGACCGAGCGTGCGCCTCCTGCCGATCTCCCTCCTTGTGGGGGAGATGCCCGGCAGGGCAGAGGGGGGTGCCACAGGACGCGGCGCCCCGAGCGTTTGCCTAAGCCGCCTCCCCCTTCTCAACCGCACCCTCCGCCAGCTTACGCGCCGCGACGAAATCCACCTTGCCCGATCCCAGCACCGGCACCTTGCCGATATTAACTTCGGCCGGCACCATCATGTCCATGGCGCCCTTGGATTTGGCGAAGGCGAGGAATTCGGCGCGGGTGGCATTCGGGGCATCGGTCAGGAGCACCAGGCGTTCGCCCTTCTTGGCGTCGGGCAGCGACGAGACGACCGACAGCGCCCCGGGCCAGAGTTCGGCAGCCAGCGTTTCGACGGCGGCGAGCGAGATCATTTCGCCGCCGATCTTGGCGAAACGCTTGGCGCGGCCGCGGATCTTGACGAAGCCGTCCTCGTCGATGGTGACGATGTCGCCGGTATCGTGCCAGCCGTCGGCGAGCGGCTCGAGCACGCCGGGCTTTTCGGCGCGGAGATAGCCGGCCATGACATTGGCGCCGCGCACATGCAGCCGGCCGCCCTCATCGATGCCGGGCACCGGCTCGAGCTTCCATTGCATGCCCGGCAGGATTTTGCCGACCGTGCCCGAGCGGTTGTACATCGGCGTGTTGATCGAAATGACAGGCGCGGTCTCGGTGACGCCGTAGCCTTCGAGGATGCGCAGGCCGAATTTTTCCATATAGGTGTGGCGGGTGGAAGCCTTCACCGGCTCGGCGCCGGAGAAGATGTAGCGGATCGAACGGAAGTCATAAGGGTGCGCGGTCCTGCTATAACCGTTGAGGAAGGTGTCGGTGCCGAAGATGATCGTGGCGTTGGAGACATAGATCAGCTCCGGCACGATGCGGTAATGCAGCGGCGACGGATAGAAATAGACCGGCACGCCTGAGATCAGCGGCAGCACGGTGCCGGCCGTCAGCCCGAAGGAATGGAAAACGGGCAGGATGTTGAACACCTTGTCGCCGCTGTGGAAATCGATGCGGGCGGCGGCCTGGGCGGCGTTCGACAGGATGTTGCGGTGGGTCAGCACCACGCCCTTCGGCGTGCCCTCGGAGCCGGAGGTGAAGAGGATGACGGCCGGATCATCCGGCCGGCGCTTGACCAGCGGCCGCCCCTTGCGGATGAGCCCGCGGATCTTGTCGATAAGGCCGACTTCGGCTCTGAGATCATCGAGCCAGACGATCGTCACCTGCTTTTCCATCTCGGCGATGACGGGGCCGAGCTTGGCCTGGGCGACGAAGGCGCGCGAGGTCAGCACGTGCTTGATCTCGGCTGCCTTGCAGGCGGAGAGAATATTGGCGGCACCGGCGGTAAAATTCAGCATGGCCGGTACCTTGCCGGCGCTCATGACCCCGAGAATGGTGGCAGCGGCGCCATTGGCATTCGGCAGCATGACGCCGAGGTTGTTTTCCGGGAACTTGGCGCGGAATTTGGCGCCGAGCACGGCGGCACCCGTCAGCAGCTTGCCATAGGTGAGGCTGCCGGTGACCGGATCCTCGACGGCGAGCTTTTTCATGCCGAATTCCTGGGCCGCCTGGATGACGCGGCCGAGCACGGTGGACGAGGTATCGGCGGTCTCAAACAGCAGGTTCGACATCACCTGATAGAGGGCGGCACCCGCCGCCGTGCGGCGTTTGCGGCCTTTCAGCTCGGCCGGCACTTCGAGTTTCACCGGTTCGAGAATGGTGACCTTGACCTTGGGGAACAGCCGGCGGCGGATCTTGCCGTTATCGAGGTAAGAGAGATAGCTCTTCTCCAACCCGTCGATCCTGACCGGCACCACCATCGAGCCTGTTTTGTCGGCGACCATGGCGGCGCCATCATAGACCTTCATCAGCGTGCCGGTCACCGTCAGCCGGCCCTCGGGGAAGATGCCGATCGGGTTGCCGTCCTGCACCACCTTGATCAGCGAGCGCGTCGCCATCGGCTTTGTGGGGTCAAGCGGCAGGAACTTGCACATTTTCAGGAAGGGCCGCACCCACCAGGCCTGGGCAATCTTGTAATCGACGGCGAAGGTCGGCTCCTCCTCGGTGATGGCGAGCGCCAAGGCGCCGTCGAGCAGGCTGACGTGGTTGAGCGCGATGATCGGCGCGCGGCCGGCCTTCTTGATATTCTCCAGCCCCTCGACCTCGAGCCGCATGAAGGCGCGGAACAGGATCGAGATGAAATCGCGGAAGGGATTGGTCGGCAGCGTCTTCAGCATCAGCCAGGCGACGGCAAAGTTGAGGATGCCGAGGCCGATCAGGATCTGCGGAATGGAAGCGCCGAGCGCCTGGATGGCGGCGACGAGGCCGAGGCCGACGGTGATGAACAGCGCCGAGAGCACATTGGCGGCGCCGATGACGCGGGCGCGGCGGTCCTCATGCGCCCAGGTCTGCAGCGCGGCGAAGGTGGGCACGGCGATGAAGGCGCCTGATATGGCCATGCCGGCGAGATCGATGGCGACGCGGATGGTATTTTGGCCGGCGAAGAAACCGGTGATCGTTGTCGCATGGGTGACCGATGCCAGGCCCCAGAGGTTCCAGGCGAGATCGAGGCTGAAGAGGCCAAGCAGCGCCGTGCCGACAGGGGCCGGCAGCAGCACGATACGGCCCGACGACATCCAGGCGGCAATCGCCGAACCGACAGCGACGGCGATGGCGAAGACGGTGAGATAGGCGGGCACGACCAGTTCGGAGCCGCCGAGCAGCTCGGTCACCATGGTCGGCAGGATGGAGAGAACGAAGGCGCCGACCAGCCAGAACCAGCAGTTCATCAGCGCCGAACGCCACAGGCGCTTATCGGAACGGATTTCCATGACGAGGGTATAGCTGGAGCGGATGACGTTGCGGTCGATCTGCAGATCCGGCGCCTTGGAGCCGGTGGCCGGGATCATCCGGCTGGCCAGCCAGCAAAGCACCGAAAGCCCCATCATCATCGAGCCGAACAGCAGCACATTGTCGCCGCTGGAGAAGGCCAGTGCGGCGATGATCGTGCCGGCGAGGATGGCGATGAAGGTGCCGCCCTCGATCCAGGCATTGGCCTTCGGCAGGTCGCGGCGGTCGAGGTGATCGGGCAGGATGCCGTATTTGATCGGCCCGAACAGCGCCGAGACGACGCCAAAGCCGAAGAGGGCCGCCATCAGCACAAAGATCGAGGAGAAGGCCAGGCCGACGACGGCAAGCGCCGCAATGCCGATCTCGCAACGTTTCAGCAGTTCGGCGATCTTGGCCTTGTCGTGCTTATCGGCGAGCTCGCCGCCGAGCGCCGAGAGCAGCAGGAAGGGCACGATCAGGATGACGCCGGCAAGCGTCACCAGGGCGGCGCCTTCGCTCGCCGACATCTTGAAGAGAATGAGGAACACCAAAGTGTTCTTCAGAAAATTGTCGTTGAAAGCCGTGAGGAACTGGGTCCAGAACAGCGGCGCGAATTTCCTAGACGTCATCAGATTGTGGTGCACGGGCGTGGTCCCTCTTTCGGCCTGCTGAGAAGGCCACAGAGTTGTTACCCATTGGTTGAATGCGGCAACAACTCTGCGCTGTGGTTAAGGAAGATCAATCTTCATCGCTACGATTGAACTTGACCAGCAGCTTTTCCGTGCGGGCATCCTCGACCTTGCGGATCAGCTTCTCGGATTCGGCATTGTCGCGCAGCGTCTTGGTAATATTCACCGTGGTCTGCACCAGCATCAATATGCCCATGGCGAGATAACCTTTGCCCCAGAGATCGAGCGGCATCATGTAGAGGCCGAGCGCCAGCATGAAGGCGGCCGAGCCGAAGGAGATGTAGGAGAAGCTGACCCAGCTGGCGGAATGTTTCTGGAAACTGTCGTTCATGATCGTAATCCTCAAGGTTCTATGGATTGGATGGTTGAATGGATGCGATTTCAGGCGGCCGGCGTGATGCGGCTCTTCAGCCGGGCGAGCACCTCATCGGCGGAGGAGTGAAGCGCCGGGCCGCAGCCGGCATTGGCAAGCTTTTCGATGATGCCGGCCGGGCGGATTGCGCCTTCCATCTCCTTCAGTGCTGCCGCCGTCAGATCATTCTGGCTCTGGCGGATGCGAAGGCGGGCCAGGGTCTCCTCGGCCTCGTCGAGCGTCGCGAGGCCCGGACCGGCGACCACCACGTCGAGCTTCTGCGCCTCCTCGGTGGCGCGCGCCAGCCGCTCGCCGCGCTGCAGCGCCTGCAGCCGCGCTTCGGAGGCCCGGACGATGCCCTTCAATTTGTCGATGCCGGCGGTGAACTGGGCTTGCGCCTTTTCCGACGCATCCCGCTCGGCTTCGAGAAAGGCGATCGCCTCGGCCGCTTCCCGGGCGAGCCCCTCATTGCCCTTGGTGAGCGCTGCGGTGGCGCGGTTTTCGAGATCGGCGATGCGGGCAACGATCGTTGCATGCTGCACCTTCTCCTGCTCGTTCTGGGCGATGGCGACGGCGACGCTGCGGCGCGCCGACTGGATCTGTTGGGCGGCATCGCGGATCTGCTGAGACAGCAGCGGCACGGCGTGGCGATCGGCAAAAGCCTGTTCGGCATCATGCGCCCTGCCCCGCAACAGAATGGAAATCAGTTTGAACATTTCTTGCCTCCGGTTTATGAACGTTGTTCACGAGATGAGTTATGGCAGAATCGTGAACGTCGTTCAAGATAAATTTTGAACAACGTTCAAAAAATCGAAATGGAGTGGTTAATGGCCGGTAGACGAGAAGAAAAACGCGAGGATTTGAAGGCCCGGCTGATCGAGGCGGCGCGCGAACGCATCGCCCGCGACGGGCTGACCAATCTGCGCGCCCGCGACATCACCCAGGACGCCGGCTGCGCCCTCGGTGGCCTCTACACCGTCTTCTCAGACCTCGCCGAGCTCGTCATCCACGTCAACTCCGCAACGCTGAAGGCCTTGGAGGCCAGGCTGACCCTGCCCGAGGCCAAAGACAAAAGCCCCACCGACCGCCTGCGCAACCTCGCCCAGGGCTACCTCGCCTTCGCCGTCGAACACCGCAACCTCTGGAAGGCCCTCTTCGACCACTTCCCCCCCGACACCAGCCCGACGCCGCAATGGCACCTCGACGAACACCTCTTCCTGATGGACGTGATCGCCGAACCGCTGGCCGAACTGCAGCCCGACATGCCCGCGCAAGACCGCGCCATCCGCGCCCGCACCCTGTTCGGCGCCGTCCACGGCGTGGTCAGCATCAGCCTGGAAGGCCGCTTCGTCGGCCTGCCGCTGGCGCGGCTGGCAAGAGAGGTGGACGAGCTGGTGCAGACGATTGCGGCCGGGGCGGAGCGGCGAAGAGAAGAGGGCGCGTAAGTGCGGCCGGGGTGGGTTTGGCAAGAGCCCTCCTCCCCTCCGTCGTCCTCGGGCTTGACCCGAGGACCCATGCCCACGGCTTGAGGGCCGGCTCCTTCATCCGGCTGACGGCATTGCGGTTCCAGCCGAAGCCCCACCCCACCCTCCGTCATCCTCGGGCTTGACCCGAGGATCCACACACAGCACTCGACGTTCATACGTTCCCGGTAGGACGCCCCCTTCCGTTCCCGCTGCCGACGGCCAGCACAGCGCTCGTAGCATGGATCCTCGGGTCAAGCCCGAGGATGACGGAGAGTGTTGAAACCAATCTACAAAACCGCCCCCGCAAGCTGCCGGAATTCCCCCACCACCTCGCCTCCAGCCAATCGCCTCCCCCCACCCTCCGTCGTCCTCAGACTTGACCCGAGCACCCCTACCCAAGCACTCTGCCCCCACCACGCCGCAAGCGAAAGGAACCCCCATGAGCCGCATCTTCATCACCGGTTCCACCGATGGCCTCGGCCTTGCCGCCGCCCGCACCCTCATCCGGCAAGGCCACGACGTCGTCCTCCACGCCCGCTCCCGCGAGCGCGCCGCCGCCATCGCCGACACTTCAGCTACCGCCCTCGGTCTCGTCATCGGCGATCTCGCCAGCGCCGCCGAGACGCGCTCCATCGCCGACCAAGTCAACGCCATCGGCCGCGTGGACGCCATCATCCACAATGCCGGCATCTACCTCGAACGCAGCCGCGGCGAAACGCCGGAAGGTCACGCCAAGACGCTGGCGGTCAACGTGCTCGCCCCCTATCTCCTCACCGCCTGGATCACCCGCCCCGACCGCCTGATCTATCTCACGAGCGGCATGCACCGCAGCGGCGCCAGCAGCCTGGACGATCTCGACTGGAAGCGGCGGCCCTGGAATGCCAGCCAGGCCTATTCGGAAAGCAAGCTCTACATCGCCACCCTTTCCGCCGCCATCGCCCGCCACTGCCCGGATATCCTCAGCAACGCCGTCGACCCCGGCTGGGTGCCGACCAAGATGGGCGGCGCCGGCGCGCCGGATGATCTGGAGATGGGGCATCTGACGCAGACGTGGCTTGCGACGAGTGAGGATGGCGCGGCCAGGATCAGCGGCGGGTATTGGTATCATCGGCAGCGGCGGGAGACGGCGGCGGAGGTTGGTGATGTCGGGTTTCAGGAGGCGCTGGTGGAGAGGCTGGCGGAGTTGACTGGGGTTCGTCTGTTCGCAGAGGGCGAATGAGGCGCGAGACATGCCGGCTAGCTGCTTGGACGCCGCTAAGGACTTGAGCTGTTGACCCAAATTCTCTCATATGTCTCCCTGACTGCGGAGAACGTGTCAGTGACTTGCATCAACGAAGTTGGGCTATGAAGACCGCCGTCTTTGAACGAGGCGCCAGAATGATATCCTTGAGATCCATCGACCAAAACGTAACGGTCGTGAATCTCCGGCGCGCGTCGAACCTCAACTGTGAGACCATATTGATTTGCGAAGAGGGTTGCGGCTTGCAACAAACCTTCGGTGCCTTTTTTGCCTAACAATCGGACCGACGCCGATTTGCTCACGTCCGGGAGATACCGCGCCAAGAAGTCGCTATTGAGATATGGATCAATAAAAAACAGATCGCTTCGCGCCTCCTGGATGACTTTCTTAAGTGCATCATAATAGTCGAACACCATCCCGCGATCCACAGTCACGCTCAATGGTCCGACCGTCGCCATACGCAATTTATGCCGAGCAGATCTCAATAGGACTCGTAAGTTGCGTTGGTGATCCCATGACGAGATAGACGAGTTGAGCCCCATAATTGCCATATTGGCTTCCAGTTGACCGCCAAGCCGTGTGTCGGAAAATATGGCTTTTACTCTGCCGAGCCAATCAAAGGTCTCGTCATCTGTGCCGCTCATCTCGGAGAATCCGGGAGTTGTGCGGATTATATCCTCAATCTCCGCAAGCAGATCGGCATCTGATAGGCGTTCTGTCATCGCCAGCTCCTATTCAAAAGTAACCTCAAACGGACCTTCCGAACGAATCCGAAATTCTTGGAACGGCAGCCCCAGCATTTTTGCCCCAACCATCTTGTAGAGGTAGTCGATAACGAAAGTGCCCTTGAACTGCTTATCCTCGATAAAGCCGGTTGCTTCCGTATAGCATTCACCTACAAGGTCGAAGGGAAGCACGCCCGCAGGGCCGAGCAGCGTCGCAGGGATTTGCGTTCCTGCCGGGATATCGATCGCAACGAGATTTTGCATCAACGTCGGGCTCTCTCGATTAACAGAGATGTATTCGTCAGCGGCTTTGAAAAGGAAAGGTGAAAAGCCGAAACGCTTATTTAGCTCATCAAGTCCCGCAAAAGCGGACACGATCTCAACGACGGCTGAAATGAGACCGTCATCCGTCCGAAACACTCGGCTCCCAGTTATACCGTTCCTGATTCCATCCATCTTCAAATCGACCGGAAGAGAACAAGTGTTCCTTTCGTAGACGACGTGGCCGTTCAAGATCCGCGCCTCTGACCCCAGCCCTTCTGCTAGTGGCTTACCGATATCGATCTTGACGCCCGCCCGCTTTCGCATTGCATCCGGTCCCAGCAGATTGCGCAAGGTCGGTAGCTTTTCGTCGGTTTCATCCTTCAACCACGAAAAAATCGGAGCGTCAGGATTGCCTGCCCGATAGACTTTGAACTCCCGGCCGTTTGACAGAAGATAGAATTCCGCAGCGATTTCGGGATGGGTAGCATACGTGTGCGCCTGATAGCTGTCGTTTTGGGAAAGTTGAATTGACGGCTTCTTAGCCTCAACCACCCATCGGGCGTATGAAACGACCTCGCAGACGAAATCAGGCTTCCCGCGCAAGACGGGGTCTTTCTCGCCCTTCTTGTGCCCCAGGAAGGCCTTGTCGTATTGCAACGAAACTTGGCTTCGCAAATTGGCTTCCGGGTTTCCCTGCGTGTAGCCCAGCGCACGGCACAGTGGGCGCACCAGCTCTCCCGCAACGTCGTCTTCGTTCATCGTCTCGATGTTATGCGCGGCAAAATAGACATGCGTAATCTCCGAATCGCCTGAGTTTCTCGCAATGGCTGAAATTATCTAGCTGCCGCATTCGTTGAGGTTGTTTAATCCCCAAGAAATCAGATCGGGGGACAACTTGGCAAGCCGTTGACCCGGCCTCTAGAACCGCCAGTCGCGATACGGAAGTTTGCTTCGGAAAACTGTTACGGTTAGCCTTCGCTAATGCTTCTCAAGCACTTGATTATGTTGGAAAAATTAGCAGTGGCTGGGGCGCCTGGATTCGAACCAGGGATGACGGTACCAAAAACCGTTGCCTTACCGCTTGGCGACGCCCCACCAGAGCTTGAGCGGAAACCGCTTGCTCAAATCGACGCCTGATTAGCAAAGCTCTCCGTCTGTCACAATGACTAAGTTGCCCCTCGCGCAGATTTATGCGCTGCAGAGTGCCAAGGCCCGTGCTAGGAATGGGCGGTGTCATCGGCCTCGAGAGCATCGCCCCGCATGGAAAGCCCCGCATTCGACCTTGCTTTCGAGCCGGCCTATGGGCGGGCCGTGCCGGTGGCGCCTGATGTCGAGCGGGTCACGGCGGAAAATCCGGGGCCTTTCACTTTTTACGGCACCAACAGCTATATCGTCGGCGCTTCCTCGGTCGCGGTCATCGATCCCGGGCCAGAGGACGAGGCGCATTTTCAGGCGCTGATGGCAGCGCTTGGCGGGCGGGAGGTGACGCATATCTTCGTCAGCCATACGCATCGCGACCACTCGCCGCTTGCCCGCCGGCTGCAGGCGGCGACGGGGGCGGTGACGGTGGGGCAAGGGCCGCACCGGCCGGCGCGGCAGCTGCGGGCGGGCGAGATCAATCCGTTTTCCGAGAGTTCGGATATGGAATTCGTGCCGGATCTCGCGCTCGGCGACGGTGAGAGCATTGCGGGTGATGGCTGGGCGCTGACATCGGTGCTGACGCCGGGGCACACGGCCAATCATGCCGCCTTCGCGCTTGAAGGCCGCGATATACTCTTCTCCGGCGATCATGTCATGGCCTGGTCGACCTCGATCGTCGCGCCGCCGGATGGATCGATGGCGGATTATATGGCCTCGCTCGAGCGGCTGATCGCGCGTCAGGACCGCCTGCTGCTGCCCGGCCATGGCGGGCCGGTGACGGAGCCGGCCAGCTTCCTGCCGGCGCTGAAGGCGCATCGGCTGAAGCGCGAGCGGGCGATTCTCACACGCATCCGGGCGGGCGACCGGCAGATTGCCGAGATGGTGAAGGCGATCTACAGCGATACCGATCCGAAGCTTTATGGGGCGGCCGCGCTTTCCGTGCTCGCCCATATCGAGGATCTCTTGGAGCGCGGCGAGATTGCTGCGGATGGGCCGCCCTCGCTTGCCGCCACCTACCGGCTGTTGTAAGCGGGAGATGGGGAGATTACCATGACGCGCGCCGCTTACAGCTATCGCAACGATCCCGCCGTGCCCGCTTTTGCCGATGACCAGCCGTTGATCGTCTTCGATGGCGAATGCGTCTTCTGCTCCGGCTGGGTGAAGTTCGCGCTGAAACACGACAGGCAGCGGCGCTACCGGTTTCTCGCCGCTCAGACGCCGCTCGGCGAAGCGCTCTACCGGCATTACGGGCTGAATGAGCGCGATTACGAAACCAATATCCTCATCGACAACGGCCGCGCCTTCTTCAAATCCGACGGCTCGATCCGCATGGTGGCGGGCCTCGGTTTTCCCTATTCGCTGGTCAGGCTCTTCCGGCTGCTGCCGCGGCGCGTTGCCGATGCGCTTTATGAATTCATCGCCCGCAACCGGCTGAAGATCGCCGGCCGGCAAAGCTGCATGGTGCCGACGCCGGAGCAGCGCAGCCGCTTCATCCCATGAGCGGCGACCGGCTCTCGCTGCTGATCATCGGCGGTTACGGCACGTTTGGCGGCCGGCTGGCGCGGCTGCTTGGCGATGAACCGCGGCTCCGGCTGCTGATCGCCGGGCGGTCGCTTGAGAAGGCCGACGATTTCGTTGCCGATCTCAGAGCCCCGAAGGATGGATCTGAGGGCCTGGGAAGCAGCAATCTGGGCGCGAGCCTGCAGGCCGTGCGCTTCGATCGCGATGGTGATCTGGCGGAACAGCTGACGCGGCTGCAGCCGGATCTCGTCGTCGATGCCTCCGGGCCGTTTCAGAGCTTCGGGGATGATCCCTATAAGGTGGTGCGCGCCTGCATCGGCCTCGACATCGATTATGCCGATCTCGCCGACAGCACCGGCTTCGTCACCGCGATCGGCGGGCTTGATGCCGAGGCGAGAGCGAGGGGCGTCTTCGCGCTCTCCGGCCTCAGCAGCCTGCCTGCCCTTTCCTTCGCCGCGCTCGAGGTCATGGCGCCGCAGTTCGCCTGGGTCGAGGCGGTGGCGGCGGGCATTGCCCCCTCCTCGCATGTGAAGATCGGCCTCAATGTCGTCAGCGCGATCGCCAGTTATGCCGGCAAACCCGTGCCGCGGCTCAGCGATGGCAAGGTTTCGAGCGGGCGCGGGTTGATCGATGCGATGCGGGTGACGGTGGCGCCGCCAGGTGCGGTGCCGCTTCAGAGCCGCGAATTCCTGCTGGTGGATGCGCCGGATCTGGCGCTGCTGCCGGCGCGTTTTCCTGAGCTGCAATCCAGCTTCACCGGGGTCGGCACGGAGCCGCAGCCGCTGCAGCGGCTGCTTGGCCTTGCAGCACAGCTGGTGCGGCTGAAGCTCTTGCCGTCGCTCCTGCCGTTTTCGCGGCTGATCCAGCGCGCCAGTCACGGCTTTGCGATCGGCGCGCATCGCGGCGGCATGTTCGTGCGTGTGACCGGCGTCGATGCCGCGGGCAAAAGCCTGATAGGCGGCTGGCATCTGATTGCCGAGGGTGATGACGGGCCGTTCATTCCGGTGACCGGGGTGGCCGCGCTGGTGCGGCAGCTGCTCAAGGGTATCCGGCCGGAGAATGGCGCGCGGCCGGCAACGGGCGAATTGCGATTGGACGATTTCGAAGCGGAATTCCGGCGGTTTTCGATCACGACCGGGATCCGGATGGAAAGCGAGGGCGCCTGCCTGCCGCTCTACCACAGGGTTCTCGGCAGCGCCTTCGAGCGGCTGCCACCGGCGATTGCCGCCATCCACGCAGTCGGGCCTGCAGGCGGGGCGCGCATCGCCTCCGGCCGGGCGCGGATCGAGCGCGGTCGCGGCTTCCTCGCCGGCATCGTCGCCCGGCTGATCGGCTTTCCCCCGGCGGGCGAGGATGTGCCGGTCACGGTGCGTTTTTCCACCGATGGCGAGAAGGAGATCTGGACGCGGGATTTCGGCGGCAAGACCTTCCACAGCCAGCAGCTCGAGGGCAAGGACCGCGACCGGCATCTGCTCGCCGAGGTGTTCGGGCCGTTCCGGGTGCTGGTGGCGCTGGTGCCGGAGGGGAGCAAGTTGCGGCTGGTGGTGCGGGGGTGGCGTTTTCTCGGGCTTCCGCTGCCGCTGTTTCTGGCGCCGGGTGGGGAGACTTTCGAGGAGGAGCGGGATGGGCGGTTCCATTTTCATGTGGAGATCGGCGGGCGGCTGACGGGGTTGGTGGTGCGGTATTCGGGGTGGTTGGTGGTGGAGTGAGGGGGTGGTGCGCCCTCACTTGAGCCGGTGCGCCTAGCCGCCGCCCTCTCTCCAGCCTCATCCTGAGGTGCGCAACCCGCAGGGCGGAGCCTCGAAGGACGGGGCTGGCCACCGGAGCCACCCGCTCTCGTCCTTCGAGGCCCCTGGCGGGGCACCTCAGGATGAGGGCTGATCGTTGTGCGTGCCCATTAAGCGTGAAATGTCTCCCGCACCCAAGGACTTGGGCGCACTGGATTCCTGTGACATCCCTCGGGTCAAAGCCCGAGGACAGGAATGAGGGAGGTTGGGTGGGGGATATCGCAGGCACGCCGCATTCGCCGCACCGTAAATGTCGAGCCTGCCGCACCCTCTCTCCAGCCTCATCCTGAGGTGCGTAGCCCATAGGGCGAAGCCTCGAAGGACGGGGCTGGCCACCGGACACCCGCCCTCGTCCTTCGAGGCCCCTGGCGGGGCACCTCAGGATGAGGGCTGATCGTTGTGCGTGCCCTCCCCTCGCATTCCAGTGTCCTCAGGGCGTTGCCCGAGGGATGTCACAGGAATGAGGGAGGTTAGGTGGGCGATCTAACAGCGACCTGGCGTTCGCGGCACCGTCAGCATGTCGAGCCTGCCGCACCCTATCCCGGCCCTTCGCTTTGGGCTCAGGGCGTTCGCAACTGCAATCGATTCACTGGATCGATTGCTGGCGCTTTGCGCCACCGTTGCTTACCCACCAGCAATCCCCAGCAGTTCGGCGTCCAGCGCCTTCAGATAATCGCCGGCGATTTCGGCGCTGAAGCCGAGGTCGTGTTGGCCATAGCGGGAGGCGACGCGGATGTCGACGAAGGTGGTTTCGGCCTCTTCGCGCAGGCGGATGAGGATATCGAAGCGCAGGCCGAGGATCAGTGTGCGGTTGGTCGCCTGCAGCGTCACGCCGTTGGCGCCGCGGATCAGCTTGGCGACGTCGTCGTCATAGGGGCGCGGCGTCGGCACGGGGATGATGCCGGGCGCATCGGCAACGGCCTCGTCGCCGGGCTCGGGTTTGGCCGGTCCGTCCTCCGGGTCGCGGTCCGGCTCGCTGGTGCCGGTGCTCCTGACGATGACAAAACCGCTCTGCTTGGCGACCTTGCGCACCGCTTCCAGCACGCGGTCGAGCGCGCCCTCATATCGCCGGCCGGTCAGCTCGGGATAGGCCGCCATCTGCTTTTCGCGATCCTCCGGCGTCACGAGATTGCGCTTCAGCCAGATCTGATCGGATTTCGGGGTCGACAGCCAGTCCGGGGCAGAAACCGGGTCGGTGGAGACGTCGTAGATATCAGGCAGGGTCATATACCGCTCGACGGCGAAGGCGCCGATGCCGAGCGGAAAGGCGGCATAGATCAAGGCGGCGAGTGCGGCCAGCCCGCCTTCGGCGCCTGTCATCCAGAGGCTGCGCAGGCCGACAGCGGCCAGCATGGCGGCCAGCAGCCCGCAACCGGCGGCGGCGATCAGCAGCAGCACCAGATAGGGGGTGGCGAGGCCGCCGAAGCGATGGGCGATCAGCACCGCCAGCGCCAGAACCAGCGAAAACGCCCCGAGCAGCCGCGAAAAGCGGGCGGCGCCTGAAATGGGACGGTCGAAACGGATGGCCATCAAACTTACCGGTTGCTCGTCAGCGCCGCGCCATCAAACAACGCAAATCGCCATAACCCTGTTTAGAGCATGATGCCGAAAAGTGTGAAGCGGTTTTCGGACGACATCATGCTCTATTTCTTTGATTTAGATCCGGATTCAGATTTTAGGCCAGCCCGGCCTGAAATCATCCGGATCTGGGCAAGATTCGGCTGAATTGAAACTGTTGTCTTGGAATATCAGCCGGAATTCGCCTGGGATGACGAGGGAGGAGCCAGGGGCGAAAAGCCGCCCACCTCATGAGCCCTTGCTGATATGGTAAAAAAGGGCCATTCTGCCGCGGTTTCATCTCCGAATTCAAAGGCAAGGAGAGACGGGATGATTTCACCGGAGATAGCAGCCAGGCCGCAGGCGTCTGCGCTTGGCGGGATCGATCACAGCGAGCCGATGCTGCCGATGGCGCTGCTCGAGCTCGAACTATCGCTCGAAGGTTATGCCGGCGGCGATGCCGGCTTCTGCGAGGCGGTGCGCCAGGCAGCACAGCGCTCGGGCGGCGAATTGCTGTTCGACCTGCCGGCCGGCGGTCTTATCGCGGATTGCCGGCGCATCGCCGTGCTGCGCATTCCCGATGACGGCAGTCAGATGCGCGTCGTGCTGGCGCTGCTCGATTATGCCGGCACCGAAATCCGCATGCAGGCGCCGGATGAGGAGACCGCGCATCTGGTGCGTTTCGCCGATGCCTTCGTCGCACTGCTGGAGCGGATCTAAGTTTGACCGTGCGTTCTAGCGCCGCTCGGCCGCAGCCTCCGCCAGGCTGCGGAAGGGAAACTTGCGGCCGCATTCGCATTTCAGCATGAAGCTTTCCTGGTGGTTGGACGGCCGCTGCACGCCAAAACCGCGCGGCAGCTGATCGACCTTGAAATCCGGATGCTTGCGCTTGGGATCGTCGATCTCCGAGGCCTCGGCAAAGCCCTCATTGCCGCATTGCGGGCAGTTCAGTTTTTTCGAAAATCGATCGCGGATGGCCATGCTCGTTCCCATGCTTGCCGGCCTCTCATACAGAGAAATCCCCCTTATGCATAGGAAGGTGGCTGGCGAAAGTGGAACCAAGTGCGGCCGATGCCGTTCCTTTTTTCGAAAAGGAGGCGATCATGCCGAACAGAGATCCGATGCCAATCCCGAACGCCGATACGCCACGCGGGCCGACGCCGACCCCCGGCATTCCCGACCCCATCCAGCATAAGCCGCCGCTGACCCCGGCGCAGGATCCGGCCGATACGAAGAACCCGCAGGACCCGCCGCTTGATCCGGCGCTGCTGCCGATCGGCGATCCGGCCGGGGCGGCGTGACCGTCCATCTTCACACTCGCTCGTTCTTGTGCGGAGTCTCCCTATTCTGGCGGCGCGTTTGGCGAAAACGCCAACCACACTCTCCGTCATCCCAATGGATGCGGAGTGGATGCTCTGCTCAAGGCCGAGCATGACGGAGCGTGGGGTGGACACTCGCTCGTTCTTGTGCGGAGTTATTCCTACTCCGGCGGCGAGTTTGGCGAAAACGCCAACCATCCTCTCCGTCATCCCAGGCCTTGAGCCTGGGATCCATGCAACTGTCGCTGATGGATGCGGCGTGGATGCTCGGCTCAAGGCCGAGCATGACGGAGGGTGGGGTGGGCAGGAGAAACCATTCACAGGTAGACGTCCCTGTCGGCCATCCGCCAGCGAAACCAGGGGCACGCCCGCGGCCCAAAGCTTGACGCCCGCACCCGAATGGCATTTCCTCAGGGAAAAGCTAGGAACACACCAATGCGCATTCCCCTTCTCATCACCCTGCTTGCCGTGACGGCCGGGCTTTCCGCCTGTCAGACGATGACGCCGGAGGAGCGGCGGGCGGCGGATGAGCAGCGGTGTTTAAGCTATGGTTTCCGCCGCGGCACCGATGGTTTTGCCACCTGCCTGCAGCGCATCGATCTCGACCGACGGGCCGAATCGCGGGCGCAAAGTGCCGAGATGATGCAGAGCATGGCATGGGATCTGAACGGGCCCTATATCTACCGCGATCGCTGGCGGCATCATCATTGATCCCAGGCGCCCGAAGGGCTGCCGCGGGCGCTACTATTTCCCCCCAAGGTCTTTCAGACCTCCTGCAATGACCGCCTGCGCCGCCGCCAGTCTGGCGATCGGCACGCGAAACGGCGAGCAGGAGACATAATCAAGCCCTATCGTTTCGCAGAAGCGGATCGAGGCCGGGTCGCCGCCATGTTCGCCGCAAATGCCGAGCTTCATGTCGTTGCGGGTGCGCCGGCCGCGTTCGGCGGCAATGCTGATCAATTCGCCGACACCGTCGAAATCGAGCGAGATGAACGGGTCGTGCTCGATGATGCCCTTGCGCTGATAGGTGGGGATGAAGGCGGAGGCGTCGTCCCGCGAGATGCCGAAGGTGGTTTGCGTCAGGTCGTTGGTGCCGAAGGAGAAGAATTCGGCGGCTTCGGCAATCACATGGGCGCGCAGTGCGGCACGCGGCAGCTCGATCATCGTGCCGACGAGATAATCGATCTTCATGCCGGCCTCGCGCATCACATCGCCGGCGACCTCGTCGATACGCGCCTTGACGTAATCGAGCTCGGAGCGCAGGCCGACCAGCGGCACCATGATCTCCGGCACGACGGCAGCCCCGGTCTCCTTGGCTGCGGCAACCGCCGCCTCGAAGATGGCGCGAGCCTGCATTTCGACGATTTCAGGATAGGAGATCGCCAGCCGGCAGCCGCGATGGCCGAGCATCGGATTGAACTCGTGCAGCGCATCGACACGCTGGCGAAGGGCAGTCGCCTCCATCCCCATGGCGAAGGCGACCTCGGCGACCTCGTCATCGGTCTTCGGCAGGAATTCGTGCAACGGCGGATCGAGCAAGCGGATCGTCACCGGCAGGCCGTGCATGACGGTGAAGAGGCCGGTGAAATCCAGCCGCTGCATCGGCAGCAGCTTGTCGAGCGCCAGCCGCCTGCCCTTCTCATCGACGGCCAAGATCATCTCGCGCATGACATGGATGCGCTCACCCTCGAAGAACATGTGCTCGGTGCGGCAAAGGCCGATGCCCTCGGCGCCGAAGGAGCGGGCGGCGCGCGCATCGGCCGGCGTATCGGCATTGGTGCGCACCGTCATGCGCCTGGCGCGGTCGGCCCAGCCCATGATGCGGCCGAAATCGCCCGAAAGCTCCGGCTGGATCATCGGCACCTCGCCCTTCAGCACCTGGCCGGCCGAGCCGTCGATGGTGATGATATCGCCCTTCTTCAGGGTGACGCCGATGCCGAGCAGCCGCTCGTTGCGCTGATCGATGCGCATGGTGCCGGCGCCGACGACGCAGGGGATGCCCATGCCGCGGGCAACGACCGCCGCATGGCTGGTCATGCCGCCGCGCGTCGTCAGAATGCCTTCGGCGGCATGCATGCCGTGAATATCCTCCGGGCTGGTTTCGACCCGGAGCAGGATGACCTTGCGGCCTTCGGACTCGGCCTCGACGGCCTCTTCGGCGGTAAAGACGATGGCGCCGGTCGCGGCCCCCGGCGAGGCCGGCAGGCCGGTGCCGATCACCTGGCGGGTGACACGCGGATCGATCGTCGGATGCAGCAGCTGGTCGAGGCTGGAGGGTTCGATGCGCAGCACCGCCTGTTCCTCGGTAATCACCTTTTCATCGACCATGTCGACGGCGATCTTCATCGCCGCCCGGGTCGAGCGCTTCCCCGATCGCGTCTGCAGCATCCACAGCTTGCCGCGCTCGATGGTGAATTCGATATCCTGCATGTCGCGGTAATGGATTTCGAGCTCGCTGCAGATGCGGCAAAGCTCGCGGAAAGCCTCCGGCATCAGCTTTTCCATCGAGGGTTTTTCCGAGCCGGAGGAAAGCCGCCCCTCCTCGGTGATGCTCTGCGGCGTGCGGATGCCGGCCACGACATCCTCGCCTTGCGCATTGACCAGGAATTCGCCGTAAAGCGCCTTTTCGCCGGTCGAGGGGTTGCGGGTGAAGGCGACGCCGGTCGCCGAGGCATTGCCGAGATTGCCGAAGACCATCGCCTGGATGTTGACCGCCGTGCCCCAGCCTTCCGGAATATTATGAAGCTGGCGGTAGGTGACGGCGCGCGCGCTCATCCAGCTGGAAAACACCGCGCCGACGGCGCCCCAGAGCTGCACTTCCGGATCCTGCGGGAATTCCTGCTCCAGCTCCTCCTCGATCAGCTTCTTGTAGAGGAAGACGATATGCTGCCATTCCGAAGCGCTGAGTTCGGTATCGGTTTCATGGCCGAGCTTGGCCTTCTCGTCTTCGAGGATTTCCTCGAAGGCATCGTTGCCGAGGCCCATGACGACATCGGCATACATCTGGATGAAGCGGCGGTAGCTGTCCCAGGCAAAACGCGCGTCGCCGGCATCGTGGCCGAGCGCCTGCACCGTCTCGTCATTGAGGCCGAGATTGAGCACGGTGTCCATCATGCCGGGCATCGACACGCGGGCGCCGGAGCGCACCGAGAGCAGCAGCGGCTGGCTGCCGGCGCCGAAGCGGCGGCCGGTGATCGCCTCTATGCCAGATATGCCGGCGCGCACCTCGGCCTTTACACCGTCTTCGATATGGCGGCCATTCCGGTAATAGGTGTTGCAGGCATCGCCGATGATCGTCAACCCGGGCGGAACGGGCAATCCCAGCGCGCACATCTCCGCCAGATTGGCGCCCTTGCCGCCCAGAATTTCGTGATCGCGCGCCCGGCCCTCAGCCTGCCCGTCGCCGAACGTATAGACCCACTTGGTCATCTTCCCCCCAACACCAAACCGGGATTAGCTTAATCCGTTGGTGTTGAAATGAAAATCGACAAATGCGGCGGAATGTTGCGTTGCACAATAATTCTTCGGCAGGGCAGCGTTCGAAACGATTGAAACATCGCCCGGCAGGAAGACGGCATAAAAAAAGCTTTGCGGGACTGCAACATGTCCCGCAAAGCCTTGTTTCCGTCCGGCCAGGAAAACCGGACGGGGGGTCCCTCAACCCAGGGCACTTTCCTCAAGTAATGGAATGCCCTATCGCTTGGTCTTCACGCAATTCCTGCGAAAGCCGCTTTGCGCGCTTCTTGGAATTGCCCCCGATTTTCCGGTTCTTGCCCTCTGCCCGGAAAACCGCCTGCAAATTCGACAATACGCACATTTGACCGCCCACGTTTCCGCAGAAGCATCAGGTTGCGTTGAAACAACTTCTAATGCAAGTCATCGCAAAGAGCATCACCCAAATGGGGTACAGGCCGCAAAGAAGCCGACCTTTTTTGGTGCTTACGAAATTTCCGGCAAAAGTGCGGGCCTTTTCAGCAACTTTCGGCCGTCGGCCTGACTGTCTCAGCCCCTGCGAGGCCACTCTTCCATGCCTCAGAAATCACGCCGTATGGCGCGCTGTTACGCAATATGACCAAACGCCTCCCGACAAGCCCCGTCTCCCGCCGGTTTCGCCCTCTCTCCTCGCTCAACCCAGGCCCTGAGTCTCGGATCCACGGCCCGACGTTGGTGGATGCCGCATGGATCCTCGGGTCAAGCCCGAGGAGGACGGAGGGTGGGTGGCCGCCGCAGCAAAACAGCGATGGCTGAGGGCGAATGCGGTGGCGTTTCCTGTCCGTCCGCTGCTTCGCGCCGGGTCCACGCCTCCTGCCCGCCCGTCCCCTCAACCTTGGTCATTCCAGGCCTTGAGCCTGGAATCCACGGCCCGGCCTCGGCGGATGCCGCATGGATCCTCGGGTCACGCCCGAGGAGGACGGAGGGTGGGGTCACCGCCGCAGCAAAACAGCCACGGCCGAGGGCGAATGCGGTGGCGCTTCCTGTCCGTCCGCCGCTTCGCGCCGGGTCCACGCCTCCTGCCCGCCCGTCCCCTCAACCTCCGTCATTCCAGGCCTTGAGCCTGGAATCCACGCCGCTGCTGCTGATGGTGCCGAGAGTCCTTGGCGCCCCCCCGGGAAGACGGAGCGCCAGGCGCTGGGTCGAGTTCGCCGAGGCCTGCTTGCCACAAGCAAGCGTTGCAAGTGGCGCACACACTTCCTATCCTGCAGAGCCTGCCAGCGCTTTCTACGGGACCTTCCCATGCTCGATTTTGACCCGCTCTATTCGACCGCGCAGATAGGGGCGATCGGACAGTTCATCGATAAACACTATCCGCTCGCCGGTCCCATTCATTGCCGCATGCTTCATCGCGGCCTGAACGACGTCTATCTTGTCGTTGGCAGCAACGGCGAGCGTTATGTCTTCCGGCTGTCCCACAACCGCGCACGCGGTCGAGCCGACGTCAAAACCGAGACGGCCTTTCTCACGCATCTTTCGCAAGCGGGCGTTCCGGTGGCGGCCCCCATCCCGACACGCGACGGTGCCTTCTTCCTGCTGGGTCATGCGCCGGAAGGCCCTCGCGAGGGTGTGCTCTTCCGGGCGATCGATGGCCGCGGAATAAACGCGACGGACGCCGGCGATGCCAGCGCCAACGGCAGGACGCTTGCCCTGATGCACAATGCCGCCCAGACATTTTCCCCTGACGGCGCGCTATATCGGCTTGACCTCGAACATCTGCTACATCGCCCGCTTACGCGCATATGCGACAGCGGCATCGTCGAAGACGCCGATGTTCTTCGCGATCTTGAAGATATCGCCACGCGGACGGGCAAGGCGATCGAGGCATTCGACACGCTGACCTGGACCTATTGTCACGGAGACTGCCACGGCTTCAACGCGCGCATCAACGATGCCGGTGAAGCGGTGTTTTTCGATTTTGACGACAGCGGCCCGGGATACCTCGCCTACGACCTGTCGGTTTTCCTCTGGGCGAAAGTTTCCTTCGGCCGCAATTTGACCGGCATGTGGGAGGCCTTCATAGACGGATATCGCGCCGTCCGGCCGATCACGCCCCAAGACTTCGAAGCCGCCCACCGCTTCGTCATTGTCCGCCACTTCTGGCTGATGGGCGAATATGCCAGCCGGGCGCAAGAATGGGGAAGCGAAGCCGTCGGCTGGATTGCGCGGGAAGCGAATTTTCTGAAGACCTGGGAGACCGATCAATTTGTCGACCGCCTGTTTTGACCTCCCCTCGCCGCCCTGATCGGCGACGGGCGGAATGGATGATTTCGGCAAGTTGCCTGAAAAGACACGCGGCGCCCTAAATGGGCAACCTCAGGCAATCTCCCGCAAGCGTTCGGCGGTCTGCAGGTCGACGGAGACGAGGGTGGAGACGCCCTGCTCGGCCATGGTGACGCCGAAGAGGCGGTTCATGCGGGCCATGGTAATCGGATTGTGGGTGATGATGACGAAGCGGGTTTCGGTGGAGGCCGCCATTTCGTCCATCAGGTTGCAGTAGCGCTCGACATTATGGTCGTCGAGCGGTGCGTCGACTTCGTCGAGCACGCAGATCGGCGCCGGATTGGTGAGGAAGACGGCAAAGATCAGCGCCATCGCCGTCAGCGCCTGCTCGCCGCCCGAGAGCAGCGTCATGGTCTGCGGCTTCTTGCCGGGCGGCCGGGCCAGGATTTCGAGGCCGGCCTCCAGCGGATCGTCGGATTCGATCAGCTGCAGCTCGGCGGTGCCGCCGCCGAAAAGATGGGTGAACAGCCGCTGGAACTGGGCGTTGACGATGTCGAAGGCGGCGATCAGCCGTTCGCGGCCCTCGCGGTTGAGGCTCTGGATGGCGCCGCGCAGCTTGCGGATCGCATCGATGACGTCGTCACGTTCCCTGATCAGCGCCTCGAGCTTCTCGCTCAGCTCCTTCTGTTCCTCATCGGCGCGCAGGTTGACGGCGCCGAGCCGCTCGCGCTCGATCCGCAGACGCTCGAGCTCGCGCTCGACCTCGCGCGGATCGGGAAGCGCCTGCATGGCCGGGCGCCCGGTCAGTTGCAGCGCCTCGTGCGGCGCGACGTTCAGCACTTCGCGGATGCGGCCTTCGCTTTCCTGGCGCTTCTCGCGGGCCGAAACCAGGCGCTCCTCGGCGCGGCCGCGGCGTTCGCGGCACTCGGCAAGCTCGGAAAGGGCGGTTGCCGCCTGATGATCGGCCTCGCGCTGGATGCGTTCGGCCTCGGCCAAGAGATCGCCGGCGTTGCGGCGCGCCTCCTCGGCCTTCTGCAATTCGCTGAGCAGAGCGCGGCGCTTGTCGTCGAATTCATCCGGCGCCATTTCGAGTTCGGCCGCCTCTTCGCGCGCCTCTTCCTCGCGCTCGCGCAGCGTCGCGACCTGGTCCTCGCCGCTTAGCGCCCGCTGGCGCCAGGTCTCGCGCTCCTGGCCGATCGCCATGATGCGGCGTTGGCGGGCCTCGTTTTCTCGCGCCAGGCTTTCGTGGCGGGCGCGGCTTTCGGCCAGTGCGCCGCGATCGGTCGCGACCTCCGCCTGCTGGAAGCGCAGCCGCTCGTCGATCGCGGTCAGATCGGGCGCATCCTCCAGCTCGATACGGGCATTCTCTTCCTGGACGCCGATCTCCTCCATCTGGGCGCCCAGCTGGCTGACCGCCTCGCTGACGACATCGCGGCGGCGGATGAGATCGCCGGAGGCACGCTCGGCCGCGACAAGCGCTTCGCGCGCCTCGGCGAGATGCCGGGCCGAAAGCCGGCTCATGTCGCGGGCCTCGGCAAGCCGGCGCTCCTCGCCGCGGATCGCATCAGTGGCGGCCGCCTGCCGCTCTTCGGCTTCGACGAGCACATCGCGGGCAAGCGCCGCCTCGCCTTCGAGTTCGGCCAGGCGGTTCTTCTGGGCAAGGCGAAGGGCGGCCGCACTCGGCGCGTCGGCGCCGGTGACATGGCCGTCCCAGCGATAGACGGCGCCCTCTTTCGTCACCAGCCGCTGGCCGGGCTGCAGCGCCGCCATCAGGCGCTCCGCATCGCCTACGGCGACCAGGCCGATCTGGCGCAGGCGGCGGGTGAGTGCTGAGGGCGCGCTGATATGGCCGAGCAGCGGTGTGACGCCTTCGGGAAGGGCGGGATCGCCGGAACCATCGCCATTCTCCGACCAATGGGCCGGCGCCTCGGCAGCAAGCGGTGACTCCAGATCATCGCCGAGGGCGGCACCGAGCGCGGTTTCGAAGCCACGATCGACCTTCAGCTCTTCGGCAACGGGGGAAAATTTCCCGGCCGCGGCACCGGCGGCGAGCATGCGGGAAATGGTGCGCGCCTCGGTTTCCAGCGCATTGAGGCTGGCGCGGGCCTGGTCGACCGGGGCGCGTGACAGCGCCTCGGTCTGGCGGGCAGCGGCCAGCGCCTGCTCCACCACCTGGACGGCGGCCTCGGCGTCGGCAAGGGCGATCTCGCCGGCCTCGACGACGGCGCGTTTTTCATCCGGGTCAGGCAGGCCGGCAATCTTGTCGCCGATGGCTGCGAGTTCGTGGTTGGCCTCGTCCATCTGGCGCTCGAGGCGCATGCGGCGATCGGCGAGATCGCGGATGGCGCGTTCCAGCTGGTTGCGGCCGGCAGCGGCTTCGGCGCGTTCGGCGGTCAGCGCGGTAAAAATGCGCTCGCTGTCGGCAAGTTTTGCGGCGGCTTCCTCAAAGGCCTCGCGGGTTTCCTCGGCATAACGGCCGGAATCGGCCAGGACTTCCGCAATCTCGGCTTCTTCGGCGTCCAGCCTTGCCAGGATAACGGCATTGTCGGCGACCAGCCGCTCCTCGCGGCGAATATCCTCGCCAAGCTGGGCGAGACGGCGGGTCAGCTCGTCGCGGCGGCGCAGGATGCGGCCGGCATCTTCCTCCAGCTGGCTTCGGGCGATCTGCAGGCGCTGCAGCGCGGCGGCGGCACGCGCCTCGCCCTCGCGCAGTTCCGGCAGCTTCAGGCTGGCGATGCCTTGGTTCTTCGCTGCCTCCATCTGCATCTGCGCCTTTTCGGCAACGACTGATGTCGCCTGGTTCAGCGCGCTGTCGGCCTCGGCCTCGGCCTCCTTGGCCTGCACCCAGCGGATATGCAGCAGCATCGCCTCGCGGGCGCGGATATCGGCAGACAGCGTCTTGAAGCGGTTGGCCTGGCGGGCCTGGCGCTTCAGGCTCTCGATCTGGCTTTCGAGCTGCGAGGTGACGTCGTCGAGACGCTCGAGATTGCCTTCGGCGGCGCGCAGCCGCAGTTCGGCCTCGTGGCGGCGGGAATGCAGGCCGGAGATGCCGGCTGCCTCTTCCAAGAGCTGGCGACGGGCCTGCGGTTTTGCCTGGATCAGCTCGCCGATGCGGCCTTGGCCGACCATCGAGGGCGAACGGGCGCCGGTGGAGGCATCGGCAAACAGCAGCTGCACGTCCTTGGCGCGGCTTTCCTTGCCGTTGATGCGATAGAGCGAACCCTGCTCACGCTCGATACGGCGGGTGACCTGGATCTCGTCGCTGTCGTTGAAGGCGGCGGGCGCGGTGCGCGTCGCATTGTCGAGATAAAGCGCCACCTCGGCGGTGTTGCGGGCCGGGCGGTTTCCGGAGCCGGAAAAGATCACGTCGTCCATGCCCGAGGCGCGCATGTTCTTATAGGAATTCTCGCCCATCACCCAGCGCAGCGCCTCGACGAGGTTGGACTTGCCGCAGCCGTTCGGGCCGACGACGCCGGTCAGCCCCCGCTCGATGATGAATTCCGTCGGCTCGACGAAGGATTTGAAGCCGACCAGGCGCAGCTTGTTGAACTTCATGCAGAAGCTCCGAAGCGGCGGGCGGAGTGCTTCTTGCAATTAAGCAGCGACAAAAAAACGGGCGCACGGCTTTCGCCGTCGCCCGTCGTTTCGAAACGATCCGGTTCAGATGAGGCTGTCGATGAGCGCCGACAAGGTTTCAACCGGCATGTCTCCAGAGTAGCGCTTGCCATTGATGAGGAACGTCGGCGTGGCGTTGACGCCGAAATCCTTGGAACCTCTTTCCCGCGTGGCGTTCACTTCATCCAGAAGCTTCTGGTTCGTCAAGCATTTCGTGAAGCTATCCTCAGTAAATCCGGCAAGCTTCGACATCTGCAGCAGTGCGGCGCGGCCATCATCGGCGGCGGCCCAGACCTGCTGCTGCTTGAACAGCATGGAGACCATCGGGAAATACTGTTCCGGCGTGCTCAGCTGCTCCGGATTGGAAGCGCTGCAGCGGGCGAGCATGAAGGCGGCGGCGGCGCGCGGATCGAAGGGGAATTCGCGGATGATGAACTGCACCTTGCCGGCGTCGACATATTTCTGCTTGATGGCATCGAAAGTCGTGTTGTGGAAATGGGCGCAATGCGGGCAGGTCATCGACATATATTCGACGATCTTGACCGGGGCATCGGCCTTACCCAGCGCCATCTCCGGCAGAGCGCCGGGCTTCAGCACTTCGGCCATGTCGACATCGCCGTCGGACTGCGGCATTTCGGTCGGCGATGTCGCCGCCGTCTGCATGGTATCGACATTGGTGCCGTCGGCCATGGTCTTGCCGGAAGACGTTGCATCGGCAGCGTCCTTGCTGTCGTTGCAGGCGGCAAGCGCTGCGGCAGCTGCGGCGATGGCGATCCCACCCAGGAGGCGGCGTTTCGTCAGTTGCATTTCGGACATCTGCATGGGTTCCCCATAAGCAATGAGATTGACGGCATGACTGTGCGATATAACGGCTGGCGGCCGCTCACAAGCCACGGTTCACCAACTTCCTTCAAAGAATTGTGACCGTGATGGGACCGCCCGACAAAATTGCGATCGGTCGGCTTGCGCATCAAGGTTCGGTGATGATGTCGAGGATCAGCGTCGCCAGTGGCTGCTCGGAGCCTGCAAAGCTCTCGATCATGGCCTCGATGACACGGTCGCGATCAAGCACGTCGGCATTGAACGGCAGACCAGCACGCTCGGCCAGAAGAGCGAGAAAGGTCAATTGGGTGCGGCCGTTGCCCTCACGGAAAGGGTGGATGGCGTTGATCTCGGCGAGGAGGTGCGCGGCTTGAATTGCAAAGTCTGCCTGTGTCAGTCCTTGGAAATAGTTCGCCTGGGCCAACTCCTGAAAAATCCGACTCAGTTCGTGCGCAATGAATTCAGGATAGCAGAACCAGTTGCCGCCTTTGCCAATACGGATGGTGCGTATCTCGCCAGCCCAATCGTAAACATCCTGGAACAGATGCTGATGTAGGGTGAGATAGTGAGTGACATCCAGATCGCCCTCCGGCCAAGGCTCATCCGAGCGGAGCACGAACATCGCTGTTTCGAACTCATCGAGATCCTTCTGGTCCGTGAGGTCCAGTTTGTTGAGGAGCACAGGCGTGCCCGGATAACAGAGTGGGTCGTGTTCGGCCGTATAGACCAACGTTTAGGCAGACTTGCGGAGAAACTGCGCGCGGATCGCTTGACGGCGCTCTTCTGTCGGCTGGTCTGCAGTCTCGGCGAGGAGCTTACGCATGCGCGGGCTGAGCACTAGGCCTTCGACCGCACTGATTTTTTCGGCACGTGCCTGGGTCAGGCGACCGGTATTGGCATTGCGGGTCAACTTGGGCTTTTTGCTCATCGTGAGTCAGAACGTAGCACGACCTCATGCAGACTCGCAAAAGGAATTCGTATGATTTGGACGCCGGGATCACTGCGTGCAAGATACAGATAGGCAATCGGATCACCGTCCCCGCTTGCCCATCACCGCGGTCCCCAGACGCTGGATCGCCTGGCGCAGCTTGTCGCCCTCTATGCCCTCCATCATGCCTTCGAGCCTGCGGGCGGCTTCGCCTTTCAGCGGCGGCGGGGTGCGGGAGCGGCGGGCGGCTTGGGAGACCGGCTTTTGGACGATGCGGATCTGGTGGACGGCGGCGAAGCCGAAGAAGCTGTTGATGCGCTGGATGAGTTCGCCCTGGGCATGGGTGAGGAAAAGTGCGCGTGCGCCTTCGCAGGCGATCGTCAGCACGCCGGGGCGGAAGCCGCCGTCCTCATTGCCGCCGCGGGCCCAGGCGATCTTTTCCGGCCGGGTGCAATCGGCGAAATCCTCGCCGGCGATTTCGCTCCACGAGCCGAGCAGCGCCGTGTTGATGCCGGCGCGGCGCGCCAGGACGGGATCGATCAGCCCGTTCGCCAGCTCGGAAATCTGCTTTGCACCTTTGCGTGGATAACTCATCGAAACCCTTGGACGCCCCTGCCAATCGCACAGGCAATTCGCATCACCGGCTTGATCGCGCGGCATTGCTTCGCCAAGTATAGGCACTTCCCCCGATCCCGGCAAACCATGACGATCACGACACCCGACACGCCCACCGCAAAGCCCCTGCTCGACTGGTACGACCGCCACCACCGCGATCTGCCCTGGCGCATCTCGCCTGGCATGGCGGCCGGCGGCGTCAAACCCGATCCCTATCGCGTCTGGCTTTCGGAGGTGATGCTGCAGCAGACGACGGTGCAGGCGGTCAAACCCTATTTCGCCAAGTTTCTGCAGCGCTGGCCTGAGGTCACCGATCTTGCCGCTGCCGAAAACGATGCCGTGATGGCGGCCTGGGCCGGGCTCGGCTATTACGCGCGGGCCCGCAACCTGAAGAAATGCGCCGAGGCGGTGGCGAAAGAGCATGGCGGCGTCTTTCCCGATACTGAGGAAGGGCTGAAGTCGCTGCCTGGCATCGGCGATTATACGGCGGCGGCCGTCGCCGCCATCGCCTTCAACCGGCAGGCGGCTGTGATGGACGGCAATGTCGAGCGGGTGATCTCCAGGCTTTATGCGATCGAAACGCCGCTTCCCGCGGGAAAGCCGCTGATGAAGGAAAAGGTGGCGCGGCTGACACCGGCGACGCGGCCCGGCGATTTCGCCCAGGCGATGATGGATCTCGGGGCGACGATCTGCACGCCGAAGCGGCCGGCCTGTTCGCTCTGTCCGTTCCGCGGCGCCTGCGCGGCGCTGAAACTTTCCGATCCCGAACTCTATCCGGTCAAGGCGGCGAAGAAGGAGAAGCCGGTGCGGCAGGGTGCGGCCTTCGTCGCGGTCACCGCCGACGGCGAGATCCTGCTCAGGCGGCGCGCCGAAAGCGGCCTGCTCGGCGGCATGACCGAGGTGCCGACAACGGCCTGGACGGCGCGGCTCGACGGCGAGACCTCGGCTGCGGCCGCGCCGTTCGAGGCGGCATGGCAGGCCTGCGGCACCGTCATCCATGTCTTCACCCATTTCGAACTCCGGCTGTCGATCTGGCGCACGGCGATCGCCGGCAAGGTGGATGACCGCCCGAATGACGGATGGTGGGAGCCGGTTACAAATCTTGAAGCGCAGGCACTGCCGACCATCATGAAAAAAGCGATCGCAGCGGCTATTCCTCTCGCGTTCAAAACATCCAAGGGATGACCATGACTACGACTGAGATAAAACATATCGTTTTCGATATCGGCAAAGTCCTTATTCATTACGATCCGCATCTTGCCTTCGCCCGCCTCATTCCCGACGAGACGGAGCGCAACTGGTTCTTCGCCAATATCTGCACCCATGACTGGAACATCGAGCAGGACCGCGGCCGCACCTGGGCGGAGGCCGAAGCGCTGCTGATTGCCGAACACCCGGCCCGCGAAGAGCATATCCGCGCCTTCCGCAAATACTGGCACGAGATGGTGCCGCACGCCTATGAGGACAGCGTCGCAATCATGGAAGGGCTGATTGCCGAAGGGCGCGATGTGACGATGCTCACCAACTTCGCCTCCGACACCTTCCGGGAGGCGCAGGCGCGTTTCCCCTTCCTCACCAAACCGCGCGGCGTCACCGTCTCCGGCGATGTCGGCCTGATCAAGCCGGATCTGGCGATCTACGAGACCCACACGAAAAGCTTCGGCCTCGATCCCAAGGCGACGATCTTCATCGACGATGCGCCGGTTAATGTCGAAGGCGCCAAGGAATTCGGCTGGAACGCCGTGCTTTTCTCTGGCGCGGACAAGCTGCGCAGCGATCTTGCCGCTTACGGCCTGAAGGTTTGAAGCCATGGCTTTCGATCCCGCCGAGGAAATCGACCGCTTTCACGCCGCCATCAACGCCCTCGACTTCGCCGCCATCGAGGCCTATTTCGCCGAGGATGCCGCCTATGTCTCGAACGGCGTCGGCAGCCTTGCGGGGCGGACCGAGATCATGGCCGCCTTCCGGAAATATTTCGACGATTATCCCGATCAGACGGCGGAAAATTCGCTGGTGGAGACCCTGACGCCGCTGTCCGGCCGGGCCGTCTGGTCGCTTCGCGCCACCCACAGCAAGACGGGCAAGGTGCTGATCCGCGAGGGCGAGGAGACAATCACCTTCAACGAAGAAGGCCGCATCATCTGCGTCGATGTCACCGACTACAAAGACTTCTGAAAATAGAAGACGCCCGGGGTTCGAGCCCCGGGCGCCTTGGCCTTCTTCCGCAACTGGAGGAAACCGGAAGAAGCTATTTCGATCCGCCGAAAGTGGTGCTCACTCCACTTTTGCCAGATCACTGCGGATGACGGACCTGAGATCGTCGATCGGGCGCAGGGACTGCCCGTCTTCGAAATGCCAGAAGGTCCATCCGTTGCAAGCATCGAGACCCTGCACCTTGGCGCCGAGACGATGAATGGAGCCGGCGTCGCCGCCTGAAGCCACGGTGCCGTCGGCGCGCACGATGGCGCTATAACGGCGTTTGGCATCGGTCAGCACTTGGCCGGGCTTGATCAGGCCGCTTTCGACCAGCACGTTGAAGGCGACGCGAACCTCGGCCTTCTTGCCGGTCATGACGGTCAGTTCCGCCTTCCCCAGCGGCTCGACGGCGGCGATGCGGGCCGAAGCCGCATCGATATAGTCCTGTTCGCGCTCGATGCCGACGAAGTGACGGCAGAGACGCTTGGCGACGGCACCCGTCGTTCCCGAACCGAAGAAGGGGTCGAGGACGATATCGCCTGGTTTGGTCGAGGCCATGATGACGCGGGCAAGCAAGGCTTCAGGCTTCTGCGTCGGATGCACCTTCTTGCCGTCCTCGCCCTTCAATCGCTCATTGCCGTTGCAGATCGGGAACAGCCAGTCGGAGCGCATCTGCACGTCGTCATTGGCGGCCTTCATCGCATCGTAATTGAAGGTATAGCCCTTGGCCTTGGCATTGGGGCTTGCCCAGATCATCGTCTCATGGGCGTTCTGGAAACGGCGGCCCTTGAAATTCGGCATCGGATTGGTCTTGCGCCAGATGATGTCGTTGAGGATCCAGAAGTTCAGATCCTGCAGCGTGGCGCCGACGCGGAAGATATTGTGATAGGAGCCGATCACCCAGATCGAACCCGTCGGCTTCAACACCCGCCGGCAGGCGAGCAGCCAGGCGCGGGTGAAGGCGTCATAGGCTTCGAAGGAAGCGAACTGATCCCATTCGTCATCGACGGCATCGACCAGCGACTGGTCGGGACGGTGCAGCGTTCCGCCGAGCTGGAGGTTATACGGCGGATCGGCAAAGATGATATCGACGGAGTGGGTCGGCAAAGCCTCAAGGGCACTGACGCAATCACCCTTGATGATCGTGTCGACCCAAGACCCCGGCCGGGAATCCGACCTGATGGAAGCCTTGAGGTCGGCAAGCGGAAAAACTGATGCCATTCTGATACTCACTCATACGCTTGACGCTTAACTCTCCGTTATGGTTACCCAACTTAGTTACCAAAGCCTGAAGCGGTGGTTGAATTCGGGAATTTATTGCGGACGGTATCGCCGCTGCCCCTCCTCACGCCGCATCGTGAACGCTGCGGCTGTCCTCCGGCGCCTCGTCGCGTTCGAACATGCCGTAATCGCGTACGACGCTGGCGATGCGCAGGCGATAGTCGGCGAAGATTCCGCCGCGGCCGGCTTGCTGGGCGGCCCTATGGGCTTCGAGGTTGCGCCATTTTTTGACCGCCTCCTCGTCGCGGAAGAAGGAGAGCGACAGCAGCTTGCCGCGGTTCGTCAGGCTCTCGAAACGCTCGATCGAGATGAAGCCGTCGATCTTTTCGAGCTCTGATCGCAACTCTCCGGCGAGGTCGAGATATTTATGGCGCTCGCCCATATAGGGCACGACTTCGAAGATGACGGCGATCATGGCAGCACCAGCTTGGCGTGAGGGGCGGAGACGCTCTTCAGGAAGATGCGATCCTCCTTGAGGATGAAACGCTCGCGCCTGGAAAATTCATAATTCTCACGGCCGAGCGGGTCGGCGGCCAATCGGGCGCGATAGGCTTCGTAGGCGGCGAGGCTTTCGATGTTGTAGACGCCGTAGGCCGTCGTCGCTGATCCCTCATGCGGGCCGAAATAACCGATCAGGTCGGCGCCATTCCTGGGGATCGCCTGGCCCCAGTTGCGGGCATATTCGGCAAAAGCCTCCTTCTTGAAAGGGTCGATCTCGTAGCGGATAAAGCAGGTAATCATCGGTTTCTCCTTGTGCTCTCCATCCTTTTCGCACATTGCCTGACGGCGATGCTTCGGTTACGATCGAAGTATGAAGGAAGGTCCTGACATTGCGCAGATCGGCGCGCTCATCGGCGATCCCGCCCGCGCCAACATGCTGGCGGCGCTGACGGGCGGGCGGGCGCTGACGGCGACCGAGCTTGCCGGCGTCGGCGGCATCACCGTGCAGACGGCGAGCACGCATCTTGCCAAGCTCGAAGCCGGCGGGCTGCTTGCCCAGCGCAAGCAGGGGCGTCACCGCTATTTCACCTTGGCCGACGAGGCCGTTGCCCGGCTGATCGAAAGCATGATGGGATTTGCCGCTGGACGCGGGCATCTGCGTCATCAGCCGGGGCCGAAAGAGCCGGCACTGCGCAAGGCGCGCATCTGTTACGATCATTTGGCCGGCGATTACGGCGTGCGCATGCTCGACAGCCTGATCGCCTCAGGCTCGATCGACGCGGTCGGAGACGGGCTGTCGCTGACCGATAAGGGCGAAAACAACCTCAAATGCATCGGCATCGATGTCGGCGACCTCCGATCCTCGCGCCGCCCGCTCTGCCGCTCCTGCCTCGACTGGAGCGAAAGGCGCGCCCATCTTGCCGGCAGCCTCGGGAAAGCCTTGCTTTCAAGCTTTCTCGACAAGGGCTGGGCGCGGCGCACGCCCGAAAGCCGCTCGGTCCTCTTCACCCCGGAAGGCGACCGGCAGTTTCTGAAGCTCTTTCCGATCGATGCATAGGTTTGCTGCGGATCTGCACAACCATTCAGCGCCATTCCGGCTGGTGCTGGCTATAGACCCCCGGCCTTCCACCCATCCTGCTGCCGCACATGCGCCCGCAGCGCCGCGAGTGTGAGCGCCAGTGCGGCGTGATTGCTTTCGGCTTCACCCAGCACGTTTTCGCCTTCCTCGATCTCGCGCAATTGCGCGCCGTAAAGGCAATCGTCAGACGCCTGGCCGCGGGCAAGGTGCCAGACCGCATCCGGCCGGATCTCCCGGCAGAGATCGATGGCGTGATTGACGTCGTGGGTGAACGGCCGCGCCATCAGGAAGCCGTGCTGCGACTTGATGCTGCTCGGCAGGTAATCATGGGGACCGTCGAAATCGTTCGGCTCGGCCGGCCGGAGCTGCTTCAACAAAAAGGCACAGGTGATGAAGGCGTCGATCCGGCCGTCGGGCATATCCGTCTTTTCCAGGGTTTCGATAATGTCCTCGATCGTCATGCAGGCTTCCTCTTGGTCGGTTCTTCGGCGTGCCGCCTCTCCTCTTCCCCATGGCGGCGGTGGCGTCCTCTTCCCCGAGCGCCATCTAGTGCGTGAGAATGCCAAAGGTAGTCCCGGGGCTGGAATGGGCCGGTGATCACGCGGATTTCATCGAATCGCACCCGCCTCGCTTGAGGCAACAGCCTGACGCGCACGTCCCGGTCGAGCGGTCTTTGATCTCGGCATAGCGGTCGGCCGCCAGACGGCATTCGTCGCCGGCTTTCGTGGACTGCCTGCCGCCTAGCAGCCCTTCTTCCTCATCTTCTTTTCGACCTTGGCCCGCCTCTCGGGACCATCACTGGCATGTTTTCCGCCGGTCAGCCCATGATCCATCATCGCCTGCAGCTGCGCACAACTGTGGTGCTTGCCGCCCTTGGCAGTGACGTCGGTGGATGTGAAGGCAAAAAGCAGCGCTACGGCTGCCACCGATCGAACAAGAGCTGAAAGCCTCATAGTCCCTCTCCTCTTGCCTTGCATGCTACGCTCAAGCCCTTGAGCCCGCAATGAGGATGGTGTCCGGATACTGGGTGTTCGGACGAGCCCGGCGGACGGGAAGCGCCCCTCGATGAAAACCCGTGTTAGCGCTCAGACCAAGGTCCGGCACCCCTCCGACTGAGGACCTAAGGGAGGAACAGTGGGGCCGAACCGAAGTTTGTCAGGCAGCTATTCATCCGCTCGGGATGCGATAGCCGCTCAAAAACAAACGGAGGATACATCATGATGAAACTAACCCATCTCGCCTTGGCAGCGGCATTTCTGGCCGGCACGGCCGTTTCCGGCTTTGCGCAATCGTCAAGCACGGTCGGCACCGGCGGTTCGTCGGCTGGCGGCGGAACTGCGAGCAGCACGGTTGGTACTGGTGGCAGCTCTGCCGGGGGCACCTGCCCCGCCGGCGCAACCAACTGCAATTCCGGCTCGTCCTCGACGGTCGGCACCGGCGGCTCGTCGGCCGGTGGCGGCACCTCGAGCAGCACTGTCGGCACCGGCGGCTCTGCCGCGGGTTCAGGCTCCGGCTCGGGTTCTGCTTCGACGCTCGGCACTGGCGGTTCCTCGGCTGGCGGCGGCACCTCGAGCAGCTCGGTCGGCACCGGCGGTTCTGCCGCGGGATCGGGCGATGCGAACTCGGCCTCGAGTGTCGGAACCGGCGCCTCGTCGGCGGACGGCGACAAGACGGGCAGCACCGTCGGCACCGGCGGCAGTGCGGCTGGAACCTCCCATGACAGCAAGGGCAAGAAGGGCTGCGCGCCCGGCCAGGTCAAGAAGGATGCCGCCGGCACCAAGGGCTGCTGACGCTATCGGCCGGCGCCTTTGTGGCGTCGGCCAAACCCTTGGAGATAAGACAATGACCCAACTTTCCACAATCGCACTCAGCACTTGCCTGGTCTTGATCGCCGGGCAGACGATGTCGGAGGAGATCAAGCTCGACGACGGAACGACATGCACGATCGTCCAGTCCCAAGCGGGAGATATGTCCACCACCGTCACGGCCGGCAACGGGCACGTGTCTTCGTCGACCACAACAGGCAGCGGCTCGGCCGGTTCCTCCTCTTCATCCGCCTCCGCCGGCTCGTCGGCGGGATCGGGAAGCGTCGACAGCTTTTCGACGGCAAGCATCACAAGACCCGACGGCACCGTCATCACCAAACGTTCCGACGGCACCTGCTCAATGACGAAACCGACGAAATAGGAGAGGACGATGAAACATCTCAATCTTATCGCAGCCGCCTCGATCGCGCTGCTCGCCTCGAGTTCGGCGGTTCCTGCAGAGGATTGCAACGCGGCCGGTACCGTCGGCACGGGCGGAAGCGCTGCGGCCGGCGGCACGTCGGCGAGCTCGGTCGGCACCGCAGGCACCTGCCGGACCGACGGCGGCACGACCTCCTCGATCGGATCGGGGGGAAGTGCAGCCACCATCGATGGCAAGGCGCAAAGCAAGACCCATCTCAACGATCATGGCGACAAGCTCAAGGCACAAACCAAGGCGCAGGCCGTCGACAAGGGGACGTTCAGCAAGTCCCGCACGAAGACCAGCACCGACGGCAGCTCGCTGGAAAGCACGACCCGCACCATGTCGCATGTTCCCGGCGAGAAGCCGGTCAAGAATACCACCAATCAGAAGATCATCCTGCCGGAACAGTAGGTTAGATGGGCTCGCCTCACGCAAGCAAGGGCGAGCCCTTGGCCTTGGCGCAATGGCCTCCGGTGCTTAAAGCCCGTCTTTCTCCAGCGCATTCAACTGCTCATCGCACGAGGCAAACACTACAACCTGTTGTTTTTACGCGGCTTAGCGCGGTCTCGCTGAGAAATCATTAAGCATGTTCCGATAATCTCAGGTTCTACATTAACGTGAGAGCCCCGACATGGCGTCGATCCAGCATAAGATCATCATTGCAAGCATCGCGATTTTCGCCTTGGCGGGCGGGGCCACAGGGGTCGGCATCTGGTCTGCCTCTACCCTGTCGGCCAACAGCGCCGATGTCGCTCAGTCGGCGCAAATTCTGCGCAACCACATGCAGGCCGATATGATGCATGACGCGTTGCGCGCCGACGTGCTCGCCTCCCTGCTGGCATCCAACCCGGCGGCAGGCATAGACGCCGCCGCGGTGAAGGCGGATCTGGCGGAGCACGAGGCATCGTTCCGCGAGATGATCGACGCCAATAAGGCGCTTGTCTCCGACGCAAAAACGAAAGCGGTCCTTGCCGACATCGAACGGCCCCTTCTCGTCTATGTCGACAGCGCCACCAAGATGGTCGATCTTGCGGGCAAGGATTCGGCGGCAGCGTTGAAGGCGCTGCCGGAATTCATGCAGCAGTTCTCGACATTGGAAACGGCCATGGAACAGGCCGGCGATCAGATCACCGCCGTATCGGATGATATTTCCAAGCGTAGCGCCGACATCAAAGCCTCGGTCGATATCACTCTCAAAGCCCTTCTGGCCTCGGCCGCGTTGTTCGCCTTCGGCCTTTATTTCCTGACCCGCAAAACCGTCACCAAGCCGATCCTTTCGCTTTCCAACGATATGCAAAGGCTCGCCGGCGGTGACACCGCCATTGCCTGCAGCGGGATCGGCCGCACTGACGAAATCGGCACGATGGCATCGGCTGTCGAAATCTTCCGCCAGGCGGCGATTACCAATAAGCAGCTCGAGCAGGATGCAGAAACCGCTCGCCTGCAGGGCGAAACCGAGCGGGTCACGGCTCGCAAGCAGGCGGACGAAGATGCGGCCGAACGGCTGCGGGCAGCAACATCCGGTCTTGCCGCCGGCCTGAAGCGGCTTGCCTCCGGCGATCTCGCCTTCCAGATCGAAGAGCCCTTTGCCCCCGACTTCGAGAGCCTCCGGCATGATTTCAACATGTCGATCCGCCAGCTCGATCAGACGCTCGGCGCCATCGCCACGGCCATTGCCGCGATCGACGAAGGCACAAGGGAAATTGCCTCCGGGGCCGGCGACCTGTCGAAACGCACCGAACAGCAGGCGGCCTCGCTCGAACAAACCGCCGCAGCGCTCGATCAGATCACCGCCAATGTCTCGAACTCCAGCAAGCGCACCGACGAGGCGCGCACCGAGGCGACGGACGCCAATCGCAATGCCGCCAAATCGGCGGAGGTCGTATCGCATGCCGAAGAGGCCATGCGCCGCATCGAGGCCTCGTCGCAGCAGATCTCCAGCATCATCGGCGTAATCGACGAAATCGCCTTCCAGACCAACCTGCTGGCCCTGAACGCCGGCGTCGAAGCTGCGCGCGCCGGCGAAGCCGGCAAGGGCTTTGCCGTCGTTGCCCAGGAAGTCCGCGAACTCGCCCAACGCTCGGCGCAGGCGGCCAAGGAAATCAAGGGCCACATCCAGAAATCGTCGGTGGAAGTGGAAAGCGGCGTCAAGCTGGTTCTCGACACCAGCCAGGTTCTGAGCGCCATCAGCGAGCAGATCGCCCGTATCAACCAGCACATGGATGCCATCGCCGTATCGGCAAGAGAGCAGTCGACCGGCCTTGCCGAAGTCAATACCGCCGTCAATTCGATGGATCACGTGACCCAGCAGAATGCGGCAATGGTCGAGCAATCGACCGCCGCATCCGGCCATCTCGCTCAGGAAGCCGCCAAGCTGCGCGAACTCGTGTCCCGCTTCAAGCTGCGTGCGACTGCTTCGACGCAATTCGCACGACGGGCGGCGTGACGGCTTCTCTCCGCTCACCATTGTTCACGCCTGCGATTTCGGCGGTCTGAAATGATCGCCGTTCGCCGCTCGATCCCCTCCTCCTCAGCGGTCGCCGAACCTGCCGCGCCGACTTGATATCTATATCACGGAGTAATATATAAATTGCCGGTGAGAATTCTGAAGGATTTGGAATTCGATGACTGGGCCGACGATTACGACGTGACCGACGCCATGTTGTGCACTGCCGCTAGGGAGATCGAAGCCGGATTGATCGATGCCAGATTGGGCGGCTTTCTTCTCAAGAAGCGAGTGGCGGCTCCAGGGCGCGGCAAACGTGGAAGCTATCGGGCGATCGTTGGCTATCGTCAGGCCGACAGGCTTATTTTCATATACGGCTTCGCCAAGAATGAGACGGACAATATCACCAGGAAAGAGAAGGAAGCCCTTCGAAAACTATGTGATATCTACATGCGCGCCGATGACAAGACGCTTGCCGAGATGATCGAGAAGAGACAGATACTGGAGGTCCAGTGCCATGAGCAGGATTCTTAAGAACGTCCATAAGTCTGCTGCGCGACTGCACGAAGCCGGCTTTGTCGACGATGTGACGATGAGGGAGTTCGACGCCCTTTGCCTCCCTCCCCTTCGTGACTATACGCCCGAGGAAATCAAGAGGATTCGAAACGCAAACAAAGTCAGCCAGGCGGTGTTTGCCGAGTTCATCAACGTCAAGAAAATCACCGTTGCCGCATGGGAACAGGGAACGAAGAAGCCCAGCAGCACGGCCATCAAGATCCTTGATCTTGTCGAACGAAAAGGGCTGGAAGTGCTGCGATAGCAGCTTGTTGACCGGAAAGGATTGTCCGTCTTGTGCCGGCACCAACAGCGGCCGATCCGGCAGCGACCACGGAGCCGGTCGCTTGCCGCATCGCAGCCATGCTTGAGATCCGGTTGAGCTTTGGGCGGGCATCGTGTAAAGCCGCTGCATCCCCGGACAAGACCCAGATTTCCAGCAAGGCGTGAACATATGAACGGCTTCGATCTCATTATCTTCGATTGCGACGGCGTGCTCGTCGATTCCGAAATCATCGCCGCAGAAGTCGAATCCGCGCTTCTGACGGAGGCCGGATATCCGATCGGCGTCGAGGAAATGGGCGAACGTTTCGCCGGCATGACATGGCGCAACATCCTGCTGCAGATCGAGCGCGAAGCGAGCATTCCGTTTTCGGCCTCGCTGCTTGAGAAGTCCGAGCAACTGCTCGACACCAGGCTGGCAAATGACGTCAACGCCATTCCGGGCGTCGAATTCGCCGTCTCAAGGCTCTCGATGAAGCGCTGCATCTGCTCGAATTCGAGCAGCAAGCGGCTCGACATGATGCTCGGCAAGGTGGGGCTGAAGCCGCTGTTTGCCCCCAATATCTTTTCCGCCAAGGATCTCGGCCCCGACCGGGCCAAGCCGAAGCCCGACATCTTCCTGCACGGCGCAAGCCAGATGGGTGTCTCGCCCGACAAGGTGGTCGTCGTCGAGGATTCCGTGCACGGCGTGCATGCGGCGCGCGCCGCCGGCATGCGCGTCATCGGCTTCACCGGCGCCTCGCACAGCTATCCCGCCCATGCCGACAAGCTGACCGATGCCGGCGCCGAAACGGCGATCTCCCGCATGAACGACCTGCCTGGTGTCGTCGCCGCGCTTGCGGCCTGGGAAGGCGTGCTTTAGGCCTTAGGCGCTGGGCCATCGCACCCGCCCTTTTGCCAGGAACCGGGCAAATAACAGGCGGCAACTCCAATAATCCGCAGCACACTTGCGGCCCTTGCCGCACACGCTCCCCCACCCTCCGTCGTTCTCGGGCTTGACCCGAGGACCCATGGCCGCAAGCACGTCGTTTCCTGTTGAACTGGCAAGGCGACGCGAACAGAAATCAAGCGGGGGGCTCGTGGCGTGGATACTCGGGTCAAGCCCGAGTATGACGGAGAGTGGGGAGAGCGACCGGCAAGAGGCGAGATGTCTGGAGGAATTCCAGCAAATGCGCGGGCGGTTTTGCGGGGAATCGCGGATATCACTGGCGGCAACTCCAAGAAAATTACCCCACATTGCGGCCCTTGCCGCACACGCTCCCCCACCCTCCGTCGTTCTCGGGCTTGACCCGAGGACCCATGGCCGCAAGCACGTCGTTCCTGTTGAATTGGCAAGGCGACGCGAACAGAAATCAAGCGGGGGGCTCGTGGCGTGGATACTCGGGTCAAGCCCGAGTATGACGGAGAGTGGGGAGAGCGACCGGCAAGAGGCGAGATGTCTGGAAGAATTCCAGCAAATGCGCGGGCGGTTTTGCGTGGGAATCGGGCGAACATCAACTACCACAAACCGCGGCGTCTGCGGCACCTGCCGCCCTCGCTCCCCCACGCTCCGTCGTCCTCGGGCTTGACCCGAGGACCATGCGGGCGGCTTTAGCTGTTCTTCTTGGTCTTTGCCGCCTGGGTGTCGAAGCCGATGTTGACGCGCACCAGGGCGCCGGCGCCGACCGGCATTTTGATGCCGTCCTTGCGGAAGATCACCTGGGTGCCCGGCGCGCCTGCCGGGATCTCGGTCGGGAATTTGGTGACTTCGGAATAGAGCACGTTCTCGCCGTCGAGGATGGTGACGCGGATCGGCAGCGTCACCGGGCCGGGGGCGCCGGCCGGGCCGGTGATGAGGCGCAGCTGGGCAACCACCGTCATCGTCAGGTTCGTATCGTTCAGCGTGCACTGGCGGGTGTAATCGCCGAAGGAAGCCTGGAAGACGATCTGCTGCGCATCGTCCTTCTTGCCCTTGGCATAGGTGCGGAAGATCGCATCCTGATCGCGCATGAAGATCTGCGGGCAGGCGCCCTGGACGACGGGGGCGACGGCGCCCTGCGCGGTCTTGGCGGTGCCGATCGAAGGATTGTTCGAGGTTGGGTTGGCGGGCGCCAGCGGCATGATCTGGGCGGTGCCGTTTGGCTGTGCCGGCGCCGCCGACTTGCTGTCGCCGCCGATGCCGAGCGTATCGCAGCTGGCGAGCAGGGCAAGAATGGAAGCGGAGACGATGAGACGCGAGACCTTGCCGAGCACTATGTTCCACCCTTTGCACAAGCGTTTCTTGGAGGCCCCATGTCTTTTGCGCGGGGCCTTTCATGACGGTTTGCGATGGTCTATATCAGCGGCGCAAACAAAAATCGATTGGGTACGCGCCGTTTTGATGCACTTTTCGCCCCCGGATGCGGGCAACTTCAACAAGATAACGGCGATGGTATGGCCGCAAGCGCATCCCTCGCCGGTTTCCGGCTGCGCGAGCCACGGCCCGGCCCGGCCGAATTTCCTCAAGCGATAGATCAAGGATGACCAAGGTGGACTATATCTCGACCCGCGGCGAGGCCCCCGCCCTCGGCTTTTGCGACGCCCTGCTGACGGGCCTGGCGCGCGATGGCGGGCTCTATGTTCCCCGTGAATGGCCGCAGTTTTCGAAGAAAGAAATCCGCGCGCTCAGGGGCAAGACCTATCAGGAAATCGCCTTCACCATCCTTTCGCCCTTCACCAATGGCGAGATCCCCGAGGCGACCTTCCGGGCGATGATCGACGAGGCCTACGGCACCTTCCGCCATCCGGCGATCGCCCCGCTCGTCCAGACCGGGCCGAACAGTTTTGTCATGGAGCTGTTCCACGGCACGACGCTTGCCTTCAAGGATGTGGCGATGCAGCTGCTCGCACGGCTGATGGATTATGCGCTTGAGAAGCGCGGCGAGCGGGCGACGATTGTCGGCGCAACCTCCGGCGATACCGGCGGGGCGGCGATCGACGCCTTTGCCGGGCGCGAGCGCACCGACATCTTCATTCTCTTCCCGCATGGCAAGGTCTCGCCGGTGCAGCAGCGGCAGATGACGACGTCGACGGCCGCCAATGTGCATGCGCTTGCCGTCGAGGGCAATTTCGACGATTGCCAGAACCTGGTGAAGGCGATGTTCAACGACGCGGCGTTCCGCGACAAGGTCAATCTCTCCGGCGTCAACTCGATCAACTGGGCGCGCATCATGGCCCAGATCGTCTATTATTTCACGACCGCGGTGGCCTTGGGCGGGCCGGACCGGAAGATCTCGTTCACGGTGCCGACCGGCAATTTCGGCGACATCTTCGCCGGCTACTGCGCCAAGCGCATGGGGCTGCCGATCGACCGGCTGGTGATTGCCACCAACGAAAACGACATTCTGGCGCGGACACTGAAGACCGGCCGCTACGACATGAAGGCTGTGAAGGCGACGAGCTCGCCGTCGATGGACATCCAGATCTCGTCAAATTTCGAACGGCTGCTGTTCGAAGCCTATGGGCGCGACGCCTCGAAGGTGCGCGCGGCCATGGAAAGCCTCAAACAATCCAACGGCTTCGAGATCGGCGCGCAGGCGCTGAAGGCGATCCGCCGCGACTTCCGGGCCGGCCGCGCCAGCGAGAAACAAGTGGCCGAGACGATCCGCACGACCCATGCCGAGACTGGCTATCTGCTCGATCCGCATTCGGCGATCGGCGTCTTCGTCGCCAGCAAGAAGGAAAAGCCGAATACGCCGATGGTGACGCTTTCGACCGCGCATCCGGCGAAATTCCCCGCCGCCGTAAAATCGGCCTGCGGTATTGACCCGGCGCTTCCGACGTGGCTTGCTGATCTGATGCACAGGGAGGAGCGCTTCCAGATCATCGAACCGGAGCTGAAAGCCGTAGAGACCTTTATCGGCAAACACGCCCGCGGCAAGACGACGGCAGGCGCAGAAAGATAGCCAATGACAGTTGAGTGCACCCGGCTGAAATCCGGGCTGACAGTAGTGACAGAAACCATGCCGCACCTTGAAAGCGTTGCGCTCGGAGTCTGGATCAAATCGGGATCGCGTAACGAGACGGCAGACGAGCACGGCATCGCCCACCTGCTCGAACACATGGCCTTCAAGGGAACGGGACGCCGCAGCGCCCGCCAGATCGCCGAGGAGATCGAGGATGTGGGCGGCGAGGTCAATGCCGCCACATCGACCGAAACGACCTCCTACTACGCCCGCGTGCTGAAAGACCACGTGCCGCTCGCCGTCGATATCCTCGCCGACATCCTGACGGAATCGGCCTTCGAGGAGGAAGAGCTGGAGCGTGAGAAGCAGGTGATCCTGCAGGAGATCAATGCCGCCAACGACACGCCCGACGACGTGGTGTTCGACCGGTTCTCCGAAGTCGCCTATCGCGACCAGACGCTCGGCCGGGCGATCCTCGGCACGCCGGAGACCGTCGTCTCCTTCACCCCGCAGCAGATCCGCGGCTATCTCGGCCGCAACTACACGACCGACCGCATGTTCGTCGTCGCCACCGGCGCCGTCGAGCATGACGAATTCCTGCGCATGGTCGAGGATCGTTTCGCCAGCCTGCCGAGCGAGCCTTCGGCGCCGCCGGTCATGGAAGCGGCGCGTTATATCGGCGGCAGCGTGCGCGAACCGCGCGACCTGATGGACGCGCAGATCCTGCTCGGTTTCGAGGGCAAACCCTATCACGCCCGCGATTTCTACTGCTCGCAGATCCTCGCCAATATCCTCGGCGGCGGCATGTCCTCCAGGCTGTTCCAGGAGGTGCGCGAGTTCCGCGGTCTCTGTTATTCCGTCTATGCCTTCCACTGGGGCTTTTCCGACACCGGCATCTTCGGCATTCATGCCGCGACCGGCGGCGAAAACCTGCCGCAGCTGGTGCCCGTCATCATCGACGAGCTGCACAAATCCGCCGATCAGATCCACCAGAAGGAAATCGAGCGCGCCCGCGCCCAGATCCGCGCCCAACTGCTGATGGGCCAGGAAAGCCCGGCCTCGCGCGCCGGCCAGATCGCCAGGCAGATGATGCTTTACGGCCGGCCGATCTCCAATATGGAGATGATGGAACGGCTTGAGGGCATCACCATCGAGCGGCTGACGGATCTCGCCGGCCGGCTGTTCTACGACACGGTGCCGACGCTTTCGGCGATCGGTCCGCTGGAACAGCTCGCGCCGATGGAAGACATCACCGCTTCGCTTTCGGTCCCGGCACCGAAGACGATGCAGGCCGGCCGCTGAGCCGGCGTCCGTCCTGCCGGGAGTGATCGATGCCAAAATCGGTGTTTCGGTTTCTGTCGCGGCAGCCGGATGCGGTCGAGCTGGAAAACGACAGATATCTCTTGCGCCTGCCGCGCTACCAGGATTTCAACCAGTGGCACCGGTTGCGCGCCGAAAGCCGCAAGTTCCTGGAGCCCTGGGAGCCGACCTGGCGGCGCGACGAGTTGACCGAGGGCGCCTACCGCGCCCGCGTCATCCGCGGCAAGCAGGAATATGCCTCGGGCCAGGCCATTCCGCTGTTCATTTTCCTCAAGGAAAACCACACTCTCGTCGGCGGCATCACCATCGGTTACATCAGGCGGGGTGCGGCGCAAAGCTGCATGATCGGCTACTGGATGGGCGAGCGCCATGCCGGGCAGGGGCATATGTTCGCCGCCCTGCAAATGGTTATTCCTTATATCTTCACCGGGCTTGAGTTGCACCGTATCGAAGCAGCCTGTATTCCAGATAACGCGCGCAGCATCCGTCTGCTTGAAAAGGCCGGGTTTCAGCAGGAAGGTTATCTGCGCGGATACTTGAAGATCAACGGTCAGTGGCATGACCATGTGATGTTTTCACGTCTCGCCACCGATACGGATAAAGGCAGGAAAACCGACAGCCGATGACCAGAGACCGCATGCTGCCCAAGTCACCGTCCGGACGAGTGATCGCGGTGATCGCAGCCCTTTTCCTGGCGGCCTTCGCCCTGGCGGCGGGCGCTGCCCAGGCGGCCGAACCGGTGAAGATTTCCCGTGACGATACCGCGCTCGATCTGACCGCGACGACCGAAATCTACGTCAATCAGGGCGAGGCCTTCCAGGTTTCGACGGCTGCCGGCGCCGACGGTATCCGCCGCCGCATCGAGGTGAGGGCAAGCTCGGAAAATCACCAGGGCGACTGGGCGGTGTTTGCGCTCGCCAACGTCTCGGAGGAACAGCTGGAGCGCGTCATCGTCGCGCCGCATTTCCGCCTGGTCAATTCCAAGCTGTTCTGGCCGGATCTCGGCTCGCAGCGCATCAGCGCCATCACGCCGAGCGAAGGTTTTGCGCTCGATCGGCAGCCGAGCGACGAGGCCGACGTCTTCCGCATCACGCTGAACCCCGGCGCCGTCATCACCTTCGTCGCCGAGCTGTCGACGCCGGAGCTGCCGCAGATCTATCTCTGGGAACCGAACGCCTACAAGGACACGATCAACGCCTTCACGCTCTATCGCGGCATCGTGCTCGGCATTGCCGGCCTGCTCGCCGTGTTCCTGACCATCCTCTTCGTCGTCAAAGGCACCTCGATGCTGCCGGCGACGGCGGCACTCGCCTGGGCGGTGCTCGGCTATATCTGCGTCGACTTCGGTTTTCTCGGCAAACTGATCAGCGTCGCCTCGGCCGACCAGCGAATATGGCGCGCCTGCGCCGAAGTGGCGCTCGCCTCCAGTTTCGTCATCTTCCTCTTTACCTATCTCAACCTCAACCGCTGGCATGCGCATCTCGGTTACGCCACGCTTGCCTGGGTGCTCGGCCTTGCCCTGCTCTTCGGCGTGGCGATCTACGATCCGTCGATTGCCGCCGGCATCGCCCGACTGTCCTTCGCGCTGACGGCGGCGACCGGGCTCTTGCTGATCATCTATCTCGGCTTCAACCGCTACGACCGCGCCATCCTTTTGGTGCCGGCCTGGGCGCTGACGCTCGTCTGGCTGTTCGGCGCATGGATGACCGTCACCGGGCGGCTCGACAACGACATCATCCAGCCGGCACTCGGCGGCGGGCTGGTGCTGATCGTGCTTCTGATCGGCTTCACCGTCATGCAGCACGCCTTTGCCGGCGGCGCCTTCCAGCAGGGGCTGTTTTCCGATCTCGAGCGGCAATCGCTGGCGCTGACCGGATCCGGCGACATGGTGTGGGATTGGGACGTGGCGCGCGACCGCGTCGTCACCATTCCCGACGTCTCGGCCAAGCTCGGCCTATCGCCGGGCACCATGCATGGGGCGGCGCGCAACTGGCTGCCGCGGCTGCACCCGGATGATCGCGACCGCTTCCGCGCCACGCTCGACGTGCTGCTCGAACACCGTCGCGGCCGGCTGAACCACGAGTTCCGTATCCGCGCCGAGGACGGGCATTTCCACTGGCTGCTGATCCGCGCCCGGCCGGTGCTCGGCTCGAACGGCGAAATCATCCGCTGCGTCGGCACGATCGTCGACGTGACCGAGCAGAAGAATTCCATCGAGCGGCTGCTGCACGATGCCCTGCACGACAATCTCACGGGCCTGCCGAACCGGCAGGTGTTCCTCGACCGGCTGCAGGCGGTGCTGGCGCTGGCGCCGGGCGGCGACACGCTCAAGCCGACCGTGATGGTGATCGACATCGACCGCTACAAGCTGGTCAACGATGCGCTCGGGGTTGCGGCCGGCGACAATATCCTCATCGCGTTGACCCGGCGCCTGCGCCGGCTGTTGAAGCCGCAGGACACGCTGGCGCGGCTGGCCGGCGACCAGTTCGGCCTCATCCTGGTGTCCGAGCACAATCCGGCCAAGGTCGCCGATTTCGCCGATGCGATCAGCAAGGCGATCATGGTGCCGATCAATTTCGCCAACCGCGAGATCATCCTGACGGCCTCGATCGGCCTGACCTCGTGGGTGGACCGGCAGGAGAGCGCCACCGGCCTGCTCAGCGACGCCGAGCTTGCGATGTACCGGGCAAAACGGGCCGGCGGCAACCGCGTCGAGCCGTTCCAGCCGGCCTTCCGCGATTTCGGCACCGACCGGCTGCAGCTCGAAACCGATCTGCGCCGCGCCATCGAGCGCAAGGAATTGTCGATGGTCTACCAGCCGATCGCCCGGCTTGAAGATGTCGAGGTCGCCGGCTTCGAGGCGCTGATGCGCTGGGAACATCCCAAGCGCGGCAATATCCCGCCATCCGAATTCATCCCGATCGCCGAGTCCTCCGATCTCATCGGCCCGCTCGGCATGTTCGCGCTGGAACAGGCGACCAACGATCTGATGAGCTGGCAGAACCAGACCGGCGAACTGCCAATCTTCGTGTCGATCAATCTGTCGAGCGTGCAGCTGCTCAACAACGAGCTCTATGACGATGTGCGCTCGGTTCTTGCCAAGACCCATTGCCAGCCCTCGCGCCTGAAGCTCGAACTGACCGAGTCCATGGTGATGGAAAACCCGGAACAGGCCCGGCTCGTGCTGCAGAAGCTGAAGGAAGCCGGCATCGGGCTGGCGCTCGACGATTTCGGCACCGGCTATTCGTCGCTTGCCTATCTCACCCGTTTTCCCTTCGACATGATCAAGCTCGACAAGGCCCTGGTGCGCGACGGCAGCGACAAGAAGGCGACCGTGCTCAGATCGGTGATCGCAATGGCGCGCGAACTGGAGATGAAGGTGGTGGCCGAGGGTATCGAATCCAACGAGGATGCGATCGAGCTCGCCAAGATGGGCTGCAGCTACGGACAAAGCTATCTGTTCGGCCCGCCGATCGCTTCGGAATCGGTGCTGCGGCTGCTGCGGGAGCGGTTTCCGCTGACCAAGCGGGCGTGAGATAACCTGCTGGTTTCGTCGGTTACCGCGTCGGCGGCAAAGGCCACCTTTGGCCACGACTGATAAAGTGATAGGCCCGGAGGGAGCGCCGGCCCAGCGCTTTTGGCCACCCACTGCCACCACATAATCGTTTTGCTTTTTCACATTTGGGGGGCCGCGCATGGATGGGCAAGCCGAAGTCGACCTTCCAACTCAGAGACAAAAGCGGGCTTGGGCATCGGCGGCGTTGCTTTGTGTTCTGGCATCGCCAGTCTTCCTCGTCCTGAAAACGCTCGCTTTTATGATTGGCCTGAATCCGTTCCTGTTTTTATTCGGGGCATTCCTCGTCGTCGCTGGCGTTGGGTTTCTTCTTGGCCCGGTGTCGGTGGTTTGGAGTGGGTATATAGCGGTGACCGAAGTCATTCTTGGGCTTTCGGAAGACCACCAATACTTCTTGTGCTGTTCGCCGAAAAATCGAGCTGAGGCAGAATTTGCTTCATTCGTGCCAGTTTTGATGTTTCCGGCAGGAATGACGAGCTGCCTACTTCTAGCTCGGCTTATGTTTTGGAAATCCCTCACGCTCCGACAGATGATATTGGTTGTCGCGGTCTCGACTGTTATCGCGCAAAGTCTGTTGTGGTACTACGAATGGCAAGAGGTGATTGTGAAATGTTCGGCCGTTCAGTGTAATTTCTGAAATGATTTGCGAATTGATTGAGGTAGCGTACGGAACTTCTATGGTCGCCGATTCGTCTGAATGTCCGGGAGCGCTTTCCACTGACCAAGCGGCCTGAAGCGCCGGTCTCAGCGCTCGACGGGAACGCTTAAGCCCACCTTCACCCGATCCATCGCGACGAATGTGCGGAAGCGCTTGACGTTGTTGTTCCCGAAAAACAGCCGCCGCGTCAGCGCCTCGTAGTCGGCCATTGAGGGGACGACGATGACCAGGATGAAATCCGCCTCGCCGGTGACGTAGTAACACTGCTGAATCTCAGGCGCGGCGGCGAACTGGCTTTTGGCCTCTTCGATCTGTTTTGCCGTTTCGCTGATCACCTCCACCTCGACGAAGATGGTGATCGATTGCCCGAGGGCTGCGGGGTCGAGAACGGCGACATTTGCCCGGATGACCCCGTCCTCGGTCATCCGTTTGATCCGGCGTTGGACGGCAGGCGCAGACAGGCCGACGGCTTCGCCGATCGTTCGTTGCGGCGTCATATTGTCCCTTTGCAGGATCGCCAGGATTTTGTGATCGAAAGCATCCAAGGGAGATTTTAGTGGCCGGCTCAAAACGGGCTCCAATGAAACAAAATTGCAAAACAAGGCCCGAAATACAGCGCCTTTTTCACCTCGCCTGCAATATGTTTTAGCCGAACAATTGAAACAAGGCGCTTATGTTTCTGCTGAATAGCAATGCCGACTACCGTCAGCCCCTCGACCCGCGGGACGCCGAAATCCTCGGCATGGAGGCCGGAGACGCGGTGGAGCGGCACCTGGCTTTCCGGGAAAACCATGCGGAAACGCCGCTCGTTAATCTGCCGGCGCTGGCGGCCGAACTCGGTGTCGGCTCGATCCATGTGAAAGACGAGGGCCACCGGCTCGGCCTTGGAAGTTTCAAGGCGCTTGGCGGTGCCTATGCCGTGATCCGGCTGGTCCTCGAGGAAGCGGCAAGGAGGCTCGGCCGTGCCGTCGATATCTCGGAATTGCATTCTTCTGATGTCCGAGAGGTGGCCGAGACGATGACCGTCGCCTGCGCCACCGACGGCAATCACGGCCGGTCGGTGGCGCAAGGTGCGCAGTTGGTGGGAGCCCGGGCGGCGATTTTCGTGCATGCCGGGGTCAGCGACGAACGCGTCGCCGCCATCGCCCGCTTCGGCGCCGAGATGATCCGTGTCGACGGGACCTATGACGATTCCGTTCGGGAGGCGGCGCGCATTGCCGAGGAGAAAGGCTGGACCATCGTCTCGGACACCTCATGGGGGGGTTATGAGCGCATTCCCGGGCTGGTGATGCAGGGCTACACCGCCCTTGTCCGGGAGGCGCTGAGGGCAATGCAGCAGCCGCCCACCCATGTCTTCATCCAGGCCGGCGTCGGGGGGATCGCCGCCACTGTCGCAGGCCACATGGCGATCGCGTTCGGCGATGAACGCCCGACCTTCACCGTCGTCGACCCCGCCCGCGCCGCCTGCCTGTTCGAAACGGCGCGGGCCGGACATCTGGTGACCGTTGCCCATGGCGAGCCGACCGTCATGGCGATGCTCGAATGTTACGAACCCTCACTTGTCGCCTGGCGTATTCTCTCTCGTGTCGCCGATGCATTCATGACCGTGGATGAGGACGAGGCAATCGCGGTGATGAGGCGGCTTGCCGATCCGGCTGGAAACGACCCGGCGATTGTCGCCGGCGAAAGCGGCGGGGTCGGGCTTGCCGGGCTGATCCGCGCTGTCGGCAATCCCGAGATCAAGCAGGCATTGTCTCTCCACGACCATTCCCGCATCTTCCTGGTCAACACCGAGGGCGCGACCGACCCCGGCAAGTATGAGGAGATCGTCGGGCTGTCACCGGCCGCGGTCGCCTGGAAAGACAGGACTGGAGCTTCAGCATGAGCCATCGTTCGATCGATTCCGCGCGTCTGCTCGGACGCATCGCCGAGCTCGGCGCGATCGGCCGCGATGCCGAGGGAAGGCTTGTCCGCTTGGCGGCGTCCGATAGCGAAAAGCTTGGGCGCGATCGGTTCGTCTCCTGGCTCGAGGACGCCGGGCTGGAGGTGGCCGTCGACCGGATCGGCAATATCTTCGGTATCTGGAATGGCACCGGTGGGGGTGAAAAGCCGATCATGATCGGTTCCCACATCGACACGGTGATCAATGCCGGCATCTATGACGGATGTTATGGCGTGCTGGCTGGCCTCGAAGTGATCCAGACGCTGAAAAGCGAAGGCTTTAAACCGTCGCGCCCCATTGTCGTTGCCGCCTTCACCAATGAGGAAGGGGTGCGCTATGCACCGGATATGATGGGTTCGCTGGTCTATTCCGGAGGCCTCGATGTCACCGCAGCACTCGAGACGGTGGGCACTGACGGTACGGTGCTCGGCGATGAACTGGCGCGGATCGGCTATGCCGGCAGCCATGCGTCCGGCTTCATGACGCCGCACGCCTATGTCGAACTGCATATCGAGCAGGGTCCTGTTCTCGAAAGGAAGGGCGTGCCGGTCGGCGCGGTAGAGAACCTGCAGGGTATTTCCTGGCAGAAGGTGATCATCGACGGCGATGCCAACCATGCCGGCACGACACCGATCTCGATGCGCCGCGACGCCGGCTACGCGGCTGCCCGCGTCATCACCTTTCTGCGCGACCGCGCCAGGGCATCGAACACGCCGACGGTCGCGACCGTCGGCTGCATTGCTTTTGAGCCGAACGCCATCAATGTCATTCCTTCACGCGCCACCTTCACGGTCGATCTGCGCGATCCGGACGAGGACCGGCTGCAGGAAGAGGAAACCGCGCTCGCCGCATTCCTCGAGCTGCTTTCGGCCGAGGAAGGGGTTGGCATATCCGTCGAACGGCTGGCGCGCTTCGAGCCGGTCAATTTCGACCAGGCGATCGTTCGCCTGATCGAAGCTGCCGCCAGGGATCGCGGCCTGGCGTGCAAGCGCATGACGTCGGGCGCCGGCCATGACGCCCAGATGATTGCCCGCATCGCGCCTGGGGCGATGATCTTCGTGCCGAGCCGCGGCGGCATCAGTCACAATCCGAAGGAATTCACATCAGATACGGAGCTTGTCGCGGGGGCGAATATCCTCCTCGACGTCGTTTGCGGACTTGCAACAGGGGAACTGCCGAGATGAGCGTCGACAGCCGGAAGCTGGAACAGGACATGACCGCCTGGAGGCGCGACCTTCACAGCCATCCCGAATTCGGCTTCGACGAGAAGCGGACGGCGGCTTTCGTCGCCCGGAAACTGCGGGAGTTCGGGCTCGACGAGGTTGTCGAAGGTGTCGGCGGCACAGGGGTTGTCGGAACGCTCCGGCGCGGCGGCGGCAACCGTTCCATCGCGCTCCGCGCCGACATGGATGCTCTGAGGATTACCGAACAGGGTGATCGGCCCTATCGATCGCAGACCGCCGGTGTCATGCATGCCTGCGGCCATGACGGCCATACGGCAATGCTGCTTGGCGCCGCCAAGATGCTGTCGGAGGACGGCGATTTCGACGGCACGGTCCGCTTCATCTTTCAGCCGGCCGAGGAGTGGGGCAAAGGCGCGCTGGCGATGCTCGACGATGGGCTGATGACGCGCTTTCCCTTCGACGAAATCTACGGTCTGCACAACATGCCGGGCCTTCCGGTCGGCGTCTTCCAGACCCGCGCCGGCGCGATCATGTCGGCTGAGGATAATTTCGAGATCGTGCTCAAGGGCGTCGGCGGACACGCCGCGCGTCCGCACTCCGGCAACGAAGTCCTGGTCGCCGCCTGCGCATTGGTGACGAACCTCCAGACCATCGTTTCCAGGCGGCTCGATCCGACCGATATCGGCGTCGTCTCCGTCACCGAGCTTCTGACCGACGGCACTCGCAACGCCCTGCCTGGACTGGCCCGCATCCTCGGCGATGCCCGCAGCTTCCGTCCGGAGGTCAGCGCGGCGATCGAAAAGCAGATGCGCCGCATCGCCGAGGGCACCGCGCTTGCCCACAATGTCTCGGCCGAAGTGAACTATACGAGAGAATTCGTTCCCCTGCTCAATGATGCCGCCCTGGCCGAGGAAGCCTTTGCCGCAGCCCGCAGCGTCTTCCCGTCCGAGAACGTCAAGGTCCGGCGCGAGCCGATGACCGGATCGGAAGACTTCGCCCGCTTCCTCGACCATGTCCCCGGCTGCTTCGTCTTCCTCGGCAATGGCGAAGGTTCCGCGCCGCTTCACAATCCGAATTACGATTTCAACGACGCCGGACTGATCCATGGCGCCAAATTCCACGCGAGCATCGTGTGTCGGCGGTTGAACGCCAGCTGACGATCGGGCGCCGCCCACTGTCCTTGAGCCGGTTTTCGGATGGCAGTGGGTTACGCGAATGATGAGAGCATTTGCAACCGCCTTCGCCAAACCATTGACCAACGGCCTGCGATGTGCGCCTCTCATGGCTTGCACAAGGAAAATTCCATGCTCAAGTTTCTGCTCACCCTCTCCTTGGGTGTTTTTTGCGTCTCGCCGCTTCAGGCCGGCGAACTCACTCCCGCCACCAAGAGCTGCCTGTCGGGAGAAAAACAGGGGCATTGCGAGCGGTGGGTCAAGGATTACAAGACGGCCATGGATCTGGCGCAGAAGGGCGATCACGGCGCCCAGGTGACCGTTGCCTTCTGCCTGTCGACAGGCTGCCATGGCGCAGTCACCATCGACAGGGTCGCCTCCTGCAGCTGGCACCTCGTCATTGCCAATTCCGGTGCTGCGACAGTGCTGGACAGTTCCAACCTCAGGAACACCTGCCGGCCGATGACACCGGCGGAGAAAGACCAGGCCCGCGCCTTGTCCAGCGATCTCGTAAAGAAGATCTACAAGCGCTCGATGATCACGACCGATCAGATGTAGTTCCAATGTTGCCTGATGGGCTTGTGTCATCGGCATGCGTGATTCACTTGGTTTTTCACCGTCCGAACGCGGCCCACTGCGCGGTTTTTCTCTAGCCCTTAAACTTATATTCACTGACTGCTGATCTTGTGTTGCCTGCAATGATGATCGTCATCGCGATGCGGAGAAATTGCCGCTTCGATGACGATCCGCACGGCGCGCGGTGATGTTTCCGCTTGCATCTTCGGGATGAGCCCGCCGAAATTTTCAAATCGCCTGGTTTCGAAGACAGAGACGCGTGCCTCACCCGCACGCCTGCGTGGCTCGCAATCCCTCATTCAGCGCCGCCAGTCTTTCCCTCGCGCCCACAGCACATTTCATCAGCCGACATGAAGGGCTTTCAGATGATCAGAACCGTTTCAGCGAAACTCATCCTGGCGACCGGCACCGCGATCGCCGGCGTCCTGATCGCTTACACCGCCTTCAACGCGGTGAGTGCCAAGAACAATACCGAGCGGGAGGTCATGGCGCTGGCGACGGAACAGGCGGCCGTGGTCAGCCAGCAGGTGGCGACCGATATCACCGAGGCCACCTCGGCCGGCGCGGCTCTTGCCGCAAGCCTCTCCGGTTTCGTCGAGGGCGGATCGAAAAGCCGGGCCGACATCGTCGCGATGATCAAGACCGTGGCGCCGCAATATCCGAGCGTGTTCGGCGCCTGGATGTGTGAATTGATCGATGGTCCCCACCCGACGACCGGCACGGACGCCTTGAACAAGGAAGGCATTTTCACGCCCTATTGGACGAAGGGCGACGACGGCAAGATGGAATTCTCGACGTGGAGCATCAAGCCTGAGGACGAATATTACAGCGCGCCGCTGAAGAGCGGAAAGGCGATCATCACCTCCCCCTATCTCACCAATATGAAAAAGCTGGTCACCTCGGTTTCGGTGCCGATGCGGGTGAACGGGACTGTGGTTGGCCTCGCCGGCGTCGATATCAAACTCGACGATCTCACAGCTGCCCTGACTGAGATGCACCCCTTCGATGGCGGGCGGGTCATGCTGCTTGCCAATGACGGCAAGTGGCTCGCCCATCCCGACAAAGGCAATCTGATGAAGGACTATGCCGACGCTGGTGCTGGCGACGTCAAGCAGGCGCTCGCCGACGGCAAGATGCGGGTGATTTCAGGCTTGCCCGACGGTGCCGTGCGCCTGGTCTATCCGTTCACCGCCCGTGGCATGAACACCACCTGGGCCGCCGTTCTCGACGTGCCGGCCGCGACCTTCTCGGCGCCGGTCTGGCAGCAGATCTACAACACCGTCATCGGCGGCGTTCTCATTCTGGCGGTGATGCTCGGCGTCATCCTGACGGCGAGCCGCATCCTGATCGGCAAGCCGCTGAAGGGCATTCTGAGCGCCGTCCAGAAAATGGCAGGCGGGAATTATCGCGAGCCGATCGACCATAATGGCAGCGGTGACGAGCTCGGCAGCCTGAAGGGCGCGCTCGAGAAATTCCGCCATCAACTCGCCCGCGGCGAGACGCTCAAGGACGAGCAGGAAGCGCTGCAGGCACAGGTCGAGACCGACCGCAAACGCCAGGGTGACCTCGAGCAGGCAAAGGCGGAGGATCTGCGCCATTTCGTCGAAGTCGTGCAGAGCCGGTTCGATCGTCTGGCTTCGGGTGATCTCACCGTGCGGATGAACGAGAAGGTGGCGCCGGAATTCGAGACGATCCGGGCGAATTTCAACACGTCGGTTTCCGCCTTGGAAGACACCATTCGCAACGTCGTCAACGCCGTCTACACCATCCGCTCCGGCCTCGGCGAGATTTCGACGGCATCGAACGATCTGGCACGGCGCACGGAACAGCAGGCCGCCTCGCTGGAGGAAACCGTCGCAGCCTTGGGTGACGTCACCCGCGGCGTCAACGACACCTCGGACGGGGCAAACAGCGCGCAGCAGACGATGAAGCTTGCCCGCACTGACGCCGAAAAGGGCGGCGAGGTCGTTGCCCGCGCGATCGAGGCGATGACCGAAATCCAGAACTCCTCTGGCAAGATCGGCAATATCATCCGCGTGATCGACGAAATCGCCTTCCAGACAAACCTGCTGGCACTCAATGCCGGTGTCGAGGCAGCGCGCGCCGGTGAAGCCGGCAAGGGCTTTGCCGTCGTCGCCCAGGAGGTGCGCGAGCTCGCGCAGCGTTCCGCCCAGGCGGCGAAGGAAATCAGCGGGCTGATCTCGATGTCGTCGTCGCAGGTTCAGACCGGCGTCAACCTGGTCGAGGAAACCGGCGTGGCGCTCTCCAAGATCGTCGATCGCGTCGTCGGCATGAGCGACACGGTCAATGAAATCGCCACCAGCGCAAAGGCTCAGGCAACCAGCCTGCGGGAAGTTTCCGCCGCCGCCGATCTGATGGACAAGGTCACCCAGCAGAACGCCGCCATGGTCGAGGAGACGACAGCCGCAGCCCAGGGACTTGCCCAGGAAACGGAAACCCTCGCAGCCGTCGTCGGCCGCTTCGGCCTCGGCGGCGCCATGTCCCGCGGCAGCCAGTCGCCGGCCGCGATGAAGCTGGCGAGCTGATCAATGCATGACACCCGGAGGCGCGCAGCGGTTCCGGGCGTCATGCATAAACGGAAGAGCCGACCTTCACGCCGCAACGCCTGCGTGAAAATAAATCCCATTGCCCTCCCGGCTTTCGCGGCTATTCTGCCGACACAGAAAATCGGGAGGCTTACTGATGATCCTGCACTGCGTATTCCTGCGGCTGAAGACCGCGGTGACTGGAGACGAGAAGCAATCACTGTTTGCGGCGATCGCCGCCCTGAAACAGGTCATTCCCGGCATATTGGATATCAAATACGGGCCGAACGTTTCGCCCGAAGGCCTGCATGGCGGCTTCGTCGACGGCTTTGCCGTGACCTTCGAAAGCCCCGAGGCCCGCGACGCCTATCTCATTCATCCCGAGCACGTGACCGTCGGCGAGCGCATCGTCTCGTCGACCGATGGGGGCTTGGCCGGCATCCTGGTCTTCGACCTCAACCTGTGAGGCCGCGGGCGAACCCGCAGCCCCTCGCTCCTCAGCTCGATTTCGCCATGGCGGCGGCGAGCTGGTCGACATTGTAGCGGAACATCTTCTCATAGGTCGGCGCCGGTCCCTTGGCGTCGGAGAGCGATTCGACATAGAGCTCGCCGCCGGGCTCGGCACCGGTTGCCTTGGCGACCTGTTTGACCAGGCGGGGATCGTTGGAATTCTCGAAGAAATAGGCCTTCACATGCTCGCTCTTGATCTGCCCGATCAGCTTGGCGACGTCGGCGGCGGAGGCCTCGCTTTCGGTGGAGAGGCCGAGCGGCGCCAGGAAAGTGACATTATATTCGCGGCCGAAATAGCCGAAGGCATCATGGCTGGTCAGCACCTTGCGGCGGTCGTCGGCGACCTTGTCGAATTTCGCATGGGCGTAGGCGTTCAATTCGTTCAGCGTCCTGGTGTACTTCTCGGCATTGGCCTTGAAGGCAGCGGCATCGGCGGGATCGGCTGAAGACAGCGCCTTTTCGATATTGGCGACCCAGATCTTGACGTTCTCAGGGCTGTTCCAGACATGCGGATCGGTGATTTTTTCGCCATCCTCTTCCATGGTGCGGGTGTTAATGCCTTCGGAGACCGTCACCGGCTTGCCCTTGTAACCCGAGGCGGTGATCAGCCGGTCCATCCAGCCTTCCAGGCCTTCGCCGCTGACGAAGGTCACTTCGGCCGCATTCAAATTCTTGGCGTCAACAGGCGACGGCTCGAATTCATGGGGATCGCCGTTCGGCCCGACGAGGCTTGTCACCTTTACGTGGTCGCCGCCGACCTGTTTGACGACATCGGCAAGCACGGTGAAGGACGCCACAACCTTCAGCGTTTCGGCAGAGGCCGGCACGGCCGACAGCGCCATCAAAGCGGGGATGGCGGCGGAGAGAAGCAGTCTGTGCGAAGTCATCGAAGTCTCCTTGGGATCAGCCCTTCAGATGCGGGCGGGGAAAGAAGCGCCGGGCAATGCCCGAGGGCGCGAAAAGGATGGAGAAGGCGTAAATCAGCGCCGCCGTCATGATGATCGTCGGGCCGGAGGCAAGTTCGAGATGATAGGAGGCGATCAGGCCGAGATAGCCGGAGGCGGCGGCACTGGCGGCCGCGATCGCCATCATCACGGCTAGACTGCGCGACCAGAGCTGGGCGATGGCTGCCGGCAGCATCATCAGGCCGACCGCCATCAGCGTGCCGAGCGCCTGGAAGCTGGCAACGAGGTTCAGGACCACCAGCAGCAGGAAGAGCACATGATAGACCGGCCCGCGGCCGCCGACGGCGCGCAGGAAGTTGGGATCGAAACACTCGGCCACCAGCGGCCGGTAGATGACGGCAAGGGTGACGAGGGTCAACGAGGTGATCGCGCCGATCAGATAAAGCGCCGGAGCATCGATCGCCAGGATGGTGCCGAAGAGCACGTGCAGCAGATCGATATTCGAGCCGCGCAGCGAGACGATCAGCACGCCGAGCGCCAGCGATGCCAGATAGAAGCTGGCAAAACTTGCATCCTCCTGCAGCACGGTCATCCGACTGACGGCGCCGGAAAGCAGCGCCACCGACAGGCCGGCGACAAGGCCGCCGAGCCCCATCGCCGTCAGCGACAGCGAGCCGGCGACGAGGTAACCGATCGCCGCCCCCGGCAGCACCGCATGGCTCATGGCATCGCCCATCAGGCTCATGCGCCTGAGCATCAGGAAGACGCCGATCGGTCCGGAGCCGAGCCCGAGGCAGAGGCAGGCGACAAGCGCGCGGCGCATGAAACCGAAATCGGCAAAGGGCGCGAGGAAGAGATCGTAGACCGTCATGCCGCCGGCGCCTGCTCGGGGCCGCAAGCCTCGGCATCCTCGTCCCAGCGCTCGGCCATGGCGCGGGCCTTCAGCAGATTGGCTGACGACATGACCTCGGCGGTCGGGCCCCATCCGACAAGTTCACGGGCAAGCAGCAGGGTCTCGGGGAAATGCGCTCGCACCAGCTCGAAATCGTGCAGCACGGCGATGACAGTGCGGCCCTCGCCGTGCCAGCGGCTGACGATATCGATGAGGTCCCTGGTGGTGCGGGCATCGATTGCCGTAAACGGCTCGTCGAGCAGGATGATGCCGGCATCCTGCAGCAACAGGCGGGCAAACAGCACACGCTGGAACTGGCCGGCCGATAGCGATCCGACATGGCGTTTTCCGAAACCTTCAAGGCCGACGGCGGATAGCGCCTCGCCCGCCCTTTTCATCTCGCCGGGCGCGATGCGGCCGAAGGCGCCTGCCGTCTTCCAGGCGCCGAGCATGACCGTATCGATGACCGAGATCGGAAAACGCCGGTCGATCTCGGCCGCCTGCGGGAGATAACCAAACTCCGCCCGCCCCAGCCGATGCTCGACCCTGCCCTCGGCCGGTCGAAGCTCCCCCATGATCGCCTTCAACAGCGTCGACTTACCAGCCCCATTCGGCCCGGCAATCGCTGTCAGGCTGCCCTTCGCAAAGGCGCCGGAGACGTGATGGATGGCGGGGTGCCGGTTATAGGCGACCGTCAGATTGTCGATACGGATCACCGGCGTCATGGCAGCAGAACCGCCCAGCGGATCGCCAGCCAGAGGACGGCGACGATGAGCGAGATGCCGAGCACCCTTGAAAAAGCCGACTGTCCTAGCAGGCTGACGGAGGGGCGGTCGGGGCTCGGGGGCATTGGCTGATCCTACAATGTAATAACATTACGGTTATGTTATAACGATTGCGGCGAGATTGCGGCGGGGCATCTTGGTGGCGTTGATATTGCCGGAGAGGGAGGTGCGGCCATTTGACAGCTGGGCGCGTCGCCCGAGCTTGCTGGACGCTACCAGAGCAACCGGAGAGAAGCGCAATGTCCGCGCGCGTCCGGCCAGACATCGCTGTGTTGCTCCAAAAGCCACCCCACTCTCCGTCCTCCTCGGGCTTGACCCGAGGATCCACCCCGCCCTCCATCGGCATCGGCACTGGGCATGGATCCCAGGCTCAAGGCCTGGGATGACGGAGATTGGGGAACGCGATTGGCAGGACGCGCAACGACGCCGCTTTTCCGTCGCCCATCGCTGGATTTGCCACAGAGTTCACCCCACCCTCCGTCCTCCTCGGGCTTGACCCGAGGATCCACTCCGCCTCGATCGGCACGGGGCTTGGATCCCAGGCTCGGGGGCCTGGGATGACGGAGATTGGGGGAGCGTTTCTGCCAAATTCGCCGTTGGCGTGGGCCCCTCATCCGGCTGCCGCCACCTTCTCCCCGCTTGCGGGGCGAAGGGACACGCCGCACCCGCTCTTTTAAATCTCAGCGTCGCGTTTGGCACGTCCCCTCTCCCCGCGTGCGGGGAGAGGGTTAGGGTGAGGGGCAGCTCCGACATCTATCGAAAATTCAAAGCAGTTCCAGCATCGCCGCAGCACCCGAAACCGTGGCCTGGCCGGGGTTTTCCTCGATGTTGAGGGCCTTCACAACACCGTCTTCCACCAGCATCGAATAGCGCTTGGAGCGCAGCCCGAGGCCGCCGCCGGAAAGGTCGGCGTCGAGGCCGACGGCCTTGGTGAAGGCGGCGTCCCAATCAGCGAGGAAGTGGATCTTGCCCATGCCGCCGGAGGATTGCGCCCAGGCGCCCATCACGTGCCAGTCATTCACGGCGATGACAGCGATGTCGTCGACGCCCTTGCCGAGGATGGTGTCGCGGTTTTCGAGATAACCCGGCAGGTGGTTCAGCGAGCAGGTGGGCGTGAAGGCGCCGGGCACGGCAAACAGCACGACGCGCTTGCCTGAGAACAGCTGCTCGGTGGTGATTTCGACCGGGCCGTCGGCGGTCTTTTCCTTGAAAGTGGCGGCAGGAAGCTTGTCGCCGATCGCGATGGTCATGATCTTCTCCTTGAGTTCCGGTTTTTTGGGTTTTGGGATTCCGGCTGGGCGGCGGGCGCCGCAGGGGCTCTGCCGCGACTATAAGAGCCGGTCATTCAAAGGCAAGTGTGGCCTCCATCGCCCGCGCGCCGTCGATGACCAGCACGCCCCAGCGCTTGCCCGATATGTCATAATTGTCAGGCAACTTGCCGATGGCGACATCGACCTTGAAGCTGGCGCCGTCGCGTTTGCCGCCGATCTGCTTGGTGAAGGCATAGCCGCTCGGGCCGGTGACGATGATATCGGGGGCGCCCTTACTCTCGCCTGACCCCTTGGCCGGCAAGACCAACGTCAGCGACAGCGTCTTCCTGTCAAGCGACATCGCATGCGCGGTCACCTCGAAATCGGCCGACGGCGGCTGCGGCAGCCTTGTCTCGGCCGCCCGGAGGATCGTCTCCTCCTCCGGATGCGACTGGATGGCGGGGCCAAGCTTCAGCTGAAAATTCGCCTGGAAGGGTATGCAGATATCCCTGCAGATGCCGATAAAGGCCAAGGCGTCGATCTCGACCGGACCTTTGCCTGCCGCCTTCAGCGTCAGCGGCAGCGTCACCGGCGCGTCATAGGCGATATCTTCGATCGCGCCGTTGAAAAAATGCTTCGGGACGGGATAGGCGATCGCATCGAGCGTGACAGCGCTGCCCGGAGCGATGGTCACCTGGGGCGGAATGCCGTTGCCGCCGGGCTCTTTCCAATAGGTGATCCAGCCGGGCTTCGGCTCGATCTGCAGGGCGGCGCGGATTTTGCCGCCGGCATCGGGTGCCAGCGCCACCAGCCGCATGCGGCCGCCCTCATTGTCCGCCCAGGCGCTCATTTCCGCATGAGCGGAACAAAGGGGGACAAGGGCTGCGGCCGCCGAAAAGACCGCCATGAAAAGCCGACGCGGGACCGAGGAAATAATCATCATGGAACAACGGTTTACCGAAACTGCGGTTTGGCCGCCAGAAGTCGCGGCGATTTAAATCTTCATTTTTGGTTGATTGATGTGTGACATTGGCCCATGCTTCTCTTGTCAAGGCCTCGGTGCGGTTGGCAGCAGGAGGAACGATGTCCTTATCGACGCTGAAGAACAGACGGGAACGTGGCTTCTTCGATGGCCAGTTCCTCATCGCCATGCCGGGCATTGAAGACCGCAATTTTACGCGCACGGTGATCTATATCTGCGCTCATTCGGATGCCGGCGCCATGGGCTTCGTCATCAACCGCCCGCAGAGCCTCACCTTCACCGATGTGCTGCTGCATCTCGACATGATCAAGCAGGAAGATCAGATCGTGCTGCCGCAGCGCGCCCGCGACTTCCCGATCCAGACCGGCGGGCCGGTGGAAAGCGGCCGCGGCTTCGTGCTGCATTCGGACGACTATTCCAGCGACTCCTCGATCCCCGTCAGCGACGACATCTGCCTGACGGCGACGCTCGACATCGTGCGCGCCATCTCCAAAGGCGATGGGCCGACGCGCGCGACGATGCTGCTCGGTTATTCCTCTTGGGGCGCCGGCCAGCTCGAAAACGAGGTCGTCAACAATGGCTGGCTCACCTGCCCGGCCAATGAGGAACTGATCTTCGACCGCAGCCTCGACGACAAATACGAGCGGGCGCTGGCCGGCATGGGCGTTACCGCTGCCATGCTTTCGGCCGAAGCCGGGCATGCCTGATAAAGCTGGCCTGATAAAGCTGGCCTGATAAAGCTGGCCTGATAAAGCTGGCCTGATAAAGCTGGAACGAATTGCGCCGGCTGACGTTTCATTTCGGCAAACACGGGCACGAGGCCCATGCTTGACGAAGGAGACATCACATATGGGTAGTACCAGCGACAAGATCTCAGGCAAGGCAAACGAAATTGCCGGCAAGACCAAACAGGCCGTCGGCAAAGCCACCGATGATCGCGAAATGCAAGCCAAGGGCGCCGTTCAGGAAGCCAAAGGCAAGGGCCAGGTCGCAACCGGCAAGGTCAAGGACAAGCTCAAGGGCGCTGTCGACCGGCTCTGAGCCATAAGCTCATCCGTTATCAACCATGCCTGCTGCGCCCCTCGCGCGGCAGGCATTTTTTAATCCGCCCACCCTCATGGCAGGGACATAAGATGAAGCTTTTCGCCTGCGACAACTGCGATCAGGTCGTCCACTTCGACAACCGCCATTGCGTGCGCTGCAACCATCGGCTCGGCTTCCGGCCGGGTGATCTCGCCATGCATGCGCTGGAGCCGCGCGACGAGACGCTCTGGCAACTTGTTTCCAATCCCGAGCGCGACGTCCGCTTCTGCGCCAATGCCGGCCTCGATATCTGCAACTGGCTGGTGGATGGCGACAGCGAAAGCGAATTCTGCGTTGCCTGCCGCCATAACCGGCTGGTTCCGAACACCGATACCCAGAACGGCATCGATCGCTGGCGGCGCATCAGCCAGGCGCAGCGTCATCTGTTTTATTCGCTGTTGCGCTGGAGGCTGCCGCATCCCGATCGGGTGCAGGATCCTGAAGGCGGCCTGGTCTTCGATTTCCTCGAGGATTCGATCGAGAGCAACGGTTATGTCGTGCCGGCCATGACCGGCCACGAGGAGGGCCTGATCACCATCCGCGCCGCCGAGGCCGACGATGCCACGCGCGAGCAGGCACGCAGCTCGATGAACGAACCCTACCGCACCCTGCTCGGCCATTTCCGCCACGAGACCGGCCATTTCATCTGGAACAAGCTGGTGCGCGACCGCGACGGCCTGGCGGAATTCCGCGCCGTCTTCGGCGACGAACGGCAGGATTATGCGGCGGCCCTGCAAAACCACTATGCCGGCGGCGCGCCCCTGGGATGGCAGGACAATTTCATCAGCGCCTATGCGGCCTCCCATCCCTGGGAGGATTTCGCCGAATGTTTCGCCCATTACCTCCATATCGTCGACACACTCGAAACCGCCCGCGCCTTCGGCATCGCCATCGATCCGCGCGGCCACGAGGAAATCGCCGGCGAAGTAGACTTTCTCCCCTACCGGGCGACCAGCGCCGAACAGCTGGTCAGCGCCTGGGTGCCGCTCAGCCTGGCCATCAACGCCATCCAGCGCAGCATGGGCCAGCCGGACTCCTACCCTTTCGTGCTGTCCTCACCCGTCGTCGCAAAGCTCGAATATCTGCACCGGCTCATCCAGGGGGCTGCGACGGCGGCGTAGCGGGTGGGGTGAGTTGCTGCTGGCTCCCCCTCTTCTCCCCAGCGGGGAGAAGGTGGCCCGAAGGGTCGGATGAGGGGGCCGCACGGCACGCCATTCATTGCCCGTCGCTTGTCGCTCAGTGCCTCGCTCCTGTCGTCGCACGCCCCCTCATCTGCCTGCCGGCATCTTCTCCCCGCTGGGGAGAAGGGGAATCGTGGCAGCGCCGCATCCACATTCAACCGCGCTGCGGGTGCGACCCTCTCTGCTCAACCCAATACTTAATCATCATCAGCGCTGCTGCCTTGCTGAGCAACAGATCGCGCTCGTCCGCCAAATCCTGTTCGAAACGCTGACAGAGCCTTTCATAGACATCGAAAACCGCTCGTGCCTCATCCTGCCGACGATACACGCTCTCCATACGATCTATCGTCGAGCTCAGTTCGATTGTCGTGGGAATAGATGACACATCCACCTCCTGAACAGAACACTCCTTAAAACGAAACCGCCTTGCCCTTCTTGAACGGCTCCATGCCCCGGCGCGCAAGTTCATCGGCGCGTTCGTTTTCCGGGTGGCCGGCGTGGCCCTTGACCCAGTGCAGCGTCACGGTGTGGCGGTTGCGGGCTTCTTCGAGCGCCTGCCAGAGTTCGGCATTTTTTACCGGCTTCTTATCGGCGGTCTTCCAGCCGTTTTTCTTCCAGCCGAAAATCCACTTGGAGATGCCGTCCTTGACGTAGGCGCTGTCGGTGTAGAGGTCGACCTCGCACGGGCTTTTCAAGGCCTGCAGCGCCGAGATTGCCGCCAGCAGTTCCATGCGGTTGTTGGTCGTATCCGCTTCGCCGCCGCAAAGCTCCTTTTCGACGTCGCCATAGCGCAGCACGGCGCCCCAGCCGCCGGGGCCGGGATTGCCGGAGCAGGCGCCGTCGGTGAAGATATCGACGTGTTTCATAGGCTCAATCCGTATTCGGCCGGCGATTTAATCTGGCGGTGGAAGCGCAGCTTGCGAAGATATTCGAGCGGGTCCTTCTTGGTGACCATGGCGCCTTCAGGCGTCGTCAGCCAATCATAGAGCCGGGTCAGGAAGAAACGCAGCGCCGAACCGCGCGACAGCACCGGCAAAGCGGCGATCTCTTCGCCGCTCAAAGGGCGCACGCTCTGGTAACCCTCGAGCATCGCCGTGCCCTTGGTGATGTTGTAGGCGCCGTCCTTTTCGAAACACCAGGCATTCAGGCAGATCGAGACGTCATAGGCGAGCAGGTCGTTGCAGGCGAAATAGAAATCGATCAGGCCGGAGAGCGCGTCGCCGAGGAAGAAGACGTTGTCGGGGAAGAGGTCGGCGTGGATGACGCCGGCCGGCAGGCTCTTCGGCCAGGCGACGGCGAGGAAAGCGAGTTCGCCGCGGATCTCGTCCTGCAAGCCGGCCTCGACCTCGCCGGCGCGCGCCTCGGATTTCTCCCAGAGCGTTTGCCAGCCGTCGATTGACAGCGCGTTCGGGCGCTTGAGTTCAAAACCATCGCCGGCGACATGCATTTCGGCCAGCGCCCGGCCGACTTCGCGGCAATGTTTGGCCTCCGGCTTCCGCAGCCACATGCCTTCGAGGAAGGAGATCAGCGCCGCCGGGCGGCCCGACAGCGATCCGAGCAGCGCGCCATCACGGCGCGGCAGCGGCAGCGGACAGGACAGGCCGCGGGCGGCAAGATGCTGCATCAGGCCGAGGAAGAACGGCAGGTCGGTCTTTTCCACGCGCTTCTCATAGAGCGTCAGGATCAGCGGATCTTTCGAGGTATGCAGCAGGAAATTGGAATTTTCGACGCCCTCGGCGATGCCCTTGTAGGAGAGCAGCGTGCCGGCGTCATACTCCGTCAGGAACCACTTCAGATCGTCTTCGGCGATATCGGTATAGACTGCCAAGTGAGGTCTCGCCTTCATGCATTGCGGTTATTGGGCCGCCGGATCGACCATCCGGCGTCGATAGGATTTCCGTCTGGGGATCAGCCGTTGACGAAGGCCATGTCGGCCGCCGTCAGCTCGATGCTGCGCAATTCGCGGTTGACCAGGAAATTCTCGGTTTCCTGCACCGTTTCGGCCAGCTCGACGCGGGCGTCGAAGCGGGCGCGGAAGGCCTCGATGATCTCGTTGACGATGACCTCGGGGGCGGAGGCGCCGGCGGAAAGGCCGAGCGTCGAGATCGCGCCGATCTCATCCCAATCAAGCTCGGCGGCGCGCTGCACCAGGATCGATTTCTTCGCCCCTGCCCGCAGTGCCACTTCGACAAGGCGCTTGGAATTGGAGGAATTCGGCGCGCCGACGATGATGAAGAGATCGCAGCCGGGGGCGGCCTGCTTCACCACTTCCTGGCGGTTGGTCGTCGCATAACAGATCGAGTCGGCGGCCGGCGCCGTCAGGTTGGGAAAACGCTCCTGCAGGCGGGCGATGACACCGGCGGTATCATCGACCGACAGCGTCGTCTGGGTGACGTAACCGAGATTGTCGGCGTCGACGGGAATATAGGCGTCGGCATCCTCGATCGTCTCGATCAGCGAAACCGAACCCTCGGGCAGCTGGCCCATCGTGCCGATCACTTCGGGGTGGCCGGCATGGCCGATCAGGACGACGTGGCGGCCGAGGCGATTGTGGCGCATCGCCTGCTTGTGGACCTTGGAGACCAGCGGGCAGGTGGCGTCGAGGTAGAAGAGGTTGCGGCTCACCGCATCCTCCGGCACGGATTTCGGCACGCCATGGGCTGAAAAGACCACCGGTTGGGCGCGATGCTCGGCCGGGATTTCGTCCAGCTCCTCGACGAAGACGGCGCCCTTGGCCTCCAGCCCCTCGACGACATAGCGATTGTGGACGATCTCGTGGCGCACATAGACAGGCGCGCCATAGGATTTCAGCGCCAGCACGACGATCTGGATGGCGCGGTCGACGCCGGCGCAGAAGCCGCGCGGCCCGCAGAGCCTGATCGTCAAAGGAGGTTTCGCCGCAATATTCATGTCTGTTCCGGATTGAGAGATTTAGGGACCTCTAGCCCAATATAGGTGGAAATTGAAGCGATACTATTGCGCCGGCTGCTTGCCCGGCTTGCGAAACCAGGAGATCCCCACCACGGCAATCAGCACGGCGGCCAGCCCATACCAGGTGAAGGCATATTGCAGATGGTCGTTCGGCAGATCCACCTGGGTGACGCCGCCGATCGGCAAGCCGGCCGGATTGAGAGTTGAATCGGCATCGACGAAAAACGGAATGACACGGGCCTTCTCCAGCCCGACGCTTTCGGCCATGACGTCGAGATCCTTCCAGTAGAAGATGTTCTTGGCGACGTCGTTGTCGGGCACCACCCAGGAGGGTTTGCCGGGAAGTTTTTCGCGCGCCAGGCCAGTGACGGTCTGCTCATCCGTCAACTGGCCCTGCATGCGCATTTCCGGCTCCTTGTTCTCATAGGGAACGAAGCCGCGATTGACGAAGAGCACGCGCCCGTCGGCAAGCTCCAGGGGCGTATAGACGTAGAAGCCGGTCTCGCCGCGCCAGGTGGCGAAGAAGTGCCGCTCCTTGTTGTTGATGTAGCGGCCGGTGGCGGTGACTCTGCGGTATTCGATATCGCCGCCGGTTGCCGCCATCGCCTCGATATCGGCAAGCGACACGGGGGCCGCTGCCTGCCGCGCGGCGATATCGGCGATCAGGCCCTCTTTCCAGTGGAGGCGCTCCACCTGCCAGGTGCCGAGCGAAATCAGGATGGCAAGGGCGATCAGCACCAGCATGCCGGTGAGGACGGGCAGCCGGCGGCGCGGCATGGCATGCTCTATTTCAGTCACTCAGGCGTCCTTCGCGGGCATTGTGGCGGTATTGCATGGCGATCAGGATGCCTTTGAACCAGCGCAGCGTCGCAAGCGACAGGATGATGGTCAACGGGCCGAAGAGCAGGATATGCACCCAGATCGGCGGCCCATAATTCACCTGCAGCCACAGCACCATGCCGATGACGATGAAGCCGACGATGAGGATGACGAAGACGGCCGGCCCGTCGCCGGCATCGGCGAACGAATAATCGAGGCCGCAGGAGGCGCAGCGCGGCTTGACCCCGAGCAGGCCGTCGAACAGCTTGCCCTGACCGCAGCGCGGGCAGCAGCCCTTGATGCCTGTCTTGACCGGATCGACGGGGGGATAATGGGCGCTGTCTTCGCTCATATCATTCCTTCTGGCCATTCCTTCTCGGCAGTCCATCCTGCCTTAACTCTCCCATAAAGTATTCGCATCCCGAATGGAAATGCCTGCGCGCTCTTGTCTCAGTGATTCGCGCCAAACAGAAGAAGAAGACGGATGACCAACGACAACCATGCCGGCCAGATCATTATTTTGAACGGTGCGCCCAGAAGCGGCAAATCCAGCATTGCCCGCGCGATCCAGGACGAATTCGAGGGGCCGTGGATCAACCTCGGCGTCGACAGCTACAATGCCATGACGCCGAAGCGCTACCTGCCCGGCATCGGGCTCAGGCCGGGCGGCGAGCGGCCGGAGCTCGAAGACCTGGTGCCGTTCCTCTATGCGGCGCTTTATGAATCGATCGCCATCCATGCCGGATTTGGCCTCAATGTGGTGGCCGATCTCGGCCATCACGACAGCTACTCGCAGCCGCTCGGCATTCTCGCCGACTGCGCCCGGCGCCTGGACGGCTTTTCCGTGCTGTTCGTCGGTGTGCGCTGTCCGATCGAGACGATCATGCAGCGGCGTGAATTCAAACAGGAAGGCCGCGAGACGCTTTATGTAAGAGCCACCGAGGAGACACCTGTGCCGGAGCCGGTGCAGCGCTGGCAGGACGAGGTGCACCGGCCGGGCATTTATGACATGGAGGTCGATACGTCGGTGCTGACGGCACTCGAATGCGCCGAGGCGATCCGCCAGCGGCTGGATCTCGGCATTCCTGAGCCTTCGGCTTTCGACCGGATTGCTGGCGGGCGGTGATGGCCAGCCCCTCATCCGCCTGCCGGCACCTTCTCCCCGCAGGCGGGGCGAAGGGGACACGCCGCAAGCTCTCCGTCCCTCTCCCACCTCTCGCAGGGCACGTCCCCTCTCCCCGTTTTACGGGGAGAGGGTTAGGGTGAGGGGCAGCCTTCTGAGCAAACAGACAAACCAGGAAAGAAGTCCGGCACACAAAAAAGGCGGGCACCCGGCCCGCCTTTTCCTTGAATATCGCTGCAATCAGCCGGCTGCGACGGGCGCGCCCCAGCCGCCCCAGACGTAGATGCAGAAGAACAGGAACAGCCAGACGACGTCGACGAAGTGCCAGTACCAGGCGGCCGCCTCGAAGCCGAAATGCTGTTTCGGGGTGAAATCGCCGCGCAGCGACCGGATCAGGCAGACCAGCAGAAAGATGGTGCCGATGAGGACGTGGAAACCGTGGAAGCCGGTCGCCATGAAGAAGGTCGCGCCGTAGATCGAATTCTTGAAGGCGAAGGGCGCGTGGGCATATTCATAGGCCTGGACGCTGGAGAAGAAAATGCCGAGCAGCACCGTCAGCGTCAGGCCCTGGATCAGGCCCTTGCGGTCGTTGTGCAGCAGCGCATGGTGCGCCCAGGTGACCGTCGTGCCCGACAGCAGCAGGATGACAGTGTTGTAGATCGGCAGGTGCCAGGGATCGAGAACCTCGATGCCCTTCGGCGGCCAGGTGCCGCCGGTATAGAGCAGGCGCGAGGCCTGGATTGCCTCGTTCGGGTAGAGGCTGGCGTCGAAATAGGCCCAGAACCAGGCGACGAAGAACATCACTTCCGAAGCGATGAACATGATCATGCCGTAGCGCAGGTGCAGCGAGACGACGCGGGTGTGGGCGCCCTCATGGGCTTCCTTCACCGTATCGGCCCACCAGCCGTACATGACGTAGAGAACCAGTGCGAAGCCGATGTAGAAGAGCCAGGGGTTGGCGAGTTCGGCGCCGGCGACCTTGAACGATCCGCCGTTCAGGTAGCGCATGTAGCAGACGCCGCCGATCGCCATGATGAAGGCGCCGAGCGAGGCGAGAATCGGCCACGGGCTCGGATCGATGATGTGATAGTCGTGATTCTTCTGATGAGCATCGGCCATGTAGCTATCCCCGGATGTCTTCCTTCACTCCGTTCCCGGCATAGCCGGAAACGAGCCTTGATCAAAGTTTCTTTTCACTTTTTACCGCTCCACCCTCATTCGAAGCCAACGGCTTCGGACCCTCTTTCGGGTAGAACGTATATGACAGCGTGACCGTGTGGATGTCCTTGGACTCCACGGCCTTGACGATTTCCGGGTCGATGTAGAACACCACCGGCATGTCGAGCTTTTCGCCCGGCTTCAGGTCCGTTTCCGTAAAGCAGAAACATTGCACCTTGTTGAAATAGACGCCCGCTTCACCCGGCGTGACGTTGAAAACCGCCTGGCCGCGCTGCGTCTCGTTCGAGCGATTCTCAGCGGTGAAATGGACCTGGATCGTCTCGCCGATCTTCGGATTGACCTCGCGCTCGACCGGCTTGAAGTCCCATTGCAGGCCGGGCGCGACATTGGCGTCGAAGGTGACGCGCATCGTGCGGTCGAGCACGACGCTCGACACCTGGTCGACGCGCTGCGTCGTGCCGTTATAGCCGGTGACCTGGCAGAAGATCCGGTAGAGCGGCACGGCGGCATAGCTCATCGCGCCCATGCCGAAAACGAAGCTCAGGCACATCATCACGACGGCGCCGTTGTTGCGGGCCGGCTTTTTCGGTGCAGGGGCGTTGTCGCTCATCCGGCCATTCCCCCGCCGATCTTCACGATGGTGATCGCGTAAAAGAGAATGACGAGGCCGGCGAGCACCAGCCCGAGGGCGATGTTGCGGTTGCGCCGCGACTTCATCTGCTTTTCGGTGAGCTTAACGAGATCCATCAGAACCAGCCTCCGGTGTGCGAGACGAAGATCGAGGCCAGCCGGTCGATCATCAGGGCGGAGAACACGGCGAAAAGATAGAAGATCGAGAAGGCGAACAGCTTCTTCGCCGGGATCATCTTCAGATCGCCGTCGGGCATACGCCAGACGGCGATGGAACAGTAGATGAAGATCGCGCCGAGGGCGGCGGCCACCAGGCCGTAGCCGAAGCTTGCGAAACCGAGGAAGGAGGGCAATATCCCGCAAACCGCGGTCAGCACCGCATAGGCGACGATCTGATGTTTTGTCACCCGCTCGCCGGCGACGTTCGGCAGCATCGGCACGCCGACGGCCTCGTAATCGCGCATCTTGAACAGAGCCAGGGCCCAGAAATGCGCCGGCGTCCACAGGAAGATGATCAGGAAGAGAACGGTGCTCTCGATCGTCACGCTGTTGGTGACGCAGGCCCAGCCGATCATCGGCGGGAAGGCGCCGGCGGCTCCGCCGATGACGATGTTCTGCGGCGTCGAGCGCTTCAGCCACATGGTGTAGACGACGGCATAGAAGAAGATGGTGAAGGCAAGGATGCCGGCCGAGAGCCAGTTGACGGCAAGGCCGAGGATGACGACCGAGAAGCCTGATAGCACCAGGCCAAAGGCCAGCGCCTCCGAGGGCGCGATGCGGCCGGCCGGGATCGGACGCTTGGCGGTGCGGCTCATGATGGCGTCGATATCGGCGTCGTACCACATATTGAGCGCGCCGGAAGCGCCGGCGCCGACGGCGATACAGAGAATGGCGATCAGGCCGAGGACGGGATGGATGTGGCCCGGCGCCAGCACCAGGCCGGCAAAGGCGGTGAAGACCACGAGCGACATCACCCGCGGCTTCAGCAATTCGAAATAATCGCGCGCACTCGCTTCCGACAATTCGCCGTCCTTTGCAAGCGCCCCGTGATTGTCGATAACCGTCATCATTCCGTCCTGAATATCAGAATACCAGGACGCCGTAACGAATGCGGCGTCCTGATACCCGCGCAATTACTTGATGCGCGGAAGCTGTTCCCACTGGTGATAGGGCGGCGGCGAAGGCAGCTGCCATTCGAGCGTCGTCGCACCCTCACCCCATGGATTGTCGCCGGCGACGCGCTTCTTGGCGAAGGCTTCGAAGACGCCGAAGAGGAAGATCAGCACACCGAAGGCCGAGATATAGGAGCCGATCGAGGACACATAGTTCCAGCCGGCAAAGGCATCCGGATAGTCGATGTAGCGACGCGGCATGCCGGCGAGGCCGAGGAAGTGCTGCGGGAAGAACACCAGGTTGACGCCGATGAACATGACCCAGAAATGCAGCTTGCCGACCAACTCGTTGTACATGTAGCCGGTCATCTTCGGGAACCAGTAGTACCAGCCGGCGAAGATCGCGAAGACGGCGCCGAGCGACAGAACGTAGTGGAAGTGAGCCACGACGTAATAGGTGTCATGCAGCGAACGGTCGAGACCGGCATTGGCGAGCTGGACGCCGGTGACGCCGCCGACCGTGAACAGGAAGATGAAGCCGATCGCCCAGAGCATCGGCGTGCGGAACGAGATCGAGCCGCCCCACATCGTCGCGATCCAGGAGAAGATCTTCACACCCGTCGGAACGGCGATGACCATCGTCGCGAAAACGAAGTAGCGCTGCGCGTCGAGCGACAGGCCGACCGTGTACATGTGGTGGGCCCAGACGACGAAGCCGACGGCACCGATCGCGACCATGGCGTAGGCCATGCCGAGATAACCGAAGATCGGCTTCTTCGAGAAGGTCGAGATGATATGGCTGACCATGCCGAAGCCGGGCAGGATGAGGATGTAGACCTCGGGGTGACCGAAGAACCAGAACAGGTGCTGGTAGAGGATCGGGTCGCCGCCGCCTTCCGGAGAGAAGAAGGAGGTGCCGAAGTTACGGTCGGTGAGCAGCATGGTGATGCCGCCTGCCAGAACCGGCAGCGACAGCAGCAGCAGGAAGGCGGTGATCAGCACCGACCAGGCAAACAGCGGCATCTTGTGCAGCGTCATGCCGGGGGCGCGCATGTTGAGGATCGTGGTGATGAAGTTGATCGCACCGAGGATCGACGAGGCGCCGGCGATATGGAGCGCAAAGATCGCCAGGTCGACTGCCGGTCCCGGCGTGCCGCTGGTCGCCAGCGGCGGATACATCGTCCAGCCGCCGCCCGTGCCGTAGGCGCCTGCCGGGCCTTCGACGAACATCGACAGCAGGAGCAGCGCGAAGGCCGGAACGATCAGCCAGAAGGAGATGTTGTTCAGGCGCGGGAAGGCCATGTCGGGCGCGCCGATCATGATCGGCACCATCCAGTTGGCAAAACCGCCGATCATCGCCGGCATGACCATGAAGAAGATCATGATCAGCGCATGCGCTGTCGTGAACATGTTGAACATCTGCTTGGCGCCGTCGATCGCGGCATCGCCCTCATAGCCGTAGACCATCGAGGCCAGGCCGTGGAAGATCTGGATGCCAGGCTCCTGCAGTTCCATGCGCATGGCGACGGACAATGCGCCGCCGATGATGCCGGCAATGATCGCGAAGATCAGGTAGAGCGTGCCGATGTCCTTGTGGTTGGTCGAGAACAGCCAGCGATTGGCAAAGCTCGGCTTGTGCCCGTGATCGTGGTGATCGTGGTCATCATGAGCGTGGTCGTGATGGGCGTGATCATGAGAATGATCGTCGTGAGCGGAAGGTCCAGCCATTGTCCCGATCCCCTTAATTACTGTGCTTCGGCGACGTCGAGGGTCTTTGCGGGACCATCGGTTGCGGCCATGAGTGTCTTGTAGGCGCCGGGCAGGTCGCTGGCGGCTGTCGTCAGCCACTGCTTGTACTTGTCCTCGGAGACAACGCGGATGGCGATCGGCATGAACGCATGGTCCTTGCCGCAGAGCTCGGAACACTGGCCATAGAACAGGCCTTCGCGCTCGGCCCGGAACCAGGTCTCGTTCAGGCGGCCCGGCACGGCATCGATCTTGACGCCGAAGGACGGCATGGCGAAGGCATGGATGACGTCGGTCGGGGCCGAGGTCACGAGAACGCGCACCGTCTTGTTGACAGGCAGGACCAGCTCATTGTCGACGGCCAGAAGTCTCGGATAAACCGACTTGTCTTCCTTGCCGGCGGCAGCGCGGTCCTGATCCTTCAAGAGGTAGCTGTCGAAAGCCAGCGGGCTGTCGCCCGAACCTTCATATTCGTAGTTCCACTGCCACTGGGTGGCGGTCGCCTTGATCGTCACGTCGGGGTTTTCAGGCAGCGTCAGCTGCGCCGTCAGCAGGTTGAACGAAGGAATGGCGAGAAGAAGCAGCACCAGGACCGGCCCCACGGTCCAGGCAATCTCGATCAGCGTGTTGTGGCTCGTCTTCGAAGGAACCGGGTTGGCGCTGGCGCGGAATTTGACGCAGACGACAATGAGCAGCACCAGAACGAAGAGCGTGATCGGAACGATAAACCACAGGGTATATTGTTCGAACCAATGGATTTCCCGCATGATCGGCGTCGCCGCCGGCTGCAGCGTTGCCTGCCACGGCAGCGGCTGGTCGGCATATGTGCCGGAAGCAAAAAGCAGACAGACCAGCGTGGTCAGGGCTGCATAAGCCTTCTTCATCACCTTATAATCTCCCTCGAGCGCTTGACCTGCAAAATAGAACGCAGAATCCTTGCCATCTTCAGCGCTTCAAACCACAGTTTGGCATTTGCCGCAACAGGCCAGAGCAATTGTCTATGCGGCATTTTTGCTGAAAGCATAGGCAGGCCGGAAGGGCAAAACATCCCAAGTTTTTCATCAGCATATGAAAAATCGGCTTTCCGGCCAATCCGCGCGCCGCACATTCTTGCCGAAAGGTCCAATTTCCGCCGCAGTCCCCCGGTTTTCACGGGGTGGGGCTTTTCATTTTTGGTGGGCAGCTTCAACAATAGCCGCAATGATTCGATATCCAGAGGTTTCCATGGGTTTCCGTTCCCTCGCGCAGTCGCTTCTCGTGACTGCCAGCATCGCGGCCGCGGCGACGACGCCCGTTTTCGCACAGCAGCAACCGACGCCGACGCCGGCCAAGCCGCCGGCTGCGGCCCCTGCTCCTGCCACAACGCCGCAGCAGCCGAGCGTGGCCAATCCGAATATCCAGGTGACCCCCGGCCAGACCCAGCCGCAGGCGCCGGGCACGGTGAAATCCAATCACGGCGCATGGTCCGTCGTCTGCGACAAGCCGGCAGGTGCTGCGACCGAACAATGCGCGCTGATGCAGAACGTCATCGCCGAGGATCGGCCGGAGGTCGGGCTTTCCGTCGTCGTCCTGAAGACGGCCGACCGCAAATCGAAGATTCTCCGCGTGCTCGCACCGCTCGGCGTGCTGCTGCCGAACGGCCTCGGCCTCAATGTCGACGGCAAGGATATCGGCCGCGCCTATTTCGTCCGCTGCTTCGCCGATGGCTGTTATGCCGAGGTCGTGCTCGAAGACGAGCTGCTGAAGACCTTCCGCAGCGGCGCCCAGGCGACCTTCATCGTCTTCCAGACCCCGGAAGAAGGCATCGGCATCCCCGTCGACCTCAAGGGCTTCGCCGAAGGTTTTGACGCGCTGCCTTGAGGGCATTCGGATAGCGCAACGATGCTCGAATGCCCTCATTCATCGCTGTCCTTGCTCCAATAGCCCCCCCACCCTCCGTCATCCTCGGGCTTGACCCGAGCATCCACGCGGCACCCTCGGTGGCAGCCATGGATCCTCGGCTCAAGGCCGAGGATGACGGAGAATGGGGTGGCGTTCCAGCCAAACTTGGCGATGGCACACGAAATCCATCCGGCAGGAGCGCCCCGCAGCGCAAAGCGATAAACCGCTTACATCTCCCTCGCGCGCCCCCCCCATTTCCTGAGATGAACTTGCCCAACTAAAGAATATTCCGCAACAGGGCTTCACTCCTTATCAATAGGAGCCCTATCTAGATGCGTAAGCGCATTCCCGAACGCATCCCCATTGGAGCCAGACCATGACCACCGATCTCCTGACGCTATTCGATGCCGATGAAGCCACGATGCGTGGTCTGGTTGCCGAGGCGCTCGCCGGCGCCGATGACGGTGAGCTGTTCATCGAGCATGCGCAGGCCGAAGCGCTGACCTTCGACAATGGCCGGCTGAAGGGCGGCAGCTTCAACACCGAACAGGGATTCGGCCTGCGTGCCGTTGCCGGCGAAGCGGTGGGCTACGCCCATGCCGGCGACCTCTCGGTGGCGGCGCTGAAGCGCGCGGCGGATGCGGTGGGCGCCGTGACGCGCGGCTATTCCGGCTCCTATGCGGCGGCTCCGCAAGGCACCAACAAGAAATTCTACGGCGACCAGAACCCGATCGGCCAGCCGAGCTTCGAGGAAAAGGTCAAGGTCCTGCAGGATATCGACGCCTATCTCAGGGAGAAGAACGACAAGGTGCGGCAGGTGACGGCCTCGGTGGCGGCGAGCTGGCAGGTCGTCGACATCCTGCGCGCCGACGGGCATCGCGTGCGCGACATCAGGCCGATGACCCGCATCAATATCTCGGTGATGGTCGGCGAAGGCGATCGCCAGGAAAGCGGCTCCTATGGTAGCGGCGGGCGCATCGGCTTCGGCGATTTCATCGCCGAGGGCAGCTGGCAATATGGCGCCGACGAGGCGCTGCGCCAGGCGCTCGTCAACCTTGAAGCAATTGATGCGCCGGCGGGCACGATGGATGTCGTTCTCGGTTCCGGCTGGCCGGGCGTGATGCTGCACGAAGCCGTCGGCCACGGGCTCGAAGGCGATTTCAACCGCAAGAAAACATCGGCCTTTGCCGGCCTGCTCGGCCAGATGGTCGCCGCTCCCGGCGTGACCGTTGTCGACGACGGCACGATCGACAACCGCCGCGGTTCGATCACCATCGACGACGAGGGCACGCCGTCGGGCTACAACGTGCTGATCGAGAACGGCAAGCTCGTCGGCTATATGCAGGATCGGCAGAATGCCCGGCTAATGGGCATGGCGCCGACCGGCAACGGCCGCCGCCAGGGTTATGCGCATGTGCCGATGCCGCGCATGACCAACACCTATATGCTCGGCGGCGACAAGACGCCCGAGGAAATCATCGCCTCGGTGAAGAAGGGCATCTATGCCGTTTCGTTCGGCGGCGGCCAGGTGGATATCACCTCCGGCAAGTTCGTCTTCGGCTGCACCGAGGCCTATCTGATCGAGAACGGCAAGGTCGGCGCGCCGATCAAGGGCGCGATGCTGATCGGCAACGGCCCGGATGCGATGAAGCGGGTGTCGATGATCGGCAACGACATGAAGCTCGATACCGGCATCGGCAATTGCGGCAAGGGCGGCCAATGGGTTCCGGTCGGCGTCGGCCAGCCGCATCTGCGCATGGATCGGATCACCGTCGGCGGCACCCAGACCTGAGACGAAAGGAGCCTGTCATGGCGGAGGTCGAGATCAGGCGTTTTGCGGAAGGCGACGCCGATGACGTGCTTTCGGTGATCCTGCCGATCCAGCGCGAAGAGTTTGGAATCGACATCACCGCCGATGCGCAGCCGGATTTGAGGGTCATCCCGGATTTCTATCAGTCCGGCAAGGGAGAGTTCTGGGTCGCCGTCAAGGATGGCGCCATCGTCGGCACGCTGGGCTTGAAGGACATCGGCAATCATCAGGCTGCCCTGCGCAAGATGTTCGTCGCCGCCGACGTTCGCGGCCGCGAGCACGGGGTGGCGGCGCTGCTTCTCGACCGCATGTTCGCCCATGCCAGGGATGCCGGCCTTACCGATATCTTCCTCGGCACGACCGACAAATTCGTCGCCGCCCATCGCTTCTACGAAAAGAACGGCTTTGCCGAGATCGCCAAGAGCGCCCTTCCCCGCGCCTTCCCGCTAATGGCGGTGGACACCAAGTTCTACCGGCATAAGGTCGGCTGAGGGCCGCCGAAATGCCTCAGCTCTTCGGCGCTTCCGCCGGCTGAAACAGCCATTTGCGTTCGATCGCCGCGGCAAGATCGATGTCGTTGCTGCGGGCAAACAGCAGGAGGTGGCCGAGAAGGTCGGCGGTCTCGTCGGCCAGATCGCGCCGCATCTCCTCGGGCGATCGGCCTTTCGCGCGGCCGCGGCCGGTCAGCCGGTTCCAGGCCTGCGTCAGCTCGCCCATTTCCTCCTGTAGCTTCAACAGAAACCAGTCGGCATCGCGTTCGATGCCGTTGGCGGCGACATAGGCGGCGGATGAGATTTCGAACTGATCGGCAAGACGACGCAACATCGGCGTTCTCCTTTTGTTTATGGAAGAGACGCTGATTCCCGATGCTTGTCCAGAGTCGATTGTCTTACAGAGCCGCGCGTTTATTCAAACGCGCAAAGGACGCTGTAACACTTTGAATTCCTGCGGCGATCAGCCGTGATCCGGCAGCAGCATGCAGTCGTAGGAGCGCTGCTTCAGCGCATCGCAGGCGGAAACGGCGGCGTCCTTGCTGGCGAAGCCGACGAAGCGGGCGCGGTAGATCTTGTTGGCGCCCTTGCCGACCGCCTCGGTATAGGGCGAGGCGGAAACCAGCGGCGCGCCGCCTTCAGACTTTGCCTGGGCGAGAAGTGCGCGCGCCGCATCGGCGCTCGGAGCGGCCGAGATCTGGATCTGCCAGTCGCCATCGGTCTTTTCCGCCGACATTTTCGGCGCCTTGCCGGCGTTCAGGATTTCGTCCATCGCGACCGGACGCTCCAGCGGCACGACGGCGTCATCGGCATAGGCCAGGCTCTTTGCTGCAAGATCGTCGGCCGAGCGCGGTGCGCTGAGCGGCACGGGAACATCGGAATCGTCGGCGGCAGACGCCACTTCGACAGGCTCCCTGGCGCCGACGCTCGCCACCAGCTTGGCGCCGCCGGAAGAGGAGGCACGGCCGAGATAACGGTCGAGCAGACCGGCCATCTTGTCGTCGCGGCTGCGGGCGGTGCGGCCGCCGAGCACGACGCCGACGACGCGGCGGTTGCCGTCCCGAACAGCGCTGACGAGATTGAAGCCGGAGGCGTTGGTGTAACCGGTCTTGATGCCGTCCATGCCCTGGTAGCGGTACATGAGATTGTTGTGGCCGCGCACGGTGCGGCCGCGGAAATTGAAGCTTGCCACCGAAAACAGCCGGTATTCGTTCGGATAATTCTTCATCAGCGCGATGGCGAGCGTCGACATATCACGCGCCGTGGTGACCTGGCGGCCGTCCGGCAGGCCGGAGGCGTTGACGAAGACGGTGCGGCTCATGCCGAGCTGGCGGGCCTTGGCGGTCATCATCCGGGCAAAACCGCTTTCCGAGCCGCCGAGCTTCTCGCCCATGGCGGAGGCGGCATCATTGGCGGATTTGATGATCATGCCATAGACCGCCTCGCGCACGGTGATCGTGCCGCCGGCCTTGACGCCGAGCTTGGTCGGCGGCCGGGAGGCGGCATATTTCGACATCTTGATCGGCGTATCCCAGGCGATCTTGCCGCGCTTCAAAGCTTCGAAGGTGAGATAGAGCGTCATCATCTTCGTCAGCGAGGCCGGATGGTTCAGCGTATCGGCGTTTTCGGCGGCGAGAACCTTGCCGGTGCGGGCATCGAGGACCAATGAAGCGCTGCCGGCCAGGGCCGCAAGAGGCGCCGAAACGGCGAGCGTTACGGTCAAAACAGCCGCCAGAAGCGTTCTCATGCAGTTCCCCTTGATGCGTCGGCGCTCGATAGGATCGGCGTTGTGCCGTAACGTGACAGAAGCGGCAAGTTTGGCGCGACTTTGAGGCAACTCCTACCATTTTTCTAGTCTTTTCATCGCCTTGGTTAACAGGAAATGAAAGGAGCCGTGCGAAATCGGGATTCAGCAAGGCTTAAGTCGCGCTTGCTAGTTTCCAGCAAAAAACAACGGACGGCGCATGACGGGACAATTGAAGCGACTGGCAAAACGCGCGGCGATCGGCGCCGGGCTCGAGCTTTCCTGGCTGATTGCCGCCGCCGGGCTGATGCGCCAGGCGCGCGGACGCGGCGTCGTCTTCACGCTGCATCATGTCCGCCCGCACGTGCCGGAGGCTTTCGAGCCGAATGCGCATCTCGAAATCACCCCCGGCTTTCTCGATACGGCGCTGCGGCGGCTGAAGCGGGAGGGCTATCGTTTCGTGCCGCTCGATCAGGTGCCGGCGCTGCTGGCCGAACCCGAGGGCGGAGGGCCGTTTGCCGCCTTCACGCTCGACGACGGCTACATCAACAATCTGGAGCACGCGCTGCCGGTGTTCGAACAGCATCGGGCGCCGTTCACGGTGTTCATTGCCAAGGGTTTTGCCGAGGGCTCGCACAGCATCTGGTGGGAGACGCTCGCCATCCTTTTGCGTCGGTCAGGCGAACTTCGCTTCGATTTCGGCCGCGGCAGCGAACGGCTGGCGCTCGACGATCCGCAGCAGCAATGGGATGCCTTCGGCCGATTCGCCGGCTTTATCCACCGGTCCGACGAGGCGCGCGCCGTCGCCGCGATCGACATGCTGGCGCGGGAAAACGGCATCGAGCCGACCGATATCACCCGCGCGCTGGTGATGGAGCCCGGCCAGTTGCAATGGCTTGCGACCCATCCGCTCGCCACACTCGGCGCCCATACGATCAGCCATCGGGCGCTGGCCCGCCTGCCGGAGGCCGAAGCGCGGATAGAAATGCAGGTTTCGGCCGATTACGTCGAGGCGATAACAGGCAACCGTCCCAAGACGATCGCCTATCCCTACGGCACGCCGGAGGCTGCGACCAGCCGCGAGGCGGCGATTGCCCGAAATCTCGGCTTTGAGCTTGCGGTCACCACCCAGCCAGGGCTGCCGGCAGCAGCGCAAACCGGCTATCTCTCGCGCATTTCGCTGAACGGTTTCTACCAGAAGCGACGCTACGTCTCGGCGCTTGCCTCCGGCATTCCGCTGAAGCTGATGGGCAAATAGGGCCGTTTACGGATACATCCTGACCTTGTCCCATGCGCCTTCCGGCAACGGCCGGCGGAATTCGACGCGGTCATGCAGGCGGAAGTTCTGGTCTTTCCAGAATTCGATCGAGGTCGGCCGGATGCGGAAGCCCGACCAATGGGCAGGACGCGGAATTTCGCCGATGGCATAACGGGCGGTATATTCGGCCACCGCCTTTTCAAGCGCGAAACGGCTTTCGAGCGGGCGGGATTGTTTCGAGGCCCAGGCGCCGATGCGGCTGCCGCGGGCCCGCGTCTTGAAATAGGCGTCGGCTTCGGCATCGGTGACGATCTCGACGGGGCCGCGCAGCCTTACCTGGCGGCGCAGGCTTTTCCAGTGAAAGCACATGGCCGCCTTTTTCTGGCCCAGAATTTCACGGCCTTTCTGGCTCTCGAAATTGGTGTAGAAGACGAAACCGTTGTCGTCGAATCCCTTCAGGAGAACCATGCGGACATTGGGAAGACCATCCTCATCGACCGTTGCCAGCGCCACGGCGTTCGGGTCGTTGGGTTCGGAAGCCTCCGCTTCGCCAAGCCATTCGGCAAAGAGCTTGAAGGGTTCGCCACTTTCGGTAAAGTCACCGCTTGTTAACTCGTTTGCCGACATATTGGTTCAAATGCCCCGGATTATTCAAAACTCGCCCAGCTTTTGATAACTGGACAGGATGCAGGGTGGAAGTCATAGCAAAGTCATATCGCCATACAAAGGGCCTGCGGCGTCGCAGCAGCACGTTCTTCGTCATCGGCGCCGCAATGCTTTCGCTTTCCGGCTGCCTGGCAGGCGGCATGGATTTTCTCAGCGAAGCCAAGGTCGACCGGTCGGTGGCAACCGGCACCGTGCCGCAGACGCCGCCGAGCACCGATACGCTGTCGGATGAGATGACCGTGCGCAATGCCGTGACCTCGGCTGATGTGCAAAGGCTCGAGGGCCAACCGCTTCCCTGGGCGAATGCATCGACAGGCAGCGCCGGCGTCATCGATACGATCGTCGAGAACAATGAGTCGGGCCAGGTCTGCCGCCAATTCCGCACGACGCGGCATTCCTATGTCGGCATCGCCAAATTCTACGGCAAGACCTGCCTCGTCGGCGGCGGCAACTGGCAGCTCTTGAGCTTCCAGCCGGAAAGTTAATTTCCGGCGGGAAAGTTAATTTCCGGCGGGAAAGTTAATTTCCGGCGGGAAAGTTAATTTCCGGCGGGAAAGTTAATTTCCGGCGGGAAAGCTGATCCGGCGGGAAAGCTGATCCGGCTCGCCGACAGGTTAACGCCCGACGCCTTTCCGCCGGATGCTTAGCAAAGAGCTAACCATTCGGCGCAAAACACTCCACATCTCTCCATAGAAATAAGAAGTGATTAGCAACTCCGACGCACGATCAGCGTTGAGAGTGGTTGTCCCTGCCTATGCGGCGGGATGGCGCGAATTGTTATTGGGCTTTTGATTTCGGAATTTCGGGATGCCGGGCAAGGACGTGGCTTCCCGCATCGCAACACCGGCGGTTTGACATGCGCGATCCTTATAAAATTCTGGGCGTCAAGCGCGACGCTGCAGCGGACGAGATCAAGGCGGCCTGGCGCAATATGGCCAAGTCAGCCCATCCCGACCACAATCAGGGTGACCCGACGGCGACGGCCCGGTTCGCCGAGATCGGCCGCGCCTATGAAACGCTGAAGGACCCGCGAAAACGCAGCCTGTTCGACAATGCCGTGCGGATGGCGGAAGCCAAGAAAAACGAACAGACGATCATGCAGCAGCGCCAGGCGGCGCGTGAGGCTGCCGTGCGCGCCAAGGCGGCGCAGGCCAATGCCGAGCGGGTGATGGAAGAGCTTGCGCGCGCCGCCCAGAAGGCCGCCGCCGAAGGCTCCAGACAACAGGCAGGATCGGCCGAGCCCGCCGACGAGATGGTCGATCGCATTTTCGGCGCTCAGGCCCGCGCTGCGGCCGGCGGCCAGGCGCAGGCTCGCGCGCAACAGGCGCAATACCAGCAGGCCCAGAGCCAGCAGACACAGAATCAACAGGCCCAGAACCAGCAGGCCCAGAACCAACAGGCGAGCGAGGCCGGCAGGCGCTTGGATGGCGACGCCACCGAGGCCGATACCAGGAGCGACGAGGAGGCCGGCGAGGCTGGGCCAAATGCCGGCGCCAACCTGCCGCTGCCGCTCAGCATCCTGACATCCCTGGTGCGCCGCTTCACCGGCGCCAAGGATACCGGCCTGGAAAAAGCACCGGACGAGGTGGCGACGGCGACGGTAACGATCGACGATGTGCTGAAGAGCGGCTGGATCACCGCGTCACTGCCGGAGGGCCGCGAGATCGGCTTCGCATTGCCGGCCGGCACAAGGGATGGTCACGAGCTGCGGCTCAAGGGACAGGGCTTCAAGCTGCCGGGCATGCAGCGCGGCGATGCCGTCATCAACATTCGCATTGCGCCCGATCCACGCTTCACGGTCGACGGTTTCGATCTGCATGCGGTGCTGCCGCTCAGCATCGAAAATGCCGTTCTCGGCACCGAGGCGCGTATCGAGGGACCGAGCGGGCCGCTCACCGTCACGGTTCCCGCATGGTCGGGCTCGGACAAGACGATCAAGATCCCCGGCCAGGGATTGCCCCGCGAAGAGGGCGGCAGAGGCGATCTCGTCGTCGAATTGCGCATTATCCTGTGGGAAAAGCCCGACGACAAAGTCACCGATCTCATGCGGAGCATGCGCGAAGGCCTGTTCCTGTGAAATATTTATGACTTTCGCACCCTTTGTTACGAAACCTAACAGTTGATGATCCAGGCCAAGCTTGAACCGATTAGCGGCCTATGCCATAGGCAGGATCAATCAGAATTCCTAGGGAGCGAAATATGGCTCAAGCATCCGGCCTCATGGCAGGCAAACGCGGCGTCATCATGGGTGTCGCCAACAATCGCTCGATTGCGTGGGGTATTGCCAAGGCCATTCATGCGCAGGGCGGAGAAGTCGCGCTCACCTACCAGGGCGATGCGCTGAAGAAGCGCGTCGAGCCGCTCGCCGCCGAAATCGGCGCGACGCTGGTAGGCCACTGTGACGTTGCCGACGAAGCCACCATCGACGAGGTTTTCGGAAACGTCGAAAAGCTCTGGGGCAAGATCGATTTCCTCGTGCATGCGATCGGCTTCTCCGACAAGGACGAGCTGACCGGCCGCTACGTCGACACCTCGGCCGACAACTTCGCCAAGACGATGCAGATCTCCGTCTATTCCTTCACCTCGGTCGCACGCCGCGCCGAGAAGCTGATGACGGATGGCGGCGCCATGCTGACGCTGACCTATTACGGCGCCGAAAAGGTGATGCCGAACTATAACGTCATGGGTGTCGCCAAGGCCGCGCTCGAAGCGAGCGTCAAATATCTGGCCGTCGACCTCGGACCGCAGAACATCCGCGTCAACGCCGTCTCGGCCGGCCCGATCAAGACGCTTGCAGCCTCCGGCATCGGCGATTTCCGCTATATTCTGAAGTGGAACGAATACAACGCGCCGCTGCGCCGCACCGTCACCATCGAAGAAGTCGGCGATGTCGGCCTCTATCTGCTGTCGGATCTCTCGCGCTCCGTCACCGGCGAAGTGCACCATGCCGACAGCGGCTATCATGTCATCGGCATGAAGGCGGTCGACGCCCCTGACATTTCGGTCGTCAAGGACTGAAGCATTCCCGGAGCAGAGACCGTGCTTATCTACGTGATCAGACACGGTCAGACCGACTGGAATGCCGAGCGCCGCCTGCAGGGCCAGAAGGACATCCCGATGAACGCCACGGGCCTGGAACAGGCCCGGCAGAACGGGGTGGCGCTTGGCGAAATTCTCGGCGACACAGTCGATGAATTCGATTTCGTCGCAAGCCCGCTGCAGCGCACGCGCGCGACCATGGAAATCGTCCGCGGCGCCATGGGCCTGCCGCCGCTTGCCTATCGCACCGATCCGAGGCTGGTCGAGATCTCCTTCGGCGACTGGGAGGGCTCGACGCTCAAGGAGCTGAAGGCGACGCAGCGCGAGCGGGTGGCCGAACGCAATGCTTCGAAATGGGATTTCATCCCGCCCGGCGACGATGCGGAAAGCTACGAGATTCTCTCCTGGCGCACCGGCTCATGGCTGCAATCCGTCGATCGCCCCACCGTCTGCGTCACCCATGGCGGCGTCATCCGCACACTGTTCCAGATGATCGCCGACCTGCCGAAGAGCAGCGCTGCCGAAGGCGGAATCCCGCAGGACCAGATCGTCAGGATCGACGCCACCGAGCGGACGATTGTCTGGCTGTAGGGCGTCGCACCTGAATCAAAATGCTTTCGGAAGTCCGGCCTGTTTCAGCGTCTCATTGGCTGTATGGCGCGATTTTACCCCATGATCGACCGTGAAATGGCGGTTGGAAATCGGGCTATACCAGATTTCGTGATCACCCTTTCCCGGCCGCACATATTCGCAGCCAGCTTTCAACAGCAGCTCTTTGGGTTCACGTAGATAGCCGGCCATGTGCTCAGTAGGTCGGATTGGGAATGCGAACGAGCTGTTCGGCCATAATATGGATAGGAATTTCCGGCAGGCTCGAAGTAAAACCGTTCAGCTCGAAAAGATCGGTTATAGCTGCGATAACCTTAGGCTCAAGAGCTTCGAGGGTGTCTGCCTCGATCGCCAACCCTTCGATATCGTTGCTGCTGGCAACCCAAACGCCAGCCTCCTCATCCCAATCCGCGCGCACTATGATCGAGGCGTGCTTCATACGATCATTCTCCATAGCGGACACGATTGTCCCACACCGTTGCGTTTGCTCTGCGCCGACGGGTCATAGTGTATATATGTAGCTGAATGAAGACGAATTTTATAGCCGATCTAGACGTTCAGGCTTCCTATTTGACAATATCCAAATCGTTGATGACGCGCTTGCCGTCGACCTCGGTGTAGAAGACGATGACCTTCACGCCGGCTTCGAGGCCGTCGAAATTGAATTCCTCGGGCGCCTGATAGGTTTTGCCGTCATCGAGTGTCAGCACCAGATTGGCGGTATCGACCTTCTTGATCGTCGCCTCGACATCGGCGCTCTCGGCAAAACCGCTCATCGGCGACAGGAAACTTGCTGTTGCCAAAAGCGTGGCGACGACGAAACGCATGGCGACAATCCTTTTCAGACGCTGCACGAGAACATGACTGGCCACACATAGCCTCCTGAATATGGCGAAAATTGCCCGTAAGAATGGCTTTTCCCGCCTAATTGATGAATAGGATTTTAAATATAATCAAGACGCCGTGTTAACCGCTGTTTTTCCCTTCCCATGATTTTTGGCATCGCCTGTGGGCAATCGTAAATTAACCCCAACGCCCTAAAGTCGCCCGGAAGATGGGGAGTTTCATTTTGCTATCCAGGCTGAGCGACAACAAGCAGTTACGGCGCGTGTTGAAGAATACCCGCGTCTCGTTTCTGGTTTCTTCGCTTGTCGCCCTTGTCGTCATCATGGTCGGCTTCGGCCTCGATCGGGCCAATACTCAATCTTATGAGCGCGAACTTCATATCCGCACCGAAAGCGAGGCAAACCTCATCCGCGCCCGGGTCATGGCTGAGATCAATATGGACCTCAGCATGGTCCGCGACCTTGCCAATCTGATCTCCGTCAGCGCCGCAAACGGAGAGGAGATGGAGCGGCAGATCAACTGGCTGCTGATCCAGAATCCGTCCTTCATTCACATCGCGGTCGCACCGGATTTCATTATCGACAACGTCTATCCCAGGCTACCCGGCAATGAGGAGATCGGCCGCGACGTGCGCGCAACGCTGTTTTCACGCCAGGCCATGACGCCGGCGGCCGGCGATCAGTCGGCGCGCTTCTATGGCCCTGTCAGCACCGACGGCCGGGACGGCTTTGCAATATTCTTCCCGGTTTTCGTCAAGGAGAACGGCCAACGGCGGCTGTGGGGGGCGGTCGAACTCGTCATCGACCAGCAGATGTTCTACGAGGCGACCGGGCTCATGCCGGCGCGCGACCGCGAGAACCGGGAACGTTTTCCGCATCTCAACCATCTATCGATCGCCCTCCGGGATATCGGCTCACCGGCGAGGGCCGCGACAGCCGCGCCGTTCTTCGGGTCCTCCGAGATCGACGACAAGAATCCGATGCGCCAGAAGATCGGCTTTGCTGGCGGCAAATGGGAACTCTCCGTCGTTCCGAACAGCGGCTGGGACGCGATACCGGAAAACCGAACGGAGCTGCGCCTGATCGTCGCGGCCGCCGGCTGCATCATCATCGTCCCGATCTTCTTCGCGACCCTCCTGCTCGGCGAGCGCAATCGCAACATCACCGAGCTGGAGACGCGCGAGGCGAAACTCAAGGAACTGTCGCAGCGGCTCGATCTGGCGCTGGAATCCTCGAATATCGGCATCTGGGAGCTGGAGGATCACTCGAGCAGCCTGCTCTGGGATGCGCGCGCCGCGGCCTTGCACGGCAAGCCGGCGCAGGAAGGCAGCCGGGCGCTCGACGAATGGCTGGCAGCGATCCTGCCCGAGGACCGCGAGATCGCCGAAGTGCATTTTTTCAGCTGCAGCATCGCCGGCGCCGCCTGCACGGCGCAGTACCGCATCCTGCTTGCCGATGGCGGCATCCGGCACCTGCGCTCGGTCGGCGCCTTTTATACCGATGCCGGCGGTGTCAGCAGGACGATCGGCATCGTCTGGGACGTGACCGCCGATGCGGAGACGACCGATACGCTGCGCAAGGCGAAAGACATGAGCGAGGTCAAGAATGCCGAGCTGGAGCTGGCGCTTGAAGAGCTTTCCAGCCGCGAGGGACAGCTCGCCGAGCTGTCGAGCCGGCTCGACCTGGCGCTCAACTCCTATCAATGCGGCATCTGGGAAGCGCGGCCCGACCGGGGCGGCTCGATCTGGAACGAGCGCATGCACGAGCTCTATGGGCTTGCGCCGCGCAATGGTTTCATGACCGAGGAGACCTGGCTTGGCTGCATCCACCCCGAGGATCGGGGTCTCGCGCTGGAAAGCGCGCGCCACTTCAAGAAGAACGGCGATACCCACACCCTCGTCTGCCGGGTGATCGTCGACGGCGGCGCGGTGCGCTATGTGCGTTCGGTCGGCAAGGTCCACCAGACGGGAACCGGCGAGATGAAGATCATGGGCATCGCCTTCGATGCCACCGAAGACGTGCTGATGACGATCCGGCTGAAAGCCGCCAAGGACGAGGCGGTCGCCAAGAATATCGAGCTCGAGCTTGCCAAGAACAGGATCGAGCACAATTCGCTGCACGACCCGCTGACCGCCCTCGCCAATCGCCGCAAGCTCGATATTGCGCTCGAAGAGCTGACGAATGACGGCCGCCGGCAGCGGCAGAAATTCTCGATCCTGCACATCGACCTCGACCGCTTCAAGGAGATCAACGACACGCTTGGCCATGCCGCCGGCGATGCCATGCTGGTGCACGCCTCGAAGGTGCTCGCCAAGAATGTCCGCGGCAGCGATATCGTCGCGCGCATCGGCGGCGACGAATTCGTCATCCTCGCCCTCGATGTCGGCGACACGGAGATGGCGCAGCTTTCGGCGCGGATCATCGAGGAGATGCGCCAGCCGATCGATTTCCAGGGTTTTTCCTGCCGCTGCGGCGTGTCGATCGGCGTGGCGCTTGCCAACGGCATTCACGTCGATGCGCGCAAGGTGCTGATCAATGCCGATATCGCGCTCTACCGCGCCAAGAGCACGGGCCGCAACCGCTTCGAATTCTTCAATCACAATCTCCAGGCCGATATCGTCAACACCAAGCGCACGGCCGACGAGATCCTCGCCGGCATCGACAATGGCGAGTTCACCGCCTGGTACCAGCCGCAATTCTCAGCCCGGACGATGGAGCTGACGGGCGTGGAGGCGCTGGTGCGCTGGAAACATCCGGCCAAAGGGTGGCTAGCGCCCGACAAATTCCTGCGCATTGCCGACGAGATCAATGTCGTGCAGATGCTCGACCGGATCGTGCTGGAAACCGCGCTGCGCGACAAGATGCGCTGGACGGCGCAAGGCATTGCCGTCCCCAAGGTCTCGGTCAATGTCTCGGCACGGCGGCTGCATGACGGCAGCCTGCTGGAATCGCTCGCCGATCTGCATATCCGCCCTGGCGAGCTTTCCTTCGAACTGGTGGAATCGATCTTCCTCGACGAGAGCGAGGACGTCGTCTCGCACAATCTCGAGCACATCAAGGCGCTCGGCATCGATATCGAGATCGACGATTTCGGCACCGGCCATACCTCGATCGTCAGCCTGTTGAAGTTGAAGCCCAAGCGGCTGAAGATCGACCGTCAGCTGGTGCAGCCGATCGTCGGCGCCACGCAGGAGCGGGCGCTGGTCCGCTCGATCATCGACATTGCCCGCTCGCTCGGCGTCGAGACGGTGGCCGAAGGGGTGGAGACGGCGGCCCATGCCGAACTGCTGCGCGATCTCGGCTGCGACATCCTGCAGGGCTATGCCTTCTCGCGGCCGCTCTCCTTCGATGATTTCACCACCGAGGCCACCGGAGCGGGATGGCGGCTGGCATCCTGACCGCCTTCCCTTGATAGGGACGGAAACAGCATTTCCGCTGCTGCCGGTTTGACGCAAAGAAAGGCTTTTGCCTCGACGGTTTTTTGGCCTATGAGTGTCGCGCCTTTTCAAGCAATGGCGCAACCGGCTTTGGCGCGCCACCGTGGGAACACATGTCGCACAATACATTCGGTCACCTCTTCCGCGTAACCACCTGGGGCGAAAGCCATGGTCCGGCGCTCGGCTGCGTCGTCGACGGCTGCCCTCCGGGACTGCGTTTCAAGCTCGAGGACCTGCAGGTCTGGCTCGACAAGCGCAAGCCCGGGCAATCCCGCTTCGTGACGCAGCGGCGCGAGGACGACCTGGTGAAGGTGCTCTCCGGCGTCATGCTCGACGCCGACGGCGAGACGATGACGACGACAGGCACGCCGATCTCGATGCTGATCGAAAACACCGATCAGCGCTCCAAGGATTACGGCGAGATCGCCCGGCAATTCCGCCCCGGCCATGCCGATTATACCTATGACCTCAAATACGGCATTCGCGACTATCGCGGCGGCGGCCGCTCCTCGGCACGCGAGACCGCAGCAAGGGTCGCGGCCGGCGGCATCGCCCGGCTGGTGGTGCCCGGCGTGACGGTGCGCGGCGCCCTGGTGCAGATCGGCAAGCACAAGATCGACCGGCGCAACTGGGACTGGGATCAGGTCGGCCAGAACCCGTTCTTCTCCCCCGATGCGGCGATCGTGCCGGTCTGGGAAGAATATCTCGACGGCATCCGCAAGAACGGTTCCTCGATCGGCGCCGTTGTCGAAGTGATCGCCGAAGGCGTGCCGGCCGGCCTCGGCGCGCCGATCTATGCCAAGCTCGACCAGGACATCGCCTCGCTGCTGATGTCGATCAACGCCGTCAAGGGTGTCGAGATCGGCAATGGTTTTGCCGCCGCCGAAACTTCAGGCGAAGACAATGCCGACGAGATGCGCATGGGCAATGACGGCGTGCCGATCTTCCTTTCCAACAATGCCGGCGGTATTCTTGGCGGGATTTCGACCGGACAGCCGGTGGTGGCGCGTTTCGCCGTCAAGCCGACCTCGTCGATCCTGACCGAGCGCCAGTCGATCGATGCCGACGGCAAGAATGTCGATGTCCGCACCAAGGGCCGGCACGACCCCTGCGTCGGCATCCGCGCCGTGCCGATCGGCGAGGCGATGGTCGCCTGCGCCATCGCCGACCATTATCTTCGCGACCGCGGCCAGACCGGCCGCCTGAAATAGGAGTGTCCCATGTCGTATGATCAGAAGCGCGTCGTCGACGCCATCCGGGCCTTCGAGGCCGGCGAGATCGTCGTCGTCATGGACGACAACGATCGCGAGAACGAGGGCGACCTGATCGTTGCCGCCGTCCATACCACGCCGGAGAAGATGGCCTTCATCGTCCGCCACACATCCGGCATCGTCTGCGCGCCGATGCCGAAGGAAGAGGCCAAGCGCCTCAACCTCAACGCCATGGTGGCGGAAAACGATTCGGCCCATACGACCGCCTTCACCGTCTCGGTCGATTTCAAGCACGGCACGACGACCGGCATCTCAGCCGACGACCGGACGCTGACGGTGCGCAATCTCGCCAATCCGAATGTCGGTGCGGCCGATTTCGTCCGTCCCGGCCATATCTTCCCGCTGGTTTCGCGCGAAGGCGGCGTGCTGATGCGCTCCGGCCATACGGAAGCCGCCGTCGACCTCTGCAAGCTTGCCGGCCTGCCGCCGATCGGCGTCATCTCCGAGCTGGTCAATGACGACGGCACCGTCACACGCGGCCCGCAGGTGGTCGATTTCGCCGAGCAGCACGGGCTGAAGCTCGTCTCCGTCGCCGATCTCATCGCCTATCGTCAGCGCAAGGAAACGCTGGTCGAGCACGGCACGAGCTTCGACATCGACACCCCGTTCGGCAAGGCCAAGGCCCATACCTATTCCCTGCCCTGGGACCCGATGCAGCATCTCGCCGTCGTCTTCGGCGACATCCGCGACGGCGTCGACATCCCGGTGCGCCTGCATCCGGAGAATGTCGCCGAAGATCTCTTCGGCAAGAACAGCCCGGTCGATTTTTACATGCAGAAGATTTCCGAGGAAGGCCGCGGCGTCATCGTCTATCTGCGCGAAGGCTCGGTCGGCGTCGGCCACTACGACAACGGCCGCAAGGCCCGCAACCAGGGCCGCGAAGCCCATGCCGAAGCCCAGACCCGCGACAGCGAATGGCTGGAAATCGGCCTCGGCGCCCAGATCCTCAAGGACCTCGGCGTCAGCTCGATCAAGCTGCTCACCAGCCGCGAACGCCACTATGTCGGCCTGGAAGGTTTTGGCATCAAGATCAGCAAGACGGAGATCTGCTGAGGGTTTCTCCTCCCTCATCACGATCAATTCAGGCCGTGACCGACTGCCTGATTTCGCTAGCGGATGGCGGCTGATACGGGCATCTGCGGTGTGAATGTGTCTCCTGCGCACCCCACTCTCCGTCATGCTCGGCCTTGAGCCGAGCATCCACGCCGGGTCCACCGGCAGTCGTGGCATGGATCCCAGGCTCAAGGCCTGGGATGACGGAGAGTGTGGTTGGCATTGTTGCCAAACTCACCGTCGGCGCGCAGAGAAGCACCGCAGCTGGCGTTTCATTCGGCCGGCACTTATCACGGCCTCCCTTGTGAGGGCGCAGTGACCGGCGAGGATAATTCGTTACCCCCTCCACCCCTCCATCAACACCACCTTCTCCACCCCTGCAAACCGCGCCACCCGGTCGAGTTCCGCCTCCAGCCGCTCCAGCCGCCCCGCCGACGGCTTCACGCCCGGCTCCAGCCAGAGCCGCTTGACATCGAGCGTCGATTTCTTCCGATCCGCCTTCATGTCGATGCGGCCGATCAGCCTGTCGCCTTCGAGCAGCGGGAAGACGTAATAGCCATATTCGCGCTTCGGCTCGGGTACGAAGACTTCGATGCGGTAGAAGAAGCCGAACAGGCGTTCGGTGCGGTTACGGTCGCGGATCATCGGGTCGAAGGGGCTGAGCACGCGGATGCGCGGCGGTGCGCCGGGGTAGCTGTCGAGCGTCGAGAGGAAATCGGCAAAGGCCCAGGAGGGGCGCGGCTTGGCCCCGAGCGCCGGTTCGATCAGCACCTCGATCAGCTCGTCACGATGGGCGGCGACCCAGGTTTTGGCCTCGTCAGGCGAGACGAGGCTCCAGAAGGCCGATATCTCGCCATGGGTGGCAAAGCCGAGGCGGCTGAGCGCGCTGCGGCAGGCCCAGTCGATAAATTCCTCGCGGCTCACCTCCGGCTCGCGGAATTCGGCCGGGATGACGCGCTCGGTGAGATCATAGATCTTCTGGAAGTTCGAACGGCCGGCGATGGCGAACTTGCCGGTGTGCCAGAAATATTCGAGCGCCGTCTTGTTCGGATGCCAGTTCCACCAGCCGCCGGAAACGTGGCCGTCCGCCTTGATGTCACGCGCCAGGATCGCGCCGTCGCGCTCGACGCGCTGATAGGTCTCCTCGAAGGCCGCCTCGAAGCCCTCGCCGCGCCATTTGCGCCAGCGCTCGACGATCACCTTCTCCTGATGGCGGAACTTGTGCTTCCAATAGACGAAGAAGGCGCTCGGCAAAATCGAGGCGTCGTGCGTCCAGTGCTCGAACAGCGCGCCGTCCTTTTCGAGCAGCGCCGTCAGGTGCTCGCGCCGATAGGTCTGGTTGCGGGAAAACAGGATCTGATGGTGCGCCCGCTCGACCGTCTGGATGCTGTCCACCTGGACGAAACCCAGCTCACCGATCAGCTGCAGCAGGCCCTCCTTGGTCAAGGCGCGGTTCGGCGGGGCGCTAAGCCCCTGCTTGGCGAGGAAGACCCGGCGGGCGTCGGAATTGGAGAGCAGATTCGTCATGGATGCATCATAACGCGGAAAATCTTCCTAGCCACCCGATATCGCTATCGGATGTCGACAGCGAGGTTTGCTCTTTGTAGAAGCACTGCGATCAGGTCGGCGCCAGTGGCTGCCCCTCACCCTAACCCTCTCCCCGCTCGCGGGGAGAGGAGACGTGCCATGCGAGACGTTGGCGAGGGATGGAGAGGTCGCGGCATATCCCCTTCTCCCCGCCTGCGGGGAGAAGGTGGCGGCAGCCGGATGAGGGGCTGGTCTTCGCAGATCTGCCCATTGAAGGCGCTTTCCAGCGTCGCCGGATGCGAGGGATTGGTTTGGACATAGAATTCGAAGGTGCCGGGGTCAGTTTCGGGGCGCGGGTGGCGCTACAGCCGCTGACGCTTAGCATCAGCGGCAAACGCATCGGCGTCATCGGGCTGAACGGCTCGGGCAAGACCACTTTCGCGCGGCTGATCAACGGGCTGACCAAGCCGACGGTCGGGCGGGTCACCGTCAACGGCCGCGACACGGCCGACGAGAGGACGGCGGCAGCCGATGTCGGCTTCATCTTTCAGTCGCCACAGAACCAGATCATCATGCCGATCGTCCGGGACGACATCGCCTTCGGGCTGAAGCGGCGCGGCTTCACCAAGGCGGAGATCGAGGCGAAGGTCGAGGGCGTGCTGGCCCGTTTCGGCGCCGAGGCGCTGGCCGGCCGCCGGGCGCACGAGCTTTCCGGCGGCGAGCTGCAGGTGGCAGCCCTCTGCTCGGTGCTGGCGACGGGGCCTGGCATTCTCATCCTCGACGAACCCACCAACCAGCTCGATCTCAAGAACCGGGCGCTGGTCGAAGGAATCATCGCCGGGCTTGCCGAAAGCGCCATCGTCATCACCCATGATCTGGAGCTGATCGCCGGCTTCGAGCGGGTGCTGCTGTTTCACGAAGGGCGGCTTGCCGCGGATGCGACGGCGACTGAGGCGATCGCCCGCTACAGGGAGATCGCCCTCTGATGCAGTCGCTCTATGTCGAAGGCAACAGCATAATGCATCGGCTTTCGCCGCGGGTGAAACTGCTGTCGCTTGCGATCTTCAGCATCGTGCTGTTCATCACCGGCAATCTCGTGCTGCTGTCTCTCGCGGTGCTGGCGGCGGCGATCCTCTACAGCATGGTCGGCCTGCCGATGGGAGCCGCGCTGCGGCGGCTGCGGCCGATCTTCCTGACGATCGCGGTCGTCGCGCTCTTCAACCTGCTCTTCAATCCCTGGCAGCAGGCGCTCGTGCCGCCGCTGCGGCTGACGGCGCTGATGCTGCTTGCCGCCGCCGTGACCGCGACGACGTCGATCACCGCCTTCATCGACGAAGTGACGGCACTTGCCCGCCCGCTGGAGCGCGCCGGCCGGGTGCGGGCCGACGATATCGGCCTGGCGTTGGGGCTGGTCCTGCGTTTCGTGCCTGAAATCGTTGACCGTTACCAGGCGATCCGCGAGGCACACAGGGCGCGTGGGCTGAAGGTCCGGCCGGCGAGCCTGCTTGCGCCGCTGATCATCCTGACGCTCAAGGATGCGGATAATATCGCCGCGGCGATTGACGCGCGCGGCATTCGGCGGCATGGAAGTTAACCAATTTTAACCACGGAATTCATGATGAGCACCCGCGACCTCGTTCTCACCGCCCTCTTTGCCGCAATCATCGTGGCGCTCGGCCTGCTGCCGCCGATCCCGCTCGGCTTCATTCCGGTGCCGATCACCGCGCAATCGCTCGGCGTCATGATGGCCGGCGTCGTGCTCGGCGCCCGGCGCGGCGCCGTTGCCGTGCTGATCGTGCTCCTGCTCGTCGCCATCGGCTTGCCGGTGCTTTCCGGCGGCCGCGGCGGGCTTGCGATCTTCGCCTCGCCGACCGCCGGCTTCCTCATCGGCTGGATCTTTGCCGCCTTCGTCACCGGTTATCTCAGCGAGCGCCTGATCAACGACCGGCAGTCCGGCCTGGTGCAGACGGTGAGCTTCTTCCTCACCGCCATGGTCGGCGGCATCGTCGTGCTCTACGCTTTCGGCATCACCTATCTCGCGACGGTCGCCGGTCTCGGCTTCCCGAAAGCCTTCGTCGGCTCGATGGCTTTCGTTCCCGGCGATGTGATCAAGGCCTTCGTCGCCGCCCTCCTCGGCCGCGCCGTCATGGTCGGCTATCCCCTGCTGCCGGCGCGCGCCTAAAGCATAAACGCTCTGTTACGAATGCACCAACGGCCGCCTTCAGGCTCGAAGGCGGCCACTGCGCTTTAATGGCTGCGTTGAACATCGATTGCGTCGTCGGCCAGATCCAGCGATCGGTGACGCGGCGCCATGAGAGGGCTCGAGCAGCTAAACCCGAGACTCCTTTGCCTGAAAACCAGGAGCCCATTGACCAAGCCTCTCGAAAACCATGCGCAAAACGCCTCGGATGGGAGGCTCTCCCCATTTGCACACCGCGAGCGACATGAGACAGACGATCGCAATGGCCAAACCGAGTGCCGGCAGCGGTGTCATTCCCAGATCGGTCAACCAATCGAGAAGCTGAATGCCTATCGCAAAATGCAGAAGATAGAGCGGATAGGTCATTGAACCGAGGGTCTTGGCCGCTTGGAGAAAGGCTTTCGGCAGGTGACTGATCTGCCGGCTATAAGCGACGCTCGCGGCGATAAATATCAGCCCCGCCACCCAGAGGAAGATTGCCGGAAACGGCGAGAAGGAGTGACCAGCTGCGGCAAGCGTTCGCTCGCTGGTGCTGCCGGCTGCCATGTAAATCTGAGTGGCACCCGCTGCCAGCGCGAAGACGAAACCCGCCCACGAAACCCTGCTCATGCGGGTTTGAGACAAAAGCCAGATGTAGATGTAGATGCCGATGGCAAATTGGCAGCCGTAGTAAAAGGGAACGGCCCGCCAGGCGGTATCGGTGAATATCGCCAGCACCTCTGAATCGGGAAAGGCGTTCAACAGAGCGATGAAACCGGTGCTTGCCAACGACAGGCCGAGCGCCAGCGCTGGCATCCTCGTCCTTTGACCGGCCGCACACAGGATGAAGACAAGGGCATAGAAACAGATCTCGCAGGCCAACGTCCAATATTGACCGTCTATCCATGGGCCCCCGGGGTACAGCGTGATCGACCGAAGATAGTTCTTGATAATCCGCCTGTTAACATCCTGCGTTGCGATGAAGAGGAGTGTCAGTGACCCACATATCCATACCGCCGGATATAGCCGCAGAATTCGCCCCTTCAGAAACGACATCGCGGTAGCCGAAGCGGCAGAGTTGATGTGACGAGCCCTGATATGACGAAGAACAGTTCGACGCCAACCCAACCAGGTTGGGCAATATTCTCAATCACGGGCATTTTGTAGCGTCTGAGATATAAGGGCGAAGCCCAGGAAGCAAATCCAAGATGAAACATCGTTACCATTAACGCACACACAAATCGCAATGCGTCGATACCGTAAATATACGGACTGCCAGCTTCGGATTTTACCATAATGATCCCCCCAGAATCTCGTCAAGTACTACCTTGACTTGGATATTGAGGCAAGACACTCGCAGTCAGTGTGGCAATCATTGATTGTATGGCAGGTCAATTCGCTCACTGCCCGTCAGAGAGCCGCAACTTCTCCCATGCCGCACCGGCATGGCCTGGAATCCGGGCAACAAAAAACCGCCTTGAGGCGGTCGGGCATTCTATCGATTTCAGTTTGATTTAGTCTCCTCCACCTCCGTCGCCGCCGTCACAGCCACCGTCGTCCGAGGCGTCGAACCAGCCTCCACCGCCATCGCCGGAGCTTGCTGAACTGCGCTTGCCACTCGCAACTATCAGGGCAAAAACCAGGATGAAGCATGCGAAGGGCATGGCATCCGAGAAAAATGTGTCCAATCAGTATCCTTTCGTTTGCATCGAGAAATCTTGTTTCCCCATTGAAATAATAGATTTTTTTCTCGATCCGGACAATTGTTCCAGTATGAAACTTTTATGACATCCGGGATCGCGTCAAAACGCCCTCTCTTGCCATCGCCCTCCCAACTCTGCGCTGCTGTCGCTGCAGCGCAGAGTATCCGGCCCCGGCGTGATTCAAGCTGCCGCTCTTTGTGGGAAGAGCACGGCTTGCGGGGCAGCCTTGGCCCCAGCCACGATCAGGGGATCCCGATAGAGCCGAGGAGACGATATTCCCAGCCTGGAGTGCAGCGTTGCGGCCGAGGCCGGCAAGAACGGGAGGAGGCAGCGGGCAACGGTCGCAAGGCCGTAGATCTGCTCGGCCAGGCAAGCGCCAAGACGTTCGGCGGTCACCTTGCGATCCTCCGGAGCGGGATCGCCAAGCAGCGCTTTCGCATCCGCCCATGGTGCACCTTTCGTAAACCGCCGGTTCGCCTCACCGACAAACTCGAAAATATCAGCAAGGCCGACATGAAGCTCGTAGGCATCGAAGGCCGCCGCCACCTTGCCCGGAAGGCGGTGAGCTTGCTGCACGAACTCGCTCTCCGGCACCGGCGGTACGATGCCGCCGAACGACTGATATAGAAGAGCAAGCACTCGGTTGGCGAGATTGCCGAGCTGGCCTGCGAGCTCTCCCGACCATGCGGCTTCGAGACGCTCGCCCGAGAAGTCGCCATCGTCTCCCGAGCGTATATGCCGGAGCAGGTAATATCTCAGCGCGTCCGGCGTTCCGTAGGCGTCGATGATGCCTTCCGGGTCGATGCCGTTGCCGGCCGACTTGCCGATCTTCCTGCCGTCCACCGTGACGTAGCCGTGCACGAGGAGCGACGATGGCGGCGGCAGGCCGGCGGACAGCAGGATGGCCGGCCAGTAAATGGCGTGGAACTTGGAGATGCCCTTGCCGACGACGTGGATGCGTTCTCCGCTGTTCCAATAGCGCTGCAGGAGCGCCTGATCGGATCCGTGCCCCAGGCCTGTGAGATAGTTCGCCAGGGCGTCGAACCAGACATAGACAACGTCACCCGCATCGGGACCACCCCCATCGGGAACCGGAACGCCCCAGCCTCTCGCCCGTTCGGCGCTGCGCGACACGCTGATGTCGGTCAGGCCACGCCGCAGCAGGGCAAGGATTTCGTTGCGCCGATGGGCTGGAACGATGCGAAGCGCACCGGTCTCGACGAGTTCGAGGAGCCTGCCGCCGTATCGGGAGAGACGGAAGAACCAGTTCTCCTCACGGACGGTCTCAAGAGCGATCCCATGTTCCGGGCAGCGCCCGTCATCGAGTTCCGATGGCTCGTAGAATTGCTCGCAGCCGACGCAGTAGAGGCCCTCATAGGCCTTGCGATAGAGGTCGCCGTTTTCGGCGCAGGCCCGCCATAAGGCGTGGACACAGGCGACATGCCTTGGATCGCGGGAGGTGCGGACGAATTCCTGGTTGGAGATATGGAGCCGGCCGCCCAGACGCTCGAACCTGTCGGCGTTGGCATTGACGAAGTCCCTCACCTGCAGTCCCCCGGCTTCCGCCGCTCTGACATTCTTCAAGCTGTTGTCATCGGTCCCGCACTGGAACCTGACGTCATGGCCGAGAAGCCTGAGATGACGGGCATAGGCATCGGCCTGCACGAGTTCGAGGGCAAAACCCACATGCGGCGCGGCATTCACATAAGGGATGGAGGTGGTGATATAGATGTCCGTCTTGTTCATCGGTGTTTCCTTTCGAAGGCTGTTATTGCCGGCGAGACGGATCGACCCATGAAAAAACCGCCTCGAGGGCGGTTGCTGGTGCATTATGGACGCACGAAACCCGCCACGCTATGAGCGCGGCATCATCATCACGAAAGTGCTGATCACGTTGTTGTCCATACCACTTTTCTAGCATCAAGGGTGGTTTCGAACAAGCGCGCTGTTTGGGCCGGCGCACTTTGCCCTCCAGTCGAGCGCCCGCCTTGGCCGAGCCTATTCAATGATCGGCGAGCCGGCGGATCGGCATTCCTTCGTGAACCACTCGGTAAAACGACGCACCGGCTTTTTCGCCCAGGCGCTGGTGATCAGGTAATATCCCTGGGTCTCCGCCGTCGAGATGTCCGACAGCACGACGAGGTCGCCGCGATCGATCTCGCGCCGAAACACTTCGACCGGGCATAATGCCACCCCATGCCCGGCGATCACCGCCGTGGCAAGAATGTTGAAGTCCTGAAATACCGTCCCGCGAACCGGCTCGGGCGCCTTTATATCAGTCTTCCGGAACCATTCTTTCCAGCCGTCGACGGACTCGTCGTGCAGCAGGTCGGCCGCTGCAAAGGGAACGCTGCCGACAGTCCAATTCCGCTTGGCCAGATAATGGACGCTGGCCACCGGCTGGTTACGGCGGGAGAAAAGCAGGCGGCTCTCCCGTCCCCCCGACAGGTCTTCTCCCATGGTAATCAGGACGTCCAGGCTTTCGTCATCGAAGCGCTCTTCCGCCTTTGCATAGACGATCCTGACTTCGAGATCGGGATCGCTCTCCCGGAAAGACGGCAGTGCCGGAACCAGCCAGCGCGACGCGATCGAAGGAATGCATCCGACGGTGATCGACCGCATATTGTGGTCTCTGCGCATGTTGCCGGTGGCGTGGGCGATGGCTGCCAGTGAGCCCGAGACAGCCAGATAATATTCATTGCCCGCCGGGGTCAGCGCCACGCCGCGCCCGGATTTTTGCAGCAGCTTGCGGCCGAGCCACGCCTCCAGATGTTTGAGCTGATGACTGATCGCCGCGTGCGTCACATGCAGTTCGTCTCCGGCCTTTGAGAGGCTCATCAGCCGAGCGGTCGCTTCGAAGGCTCTCAAGGCGTTCAGCGGCGGCAGTTGCATATGTTCGTATTCCTAACATGAGCGGCAAGGGTCATTCGCCAACGGAAATGTCAAAACCTAGTCAAAACTTGCTGATATCGGCTCAGCGGAATTCTCGCATCAAACTCACCGCGCGTCAAATTCGGACGCCGCATGTAACTTATTCTAACAGCTTTCTCAATTTTGATCATTTGAAGCAACCGTGGATTCCGGTGCCTATTGGGATCACGGAGATCAAAGACGTCTCCGTCATTTGCGAGAGGAAAGAACATGTTTGTGAGAAGTCTAAAGGAAGTCGAGCAGACCGAGCGCTTCGTCGATTGGGGCAATGGCACGAGCCATCGCCTGCTGACCAATGATGACGGGATGGGGTTCACGGTCTGCCACACGGTCGTTCGCGCCAACACGCAAGCCCTGCTGCAGTACCGCAACCACCTGGAAGCCTGCTACTGCATCCAGGGAGAAGGCGAGGTCGAGGATATGGACGGCAACGTCTTTCCCATCGGCGTCGGCGACATCTACGTCCTCGATAAACATGATCGCCACTATTTGCGGGGCGGCAAGGACAAGGACCTCATTCTCGTCAGCATCTTCAATCCACCTCTGAAAGGGACGGAACGTCACGATCTGAACAACAGAAGCGGTTCCGAATACTGAGGCCCAGCGACGCGGCGGGGTGCTGCAATCTTCCTGAGCGGCTCAAGATCTTCATCATCTGCCGATCTCCGGCAGGGCCTGCCGTCCTTGGCGAACAGTTTGGCGATGTGATAGCAAGGATCGGAATTGCACGCTCTCGGTGCGGCGTGCCCCCGTTGGCTGGAAGGGTCTGCTGCCAGTGATCCGCACGAAGATCGATATGCTGTGGTTCAAGCGGTGCTGTGCGTTTCACCTGCAGTTCCTTCCCGATCGTGAGGCGCTGTCAAAGCTCTGCCTCCTGCAAGACAGCATCGAGCGAGACAGCGCCGCGTCCCTCTCACGCGTCCCGGCCACAAGCCTGCACATGACGGTCGTCACCCTCGTCAAGGCCGCGGCCCAATTCGGCATTCCGAACGAGGAGGTCTGGAGGCAAAACGGGGAAAGATGGACGGAGATCGTCGAGAGACTGATCGACGAGACCCCACCCTTTGACGTTCATTTTCACGAGGTGGCGGCTTCGGAAGCGGCCATCTTCGTAAAAGCCGAGGAGCCGGCGGAATTGCAGAGACTTCGCTCGGCCATTTCGCAGGCCATCTGCTTCGAAGAGTGGCGTCCAACCCCGCCCAGCATAGCGCATATAACACTGTTCAGGTTTTTCGCCGAAGAGCCGGTGCCGGCGGTCAGTTTCGACGCAGGCTGTTTACCCATGGGAGTGCGGGCTGGGTCCCTCACCTTGCTGGAAGAGCACGTTTATCCAAACGTCGAGATCAATATTCTCAGCGAACCGGTCCTCCGCGGCAAAAGCGCAGAATCCTGTAATCGCTAGCCTACCGGCTCCAGCCGGCTGATGCCAACAAGCCTATTGAGCGGCAACACCAGGGCGAGCCGGCCCAGCACGGCTGCATGGCACCCATATGTTCAAACAGGGGCCTGCGGCGGCAGGCTCCGCCGCAGGTTGGGGTTCTGCCGGTTTGAAACCATTTGCTACATTAGCGAAGGGCTGCCCGTCTGGGGGCTCTCGCCGACTCCTCGCCTGGTCTGCGTGCCCAGACTGCGTCCGGCTCGCGGACCTGGGTGCGACGATTGAGTTTAAAGCGGCCGACCAATTCGGTGAGCATTTGGGAATCTGCTGCGAGCGAGTGGCCGATCGCCGTGCTTTCTTCGACCATCGCCGCATTCTGCTGCGTCATCTGATCGATCGAATTCACGGCGCCGCTGATTTCCTGCAGGCCGATCGACTGTTCGCGTGAGGCAGTGGTGATCGCATCGACTTTGGCGTCGATTTCGGTGACGTAGCCGGCGATTTTTGAAAGCGCCCTGCCCGTTTCGTCGACGAGATGAACGCCCGAGGCGACTTCGTCGGTCGAGTTGCGGATCAGCGCAGTGATCTCCTTGGCTGCACTTGCCGAGCGCTGGGCAAGCTCGCGCACTTCCTGCGCCACCACTGCAAAGCCCTTGCCTGCATCTCCGGCTCGCGCCGCCTCGACGCCGGCATTGAGCGCCAACAGATTGGTCTGGAAGGCGATCTGGTCGATGACATTGATGATCTGGCTGATCTGGCCTGAGGCGTCCGCGATTCGTTTCATTGCCTGGACTGCTTCGCCGACCACTTGGCTGGAGGCGGTGGCACAGTCTTTGGCTTCCCGAACGAGGTCGCGGGTTTCGGCCGTGCGTTCGGCCGAAGAACGCACCGTTGACGATACCTCTTCGAGCGAAGCCGAAGTCTGCTCAAGCGCTGCGGCCTGCTGTTCCGTGCGACGTGCGAGATTGTCTGCGGCATCGCGCATCTCTTGCGCCGAGGCCGAGAGATGTCCGGTCTTGGCCAGGACCTGTTCGAGCGTGCCCTGGAAGGTGGCAATCGAATTGTTGAAGTCGTGCCGCAACGGTTCGAAATCGACGGCAAAGGGTTCATCGATCGTGGTGCGGATATTGCAGTCCGCCAGTCGGCCGAGGCCCGCGCCGAGTGTCTGGACGACCTGTTCCAGCAATTCTGCCTGCTGCGCCTGCAGGCGGCTGCGCTCGGCTGCTTCGCGTTGCGCGACGGTGCGGCTGTCATCCATTTCCTGCTGCAAGCGCTGACGCTCCATACCGGAATGGCGGAAGACTTCCACCGCGCCGGCGATGACGCCGATTTCGTCCGTTCGCGAGAGGAAGGGCACAGATTTCGTGTAGTCGCCGCCTGCAAGCTCCTGCATATTGTCGGCGATCGCGAAAAGCGGCCTGATGGCGCGGCTGCGCACGAACCACAAGCCAACCAAAAAGAGTGCAACCGAAATTGCGCTGCCCGACAGGGCAAGCGTCCTCGCCCGAACGCCGGCGGCCTCAGCGGCGGTCTCTGACTTTGCCAACCAGACATTGCTAAGCTGCGCCAGAACATTGACCTGCGCTTCATGCGCATGAAACGCGTCCTTCAGCTGATCAAGCGCTGCGTGAACGGCGTGCTCGTCCTTTTGGGAGACGGCAGAGGCATAGCTGCGCTCGACCTCGTCCCAGAAGACGTCCGCCGAGCTGTAGACACCCGACAGCCTGGCGCGGACTTCCGCGGGAAGGTCAGCCTTTGCCCAGAATGCCTTGCGATCCAGGTATCCCTTGTGAAGCTCGACAATGCGGCCGAGATTAAGATGCAACAGCTCGGTATGCACCGCACCTTCCGTCGCCAGCATATAAGCTTCGACAACGAAAATTGGCGGCGGCAGGATATCGGCAACCAGATCCTTGCCCTCGACGAGGCCGTTATAGACCGGACCCCTGACCCTTAACTCCTCGAAGGCCTTCGTCTGCAGACCGACAGCCAGGATCAAGCCTGCCGTCACGATGATTCCAAACAGCATGATGAGGCGGGAGACAGACAGATTTGGCACGGCGGCGACCTTTGTTTTGTTGGGGAAAAGTTACACAGGAGTGGAAAGCTTGGTCGTGGAACCTGCCAAGTTTCTGGACTTGCTTTGCCCCAGGAACCTGTCGGCAGGATCGACGAAGAAAGAAGGGGACGAACAGTTTGCCTGCGGCGCAGATATTGCAGGCAGTACGAGCATTGCGATTTCGACGGCCACCACGATCATTCACCGGCAATATATTGGAATTCACGATCCGATCCCGAATTCCTGAACTTCCACGTTGAAGTATAGATTAGCGCTATCGAGTAACTCGTCAGTAAGAACGAAGCACCTATGTAACAGATTTCTAATGAACAATAATCGCTCAAAGCTTGGGTTTTGAGCGCTGATTGTTCATGCAGCTCCGAATATCTGCTCACTTGGCGAAATCCTGCTCAATTTGACATATGTCGTATTCGCTGCCTTCCGGAGGTCGTAAGGAAGGCTCTCGGCTCGCCAGAATAGGATGCGCGCGACAATGCCACTCCGGAATGCAAAAACGCCTGAAAAGCGAGCACAACTTATCGAAGTATTCCTTGGAGCGGGAACCTGGACCTATGACCTGATCTCGCGGGAACTGACGTGGTCGGACGGACTCTATCGTCTCGTCGGACTCGATCCAAAAGCCGTTGCGGCGAGTTTCGACCTTTATGAATCCCTGCTGCATCCCGACGACCGGCTGGCGCACGAAGAGATTGTAGAGTTGGCGCATGCGAACCAACTCTCCTCGCGCCGCTTCCGCGTCATCCGGCCCGATGGGCACCTTATTTGGCTCGAAAGCAGATTTGACCGCCAATATGACCGCAGTGGCCGGCTGGCCATCCTCCACGGTGTCGTCCAGGACGTAACCAATGACCAGAAGGCGCAAATTGCACACAATCGCGCCGCCGCGGCCAATGCGTCGTTGCGTAAGCTTGTGGGGGGCGAGTTCTGGCGCGCGGACGGTCAGGGTAAGCTGCTCGACTATACCAACTGGATGCGCTTCACCGGGCAGACGGCGGAGCAGCTCAGGGACTACGACAGGCTTGCAGCGGTTCATCCGGACGATCGGCAACACTTCCGCACCACCTGGCAGGGGGCGATTGAGGGCAAGTGTAGACTGGATCTCTCCGTTCGCGTCCGCCGGCATGACGGCGTCTTTCAACGTTTCGAAAGTACGGCGGTTCCCCTGCTCGATAACGATGGCGAGATCGTCGAATGGCACGGCGTCTCGAAGCTGGTGGAGGATACTCCCGCGAAACCCAATCTGCAGAATGCGGTCAGCGAAGTTCACATCAGGGCCGCGCGCGCGATGCTCGATTGGACGGCTCAGGAACTGGCCGAGCGATCGGGTATTTCCTTTTCCACAATACGACGTATGGAGGTCGACGCTCAGTCAGTCAAAGCTGAAAACGTCCAGCGGGTGCGCGAAACGCTGGAGAACCACGGCATCACGTTCCTGTCTGAACCAGAGCATGCTGTAGCAGTAACATTTGCAGCCAAGAGGTAAGCTGTTTCGGCATCGCGATCATGCGGCTTAACCGCTCTCAGAAGCACGAAATGCGATGAAGGTTAGTCCAACAGTTCCAGCCGCCCGATGCCAATCAGCGCATCAGCAGCGACACCAGGCCGGCCTGCGAGTTGACCCCGAGCTTGGAATAGATGTTCCGCAGATGGGTTCTGACGGTCTCGTAGCTGATCTCGTCGGCTACAGCCACTTCCCTGGCGGAATGGCCCGATGCGATGCTCGATGCGATCCGGACTTCCGTTGCGGTCAGCTTGTAGAGCTGCATCAGCAAATCGCGCCGCTCACCGAGGGGGCTCGCCATCATCGGCTCGGCAATGAGAGCCACGGTCGGCCCCTCCAGGAATTCCGTGAACGCATCCGACTGAAGCCGAACGAGCGTGAGGCGGTAGCTATCCTGGTTCCTGCCCTTGACGATTGCCGTGTGCGGTTTTGTCTGCATGCCGTTTCGGGAGGTCAGGAATTCAAGAACGGCGGCCGACTTCTGGCATTGCAGTCCGAGCTTGCCATCTGCGGTGATCCGCACAGGCAGGCCGGCTTCCATCAGGGCCTCCGCGCTCTTATTCCAGCGACGGACTTTCCCTTTTTCCGAAACGTAAATCAGACCGACCCCGATGCTGTCGAACAGGGTTTGGCTTTCGTGTTCGTGCGGCGCAAACAGATCCCGCTTGCGAATGAAATCGAACGCCCTCTTCAGATGCGGCGCGAGGATCGTGTACCGTTCGGCCGCTTCCCTGTTGAGATCGGGGTCGGCCGAAGATGTCGAGGTCGACAGGATGAAGGTGCGGTTTTCCTCGCGAATGATCGAAACACCCACACTCGTTTCGCATCCGGCCTGCCGCTTCAGCCAGTCATTGTAAAATTCCGATTTGATCAGCTCTTCGCGCGGAAAGATCTCGTCGCCGCACAGGCCCTGGCCGACGGGCACGAGACCCAATCTCGGGATCCAAGGATTGACGGCGGCGAAGTGGCTGCTGAACTGGTCGACCTCGGCCTGCGAGAAGCCCGACATGAAGGGAACATGGGCAACGGACGAGGTCAGATCGTGGTAATGCAGCGCGGCCTTGCCGCCCGGCGACGTTTGCGCAACGCTATCGAGGAAATCCTGCCAGCTGCACTCGCCGAAGAGACTTCCATAAATCAAATCCGTCAAATGAGATGAAACGTCAGTCGATTGAACCATGATCGATTTTCAACTTCAGCGAATGAAAGCATCTTCGAATAATCAATAGCGTTGAATTCGGAAATGCAACGGAATTCGCACGTGAATATCCGATCGCTGCCGGCTGCGCCCAATACTACAACCGGAGCATGCTTCATCTGAGAGCGGCGTTACATTTGGCGACTGGCGCCTTCCAGCCGGGAAATGCGTGGAACTTGGAATGCCCGCGCGCGACGTGGACATCTCGACGCCACGGGTGATGCCCCGCGGCGTCAAACAATGGGTGCGGGTGCCCGTCGTCAAACCAGGCCCGACACGACGAACACCAGCCAGGCGACGATCGGCCCGATGATGGCAATCAGCGCGCTGTAGATCAGCAATTGCCTGAGCACCTGCTCCCGGCTGTCATCCGGGGCATTGGCGACCACGAGCGCGCCATTGGTGGAGAACGGGCTGGTATCGACGATCGTCGTCGAGATCGCGATGGCGGCGACCACGCCGATGGCGCTGACGTGGCCCTGCATGAGGAACGGCACGGCAAGCGGGATGATCGCGCCGAGCAGGGCAGTCGAGGATGCAAAGGCCGAGACGATGGCACCGGTAAAGCAAAGCAGCAGCGCCACCAGCAGCGGCATGCCGAGGCTGGATATGCCGTTCGCCACGTAATCGACCGTACCGGCCTTCTCCATGACGCCGACATAGGTGATGATGCCCGCAATCAGCAGCACGGTCGACCAGCTGACCTTGTCGATAGCCGCCTTCTGGGTTTTCGGGGACAGCAGCGCGAGGGCGACGGCGACGGTCATGGCGACGAGGCCGACATTGAACTTGAAAACCAGGGCGCCGATGCCGAGCGCCGTCAGGCCGATCAGGGTGGTAATTCTCTCATTGTTCAGGCGCAGCGTCGCAGCGGTATCGGCCGCCGTGCCATAGGCATGGTCCCGGATGGGTTTTGCCGGCGTGCCGCCGTGACCTCTGATCGACGCCGACACGCCCTCGGGATGCAGTTCCGGCAAGGGGCCAAAGGACGATGCGGGAACCTGCCGCATGACCTTTGCGCCGCCGAAAACGAAGAAGACCAGCACCGCGATGGCCAGGTTGAAGAAAAAGCTGGAGAGAAACAGGGAGGTCGGAGCGAAAGGCAGGCCGGCCTTCGCGACGATCTGGTTGGTGATGCCGCCATAGATGCTGATCGGCGAAAAACCGCCCGCTTGCGCGCCGTGGATCACCATCAGGCCCATCATGACGGGGTGAATGCGGTACTGGATGGCAAAGCTCAGCGCTACCGGCGCAAGGATGGCGACGGCGGCAGGCCCAAGAGCGCCGAAACCGGTAATGACGGCGGCAACGAGGAACATCACCCAGGGGATCAAGCCTATGTGTCCACGCACCAGGCGGACGGCGCATTCGACGAGCCAATCGATGGTGCCGTTGATCTGCGCGATGGCGAAGAGGTAGGTGACGGCGACCAGCGTCAGGAACAGGTCACTCGGAAAGCCCGCAAAAATGTCGGTGGTTTTCATGCCGATGGTCATCGAGCCAAGCACGAAGGCGCCGGCAAAGGCGAGCGCGCCCATGTTGATCGGCTGGATCGTCGCAATGATGAACATGGCGACCAGCAGGCCTATGGCCAGAATTTCAATACCCATGATTCCCCTCCCTCCGACGCCTCCGGCGCCGTCGCTGCTGTTTGCGATATTGATGCGGATAACGACGCTCCTCCTCCCAGAGGGCGGTCGTCTTACGTCCCGGTGTAAAGCTCGGCGTATTGCTGCCGCAGGATGTTCTTCTGAACCTTGCCCATCGTGTTGCGCGGCAGGTCCTCGGCGAAGATGATGCGTTTGGGCTGCTTATAGCGCGCGAGACGATCCTGGAGGGCGCTGACAATGGTCTTTTCATCCAGCCCGGCGCCGGGCTTGCAGACGACGACGGCCGTTACGCCTTCTCCAAAATCGGGATGCGGCACGCCGATCACGGCGCTCTCGACGACGCCCTCGATCTGGTCGATCTCGCTCTCGACCTCTTTCGGATAGATGTTGTATCCACCCGAGATCACCAGATCCTTGCCGCGGCCGACGATGTGCACATAACCGTCCCGGTCGATCTTGCCGAGGTCGCCGCTGATGAAGAAGCCGTCCGCGGTGAACTCGGCCGCGGTCTTTTCCGGCATGCGCCAATAACCCTTGAAGACGTTCGGTCCCTTGATCTCGATCATGCCGGTTTGTTCAGCCGGCAGCACCTGTCCCGTGGCGGGATCGGTGACGCGCACCGTCACATCAGGCAGCGGCAGGCCGACCGTGCCGGCGATGCGTTTGCCCTCATAAGGGTTGGAGGTGTTCATATTGGTTTCCGTCATGCCGTAGCGCTCGAGAATCGCGTGGCCGGTCCGCTCCTGGAACTGGCTATGTGTTTCTGCAAGCAGCGGCGCCGAGCCGGAAACGAACAGGCGGATGCTGGCTGCCGCCTCTTTGCCGAACCCCGGGCTTTGCAGGAGGCGGACATAGAAGGTCGGCACGCCCATCAGCATGGTTGCCTGGGGCATCAGGGAAACGACCTCGTCGGCGTCGAACTTCGACAGCAGGAACATCGAGGCGCCGGCGAGCAGCGTGACGTTGGTGGCGACGAACAGCCCATGCGTGTGGAAGATCGGCAAGGCGTGGATCAGCCGGTCGTCGGCGGTGACGCGCCAGTAGTCGCGCAAGGTCAGAGCATTCGAGAGCAGGTTCCCATGCGTGAGCATCGCCCCTTTGGACCGTCCTGTCGTTCCCGAGGTGTAGAGGATCGCGGCCAGATCATCGGCGGAGCGCGAAGCGTCGACAAAGTCGGCCGGCTCGTCGCGCGCCAGATCGAGCAACGAGCCGCTGCCGTCGGCGTCGAGCGTTTCGACGATCGCGCCGTACTGCTTGGCGATTTTCTCCACGCCCGCCCGCGCAGCCGAGGCAACCACCACCAGACGCGGCTCGGCGTCGCCGATAAAGTAATCAAGCTCGGCCAGCGTATAGGCGGTGTTGAGCGGCAGGTAGACCGCGCCGCTTCGCAGACAGGCGAGGTAAAGGATCAATGCCTCGGCGCTTTTCTCGACCTGCACCGCAACCCGGTCGCCGGGGCGAATGCCGAGCGTGTCCATCGCGCTGGCAATGCGGCCGGAAAGAGCAAAAGCGTCGCCATAGGTCCATGTCTGAGCGGCGCCGATCCGCATGAACGGTGTGTTGCCGGGCGCAGCCGCCCGCATGGCGTCGAAAAGATGGTTGCTCACTTTCGCCCTCCTCTAAGCGTTGAGTTCATGATCTGCGCGAAGGCTCGAGAGCCTTGCTGGCCGTTGCCGCCGCGACGGCCTTCGTCGTTCTGGTTGAGCAGGCTTTTGACGGCAGGCGAGGCGATCACTTCGCCGCGCTGCGCTAAGGCCTCGTGATTGGCCACGATGTCGTCGAGCTTATAGAGGTAGTTGACCATCAGGCCGTGGGCCTGCTGGACCGCCTTCGGCGACCGGTCGCCGAGAAAATTCACTCTTTCAAGCCGGGCGCCGTTGCCGAGATGGAAGCGGGCGACGGGATCGACCGGACGGCCCTCCTGCGTCCGTTCGGTCAGGAAGTAGCGCGCCGCAAGCGGCAGCAGCACGCGCTCCAATTCGGCGCTGCTCTTCTCCTTGCCCGGCCAGTTCGGGTCGTCCAGCAGGCTCAGCGTTTCCAGGGCCGCTTTGGACAAGGACCGGGCGCCGGCCGGATCGCGCGCCTTGGCAAGCCAGCGGGCAAAGCCCGGGACAGGCGACAGCGTGACGAAATTCTTCAGGCCCGGCAGGTCCCGGCGCAGGTCTTCCACGACCTGCTTGATCAGGAAATTGCCGAACGAGATTCCGCGCAGGCCATCCTGGCAGTTGGAGATCGAATAGAAGACAGCCGTCGTCGCCTCATCGGCATTGATCTGCTCTCTCCCCTCGTCGAGGACATCTGCGATCGCATTGGGCACGGATCGGGTGAGCGCCACCTCGACGAACACCAGCGGTTCTTCGGCCAATCGGGGATGGAAAAAGGCAAAGCATCGACGGTCGGCCGGCGCCAGCCGGCGGCGCAACTCCTCCCAGCTGGCGATCTCATGCACGGCCTCGTATTTGATGATCTTTTCGAGGATGTTTGCCGGCGTCGACCAGTCGATCGGCCGCAGCGTCAGAAAGCCACGATTGAACCAGGAGCCGAACAGATGCGTGAAATCGGCATCGAGCGCGTGATAGGCTTCGGACCGGTCCTTGGAAGCAAGCAGCTGCTGACGCATACGGACCAGCCTGGCGGTGCCGTTCGGCGCCTGATTCAAGCGGCGCAGGAGCTCCTGCCGCCGCGGCTCGGCGGCCTGATGGAGCGCGATGACGGCGCCAGAGCTTTTGTCAGTGCGGTAATTTTCCATCGCCTGGTCGAGCCGCACCGTGTCGGGCCCGAACGTTTCGTGAAGCATATGGAAGAATTGCTGCGCGCCCGCGCTTTCGAGCCCGCCCCAGCGATCGAGTATCTCGGCCGCAAGGGCCATGCCGGATGCTTCACCCCGGCTCGACAACAGCATCTCGCAGAGAGTCTGCAGATCGGCTTTGGCTGCGGCCTGGGTGTTGCGCGAGCCGGAAAACAGAAGCTGGCGTCCGTGATCGGTAATGCTTTGCAACATGTCGGTGAAGAAAGAAGCTTCAGGCATGCCATTCTCCCCTCTCCTGAAGGCCGGCCGCATTGTGCGCCGCCTTGGACCCTGCTTCCCATCAAAGGGCTTCGTCTGTAGTATGTAGATTGTCATTCTTCGTACACGAAGTCAACAATCTTGTATACAAGAATGGAATTTATGTATGAAGGATACGAGAGACATGTCCGAGAACGTCGGCCGATGGCTACGGGATGAGATTGAAAATGCAATACTTTCCTACGAGTTCGCGCCCGGCGAACGGCTGGATGAAACCGTGCTTGCCAATCGTTTCGGCGTGTCGCGAACGCCGGTGCGCGAAGCTTTGATGCAATTGGACGCGATCGGATTGATAGAAATCCGGCCGCGCCGGGGCGCTGTCGTGATCGATCCAGGGCCGCACCGCATTTACGAGATGTTCGAGGTGATGGCCGAGCTTGAGGGCCTTGCGGGAGCGCTCGCCGCACGCCGGTTGGACAAGACCTCCCGGGAAGCGATCACCGCCACCCACAGCCGCTGCGAGCAGTCCGCCGCCGCCGGCGACAGCGATGCCTATTATTACGACAATGAGGAATTCCATAAGGCCATCTACGCCGCAAGCCGAAGCGATTTCCTGCAGGAGCAATGCGTGCAATTGCATCGACGCCTGCGCCCCTATCGCCGTCTCCAGCTGCGGGTGCGCAATCGCCTGTCGACCTCCTTTTCGGAACATTGCGCCATCGTCGATGCGATCTTCGCCGGCGATGGAGATGAAGCCCGCCGCCTGCTGCGAACACATGTCGGCATTCAGGGAGAAAGGTTCAGCGATCTGGTGGCAAGCATGGCGGCCAGATAGAATGTCCTAATCCAAGAACCCATAAAGCCAGTCCCGCGTCTCCTCCGGCAGCGACACCGGCTGCTGATCCTCCTGGGCGCGGGCCTGCCAGATGATCTCAACCTCGGCGGCGCGTTCCTCCCCCGTATCGATCGAGACGATGAAGCCGATGGAGCGCACGCCGATCTTATCGACGGCGGCGGTAAAAAGGGCCGGCTCGTCGTAATGCAGCGGGCGGTGGAGAACGCAGGTAATCTTGCTGGCGATATAGACCGGTTCGTCCTCGACCTCGGGCCGCGCTAACCAGAAGCTCGCAATGACGGACTCGGCATAGGAAATATAGGAGGCCAGAAACATCTGGCCGGTCATATCGACATCGCGAAACGGCACATGTATTTCCGTTACACCCGGGCGTTTCGACTGACTCATCAACAACTCTGCCTACAAAATTCCCCGTTGACGACAGTAGCACGGGGTTTTTCGAAGTAAACCGCTGAGATGACAGGAATTTATAATGCCGGCGGCGGCGAGATGGGGCGCAGGCGCGCTTGTTGAAATCGTCGGGCGATGCCCCATCTGCTGTGGAACATGACATAAGCGACCGATAGAGTGTCTCCATGAGCACCCGTCTTTATGAGCATCCGATCTTCCTGGAACATGTCACGCCCGCCGGCCATCCGGAGAGATCGGACAGAATCCGCGCCATCAATGTCGCGCTCGAACATCCGAATTTCGAGCGGCTGGAGCGCCGGCAGGCGCCTGAGGCGAGCGAGGATGCGGTGCTGCTTGCGCATCCGGAGGAACATCTCAAAGCCGTGATGCGGGAAATTCCCGAGGAAGAGGACCGGATCAACCAGCTCGAAGCCGATACCTATGCCAGCCCCAAAAGCCTGCAGGCGGCGCTGACCGGCATCGGCGGAGCGATGGCGGCGGTGGACGACGTCTTTTCCGGTGACGCCGACAATGTCTTCGTCGCCGCCCGTCCGCCGGGCCACCATGCCGAGAAGATGACGGCGATGGGCTTCTGCTTCTTCAACAATGCGGCGATCGCCGCCCGCCATGCGCAGAAGCGGCATGGCGCCGAGCGCGTCGCCATCATCGACTGGGATGTGCACCACGGCAACGGCACCCAGGATATCTTCTGGGACGACCCCTCCGTGCTGTTCTGCTCGACGCATCAGATGCCGCTTTATCCCGGCAGCGGCGCCAAGGACGAGAAGGGCAAACACAACACCATCGTCAATGCGCCGCTTTCGCCGAATGTCGGCAGCGACCATTTCCGCGAGGCGTTCAAATCGCGCGTGCTGCCGGCCGTCGCCGATTTCCGACCGGATCTCATCATCATCTCCGCCGGCTTCGACGCCCATCACCGCGATCCCTTAGCGCAGATCAACCTGACGGGCGAGGATTTCGACTGGGCGACCGGCCGCGTGCTCGAACTGGCCGACCGGCACGCGAAGAACCGGGTCGTCAGCCTGCTCGAAGGCGGTTATGATCTCGAGGGGCTCGCCGAATCGGCGGGCATGCATATTCTGCGAATGATGAAGGGTTGAGAATGACTGACAGCGCCAAGCCGGAGGTATCCGGCCTTTCCTTCGAAAAGGCGGTCGCCGAACTCGAAAGCATCGTCGCCCGACTGGAACGCGGCGACGTGGCGCTGGATGAATCGATCGAGATCTACGAGCGCGGCGAAGCGCTGAAGAAACATTGCGAGACGCTGCTTTCGGCCGCCGAAAACCGCATCGAGAAGATCAGGCTCGACCGCGCGGGCAAGCCGCAGGGCGTCGAACCGCTCGACGGGGCCTGAGGCTTGATGCATGTCGCCCGGAAGTGTGCGGCGGTTCCAGGATAAAGACATGCATGAAAACAAGTCGCTAAAGCTGCCTTTTGGCGCTTGGCGATCGGCTGGCGGCCGATCTATGATCCCCTTCCGATATCATGAGGGGTCAGAAAAATGACGGACAGATTGAAGGGCAAGGTCGCCATCATCTCGGGCGGCGCGACCGGTATGGGCGGTGCAGCCTCGAAGCTCTTTGCGGCGGAAGGCGCGCGTGTCGCGATCATCGACCGCAACGGCCAGGCGGCTGATGAGACCGTCAAGCAGATCCGTGATGCCGGCGGCGAGGCCGACTGCTGGACGGCCGATGTCTCCGATGAAGAGGCGGTCAATTCAGCCGTCGCCGGCGTCGAGGACCGTTACGGCGCTGTCACCGTGCTCTTCAACCACGCCGGCACGATCGTCATCAAACCCTTCCTGGAAACGACGCTCCAGGAATGGGACTGGCTGCACGCCGTCAATGTGCGCTCGATGTTCCTGATGACCAAGGCGGTGCTGCCGAAAATGATTGCCGCGGGCGGCGGGTCGATCGTCTGCACCTCGTCGATCTCGGCGGTCGCCGCCACGCCGATGGAAGTGCTTTACGATACGACCAAGGGCGCCGTGCACATGTTTGCCCGCGCCATCGCGGTGGAATTTCGCGACCGCAACATCCGCTGCAACGCCGTCTGCCCCGGCTTCATCCGCACGCCGCACGGCCTGCGCGAGGTGGCCGACCTGCAGGCGCTCGGCGTCGACGTTTCGGACGCCGCTATCGCCGCGCAGCAGGGTCGGATCGGCGAACCCGAAGACGTGGCCCGGGCCGCCCTTTACCTCGCCAGCGACGAGTCGAATTTCGTCAACGGCGCCCATCTCTTCGTCGACAACGGTTTTACGGCGATCTGAATAGGGCGGGCTCAGCGCCCGATTGGACGCGCGGCGCTCCAAGCGCTATCTGTGGGCAGTGCAAAGCTGCATCGTTCAAACTGCTGCAGCGGCGCCTCAGATCGGAGAGTTCCATCATGTCCTTCTTTCCCGGTAAAGATCCGCTGCCCGGCGATGCCTTCGCCTGTGATGCGATCGAGAACCTGATCATTCCGCGCACCAGCGATATCGGCGGCTTCCAGGTGCGGCGGGCGCTGCCGACGCGGCAGCGGCGGCTGGTCGGGCCGTTCATCTTCTTCGACCGCATGGGACCGGCGATCCTGAAGCCGAATGAAGCGCTCGACGTAAAACCGCATCCGCATATCGGGCTGTCGACGGTCACCTATCTCTTCGACGGCGAGATCCGCCATCGCGACAGCCTCGGCACCGAAAAGGTCATCCGTCCCGGCGATATCAACCTGATGACGGCAGGCCGCGGCATCGTGCATTCGGAGCGCACGCCCGACAATCTGCGCGGCCATCCGCTGCTGATGTCGGGGCTGCAGACCTGGTTGGCGCTGCCCGACGACAAGGAAGAGATCGATCCTTCCTTCGCCCATACGGAAAAGTCAGACATGCCGCTGATCGAGACTGCAGGCGTGCGCGGGCGCGTGGTCATCGGCTCGTTCGAAGGCATGACATCGCCGGTCGGGGTTTTCTCCGACACGCTTTATGTTGATCTCAGCCTGCAGCCGGGCGCCAAGTTTCCTTTCGGCGCAGCACATGAAGAGCGCGCCGTCTACGTACTGTCAGGCGAGGTCGTCATCTCAGGCGACCGCTTCGCCGCCGATCAGCTGCTGGTCTTCCGGCCGGGCGATCCGATCACGCTCGAAGCCGGCAGCGACGGCTGTCATCTGATGCTGTTCGGCGGTGCGGCGCTGAATTCGAAACGCTATATCTGGTGGAATTTCGTTTCCTCCTCCAAGGAGCGGATCGAAAAAGCCAAGGAGGAATGGCGCAGCGGCCGCTTCGATATCGTCCCCGGCGACGAAGAGGAATTCGTGCCTTTGCCGGAAGGCTGACGGCGGCAATGATCGGCCGCCGCCGGTCACTTGCCTCCGAATTTCAACCCGCCGCGAAATAGCGCGTCAGCGCACCCTTCGTGCGGTTGACATAGCCATCCTGCCAGCTGTCGTCGACGTTGAGAAAGCCCGACCAGCCCTTCTTGCCCTGGCGCTTCAATTCGGCCTCGACGGCGCGGAAGCGATAGTGGTCATAGACATCGAGGATGTGGACGGCATAGGCCTCGGCCAGCGCCCGGTCGCCTTTGACGATCAGCATGTTTTCGTCATTGGCGTAGGAGGCCTTGAAGCCGAGATTGTGGCTGCCGAGGACGACGACGCACTCGTCCGACAGAGGATCGATCACCAGAACCTTGTCGTGAATGATGGCGCCCACCTTCTTGGCCGTCAGTTCCTCCGCGCCGAAATCCGCCAGCAACTGGCGGTCATCGATGCGCGACGCCCGGACGATCGAAACATTGGCCTCGTCGAAGGTATGGGGCGAGACGCCCTCTTCATCGTCATCCGGATCGTCGGGATCGTTGTCCTTGCCGGGGACGTAATTGGGCATGGCCTGCGGGCTGGAAACGGCGCCGGTGACGATCAGCTTCTGATCCTTGAGGCCGATATCGATCGCCTCGCCGACGATGCAATCCTTGCCCGACTGACCGGGATAGAAGGCAAGAAACAGCACCGCATGCTCGGCACGGCGCATCATGCGATAGACCTCGCGAAGGTCGGGCGGAATTGCCTTGCCTTTTCGGCGGCTTTGCATGTTCGGTGAGAACCAGGTTTCAAGCGAAGCCCCGTTGCCTGTGGGTATAATGGAAGGCGTCTCGTTGGAGCGGCGGAATTTCTTGCTCTGCTGGTTGTCGGGCATGCCGTCATCGAATTCGACGGGCGCTTCCAGCGTCGCATTGTCTTCCAGCATCCGCCCCCAATAAGCGAGATAGGCCGCGGCGACCGCGTCGTTCCTGACGATCAGCGCGTTGTTGGATTGGCCGGCAAGTCCGGTCGCCGTCCAGTTGGTGCTGCCGGTGAAAACGCTGCGCTCGGTGCCATCCGGCGGTAGGTGCACGACGAATTTGTTGTGGCCGATCTGGCTCGAATTGTTGAACATCCGGTGGTGGATCTCGACGCCTGCATCGATCAGCGCCTTGCGGGCAGGCGCATTGCGCACATCCCAGGCATCCCCGACCTTTCCGGTATTGGCGAGGATGATGCGCAGCCTGTCCTTGTTGGCAAGCAGCAGCTCCAGCAGTTCCTCGTCCTCCAGCTCGTAAAGCGCGAGGAGAAAACGGCCCGGCGCATTCATGAATTCCTTGAGCATCGGAATGACATCGCCGGCAAGATATTTGCGGATGCCGTTCGACGGAGTGGAAATCATGTCGATCAGCTCGTTCGGCTGTTTCACCCCGTCCTCGAGCAGGACGTTGCGCAACCACTGGGCGGCGAGAATGCCATTGGTGAAGGTGGACTCGAACTGGCCGCGCTTGCGCGTCACATGGACAGGGTTGGAGGCGACGGCCGGCCCGAGATAACCGAGCGGCCGCGGCGGCCCGTCATAGGCCTTGACCGCGACTTTCTCAAAGGTGCCGCCTGCCTTCTCGATCGGTTTGCCGTTGGCGTCCCGCTTGTTGATCTCGACAAGCGCAGGCGTCGGATCGGGCGCAGCCTGCATGCCCGGCTTCAAATCGCCGAGCGGACGGATCTCGTAACGCACCCGCACCTCGTCCGGCCGCCGTTTCATTTCGTTGCGCCGCTTGCGCAGCGTCAAGTCGCGCCAGGAGAGCTTCTGCACCGGCCAGAGCGATGTCGTCTGCGGCAGCCAATGCGGATTGCGCTGTCCCTTGAAGGCGACCCAGGCGGCGCACGTCACCCGGTCCTCGCTGCCATCGGGTCTTTTCGACACGTTTCCCTGTTCGTCGAGATAGACGCGAACGACCTCGAACCCGAGGCATCCGTCGATCTTGGCGTCTATGTCCCAGGCCACATAGGCGACCTCGTTGTTCACATAGGCATGCGCTGCAACAATCGTTCCCATGGCCCGTCTCCCCCGTGAGCGCGGCAACTCTGCTACCATTCCGTGTCATATTCAAGCGGCTCACCAGCCCCTTCGCACGTTCGACCGCCGTTCGGAAAAACGGGGCGGAACCGGCCAAGATCAGGCGAATGCAACGCGCAGAAATAGAATGTGATATCTCCCGAAACCGCTCACACATTTTTCCGCCATGCTCTAAGGTGAAAACCTTCGGTTCCTGAAAATCACTTGTTTTGCCTCGTTCTAATCGAATAAAGCGGTACAAGGAAAAGTAAGAAAGAGCGCCCGCCCGTGACACAACTGCCGAAGACCCCCCTGCTCGATCAGGTCACTTACCCCGCCGACCTGCGCAAGCTTGAGGATCGCGACCTGCCGCAGCTTGCCCGCGAAGTCCGGGACGAAATGATCGATGCGGTGTCGCGCACCGGCGGCCATCTCGGCGCTGGTCTCGGCGTCGTCGAGCTGACGATCGCCATCCACAGCGTCTTCGACACGCCTGATGATCGGCTGATCTTCGATGTCGGCCATCAATGTTATCCGCACAAGATCCTCACCGGCCGACGCGACCGCATCCGCACGCTGCGCCAGGAAGACGGACTTTCCGGCTTCACCCGCCGGGCCGAGAGCGAATACGACCCCTTCGGGGCGGCGCATTCCTCGACCTCGATCTCGGCCGGCCTCGGCATGGCGATCGCCGCCGATCTCGACAAGAACGACCGGCGCGTCATCGCCGTCATCGGCGACGGGGCGATGTCGGCCGGCATGGCCTATGAGGCGCTGAACAATGCCGGCGCGCTCGATGCGCGCCTCATCGTCATTCTCAACGACAACGACATGTCGATCGCGCCGCCGACAGGTGCCATGAGCGCCTATCTCGCCCGCCTCGCTTCGGGCCGCACCTATATGGGCTTCCGCGACTTCGGCAAAAAGCTGACGGCCTATCTCGGCAAGAATATCGACCGCGCCATCACCCGCGCCGTCGAGCATGCCCGCGGCTATGTCACCGGCGGCACCATGTTCGAGGAGATGGGCTTTTATCATATCGGGCCGATCGACGGGCATTCCTTCGACCATCTGCTGCCGGTGCTGCGCAACGTGCGCGACAATGCCCGCGGACCGGTGCTGATCCATGTGGTCACCCAGAAGGGCAAGGGTTATCCGCCGGCGGAAGCCGCCGCCGACAAATATCATGGCGTCAACAAGTTCGACGTCATCACCGGCGCCCAGGCCAGGGTCAAGCCGAATGCGCCGAGCTATACCAGCGTCTTTGCCGAAGCGCTGGTGCAGGAAGCCACCCTCGACGACAAGATCGTCGGCATCACCGCCGCCATGCCGAACGGTACCGGCCTCGACAAGCTCGCCGAAGCCTTTCCGTCGCGCTGTTTCGATGTCGGCATCGCCGAGCAGCATGCCGTGACCTTCGCTGCCGGCCTGGCGGCGGAAGGCTACAAGCCGTTCGCAGCCCTCTATTCCACCTTCCTGCAGCGCGCCTACGACCAGGTCGTTCACGATGTGGCGATCCAGGGACTGCCGGTGCGTTTTCCGATCGACCGCGCCGGCTTCGTCGGCGCCGACGGGCCGACCCATGCCGGCTCCTTCGACACCGCCTTCCTCACCACCCTGCCCGGCTTCGTGGTGATGGCGGCGGCCGACGAGGCCGAGCTCAAGCACATGGTGCGCACGGCTGTCGCCTATGATGCCGGGCCGATCTCCTTCCGCTATCCACGCGGCGAAGGTGTCGGCGTCGACATGCCGGTGCGCGGCGAAATCCTGCAGATTGGCAAGGGCCGCATCCTCAAGGAAGGCACCAAGGTGGCACTGCTCTCCTTCGGCACCCGGCTTGCCGATTGTCTGCTTGCCGCCGAAGATCTCGATGCCGCCGGCCTTTCGACGACGGTTGCCGATGCCCGCTTCGCCAAGCCGCTCGACCACGACCTGATCCGCCAGCTCGCCCGCCACCACGAGATGGTGATCACCGTCGAGGAAGGCTCGGTCGGCGGCTTCGGCAGCCAGGTGATGCAATATCTCTCAAGCGAAGGCCTGCTCGACAACGGCCTGAAGATCCGCTCGCTCGTCATGCCCGATATCTGGATGGAGCAGGCAAAACCCGAGGCGATGAACGCCCATGCCGGGCTGGATCGCGCCGGGATTGTTTCGACCGTGTTCCGGGCGCTTGGGCGCGGGGTTGCGGTCGGGGTTGCGGGGTAAGTATTGTTTGAGGGGATGGTGGCCCCTCATCCGCCTGCCGGCACCTTCTCCCCGTAAACGGGGCGAAGGGGATATGCCGCGACCTCTCCGTCCCTCGCTGGCCTCTCGCAGGGCACGTCCCCTCGCCCCGTTTACGGGGAGAGGGTTAGGGTGAGGGGCAGGCTCTTGCTCCCGCCTATGCTGTTCCAGCCAATAAAAACGGCGCATCTCTTGCACCCATCCGCTGCCGGCACTGACCGGGACGAGTGCTGAGGGAGATTGAGGCAAGCGACCGGCGGGTCGAAACGCTCCCCATTTCACCACCCATCGCGGCACTTGCTCCAGCAGCCATCCACCCTCCGTCATGCTCGGCCTTGAGCCGAGCATCCACACCGCATCCACCAGTGCGGGTGGTATGGATCCTCGGCTCAAGGCCGAGGATGACGGAGTGTGAGAATATGTCCTCGCCAAACTCGCCGCTAAACAGCGGATAACATTACGTTTCCCGTATTTGGTATGGCGATCCGTTCATCCACCCTTGCGGGCACCTGCAAGACTCCAGTCCTGATGAAGATTAAGGAGCCAGCCGGCAGGAGGCTCAACGACTGCTACTGCGCCACCCATCGCTGCACTTGCTCCAGCGGCCACCCCACCCTCCGTCATGCTCGGCCTTGAGCCGAGCATCCACACCGCGTCCACCAGTGCAGATGGCATGGATCCTCGGCTCAAGGCCGAGGATGACGGAGTGTGAGGTGATGCCGCAGCCAAACTCACCATCTAAACAGCTGGTAGCTTTGCGTTTTTTCTCCAATCAGAGTGGATACCATCAAAAAAAGGCAGCGCATCTCTGCGCCGCCCTCTGCATTTTTACGCCCCTTCCGAAAGCCGCCCCCTCAGAACTCCGTCCAGTCTTCCTGAACTGCAACCGCAGCACTTGCCTGGCGGCCGCCGAAGGCCTTGGTGACCTTGTTGGCGAGCGCGCGGGCCGGAGAAGCGACCGGGCGGGCGTTCGGAACGGCGGCGCGCGGTGCGGCATCCGGCCTCGTCTGGCCGAGCCTGAACTGGTGCAGCAATTCGTCCAGCGCGTTTGCCTCCTGGGCGAGCGCATGGCTTGCCGCCGTCTGCTCCTCGACCATCGCTGCGTTCTGCTGGGTGCCCTGGTCCATGTTGTTGACGGCGGTGTTGATCTCCTGCAGGCCGATCGACTGTTCGCGGGTGGCGGTGACGATCGCGCTGACGTGGTGGTTGATCTCCTGCACCTCGGCGACGATTGCTTCCAGCGCCTTGCCGGTCTCGCCGACCAGGGAAACGCCGGCAACGACCTGTTCGCCCGATGTGGTGATCAGCGCCTTGATCTCTTTCGCCGCCTTGGCCGAGCGCTGGGCCAGTTCGCGCACTTCCTGGGCAACGACGGCAAAACCCTTGCCGGCATCGCCGGCACGCGCGGCTTCGACGCCGGCGTTCAAGGCCAGGAGGTTGGTCTGGAAGGCGATGTCGTCGATGACGCCGATGATGTTGGAGATTTCGCCCGAAGATTTTTCGATCTGCTGCATGGCGGAGACGGCCCTGCGGACGACTTCGCCGGATTTTTCGGCGCCGAGGCGGGTGCGCTCGACGAGATTGCCGGCATCCTCGGCGCGCTTGGCGCTGTCGCGGACGGTCGTCGTCACCTGCTCGAGCGCTGCGGCAGTCTGTTCGACGGCGGCGGCCTGCTGCTCGGTGCGGTGGGCGAGATCGTCGGCGGCCGAGCGGATCTCGCCGGCGCCGGCATTGATCGCCGAGGCGTTGCGGCCGACCGATTGCAGGGCTGCCTGCAGCTTTTCGACGGCATGGTTGAAGTCATTGCGCAGGCTGTCATATTGCGGCGCGAACGGCGTCTGGATACGGCCGGCCATATCGCCATTGGCAAGCTCGGCAAGGCCGCCGGCCAACGCGTCGATGGCATGGCGGATCTCGCCTTCCTCGCGGGCCTTCTGCTCGTCGGTTGCCCGGCGCTGGCGTTCGGCGTCGCCGCGCATGCGGTCGGTCTCGCCGGCAAGGCGCAGCTTCTCGATCGCCGCCTGCTTGAAGACCAGCACTGACTGGGCCATGCGGCCGACTTCGTCGCCGCGGTCGGTCGCCGGGACCTCGATATCGTTTTCACCGCCGGCGAGGCGATCCATGGCGCTCGTCATGCCGACGATCGGGCGGACGATGGTGCGCGACATCAGCCAGGCGAGCACGGCGGCGGCAAGCGAGGCGACGATACCGCCGGCAAGCAGCGTCGTCTTCAGATCGCTGTTGGCATCGGCGCGGATTTCAGCAAGCGCGTCGGACTTTTCGCGGGCGCTGGCCTTGATCTTGGCCGAGGCCTGGCGGAACCCGTCGAGCTGGCCCTTGGTGGCGTTGACGCCGATCTTGACGACCTCTTCGATCGGCATGTCGGTTTCCTTGCGCGCCTTGGTCTGGGGCTCGGCCAGTTCATGGAAATAGAGGTCGGCGGCCTTCTGCATGCCGTCGATCATCTCGACCAGTTGCGGCTCTGCCGCGGCCGTCTGCCTGGCGGCGGCGATCGCCTTCAGCATGCGCTCGCGGTTGGCGAAGACATCGCCATAGGTGCTGTCGCTGCGGAAAAGGATGAAGCCGCGCAGGTTGACGGCCTGCTCGAGCATCGCCTGCAGCGCATCGTCGATCTGGTTGACGACCAGCTCGGACTTTTCCTGCTCGGCGGAGGCGGCGGCCGACGCCGTCGCCTTGGAATAAACGAAAGCGGAAACGGCGACGAAAATGAGAATGAGGGCTGCGAAGGTGGCCGCAAGCTTCCCGTTCAAGGATATGTTTTTGGCGGACATCGGTGAATTTCTCCTGACGACAGTCGACGCGGCGAAAGCGGGTCGCGCTTGAGGCGCAACCGCAGGGATGTTTGAAACTGAGAACATGATCGGCGTTGAAACGCTTGCGCCGTCATGGCGCCGAGCAGTCCGGACGGACCGCTGCAATCGGGGCGAAGCTATGCGGGCGAGCTTTAGATTTGCTTAAATTGTGCGCCGCAGCACCGGCCCAGACCCTGATTAAAATGCTTAAATTAAGGCGTCTTCGGTTCCGCTTCCGGCGGATTGAGGATGAGGATGTCGAAGTCCTTGGCGGGATCGAAATCCTCAGCCGTCATCCGAAAGGTCGTCGGACCGATCTTCTCGACATTGCTGCCGCAGAAGCTGATGAGACTGCCGGGCTTGCCCTTGTCGATCGTCAGCTGGAAGCGCCGGATCGGCCCCGCCCAGTTGGCGCCGGTCGACAGCACATAGGAGATCCAGCTTTCGGTGTAGTTGGCGCCGTTCGTCCCGGCTTCCGCGGCACGCTGCTGCGCGACCCGGACGAAGTCTGCGTCCAGGCAGTATTTGCGGGAATATTCCTCGAAGCGCTCACCCTTCGGCTGGCCGTTTTCAAGAAAGCTGATGGCGACGGTGCCGCCGACGGCCGGCTGGTAGCGGTGCTCGACGCTGACCTTCTTCTTCGCCGGAAAGGTCGTGCGCCACCAATAGGTCGAGCGCAGCGTCCAAAGCGGCACCAGATCGGCCTCTGCCATCGGATAGATCAGGCCGCGGGCGATCCAGTCCTTCCGGATGGTTTGAGGAAGCTTGGCAAGCGCGTCGCGGGTCTTGTCGCTGTAGGGCAGGACCGGAATGTTATTTTTGGCGAGTTCGTCGGTGACGTCGATGCCGAGCGAGATGACGCGCTGCTGCAGCTTGGCGGTGATCGGCTTGCCGTCCTGGACGGTGGAAAAATGCAGGAAATTGTCGCTGTCATAATCTGCGATGGCGGAGTTGTTGTCGATCTGGCCCGATATGTCGGGCATCGGAAAGGCGACCAGGCTTTCGACATCCTTGTCGGACGTGTTCTCGAACACGTAATCGACCCGCACCTCAGAAGCGGAAATGAAGAGATCCTCCTGCACCATGCTGACATCGTCGGATTGGGCAAAGATCAGCCCGCCGGTCTTGACCTCGGCCATGGTGTCGTTCGCCAGCGCCGGCGATGCGATCCCTGCCGCGACAAGAAGAGTGAAGAGCTTCAGCATAAAACACCCCCGTGTCTGCGGCCGCCCCGTAATCGCCGCGGCAGGATTATCGCCGAAAGCTTTCGAGGGTCAATGACGCTGTCTGGAACAAAATGCTTGCAACCGGCGGCTTTGCCGGTCATTCACAGCCGATGTCCGATCAAAACAGCCAACGCCTCGACCAACTTCTCGTCTCCCGCGGCCTCTTCGCCAGCCGCTCGCGGGCCCGCGACGCCGTGCAACGCGGCACCGTCCGGATCGCCGGCCAGGTGGTGACGAAAGCCGGCGCGCTCATCGGCGACGATGCCAATATCGAGATCGACGACCCGGCGCAGGACTATGTCTCGCGCGCGGCATTGAAGCTTGCTAGCGCCCTCGAGCATTTCCGGCTCGATCCCACCGGCCATCACTGTCTGGATATCGGCGCTTCCACCGGCGGCTTTACCGAGGTGCTGCTGCAGCGCGGCGCTGCGCATGTCACGGCAATCGATGTCGGCCATGGGCAGATGCATCCGCGCATTGCAGCCGATCCACGGGTGACGAACAAGGAAGGCCTCAACGCCCGCCATCTGACGGCCGAGGATATCGGCGAGCCTGCCGATTTCATCGTCTCCGACGTCTCCTTCATCTCGCTGAAGCTGGCGCTGGCGCCGGCTCTCGATATTGCCGAAGCGGGTGCGGTCGCCGTGCTCCTGGTCAAGCCGCAGTTCGAGGCGGGACGCGAGGCGATCGGCAAGGGCGGACTGTTGAAGGACCCCTCGTCCGCGCCCGCCGTCGCTGCGGAACTGGAGCGCTGGTTCATCGAGGATATGGGCTGGAAAAGCCTTGGCCTCATCCCCTCTCCGATTGCCGGCGGCGACGGCAATCAGGAATATCTTCTGGCAGGATCGAAACCGTGAGCACCGAAACCGTCACCATCGAGAAGCTCGGCGCCCAGGGCGACGGCATTGCCGGCAGCGCCGGCGGACCTGTCTATGTGCCATTCTCCCTGCCGGGGGAAACGGTGGCGATCGCCCGCGTCAAAAGCCAGGGCACGATCATGTCGATCACGACGCCCTCGCCCGACCGGCAGGAGCCGCCCTGCCGGCATTTCGGCCCGGATGGCGTCAACGGCACCTGCGGCGGCTGCACGCTGCAGCATATGGCAGATAGCCCCTACCGCGCCTTCAAGCGCCAGTTGGTCATCGATGCGCTCAGATCGAAGGGGCTGACGCCTGAGGTCGGCGAGATCGTTGCGGCCCGGCCGGGCGAACGCCGGCGCGTGGTGTTTGCCGCGCGCAAGACCGAAAAGGACATGCTGATCGGTTTCAACCAGGCCGAAAGCCATCATATCGTCGCCATCGAGGAATGTCCGATCTCGTCGGCGGGGATTATCGCCCGGCTGCCGGCGATCCGGGCGATTGCCGCAGCACTGGCGACCAATGCCGAGCCCTTCCGCGTCTCGGTGCTCGAAACACTGTCCGGCCTCGATATCGCGGTCGACGAGGTGAAAAAACTCTCCGATGCGCAGCGGCGCAAAGCGGTCGAGATCGTGCTCGGCCTGCGCGGCATTGCCCGTGTTTCGCTGAACGGCGAAATCCTCATCGAGCCGTCGAAGCCGCTCGTCGATTTCGGCGGGATCCAGGTTTCCCCGCCGCCGGGCGGCTTCACCCAGGCGACCAAGCCGGCTGAGGAAGCGATGGCCGAGCTGGTGCTTGCCCATGCCGGCAAGGCCAAACGGATCGCCGATCTTTTTGCCGGCGCCGGCACGTTTTCGCTGCGGCTGGCGCGGATCGGCCGCGTGCATGCCGTCGAAGCCGATGCAAAAGCGCTCGCTGCCCTCGATCATGCCGCCCGCAACACTCCTGGATTGAAGCCGGTGACTATCGAGAGGCGCGATCTCTTCCGCCGCCCGTTGATGACGCAGGAGTTCAAGCCCTATGACGCCGTCATCTTCGATCCGCCACGCGCCGGCGCCGAGTTCCAGTGCAAGGAGCTTGCCCGCTCGAGCGTGAAAAAGATCGCCGCCGTCAGCTGTAACCCGCTGACGCTGGCGCGCGACCTCGCGATCCTCGTCGAGGGCGGCTACCGGATCACCGGCGTGACGCCGATCGACCAGTTCCTCTGGACCTCGCATGTCGAGGTGGTGGCGACGCTGGAGAAATAGGCGGGCCGCCGTCGGCTGCCCCCCGCTATTGGTCGCCGGAGTCCCGTTCCTGACCGGCACTCAGCCGCATTGCCCGGGTTCCGAGTTTGGCACCTGTCACCGCATCGATTGCGATCGGCTCGATCTCCGAGCCCGTTTCGACATCGACATAGCGGGCGAGTTCGCCATCGCAGTGGCGGTGCGCCCACGCTCCGATCATCATCAGCACCGGCAGGAAATCCCGGCCCGCCTCCGTCAGCACGTATTCCTCGCGTGGCGGCCGCTCGGAATAGAGGCGCTTTTCCAGCAGGCCGTCGTCAGTCAGCGCTTTCAGGCGCTTGGTGAGCATGGTCGGCACGATGCCGAGACTCCTCCTGAATTGGTCGAACCGGGTAAGGCCGGTATGTGCGTCCCGCAAGACCAGAATGCTCCACGCATCGCCCACAGATTTCAGGCCCCGGGCGACCGGGCACTGCGGAATTGAACCATTTTTCATTTGGTATCTTTTCGATAGTGACATGATATCGAAAAGATAGTAACACAGCGCCAGCCAATGATCCACTTCCAATGAGAGCTGACAGCATGATCGACAGAACCAAAAACATCGCCCTGGTCACCGGTGCTTCCTCCGGTATTGGCCTTGTCACCGCCCAAACACTGGTGAAAGCCGGATATCGCGTCTATGGGACCAGCCGCAGACAGGTTGCCGGCAAGCCCGGGATCACCATGCTGGTCTGCGACGTGACGGATAAGGCCTCGGTGGAGGCGATGATTGCCGAGATCATGCAACAGGCCGGCCGGATCGACCTTGTCGTCAACAATGCCGGGATCGGCCTGCTCGGCGGCGCGGAAGAATCGTCGATCGACCAGGCCCAGCGCCTTTTCGACGTCAACCTTTTCGGCGTCGCCCGCGTCGTCAACGCCGTGCTACCCATCATGCGCAAGCAGAAGAGCGGCCGGATCGTCAATATGAGCTCGATCCTCGGACTTATCCCATCTCCGTACAACGCCTTCTATGCCTCGACGAAACATGCGATCGAGGGCTATTCGGAATCCCTCGATCATGAAGTGCGCAACTTCGGCATCCGTGTCGTTCTCGTCCAACCCGGCGTCACCAAAACATCCTTCGAGGAGAACCTGACACGCGTCGATCAACCGCTTCCCGTCTACGACTCGGAGCGGACCCGGAGCGAAGCTCTGATGCGCAAGTGGATGGAGGCTGGCGATGCACCTGAGGTCGTCGCCGACATGGTCGTGAAAGCCGCAACCGCCAGGAAGCCGAAGCTGCGCTATTCCGCCGGCAAGCAGTCGCGCCAGGTCCGCTCGCTTCGCCGCTTCCTGCCGGAGCGGCTGGTCGACAGCCTCCTGCGCAAGGTCAACGAGTTTCCTGCCTCCGTGTAGTCTTTAATTTGGAACAGGTTCGGAACCCGGTCGACCTGGCTTAAATCTGAACCTGTTACAGGCAAAGGAAACCGCTTCCGAATGCGCAAGACCAAAAGCCGCAATCCCTATTATAACGGCCCGGTGTCCGATCACTTCAACGGCACGCATTTTTTCAATCCCGACGGTACCGAGCCGCCCGGTTTCGGCGATTTGCTGCGGTGGCAATTCGGCGGCGGCCGTCAGCCTTGGCCGAAATCGGTCCCAAGCCCCTACGCGGCGGCAAAACCCGATACACGTGTCGACGGCGAGGATCTGCGGGTGACCATGGTTGGCCATGCAACCATGCTGGTGCAGGTCGCCGGGCTCAATATTCTCACTGACCCGGTGTGGTCGGAGCGCGTCAGCCCCTTCACTTTTGCCGGCCCCAAACGCGTCGTCCAACCGGGCATCGCGTTCGATGATCTGCCGCCGATCGATCTCGTGCTGGTCTCGCACAATCATTATGATCATCTGGATATCGCGACGCTCAAGCGGCTGCATGCAAAGCACCGGCCGCGTGTGGTGACGCCACTCGGCAACGATACGATCATCCGCCGCGCCGTGCCCGATATGGAGATGACGTCGATGGACTGGGGCGAACGCATCGCGCACGCCGGAATCAGCATCGATGCCGAGCCTGCGCATCATTGGTCCGCCCGCGGCGGCGCCGATCGCCGGATGGCGCTCTGGGCATCGTTCGTCCTCTCGACCCCGGCCGGAAAGATCTATCACATCGGCGATACGGGCTTTCACCAAGGCATCAATTACAAAGCGGCACAGCAGAAGCATGGCGGCTTTCGCCTGGCGATCTTACCTTTCGGTGCCTATGAGCCGCGATGGTTCATGAAAGGCCAGCACCAGAATCCGCAGGAGGCGGTGAGCGGGATGAAGCTGGCGAATGCGGCCTATGTGGCCGGGCATCACTTCGCGACGTTCCAACTGACGGATGAAGCGGTCGACGCACCGGTAAGGGCGTTGCAAGAGGCAATGCGCGAGCACGATATTGCCGCGGACCGGTTCCGCCCGCTCAGGGCCGGTGAGGTCTTCGATGTGCCCATACTCTAAAGTATGTCGCGCAAAAGTGTGCAGCGGTTTTGCCAGGCAAAGCGCTAAGCACTTTCGCCTCAAACGACATGCGTAAAAACAAGGAGCTAAAGTGCAAGGAGCGAATCTGAAAGATCGCGACGCGCTTTAGCGACGCATGAAGGCTTCGAAGGCGGCGCGGGCCTCGGCGCTTTTCAGGCGGGCGGAGAAGTGGCGGGCCTCCTCGTCGATGCGGGCGATGATCTCGCCGCTGTCGCCGCGGATGAGATCGCGGGCGATGCGCAGCGCTTCCGGCGGTTTGGCGGCGAGCCGGGCGGCGGTCGCCAGCGTTACGGCATCGACCTCGCCGGGTTCGACCACTTTCCAGATGATGCCGGCGTCCTTGGCCTCGGCCGCCGAAAAGCCTTCGCCGGCCGCCAGCAGGGCGAAGGCGCGCTGCTGGCCCATCAGCCGCGGCGCAACGAGGCTCGACCCCGCCTCCGGCACCAGCGCCAGATCGACGAAGGGGGTGCGGAACTGGCTGCGGCTCGAGGCGATCGTCAGGTCGCAATGGAGGTGGATCGTCGTGCCGATGCCGATCGCCAGACCGTCGACGCCGGAGATCACAGGTTTTTCGGCCTTCACCAGCGCATAGAGGAAATCGAGGATCTCCTGCTCCAGGCCGCCGCCGCCGACTGCGGCGGCAAGGAAGTCGTTCAGATCATTGCCTGAAGAAAAGCAGCCTTCGGTGCCGAGGAAGGCGGTGGCGCGGATGGTCGTATCGGCATCGGCCGCCTTCAGCGCCTCGGCCATGGTGCGATACATGGCGCGGGTGATGGCGTTCTTCTTCTCCGGCCGGTTGAAGCGAATGATTTGGACGCCGGGATGGGTGGAAGGCTGCTCGACGATGATGTGATCGGTCATTGGATGTCCTCAGAGGTCATGGGGTCGCCTCAGGCAAGCAGGATGCGGGCGGCGGCAAGGCTTGCCGCGCCATTGACGACGCGGTCGCGAAGGGCTGCGGTCTCGGCGAGCAGGTTTTCGGCGGCAAAGCGGCAGAGCACGATGCGGCCCTCGCCCCTGCCATCGCCGCTTTCGGCGAGAGCGCCCTTGGCGAGATAGCAGCCGGTGAGCACGAGGCCGAACAGGCGCTGATAGGGTGTCGCGCCCGAAAGCGCCTCGCCCGCCTTGCCGTCGGCAACCATCTTCGTGAGCCAGTCGGTCGCCGCTTCGAGATCTGAAATCGCTGCGTCGAGCCTGACTGATGTCTCGCCGAAACCATCGAGATTGGAGCGGCGGACGCTATCGGCGATCTCCTTCAGCTCGGCGATGAAGCCCTTCACCTGCTCGCCGCCGGAGAGCGGCAGCTTGCGGGTGACGAGGTCGATCGCCTGGATGCCGTTGGTGCCCTCATAGATCGGCGCGATGCGGGCGTCGCGCAGGTAACGCGCCGCACCGGTCTCCTCGATGAAGCCCATGCCGCCATGCACCTGAATGCCGAGCGAGGCGACGTCGACGCCGGCATCGGTCGAAAAAGATTTGGCGATCGGGGTCAAAAGCGCGGCACGCTCCTGCCAGTGGCGGCTGACGTCGCCGGCCCGGTGGGACATGTCGATCGCGTGGGCGCAGGCATAGGAGATGGCGCGCGCGCCTTGGGTCAGCGCCTTCATGGTGAGAAGCATGCGGGCGACATCGGGATGTTCGACGATCGGGCTCATGCCGGGCCCGCTCCAGCCGGGCGCCCTGCCCTGGGTGCGTTCCTTGGCATAGGCGATAGCCTTCTGGGTGGCGGCCTCGGCGATCGCCACGCCCTGCATGCCGACGGCCAGGCGGGCATTGTTCATCATCGTGAACATGCAGGCGAGGCCCTTGTTCTCCTCGCCGACCAGCCATCCCACAGCCCCCTTTTCGTCGCCGAACCGGCCGTCGCCATAGATCATCGTGCAGGTCGGCGAGCCGTGGATGCCGAGCTTGTGCTCCAGCGAATGGCAGAACAGATCGTTGCGGGCACCCAGCGAGCCGTCCTCGTTCACCAAGAATTTCGGCACCAGGAAGAGCGAGATGCCGCGGGTGCCGGCCGGCGCATCCGGCAGGCGGGCGAGCACGAGATGGATGATGTTGTCGGCCGCGTCATGCTCACCCCAGGTGATGAAGATCTTCTGGCCAAAGATGCGATAGCTGCCGTCGGCGCGGCGCTCGGCGCGAGCCTTGAGCACGCCGAGATCGGAGCCGGCATGCGGCTCCGTCAGGTTCATGGTGCCGGTCCATTCGCCTGAGACCATCTTCTCCAGATATTTTTCCTTCAGCGCGGCGCTGCCATGGGTGCTGACCGCCTCGATGGCGCCCATCGTCAGCGTCGGGGCGAGCGCGAAGGCCATCGAGCCGGAATTCCACATTTCCAGCGCCGCGACGTTCAGCATATGCGGCAGGGCCTGGCCGCCGAAAGCTTCGGGCGCCGTCAGGCCATTCCAGCCGCCGGCGATCCAGCGGCGGTAGAGATCGCGCCAGCCATCCGGCAGCCTGACCTCGCCGCCTTCCAGGCGGGCTCCCTGGCGGTCGCCGATGTCGGCGAGCGGCGCCACTTCCTCTGTGGCAAAACGTCCCGCCTCGGAGAGCACGGCATCGACCAGATCTTCGCTGAGATCGGCGAGAAGCCCATTTGAAATCGCTTCGCCCATGCCGGCTACATGCTTCAACGTGAACGCGATTTCCTCAACGGGCGCCTTATACATTGTATCCTCCGCAGGACCGGCCTGCATCCCGCGCAAAGCCCCTCCGGGGCAAAGGGCTAATTGATTTTTACGTAAACCTCAATTTCGATTTGCCGGCCGGCCATGCCATAATTCGACCGAAACGGCGCCGTGCTCTTGCACCGTCGCACAAATAGCCGTCATGAAGACTCTCTAGGGGGAAACCTCCGAAAACCACATCGCCTTCGCAAAGGATCGGCGACCAATGGATACATTGCCCGTCAACATACCCGGTTTCGTCTGGGCCTATCGCTTCTCCCCGGACGAAAAGACCGCGGTGCGGCTGAACAACAGCGCGACGGTGGCCGATCTGACCGCCGACAATTGTTTCTACTGGCTGCACCTCAACCTTGTCGACGCCCGCGTGCCGGCATTGCTCGAAACCCTCACCGGGCTGACGGAGGACGCGAAATCGGCGCTGACGACGCGCGACACGCATGCGACCATCACCGTCGACGAGCAGATGCTCTACGGCACGCTCATCGACTGCCAGCGCGATTTCGCTGAGGACACCAACAATCTCGGCTGGCTGCATTTCGCCATGTCCGACCGCTTCATCATCACCACCAGGCTGCAGCCGCTGCGCAGCGTCGAGCGGGCGCGGGCGCTGATCGAGAAGAATCCGGGAAAATTCTCGCGGCCGGTCGACCTGTTCGAACTGCTGGTGATCGAGTTTCAGCGCACGCTGATCGCGATCGTCATCGAGCTCACCGACGAGCTGAACCTGATCGAGGATTTCGTCTACGACAATGCGCCGCGCGATGAACGCCGGCGGCTGGCGCCGGTGCGGCGAACCGTGGTCAGGCTGCATCGGCACCTGCGCACGGTGCTGGCGCTGATGCGCCGCGCGGCGGCAACCGACGAGGACGAGATGCCCTTCGGCTTCGACGACGTGGCGCGGCGGCTGACGAGCCGGCTGGAAACGGTCGATCACGACATTTATGCGCTGCAGGACCGGGCGCGCCTGCTGCACGAAGAAATCGATTCGAAACAATCCTCCGAGACCAACCGCCACCTCTATCTGCTGTCGATCATGACGGCCTTCCTGCTGCCGCCAACGCTGGTGACCGGTTTCTTCGGCATGAACACCGCCAACCTGCCCTTCGCCGTCGGCGACTACGGCACCGAATACGCCGTCGCCCTCATCGTCGCCTCGATTGCCTTTGCCTGGTGGCTGCTGCGGCGGGTGGATATTCTCTGAATGGGAGTGGTGGGGTGGGCGCTGCTGCCCTTGCTCCACCATACGATATTTATCACAGGTCACCCCATTCTCCGTCATCCTCGGGCTTGACCCGAGGATCCATGCCCGCTGCGGGGAGGCCAACATGGATCCTCGGCTCAAGGCCGAGGATGACGGAGAATGGGGTGACGTTTCGGCCAAGCTCACGGTCGGTACAACGCATTTGCCCGACGCTGTGCGTACCGTGGTTTCATCAATTGGCGGCACTTCTGACGCGGCCCATAGGGCCGGAACGTGTTGTCGTAGATGCGATAGGTAGCGGTTGGCGCACCAGTCGACGTGGCTGGAACCCATACGGGGCCTGCGGCCACTTCCAGTCTTGCGACGGCTTTCCGTCTGATAGTCGGCCTCGGGTCGCCGGCAATCTCGGCGATCAACGCTCGGCTGGCCAGCTGGTTCACGCCGTCCCCTCGCACGGAACGGTTCTTGCACGGTTACTAATATATTTACCGTGGGGAGGCCTAATGTCATGAAATGGTGCACATCCGAAGAGTTTGCCCCTCTGATGCTCGTTGTGAGTGGGCCGGAAAAATACAAGCTTGTTGCAAGCCTCGTGCAGGCTGCCGAGATGCTGACGGTTGGCTGGCCGATCGACGATGGAGACGAATATCTGATTGCGATCAGGGCGTGCCGGGCCGCAATCCATGGGGAAATTTCAGCGCAAGACGCACGAGCAGCGCTTATCCGCGCCGCCGACGAAGCCGGCATTTCGGTGATCACCGCCGTTCACTGAGTTTCACAGCCCCTCCCCGTTTTGCGGGGAGAGGGTTAGGGTGACGGGCAGCATTCGAGAGCCGTCAATACGGCGAATAGCACTGCTGACGCGGGCCGTTATAGGGCTGGAACGTATTGTCGTAGGCGCGATAGGACCGGTAGCGGTTGGCGCACCAGGCGACGTGGCTTGACCCCATGCGGGGCGCGGGCGCGACGTAGCGCGGCTGGGCGACAATGGCGCCGCCGATGACCGCGCCGGCGCCGAAGGCGGCGAGCGGATACCAGTAGCCGTTATAGTGCCTATAGCCCGGACGGTAATAGGAATATCCGCGATAGCCGCCGTAATAGCCGGGCCGGTAATAGGCGCCGGGGCGATAACCTGGCCGGTAATAATCGCCGCGATAGTAGCGGCGGTATTGGACGTTCTCGACGGTGGAGGATTTTTCCACCTGCGGGGCGGTCGGCATCTGGATTGCCTGCGACGGCACGAAGCCTGTCAGAACGACGGCGGCAGCCAGAACTGCAGTCGCGATCTTGTTACTCAAACCGAACATTCTTCTCTCCCATTCAGCAGCGATAACCGCCTGCTCAGCAACGCTTTCGTGCCGGAATGGTTCCGAAAGCGGCCGGGGTCCGGCTGCTCTCGCATTTTTAAAGAAATCGATCTGAACCGGGCATTAACCGGGAGGCATCAGGCCACGGCGGAGATCTTCGTCTGATCACCCTGCAGACGGTTGACCATGAAGTTCGAGTACCATTCGAGGAACTGCATGACGCCGCCCTCGTGCAGGGAAGAATAGGGGCCGGGTTCATAGGCCGGAGAGTGGATGCCGAAGGCATTCTCTTCGACGATGCGGCGATCCTGGTCGTTGGTCTCGGTCCAGACGTGGGTCAGTTCCTCGAGATTGTAATCCACGCCTTCGACGGCGTCCTTGTGGACGAGCCATTTGGTCGTCACCGCCGTCTCGTTGGCGCTGAGCGGCAGCACTCGGAAGGAGATGGCGTGGTCGCCGAGCAGGTGATTCCACGTCGTCGGATAGTGGAAGAGCAGCATGGTGCCGATATGACTGATCGAGATATCGTCGGCGAGCGAACGCTTGACGGCGGGCCTGCCGGACATGGTGTAGCTTTCGGCATCTTCGATCAGCGGCATGCGGGCGGTGCGGAACTGACCGTCCGGCGATATCTGGAATTTGCTCGGCAGGCCGGCAGCCTCGCAGCGCGCCCAGTGGCCGGCAATCTCCGGATCGTCGGCGCCGCCATCCGTGCCGGTGACGCTCGGGGCTTCGGGATAGGTGCGGCAGAGTTCGGGATGATTGGCGGCGCAGTGATAACACTCGCGGTTATTTTCCCAGACGAGCTTCCAGTTGCCCTTCTCGATGATCGTGCTCTGGAAGGCGACCTTGCTCTCGCTGATCCGGTGCGGCGCGACATAGGGCTCGATCTTGTCGCGCACTGGCTGGAAGTCCGGGGCGGTATTGGCAAGGCAGATGAAGACATAGCCTGCGACGACTTCGCAATGGACGGGTTTCAGGTTGAAGCCCGTCTTGTCGAAATCATCGCCCATGTGGCGGGCGAAGGCGAGCTTGCCTTCAAGGTCGTAGGTCCACTGGTGATAGGGGCAGACGAGGCGCACGGAGGAGCCATGCTCCTTGGTGCAGACGCGCGAGCCGCGATGACGACAGCTATTGTGGAAGGCGCGGATGACATTGTCTTTGCCGCGGACGATGACGACGGGATAGCTGCCGATCTGGACGGTGAAATAGGCGCCGGCCTTCGGCAGTTCGCAATCATGGCCGATGAACAGCCAATCGCGATAATAGATCATCTCCATGTCGAGCTGGAAATAATCCTCGTCGATGTAGAACGGCCGTTCGAGGCTGAAGCCCTCCCGGCGGTTCTTGAGCTGACGCAAAACGTTGCTGCGAATATCCATCTTCATGTCCTCGTGCACCCGGTTGCCGCCTTACACTGAAGGTCGGCGGAAGCGCGCCCGCTTCCTTCTCCTTCGGGAGAATTGTTCATGGCAGCCATTTAATCATCTGGGCTGGCTGCCGCTCGGTTGTAATGCGACATCGGCTTCGAAATTGACGACAGGATGCAAGCGGCCGGTCCCGGTCGATCGCATCTCCCGACTCTGCAGCAATTATCGTCAATTGCGACATGGCGTAAAGACCCGTTGCGTAAAGAGGTAAGCCGGCCGCTATAGATGCCCGTCGCGTTTGCGACATCTGTCGGCATTTGCTTTTTGGCCGGCCGGCTGCCGGGTGATTTTAACATCGCCTTAAGCATACCGCCCTATCCTGCTGTTGATTCAGACCGACCGAAGAACGCGAACCATGGCCAAACTCCGTTATTTCGACGCGAAAGATGCAAGCAGATCGCAGGAGCCGCAGCTGGTTGCCGCGCATTCCGAATTCTTGCGAACCGGCCGCATTCCCCGCGAACGGCGGCACTGGCTGGCCGAGGAAAAGCGCTATTTCACCCATGACGAGGTCGCCGCCAAAACCGGCCGCAAGCTGCAGGTGGCCGGCGAGAAGACGCATCAGCACATCAACGGCTTTCACCACTCGATCCAGTTTCCGAAGATCATCTTCCACCGGACGCTGGAGGACAGCCCGCATCTCGGCTATTGCCACGTCACCGCGGCACGGACGAAATTCGCTCACTACGAAGAGGTCAGCTGGGCCTTCTACATCGCCAATTTCTATTCCGACATCGGCGAGAACGACAACTTCTTCGAACGGATCGATGTCGGTTATTCCCGCATGTATTTCGCCGTCGCCATCAAAGCCGGCGAAAATTCCCAGGATAAGATGACCATCGACCGGTCGGTGCGCGGCAACGGCCTGCTGTTCCGCACCCATGATCCGCAGGCGGCGATCCGCAACATCCTGCTGCTCGGCGCCCGCAACGAACAGCTGCGCGAAATCATCCGCCAGCTGTGACGCGCACCGATGGGTGAGGTCAACAACGCGATTGATCGCAGGCAGCGGAAAGCCTAATGACTGCCGGGACCAAAGCATCGGGCAGCACATGGCACGCATCATCGATATAGAGGCAGACAGGCGGGCAGCACTTGAGGCGGCCTCAGCCGCTCTTGCCGACGGCTTTGCCATCGCCATCCCCACCGAAACCGTCTACGGCCTTGCTGCCGACGCCACCAATCCGGCGGCCATCACCCGCATCTACGAGACCAAGGGCCGGCCGCGTTTCAACCCGCTGATCTGCCATATGGCCGATCTTGCCATGGCCGAAGAACATGCCGAATTCGACCCCGTCTCCAGGGCGCTCGCCGCAGCCTTCTGGCCCGGCCCGCTAACGCTGGTGCTGCCGCTGAAACCGCAAAGCCCGATCCATTCGCTGGCAACCGCCGGGCTCGACAGCGTCGGCGTGCGCGTGCCGAAAGGTTTTGCGGGCGCGTTGATCGGCGCCTTCGGGCGGCCGCTCGCAGCCCCGAGCGCCAATACGTCTGGCGCAATCAGCGCGACGAGTGCGGCCCATGTCGAGGCCGATCTCGGCGCGAAGGTCCCGTTGATCCTCGATGCGGGGCCAAGCACCGTCGGTGTCGAATCGACGATCGTCAAGGTGGAGGGCGACCGGGTGAGGCTGCTGCGGCCCGGCGGCCTGGCAGCGCGCGAGATCGAGCGTGTCGCAGGCCGGCCGCTGCTCAGGGCGAAAACGGCGTCGGCGGCGATCGAAGCGCCTGGTATGCTTGCCTCGCACTATGCGCCGGGCGCCGCCGTGCGGCTCAATGCGACGGCGGTCGAACCCGGCGAAGCGCTGATCGCCTTTGGCGGGGCTGCCGTCTCCGGCACAAACGGCGCCCGGATCGTGCTTGATCTCAGCCCGCGCGGCGACCTTGCCGAGGCGGCGGCCAATCTTTTCGACTATATGAAGCGGGCCGATGCCAGCGGGGCTTCGAGCATCGCCTTCTCGGCCATTCCCGAAGAGGGGCTCGGCGAAGCGATCAACGACCGCCTGCAGCGGGCGGCGGCGCCGCGCGACTGACAGACACGATCAAATCGACCGAGGACCGACCCCGATGAGCAGCACCGGCATTTCCACCGAACTTCTCGACCGTTTCGCAGCCATCGTCGGCGATAAATACGCGCTTCGGGGCGAGGCCGATCTTGCGCCGCATCTGGTCGAAAACCGCGGCCTCTATCATGGCTCCTCCCCTCTCCTGCTGAAACCCGGCTCGGTCGAGGACGTCTCGGCTATCATGAAGCTTGCGACGGAGACCGGGACGGCGATCGTGCCGCAGACCGGCAATACCGGCCTTGTCGGCGGCCAGACGCCGCGCGCCGGCAAGTCCGATATCATCCTGTCGCTCGAGCGCATGAACCGGATCCGCGATGTCGATCCGGTGGCGAACGTGCTGGTCGCCGATGGCGGCGCCATTCTCGCCGATGTCCAGAAGGCGGCCGAGGCGCATGGGCAGCTGTTTCCGCTGTCGCTCGGCTCCGAGGGCTCCTGCCGCATCGGCGGCAACCTTTCCACCAATGCCGGCGGCACGGCGGTGCTGGCCTACGGCAATATGCGCCAGCTCTGCCTCGGCCTCGAAGTGGTGCTGCCGACCGGCGAGATCTGGGACGGCCTGCGCCGCCTGAAGAAGGACAATACCGGCTACGACCTGCGCGACCTTTTCATCGGCGCCGAAGGCACGCTCGGCATCATCACCGGCGCGGTGCTGAAGCTGTTTCCCCAGCCGCTCGGCCATCAAGTGGCATTCGCCGGCCTGAATTCGGTCGAGGACGCGCTTGGTCTCTTCAACCTTGCCTCCAGCCTCTGCGGCACCTCGCTCACCGGTTTCGAGCTGATGCCGCGTTTCGGCGTCGAAATCACCACGCGCCATATCGATGGCGTGCGCGATCCGCTGCAAGCGGCCTATCCCTGGTATGTGCTGATCGACATTTCGACATCGGATTCCGCCGAAACGGCGGAGCGGATGATGAACGGCGTGCTCGAACAGGGTTTTGCGGCCGGACTGGTGCTCGATGCGGCGATTGCCTCATCGGTGGCGCAGCAGCAGGCGATCTGGCACATGCGCGAGAGCATGTCGGATGCCCAGAAGCCCGAAGGCGGGTCGATCAAACACGATGTTTCCGTGCCGGTGTCGCGGATCCCGCACTTCATGGCCGAGGCCGCCGAAGCGGTTCTGGCGGCAATGCCCGGAGCCCGCATCTGCGCCTTCGGCCATATGGGCGACGGCAATATCCATTATAATATTTCCCAGCCGGTCGGTGCCGACAAGGCCGCCTTCATCGGCCGCTGGCGCGAAATGAACCATATCGTCCATGGGCTGGTGCTGGCGCATGGCGGCTCGATCTCGGCCGAACACGGCATCGGCCAGCTGAAGCGCGACGAGCTTGCGGCAATCCGCCCGGCAATCGAAATCGAACTGATGCGCCGCATCAAGCGCGCCTTCGATCCGGCAAATATTATGAACCCGGGAAAGGTGGTCAGCCTCGAGATTTGAGGGTGACGGTTGGGGGCAGCCCCTCATCCGCCTGCCGGCACCTTCTCCCCGTAAACGGGGCGAAGGGGACAAGCCGCTACCTCTCCGTCCCTCGCCAACGTAGCGCAGGGCACGTCCCCTCGCCCCGTTTTTACGGGAGAGGGTTAGGGTGAGGGGCAATCTTAAAGCGTGAAGAGCAATTAAGACGACTGGGTGCCGCCGCCGGTCAGGATTTGTAGCGCCGGCGATTGCTGGGTGCTGTTCTGGACGTCGTACATGGCGGTGAAGCGGCGCAGCAGTTTGTCGACCTTCTTCGGATCCTGGAGATCCTCGAGCTTGACGAAGCGGTTGAGGAGGTCGGCCTGTTTGGTGACATCCATGCCCGACATCTGCGAGGGCAGGCTGTAGGCTGTGGTGACGACCTGATAGAGCGCCTTGTCGCCGAGGATCGAATAGATCGAGGTGATGCTCGGGGCCTTGCGGCTGAAATAGAGCGCCAGGCGCACACCATCATTGCTTTCGCCCTGCTGGGCTTCCATCGTCTGCTGGACGTAGAGCTCCTGGGTGTGCTCCTCGGCGGCCTTGTTCTGGATGGTGCCCATCTTGGCGCGGGTGAGATTGCCGTCCTTGTCGAAGTTGAAGGCGGCAACAATATCCTGGAAGCGCGCATCGGCCTTGGCGTTCAGGTAGCTCTTCTTGTCGTCGGGATCGGAGGTGAAGATCTTCTTCAGCGTCGCCTTGTCGTAATCCTTCGGGTCGAGATTGTTGGCTTTCAGCACCAGATCCGTCAGGCGGCTGTCGTCGAGGAAATCGTCGAGGGATTTTACCTTGGCCATGCCCTTGGCGAAATAATCGACTTCGGTGGTCGCGTCCTTCGATGCCTTGTCCTTCACCGGGCCGGCCTTCAGCAGCATGGTCATATGCGCCTTGTAGTCGGTGGCGTATTTGGCCAGAGTCGCGTCGGGCAGCGCCTGGAAGGGTGACGCCGCCTTGCCGTCCGGGCCGAAATTGAAGGCGCGGGCCATATTGGTGATGCGTTCGTCCTTCAGCGAGGCGATATAGCCGTTCGGATCATAGGCATCGCTCGTCAGGATCTTGCGCATCATCGAGCGCGGCACGTCCTGCTCGGTCAGGCCGAAGGCCTGCAACGCCACATGATAGGGGTCCGGCAGATTGTCGTTGCTCTTCTTGAAATCGGCCGTGGCATTGGTGCGCATGAAATCATTGACGGATTTGATCTCGGCCGTGTCGAGCAGGCTGGTGCTGTCGGCCATCATGCTCGAGTAGTTGGAGGCAACCTCGTCGATCGCCTCTTCGCGCTCGTCGTCATAGCGCGCCATATAGTTGTCATTGGTGGTCTGGGCCTGATCCGCCGTCTGGACGGAGCTGACGACCGGCAGCGATCCATCGGCGGCGAAGTTGAAATCGGCGTTGAGATCGGCATAACCGGCGGCCGAGGCAGCCGTCGCATCGGTCAGGTAGCTCTTCAGGTCGGCGTTCGAAATGTTCAACGGCAGATTATAGGTGCTCTTCAGGAAATTGGTGATGGCGGGATCGGCGATGAGATCGTCGACATTGGCAATCGTCGCCATCCGGGCGGAATAATCGTCGGTGCGCGCTCCGGCGGCAAATTTCGTGTTGCGGATCTGGGTGTCCGTCTGCGCCGCCAGGCCGTCCTTGAGAGAGCCGTCGGCCTTGAAATTGAAGGCGGCGGCGACGTCGGCATAGGTGCCGGTACCGCTCTGATCGGTCAGGATGCCGCGAAGGGCGACGTCGGTCACGGTGGACGGGATGCCGAAGGCGTTGCGCACGAAATTGTTGAGCTTCTGGTCCGATAGCAGCTGATCGACATTGGCGATGCCGGCGATGGTCGCCTGGTAATAGACGGCAGCATTGTCGGCCTTGCTTGATGTGCTGGCACTTTGCGCGGCGGTCTGCGAGGCGTAGAGGGTGGCGACAGAACCGTCGGTCTTGAAATTGAAGAGATCGTGGACGTCGCTATAGCCCTGGGCGCTGGCGGCGGCGGGATCGACGAGGAAGGTCCTCAACGTCGCATCGGAGACGCTGTCGGCGACCTGCATGCTGGTTCTGAGATAGCTGACCGCAACGGGATCGGACATGATGTCGTCGACACTGGTGACACTGTCGATCATGGCGTTGAAGTGGGCCGCGTTCGCTGCCGATTTGTCGGTGGTCGACTTGCGCTGCGTGTCCGTCTGGATCACCGACCCGTTGATCGATCCATCCGCCTGGAAGTTGAAATCGGCATTGAGATCGGCATGGCCTTGCGCGGCGGCATAGGCGGAGTCGGTCAGGATGTTCTTCAGATCGGCATTGCTGAAACCGGTGCCGAGACCATAGGCATCCTTGATATAGCGCGCCATGTTTCCGTCGGCGAGCAGGGCGTCGACATTGGTGATGCTGCTCGATTGCGAGGTCACCTTATAGTAGTTGGCGGTCTGCGATGCGGCCGACGACAGCTTGTTTGCCTGATCGAGCGTCCGGACGCGCGCCGTGCTCGAGGTCGAACCGTCGGACTTGAAGTTGAAGGCGTTGTAGACATTGGTAAAGCCCATCAGCTGGGCATAACCGGGATCGGTCAGGACCGTGCGCAGTGCTGCCGCGGTGAAATCGGCGCCCATGCTGTAGGCCGTCTTGATGTAGGAAGTCAGACGTTTGTCGGCGACCAGATCGTCGACATTGGTGATCGTGCCGATCTTGGCGGTATAATAGGCCTGGTTATAGTCGGCCGCCGTCTTGTTGACGTAGACGACGTCGGAACCGACCGAATTGTCGATGATGACCGACTGGGAGTTCAGCGTGTAGGTCTCGATGACCGAAGCCTTCTGGGCCGCTGTCTGAGCCGTGCCGGTGACTGTGCCGTCGGCGTTGAAGCTGAACTGGGCGGCAAGCGCCTTGTACTTGTCGCCGCCTTGCGTGTTGACGACGCTCGTGGGGTCGCTCAGATCGCTCGTCAGCACCTGGCGCAGAAAATCCTTCGACGCATAGGTGGGATCGATGTTGAAGGTCTTCAGCACGTAGGTGCGAAGCCTCGTATTGTTGACCAGATCGTCGACGGTCGTCACGCTGTCGATATTGTTGCCGTAATAAGTGCTCTCGGCAGTCGTCGCCTTGTCGGCATCGATGAAGGACTGCTTGTAGAGGCCGATCAGATCGTCCTCCTGCGCGTCCGTCTGCACGTCCTTCTCGGGCGCATTGAAATTGAAGGCGGACGCGAATTCGCGATAGCGCGTATCGGAGAGCTTGTTGGCGTAGCTGTTGGGGTCGGTGAGATCGCTTTCCAGCACCTTCTTCATGAAGGCCTTGGCATAGGTCATGTCCTCGAGACCATAGGCCTTCATCGCATAGCTGTAGAGCTTGTAATCGCCGAGGAAGTCGTCGACCGAGGTGACCTTGTTGATATGGTCTGCGTAGTATTCGGCGTCCTTCTTGACCGTCGCCTGCGACGCCACCTTGTTCAGGCTCGACGTCATATCCTTCGACAGGATCGTGTAAGCGAGGGAGGCCGTAATCATCAAATGCGCCCTTTTCGGCAAAATCTCTAAAAGAACGAACTGCTGGTAAGCATATTTTGCCACGAAAAACTTACCTGAGCCTTACCTCAGGATGCATCACTTCAGCACAGCTTGGCGTTCACCTTCCGGAAACCCTGCGGGATTCGGTTTTGATAACCATCAGAGGACGCAAAGTTTTCTTAACCGCAATTTTTAAGCTGTACGGAACGGCAGGCCCCTATTGTCGGCCATAGAGGACGAAAAGTCCCAAGGAGAAGACCGGAAATCGGCTCTCAGGTAAGACAAGGGTAGAATGACATGAACAATCCCGTAATGAAGCCCGCCTGGGCTGGCACGACGTTACGCCTCGATCCGTCCCGCTTTCCGCAGCAGGTCAGCTACGCCATCCATGATTGTTCGGATGACGTGAATATCACCATAGACGAACGCGGCGCGGTCCTGCGCAAGGTCCTCCCCTCCAGCGGCCTGCCGCTCTCGATTGCGCTGCCGAAGCGCGTCTTCCAAGGTGTCGCCGCCCGCGCCATCGACCATGGCGACGGCGAGGTTACCGTCACCCTCGAACTGCATCATGCCGATCCGGAACTCTGCATTCCGCTGCTCGTCGCCCATGATCTCAGCGATATCGCAGCCGACTGGCGCGGCTGGTCGGAAGCCTTCCGCATTCCGATGCTGATGGTCGAGGCCGACGGCGTCGCCCGGCCGCTCGAAGACCATATCGGCGGCTTGCGCACCAGCGATCTCAAGCCGCGCCGCCGCCATTCCTACTTCGCCAACCGCCGCCCGCGCTTCCTCGTGCGCCGCACCACCGGCCGGCTCGGCGTCGCCATGAAGATCGAAGGCAAGGAAATCATCGCCCGTAACTGAGCGATTTCGCGACACTTCGTTTTCGCACACATTTGAAACCCGGCGCCCGCGCCGGGTTTGTCGTTTCGCTCGTCGCTCCATTCAGGGAATGGCGAAAAGCAGCGAGACGAAGAGGCCGAAGAAGATGATCAGGCCGACGCGATTGTTCGACTTGAAAAGCGCCAGGCATTGGGCGGCATCATTGATATCGAGCCGAACGATCTGCCAGGCGAACATGCCGGCGGCGCCGAACAGGGCCAGGAAAGCGATCAGATTGGCGCCGGCAAGCGCGAAAGCGGCAAACATCAGCACCAGCGTCAGCCCATAGAGGCCGATCAGCCATACCCGCGTCCTGTCGCCGAACAGGCGCGCGGTGGAACGGACGCCGATCAGCTCGTCGTCCTCCTTGTCCTGATGGGCGTAAATCGTGTCGTAACCGATCGTCCAGGCGACCGAGGCGGCATAAAGCAGGACGGCGGCGAAGGAGAGCCCGCCCAAAATGCCGGCCCAGCCCATCAGCGCGCCCCAGGAGAAGGCAAGTCCCAGGTAGAATTGCGGCCAGTCGGTGAAGCGTTTGGCGTAGGGATAAAGCGCGACGATGCCGAGCGAGAGCACGCCGAGGAAGACCGTGAACCAGTTGAACTGCAAGAGCACGAAAAGCCCGACGAGGGCCTGCAGGCCGATGAAGATCTTCGCGTGGGCGCGCGTGACGCGGCCGGAGGGAAGCGGACGCGAGCGCGTGCGCGCCACTTCCATGTCGATCTCGTGGTCGACGAGATCGTTATAGGTGCAGCCGGCGCCACGCATGGCGACGGCGCCGATGAAATAGAGCAAAAGGTGGGACACCAGCAGGCTGCCGGAATAGAGCCCCTCGCCGATCGCCGCATTGGCGGCAAGGGTTGCCGACCAGAAACACGGCCACATCAGCAACTGCCAGCCGATCGGCCGATCCCATCGCGCCAGCTGTGCGTAGGGCCACAGCCATGGCGGCAGGATCCGATAGACCCAGTTATCGGAAGGTGCGTCGGAAACGCGATCGTTGAAGTCGCCGGTATCTTGCATGCCGCCATCTAGCGACCGGCCGGCGATCCGGTCAAGAAGCGATCTCTCTGTCTCATGGATGTCGTTATCCCGGAACCGCTACGCACTTCCGGGCGACATGCGTTGGAGTTGATGCATGTCGTTATCCCGGAACCGCTGCACACTTCCGGGCGACATGCATTGGATCACTGCAGGGAGAAATTGAACTTGTAGGTCGCCGAGACGCCGATCAGCACCTGGTTCTTCGAGCCGCGGTCACGCACCAGGCTGCTGTCGGCGGCGGGACCGGCCAGCCGCTTATATTCGAGGAAAGAGCTTGCCGAGAGATTTTCGGTCGCCTTCCACGTCAGGGCCGCGCCGGCGCCATAAGACTGCATGCCCGCCGTCGGCTTGTAAGGATCAAGGCCGCTTTCGGCGGCGTGCTTGGCGCTGACGCCGTAATAGGCATCGTAATAGCCCCTTGTCGCAAATGTCGCGCGCGGGCCGCCCGACAGCTGCAAGTCGGGCGCGATATCGGTGAAGGCATCGATCGCGAGATCGGCGACAACGCCGTCATGGGAGCGGATGCCCTGGCGGACTTCGGCGCGGGCGCGCAGGAAATTCGTGGGGTAGACTTCGACGAAGCCGCCGGCCTCAGCCCCCCATTTGACCTTTCTCAAGCCCTTCAGCTCATGGCCGTCGCCGTCGTCACGCGACGGCACGAACTTGCCGACGATGCCGGCGCGGAAGGCGCCCTTGTCGATCAGGGCGAAGGAGGGGTTGTCGTTGCGCGAGGAAAAGCGCGGGCCGGCGCCTTGGCGACCGACCGAAATCAGCGGGCTGAACTTGAATTCATTGTGCGACGAGCCTTCGAATTTCGGCGCCGAGAAGCCGGCGACGCCGACGTTCAGATACCAGTCGCCCGACCAGAAATGCTGGCCGCTTTCCTGCGCCGCCGCTGAACCGAAAGATAAAAAGGCAATAGCCAAAGAGATCGATACGACTGATCGATGAGACACGTCCGCACTCCAGAAAACGCAAAAACAAAGCCGCGGAGAGCGGCGACAGTTACATTTATCGCGAGGTCGTTACCCCAATGTTAACCACGGGGAACAAAGGGAGCGAATGAAAGTGGTGCCACACGGCTGATGGCATCTGCTATCGAATTCCGCAAACCCACCCCCAGATGCCCTATCTCTGGTTCCACCGGCGAATGACCGGCTCCGTCAGATCGTGTTCATAACCAAGCACGCTGATAGAAGCGGTATCGAGCACGAAATGCGCGCCGCCTTCGGGCGGCAGGCCGAGCCAGCGGGCGGCGAGCACGCGCAGGAAATGCGAGCTGGAGAAAACCAGGATGGGGGCCGCCGCCTCGCGAAGCGCGTGGATGATGGCGTCTGCGCGGGCGCCGACATCGGCGGCGGTTTCGCCGTGCGGGCAGCCGTCGCGAAAGAGCTGCCATCCCGGGCGCTCAGCCAGGATCGCCTTGGTGGTCACGCCCTCATAGGCGCCATAGTCCCATTCGGCGAGATCGTCGCGGATCACTGCACCCGATCCGAAGCCGGCGAGCGCGCAGGTCTTGCGGGCCCGCGCCGACGGGCTCGACCAGACGGCCGAGCAAGAAAGACCTGAAAGCCGATCGGCGAGCTTGCTGGCGGCGGCCTCGCCGTTCCCCGTCAGCGGAATATCGCTGCGGCCGGTATGGCGCCCGGACAGGCTCCATTCGGTTTCGCCGTGCCGAACCAGGTAGATCTCGGGAAACGCACTGCTCATCGGCATGTCCTTTTATCACGTCCGGCTGCTGCCGCTCAGAACGTCACCTTTTCCAGCGGTGCGCGCCTCGCCTCGAATTCCTTCAGCCTGGCCTCGTTACGGGCGATGTAATTGCGGTTGTCGGGAACGGTGAACTGGTTCTTGGCGATCTGGATCTGCAGGATGAAGAGTTCGTCCCAGCGGAAGCCCATTTCCGAGCCGGCCAGGTAGAATTCCCACATGCGGAAGAACTGCTCGTCGTAAAGCGCCACCGCTTCGGCCTTGCGCGCCACGAAGCGCTCGCGCCAGTGACGCAGCGTATAGGCATAATGCAACGGGAGGATTTCGACATCCCTGACCAGGAGCCCGGCCTTTTCGAGCGGCGGCAAGACTTCGCCGACGGAAGGGATGTAACCGCCGGGGAAAATATACTTCTCGATGAAGGCATTGGTACCGAAACTCGGCTTCGGGCGGCCGATCGAATGCAGCACCATGACGCCGTTGTCGTCGAGCAGATCCGACACCTTGCGGAAGAAATTGGGGTAATTGCCGATCCCGACATGCTCGAACATGCCGACCGAAACGATGCGGTCGAATTTCCTGCCCGTCAGGGTGCGGTAATCCTGCAGCTCGAAACGCACGCGCTCGGCAAGGCCGCGCTTTTCAGCACGGCTGCGGGAAACCTTGAGCTGCTCTTCGCTCAGCGTAATGCCGGTGAATTCGGCGCCTTCGGTCGCCTCCGTCAGATACATGCCCATGCCGCCCCAGCCGGAGCCGATCTCGAGGATGCGCTGGTTCGGCTCAAGCAGCAGCTTGGCGGCGATATGGCGTTTCTTGGCGAGCTGCGCCTCGTCGAGCCCGATGCCCGGCGGTTCGAAATAGGCGCAGGAATATTGCCAGTCCTCATCGAGGAAGAGATCGAACAGCTTGGCCGACAGGTCGTAATGATGGGCGACATTGTGCTTGTTGCGATTAACCGGCACGCGGCTCTTCAACTGCTGCCAAGCAATACGGCCGACGAGCAGTGCCGCCATCTTGAAATCGAAGATTTCATTGGTGGTGTTCTGTTTCACCAGCGACAGGAAATCGTAGATGTTGCCCTGTTCGAGAATGAACCGGCCCTGCATGTACATCTCGCCGAGCTTCATCGTCGGGTCGCGCCGGATGGCGTCCTCGGCCTCCTGATCGGCAAGGCGGGCGGCGACCATGTCGCCGGTGTCGTCGCCGATCATGTAGGTGTCGCCATTGGCAAGGGTAAGTTTCAACGAACCCTTGCGGATGATTTGCTGGACGATCGAAAGGAAAGCCGACGCCATGGACGCCTCGCAAATGTGACAGGATGGTCACATCAACTTAATAACTCTCCTTCGCCTTACAAGCGCCGGATTTAGCACTCCGTTCAGAACGTTGCCAAACTGTTGCATTTTTGCCGAAATACCGGCTAAACCCTTATTTTCGCTTCATCGCCTCAGCCAGCGCTGCGCCAAAAGCACCCTGGCTCTCCGGCTTGGGAGCGGCAGGCCGGCGCTCGTTCTGCGGTCGCGAGCCCTGGTTTCCGCGAGAATCACCACGCGGCGGCGGCGCTGTCGAACCGTCGTCGCGCTTCATCGAAAGAGCGATGCGCTTGCGCTTGGCGTCGACCTCGACGACCCGCACCTTGACGACATCGCCCGCCTTGACCACCTCGTGCGGATCCTTGACGAAGCGGTCGGCAAGCTGGGAGACATGCACCAGACCATCCTGGTGCACGCCGATATCGACGAAGGCGCCGAAGGCGGCGACGTTGGTCACCGTGCCCTCCAGCATCATGCCGGGCTTGAGGTCGGAAATTTCGTTGACGCCCTCGGCGAAGGTGGCGGTCTTGAAGCTTGGGCGCGGGTCGCGACCGGGCTTTTCCAGTTCCGAGATGATGTCCCTGACGGTCGGCAGACCGAATTTCTCGTCGATAAACTGGCGCGGATCGACCGATTTCAGCATGGCGCTGTCGCCCATCAATGCGCGCAGATCACGGCCGCAGGCGGCGACGATCTTCTTGGCGACGCCATAGGCCTCCGGGTGGACGGAGGAGGCGTCGAGCGGCTCCTTGCCGTTCGGGATGCGCAGGAAGCCGGCGCATTGCTCGAAGGTGCGGCCGCCGAGGCGGGCAACCTTCAACAGATCGCGGCGCGTCTCGAAACGGCCCTCGCTGTCGCGGTGGCGGACGATGGCGTCGGCGATCGAGGGGCCAAGGCCGGAGACGCGGGAGAGCAGCGGCGCCGAGGCGGTATTGAGATCGACGCCGACGGCGTTCACTGCGTCTTCGACCACGGCATCGAGCGATCGCGACAGCTTCTGCTGGTCGACATCGTGCTGATACTGGCCGACGCCGATCGACTTCGGTTCGATCTTGACCAGTTCGGCGAGCGGATCCTGCAGGCGCCGGGCGATGGAGACGGCGCCGCGCAGCGAGACGTCGAGATCGGGAAACTCGGCCGCTGCGGTCGCCGAGGCGGAATAGACCGAGGCGCCGGCTTCCGAGACGATCACCTTGGTTGGCTTCGGCGCCGGCAGTTCGGCCAGCATGTCGGCCACCAGCTTTTCGGTTTCGCGGCTGCCGGTGCCGTTGCCGATCGAGATCAGTTCGACATTGTGCTTGCGGATCAGCGATGCGAGCTCGATCTGGGCGCCGCGCACGTCGTTCCTCGGCTGGAAGGGATAGACGGTCGAGGTGGCCACGACCTTGCCGGTGCCGTCGACGACGGCGACCTTGACGCCGGTGCGGATGCCGGGATCGAGGCCCATGGTGGCGCGCGAGCCGGCGGGGGCGGCCAGCAGCAGATCCTTGAGATTGCGGGCGAAGACATGGATCGCCTCCTCTTCGGCCCTCTCGCGCAGCTCCCGCATCAGGTCGAGCGACAGCGACATGGAAAGCTTGACGCGCCAGGTCCAGCTGGCGACCTCCATCAGCCAGCGGTCGCCGGGCCGGCTCGCGCCGATCTCATAGGCCACAGCGATCATCCGTTCGACCGGCTTGTTCGGCGAGGCGGTCTCGGCGTCGGCTTCGATCGTCAGCGTCAGCACCTCTTCGTTCCAGCCGCGCAGCATGGCGAGCGCGCGGTGGCCGGGGGCGGTCGCCCAGCGTTCGGAATGGTCGAAATAATCGGAGAACTTCTCGCCCGTCGCCTGCTTGCCGTCGACGACCTTGGCCTTCAGCAGTGACGCCTGGCGCATATGGGCGCGCAATCGGCCGAGCAGATCGGCATTTTCGGCAATGCCTTCGGCGATGATGTCGCGCGCCCCTTCGAGCGCCGTCTTCACATCAGGCACGTCAGCCGTGACGAAGCCTTCGGCGAGCGCCGCCGGCTCCCGGCCGCGCTCGGCAAGGATCGCCTCGGCAAGCGGCCCGAGGCCGCGTTCGCGGGCGATTTCGGCGCGGGTGCGGCGCTTCGGTTTGTAGGGCAGGTAGAGGTCTTCGAGCTCGGCCTTGGTTTCGGCGCCGCCCACCTTCCCCATCAGCTCGTCGGTCATCTTGCCCTGGCCGGTGATCGATTCGACGATCGCGGCGCGCCTCGCCTCGAGCTCGCGCAGATAAACCAGCCGTTCGGCGAGATTGCGCAGCTGCGTATCGTCAAGCCCGCCCGTCACTTCCTTGCGGTAGCGCGCGATGAAGGGCACAGTGGCGCCCTCGTCGAGCAGCTCGATTGCGGCTTTGGCCTGGTCGGGACGGGCGTTGATTTCGGCCGAGATGCGGGCTGCGAGAAAACGGAGGTCAGCGGCCATAGGGTTTCCTGGGGATTTCCTGTTTCGACGAAAGTTGCGGGACCATAGCGGCGAAAAGCGGCAAGGCAATGCCCGACTGTGGTTTCCACAACGGAAGTTGAGTGATTGGGGATCGGCAGACGTGTTGCCGTGTGGCCCCCTCATCTGCCTGCCGGCATTTCTCCCCGAGGGGAGAAGGGACATGCCGCACTGGTTTCCTCTATCACAACGGCAGCGGCAAGAATGGGTCGCTGCCGCACCTCCCCTTCTACCCATCGGGGAGAAGGTGCTCGGCAGGGCGGATGAGGGGGCCACGCGGCACAACGCCTACCCACCATCCACCCTTCGCGCTCCGCCGTTTTTGCGGTTGTGCAGATGCGGCATTCTTTGATAGCAGAAGCAACGTTTTTGGATCGCCCTGCCCGCGGGCGCAAGGAAAAGAGTGACATGCCAAACCTTCTTCTCGAACTTCGCTCCGAAGAGATTCCGGCCCGCATGCAGCGCAAGGCTGCCGGCGACCTGAAGAAGCTCGTCACCGATGCGCTTGTCGAAGCGGGTCTTTCCTATGAGGGCGCCCGCGAATACTGGACGCCGCGGCGTCTGGCGCTCGACATTCACGGGTTGACGGCGCGCTCGGCCGACGTGCGCGAGGAGCGCAAAGGCCCGCGCACCGACGCCAATGAGATGGCGATCGAAGGCTTTTTGCGCGGCGCCGGCCTTTCGTCGGTCTCCGAGGCACAGGTGGTCAGCGATCCGAAGAAGGGCGATTTCTACGTCGCGGTGATTTCCAAACCCGGCCGCGCTGCCGAAGAGATCGTCGCAGAAGTGATGCCTGGCATCATCCGCGATTTTCCCTGGCCGAAGTCGATGCGCTGGGGCAAGGCCTCCTCCAAGCCCGGGGCGATGCGCTGGGTGCGGCCGCTGCAATCAATCGTCTGCACCTTCGGCCCGGAGCATGAAGAGACCGTTGTCATCCCCTTCGAGATCGACGGCATCACCGCCTCCAACATCACCTATGGCCATCGTTTCCACGCGCCCGAGGCGATCACCGTCCGCCGTTTCGACGATTATGCGGCAAACCTCGAGAAGGCCAAGGTCATCCTCGACGCCGAGCGGCGCAAGGACATCATCCTGCACGACGCCCGCGACATCGCCTTCGCCAACGGGCTCGAACTGGTGGAGGACGAGGGCCTGCTGGAGGAAGTCTCCGGCCTCGTGGAATGGCCGCAGGTGCTGATGGGTTCTTTCGAGGAAGATTATCTGTCGATCCCCTCCGAGATCATCCGACTGACCATCAAGACCAACCAGAAGTGCTTCGTCACCCGCAAGCAGGGCGAGGAAACGCTGTCGAACAAGTTCATCCTGGTTTCCAATATCCAGGCGCATGACGGCGGCAAGGAAATCGTCCACGGCAACGGCAAGGTGGTGCGAGCCCGGCTTTCGGATGCGCTGCATTTCTGGAAGCGCGACCAGGGCGACCTGCCGGATCCGGAGACGCTGACGGCGTCGGCGGCAAAATTCGGTCTCGACCTGAAGAAGCCACTCGACCAGCGCATGGCCAAGCTCGACGCGCTTGACGTGACCTTCCATGCCAAGCTCGGCACGCAGGGCGCACGCGTCGCCCGCATCCGCGCGCTGGCGGAGGAACTGGCAAGGATCACCGGCGCAGATGCCGCCCTCACCGATCGCGCCGCGGTACTTGCCAAGGCCGATCTGCGCACCGAAGCGGTCGGCGAATTCCCCGAGCTGCAGGGCCTGATGGGCCGCAAATATGCGGGGCTGCAGGGCGAGAACGCCTCGGTCGCCGCCGCGATCGAGGACCACTACAAGCCGCAAGGTCCGTCGGACCGCGTTCCCGCCGACAAGGTCGCGATCACCGTCGCGCTCGCCGACAAGCTGGACACGCTCATCGGCTTCTGGGCGATCGGCGAAAAGCCGACGGGTTCGAAGGACCCCTTTGCGCTGCGGCGTGCCGCCCTCGGCGTCGTCAGGATCCTGCTGGAGCGCAATGTCAGGCTGCCGCTGCTGACGATCATGAGCCGGACGTTGCTGCTCGCCAAGACAGGCGGCGACACCGTGTTTGCATTCGCAGGCGATCCGGCCGAGACTTTCTTCGACATCCTCTCCTTCTTCCACGACCGCCTCAAGGTCTATCTGCGCGACCAGGGCGCCCGCCACGATCTGATCGACGCGGTGCTGACTTCAGATGCCGACGACCTGTTGATGGTCGCGCGCCGCGTCGAAGCGCTGACGGCCTTCATCACCTCGGAAGACGGCAAGAACCTGCTTGCCGGCACCAAGCGCGCCACGCAGCTGCTCGCCGCCGAGGAGAAAAAGGGCACCGTGATCGCCGATGCCGTTTCACCGGCGCTGCTGAAACTCGACGCCGAGAAGGAGCTGTTCGCGGCGATTTCAGACGCATCGAAAGAAGCGGCCGATGCCGTCGCCGGCGAAGATTTCCGCTCGGCGATGGCAGCCCTTTCCAAGCTGCGCGGCCCGGTCGACCGCTTCTTCGAAGACGTGCTCGTCAACGACGAGGACGCCGCCATTCGCGCCAACCGCCTGGCTCTGCTGCGGCTGATCCGCGAAGCGACGGGAACGGTGGCGGATTTCTCGAAGATCTCGGGGTGAGAGCGGGTTGGGTCGGGTGCTTTGACGCGACCTCAGCGCTTGCGGCCATGGGTCCTCGGGTCAAGCCCGAGGACGACGGAGAGTGGGGAGCCGACGTGGCAAATCGCAAACTACGCGCTGATTTTATTTGCCGCATTTTGTTTACGTGATCCCACGCAAACCACTCGCACATTTTGCTTCGCGGTCGCCTTGTCAGTCCGACCACCAAAGTGCCTCCCAAAAACAGCACGGCCGCTGGAAACCGGCGGCCGCAGGCTCTGGTGATGGAACTCGCGGGCCGTTTAAGCGGCGCGGCGTCCCTGCATGGCCGGAGCCGCGCCGGCACTGCCGACGCGGAAGCCGCGGATCAGATTGATCAACTCGTCGGTGTCGCTGGCCAACGTTTCGGCCGATGCCGTGGTTTCCTCGGCCATGGCGGCGTTCTGCTGGGTGGCGGCGTCGAGCTGGTTCATCGACGACGAGATCGAGCGCAGCGTCGTGTCCTGTTCGGAGGCACTGTGGGCGATCTTGGCGACGATCTCGTTGGCAGCCTTGATCTGGTCGGAGATGCGCTTCAGCGCCTCGCCTGCCTCGCCGACCAGGCGGACGCCGTGCTCGACCTGGCTGGAGGAGCGGGCGATCTGGTCCTTGATCTCCTTGGCCGCGGCGGCGGAGCGCTGGGCGAGTTCGCGCACTTCCTGGGCGACGACGGCAAACCCCTTGCCGGAATCACCGGCGCGGGCCGCCTCGACGCCGGCATTCAGCGCCAGGAGGTTGGTCTGGAAGGCGATTTCGTCGATGACGCCGATGATCTTGGTGATTTCCGACGACGACTTCTCGATGCCGCTCATCGCCTCGATCGCCTGACCGACGATCGCATCGCTGTGGGTGGCCTCGTTGCTGACCGAGTGGACGCGTTTGCTCGCCTCATGGGCGCCATCGGCCGTCTGGCGGACGGCGACGGTGAGTTCGTCGAGGGCTGCCGAGGTTTCCTCGAGGCTTGCCGCCTGGCGCTCGGTGCGCTGCGACAGCTCGTTGGAGGCGCGGCGGATTTCTTCCTTGCTGGTGCCGATGTCGGTGCCCTTGGCGCTGACCTTGGCCATGGCGGCTTCGAGATGCGACAGCGCATCGTTGAAGTTGTCGCGCAGGGCAGCATATTTCTGGCCGAGATCGGCGCAGCGGACAGTCAGATCCCCGCGGGCGATCATCTCCAGCGCCTGGCCGATCGTCGCCACCACACGGGCCTGGAGCGCCGTCTCGTCCTGCTGCTGGCGCTGATTGTTTTCGCGCTCGTTTTCCAGCGCCAGCTGCTGGGCCGCCTCGCGATCCGACATCGCATGGCGTTCGCGGATCTTTTCCTGCAGCGACTGCGTCGCCTTGGCCATCATCCCGACTTCGTTGTTCATGCCGGTATGCGGAATGGCGATGGAAACGTCCTCTTCGGCCACAGCCTTCAGGGCGGCATGGACGTTGTTGAGAGGGCCGGAAATGCCGCGGATGACGAGATAAGCGGCCGCAATAGCCAGGAAGAACAGTATGATGCTGCCGGACAGGGCGGTCAGGATCGTGCTGTTAATCTGGGCATCGAGATCCTCCATGTAGACGCCGGTGACGACCACGACCTTCCAGGGGTCGAAGGCCTGCGCATAGGCCGTCTTACGAAAATCGCCGGCCGGCTGGCCCGGCTTGGCTGTGGAATAATATTCGACGAGACCGCCGCCCTGCTGCCCGAGCCTGACCAGCTCTTCGCGATAGAGCTTACCTTTGCTGTCCGGCTGCCCCTTGTTGACCTGCCCGATTTTCGAGGCATCAAAGTGGAACATCATCTGGATGTCGTAGCTATAGCCGAAGAAATAGCCATCGGGATCGTATTTCATCGCGTTGACGGTGGCGTAGGCCTGCTTCTGCGCCTCTTCGAGCGTCATTTCGCCCGCGGTGACCTTGGCCTGGTAAAGCTTGAGAACGGAGACCGCCGACTGAACTTCGGCGCGGAGCATGTCATAACGCTCCTTGTAGATCGCATCGACCGACGAGCGGATCTGCAGGGATGTGGCGACCGCGAAGGCGATCATCAGGCCGACGACCAGCAGGATGAGCTGCTTGGATATTTTCAGATTTTTCATGACGCCTCGCAACGGGAACGGTGTGTGCAGTCCGGTGCGGTTTCCTACCGCCTGTGCGAGCGCGCCAAAACGGCGACGCATCTACCGCTGCTCAAACAACATGCTGCGACCGGCGATGAACAATTGAGGCTCACCCAATAAGAAAGCTTTAATTTTATTATAAATGCCATGAATTTCCCTAAAATTTCAGGGGTCGCGCCCGAAGCAAACCCGTCGGATTTTCACCGATAGCTGGGTCTCAACTGTTTAACGTTCTTAAGATTTATTTTCCGCCATCCGGAGGCAAACCGCCCTCGGTATCACCCACAAAAGAGAATGCACCCCCGCTTCTCTTCGGGGGTGCATTCGGTCCACCCGAGGTGGAACCCCAAGCGATCGAAACCTTGATCGGGCAGGGGCAGGGAACTTTAACTTGCGCTTGCTGAAATTGCTTCAGAACCGCAGCTTGAATTCGGAAACGTTCAGGGCTGCCGATTGTTCCGCCATGCCGGCCACAACGGGCTTGGCATCGCCGCCGATAACGGCTGCGGTCGTCGCGCTCATATCGATGCCATCCGCGGATGGGGCTGAAGGCGCGGCGGCGATCATCGCTTCCGGGGTCGCCTTGCTGACGAAGACGACGGGCGAGCCGCCCATCCAGCCTTCGGTGCGATAGATCTTCTTTTCACCGCCGACATCGCGGACTTCACTCGCCTGGAGGACACCGGGCTTCAGCTCCGGTACCGTGTAGTCCTTCTTGATGAGTTCTGCCTGGAGCGGCGGGCAAGCGGCACAGCTTTCGGTGACGATGCTGCCGTCAGCCGGCGCCGCGGTCTTGCCGATCACCTCGATGGAGGAGGCCATCGCCGAACCTGCCATCAGCAGGACTGCCGCACCGAGGAAAATCTGACGCATCAATGCACCTCCGTCTCACTATGAGAGCGGTATAGCGCAGCTTTGTTTCCATCCCGTCAGGGGAAAGGGTAAAAATTTAAAGAACGCGGCGGTTTATACTATGTCCGAGCCTGTTTCACGCTCGATCGCCCGCCAGCCGATGTCGCGCCTGGAGAAGCCGTTTTCCCATCTGACCCTGTCGAGCAGCGCGTAGGCGCGGTCCTTGGCCTCGGCGACCGTGCCGCCTGACGCGGTGACGTTCAGCACGCGGCCACCGGTCGCAACCAGCGCGCCGTCCTTCAGGCCCGTGCCGGCATGAAACACCTTCTCCCCCTCGCCTGCCTCAGGCAGGGAGAGGATCGGCGTGTTTTTCTCGTAGGCGGCGGGATAGCCCTTCGAGGCCATGACCACCGTCAGGGCCGGATCGTCGCTCCATTCGGCGCTGACCTGATCAAGCGTGCCGTTGGCGGTGGCGAGCAGCAGCGGCAGCAGATCGCTCTTCAGCCGCATCATCATCACCTGACATTCGGGATCGCCGAAGCGGACATTGTATTCGATCAGCTCCGGCCCCTTGCTGGTGATCATCAGCCCGGCGAAAAACACGCCGGAGAAGGGATGGCCGCTCTCGGCCATGCCGCGCATCGTCGGCTCGATGATCTCCTTCATGGTGCGTTCGACCATTTCGGCGGTCATCACGGGCGCCGGCGAATAGGCGCCCATGCCGCCGGTATTGACGCCGGTATCGCCCTCGCCCACCCGCTTGTGATCCTGGGCGGTTGCGAGCGGCAGCGCATTCTTCCCATCGCAGAGGCAGAAGAAGCTCGCCTCCTCGCCGTCGAGATAGGCTTCGACGACGACTTCGGCGCCGGCCGCGCCAAAGGCGCCTTCGAAACAGTCATCGACGGCGGCCAAAGCTTCATCCAGCGTCATCGCCACCGTCACGCCCTTGCCGGCGGCAAGGCCGTCGGCCTTGACGACGATCGGCGCGCCCTGATCGCGAATATAGGCTTTGGCCTTCGGCGCATTGTTGAAGCGCTGATAGGCCCCTGTCGGAATGCCGTAGCGGGCGCAGATATCCTTGGTGAAGCCCTTGGAGCCCTCGAGTTGGGCGGCGGCTGCCGAGGGTCCGAAAACCACAAGGCCATCGGCGCGCAGCCGGTCGGCAAGGCCGGCCACCAGCGGCGCCTCGGGGCCGACGACGACGAAATCGATCGCCTTGTCCTTACAGAAGGCGGCGACCGCTTCATGATCCTCGATGTTGACGGGCACGAGCACGGCGTGTTCGCCAATGCCGGGATTGCCGGGCGCGGCGTAGAATTCCGTCATCAACGGCGATTGCGACAGCTTCCAGGCGAGCGCATGCTCGCGTCCGCCCGATCCGATCAACAGAACCTTCATGCGCCACCCTTTCCTTTTGCCTCTGGCGGTTAAGGGCCAAGGGGCGAAAGGTCAAGCGGGAAAGCTTACCAGCCCCCGCCTCCCCCGCCTCCACCGCCGCCGCCGGACGAACCGCCGCCGGAAAAACCGGAGGACGAGCTCGACGGCGGCGGTGAGGGTATGGTCGAGGCGATGGTCGAGGCCATCGACGAGGAAAAGCCGCCGACGCGGTCGGAGAAACTGCCGCTGTTGAAATTGCCGGAATACCAGGCGGGCGCATAGGCGGCGGCCGCACCGGCCGCGGCTGCCGCAAGCCAAGTCTCGAAGGTGCGCGACCAGGGTTTCTCGACACCGAGCGCCACGGCGTAGGGCAGCAGCGTCTCGAAATGCTGCGGCGACATTTCAGGCGCGCCTGCCGTGTTCATCCGGTCTTTTTCGGCCAGCGTCAGATATTGGCGCAGGCCGTCTATACCGTCCATCATCCGGGCGCCAAGCGGCGTCGGCGCGCCCATGATGAAGAAATAGAGGATGTTGAGCAGCACGATGCCGCCGACGGCAAAGAGCATCGGCGTTTCGTGCAGCTGCACCAGCGACGAGGCAAGCGCCAGGACGACGACGGCCAGAATGCTGATGCCGACGAAAACGCCGACCGCCGTGGCGATGATGGCGACGATCTTGCCGAACAGCGAGTTGCCGCGATGCATCGACCTCATGAAACCCGCGAAGAAGACAGCAACGAAAACCGAGATCGCCGTCGGGACCAGCATCAGCGCGATCGTGTCCGGCTGCAGCGAGCCGAAAACGAACAGCGCCACCAGGGCGGTGGCGCTGAGCGCGATGCCGCCGGTGGTGTAGCCGATGTTGGAATTGTAATATTTGCCGCGATGCTCTTTCTCGATCGCCGAACGGAAGCTCTGGCCGACGGACTTCACCCGCTCGCCATTGGCCTTGTCGATCGTCAGCGTCGCGCCGGCGCCGCCGGCGACCCTCAGCAATTCGGCCTCGCCGGCCTGGAATTTCTCCTTGCCGAGCGGTTTGCCGGTGCCGCGGATGACGATCGAGTTCTTCAGGTCTTCGAGCTTGACATAACCGCGTACCGCAAGATTGAGCGCGGTTGAAGCAAGCGCCGTCCAACCCCCGGCGGAAAATCCCTTATTATCGATGTAGTTGACCAACGCCGGCGAGATGCCGTCAGGCGCGTCCCAGCGCGGCACGACGACGCCGCGGGCGGGATCGCGGCCGACCTTCAGCCATGATCTGAGATAATAAGCGAAAACCAGGATCAAGCCGCCGAAGCCGATGAAATAATTGCGGTTGTCCTTGAGCCACCATGTGCTTTCCATATCCGCGCTCGGCGGATCGATCGACCCCTTCGGCATGCGGACTGCGAAAGTCAGCCCTTCGTTGGCATCGAGCGGCGCAGTGGTGGCGAAGACAAGGCCGGCCCCTGTCTCGCTGACGCGGGCGTTCTTTCCCGTCGCACCCTGCGGGCCGGTGAAAAACGTCGTCTCGGTGGCGGTGACACCCGGTGGCAGCGTCACCGTTGCCGTCGCCGAGCGGATCGGGAAGATCCAGCCATTGCCGGTGACGTTCCAGTAGAGTTCGTCATGATCGTCGAAATAGCGGATCTGCCGGTTGGTCTTGTAGGTGAAGACGTAGCGGTGACGGCCCGGCGTCACCGACACATCGGCGGAACCGGCATAGATGCGGATGCCGCCGGAAATCGATTCCGTGTGCCATGGCTCCTCCTCGCCGTCGCGGGTGACCGACACCATGTCGAAATCGACGCTGCGGCGACGGCCTTCGGCATCGGTGAAATAGAGCGGGAAGTCACGGAAGATGCCGTGATTGATCCGGTTGCCCTCGGCATTGACGGTGATCGTCTCCGCCACCGTCATCGCGCCGCTCTTTTCCAGCTGGATGGCGGAGGCAAAATTGTCGATGACCTCGGCGGCGAAGGCCGCCGGGGCGGCCAGCATCAAGAGCAGAGCCAAACAAAATCCGAAAAACCGACGTTCCATCCCTGTCTCCCCGCCGGCAGCCTCGGCTGCTTCTCCTCAACCCTTGTCTTGATATGTCACGCCGAGGGCAGCCAGCGTCCGCCAATAGGCGGGGAAGGTCTTGCCGACGCAATCGGGATCAAGAATGGTGATGCCGTCGATCTTCAGACCGGCGAGCGCGAAGCTCATGGCGATGCGATGATCTGCGAAACTGTCGATCTCGGCCGGCAAATGTTGGCCGGCGAGATCAGGATCGGAATGGACGATCAGATCGTCACCCTCCTCGACGGCCAGGCCTTCGCGGATATTGTTGAGCCCGGTGGAAAGCGCCCGGATGCGATCGCATTCTTTGACGCGCAGGTTGGCGATTCCGACGAAGCGAACCGGCGTTTCGTTGAAGGCGGCAAGTACGGCGATGGTCGGAATGGCGTCCTGCATCTGCGAGCCGTCGATTTCACCTGGCAGGTGCGGGAATTGGGCGATCGTCTCATAGGCCTTGGCATCCGGCTGAGTGAAGGCGTCGTTCGGCACACCAAGGTCGATCTTGCCGCCGGTCAGCACTTCGGCCGCCCAGAGATAGGTCGCGGCAGACGCATCCGGCTCGATGACGAAGTCGGCTGCGGTGTAGCCGGTCGGCTTGACACGCCAGGTCGCGGCATCGAGCTGTTTCACCTCGGCGCCGAAGGCCTCCATGGCGGCAAGGGTGAGGTCGACATAACCGCGGGCGCCGATCTCGGTGCCGGCAAGCGCAACGGTCACAGGCGCATTGGCGCCCTGCTTGGCAAGCGGAGCAGCCATCAGAAGGGCCGAAACATACTGGCTGGAGAGACCGGCATCGATCTCGACGCGGCCCGAAGCAAAGTGCCCATTGCCGTGCACGGTCACCGGCGGGCAGCCGGTCGGCGCCTCAGCATCCAATCCAAGTGACTTGAGTGCTGCGACCAGCGGGCCGATCGGCCGCTTGCGCATGTGCTCGTCGCCATCCACGACAACCGTGCCTTCGACCGAGGCCACCGCAGCCGTCAGAAAGCGCGTCGCCGTCCCGGCATTGCCGAGAAAGAGCGGGGCTTTCGGCGGAAGAAGCTTACCGCTGCCTGTCACCACGAAAGTCGTGTCATCGGGCTCGTCGATCTGCACACCCATCGCCCTGAGAGCATCGGCCATATATTTCGTGTCGTCGCTCTTCAAAGCGCCGGTCAGGCGGCTCGTGCCTTTGGCAAGGCCTGCCAACAGCAGCGCGCGGTTGGTGATCGACTTTGAGCCCGGCGGCATGGCCCGGCCCGAAAGCGGCTTGCCCGGCGGGATGATGGTGAGCTTGCCTTTACTCATTTCGCTTGTCTCTTCTGTCCATTGCAGCCGCCGCAAACGGCCATGTCGCACTGCTCATACCAGCTTTTGTGCAAAGACAAAGGTCAGAACTTAACCGACGGTACGGCGCGATCGGCCTCGTTGGTGATTTCAAAGTATTCCCGCTTGGCAAAACCGAACTGGCCGGCGACGAGATTGGAGGGGAAGCTTTCGACCTTGACGTTCAGGTCGCGCGCCGCGCCATTGTAATAACGCCGCGCCATCTGCAACTCGCCTTCCATAGTTTCGAGCGAGGCCTGCAGCTCGGCAAAATTCTGGTTGGCCTTGAGATCGGGATAGGCTTCGGCAAGCGCGATGACCCGGCCGAGCGCCTGGCCGAGCAGCCCTTCCGCCTGCGCCCTGCCGGCGACATCGCCCGATGGCACCGCCTGTGCCTTGTTGCGGAGCGCAACTACCTCTTCGATTGTCGACTTTTCATGGGCGGCATAACCCTTGACCGTCTCGATCAGATTCGGGATCAGATCGGCGCGACGCTTCAGTTGCACGTCGATGCCCGACCAGGCTTCTTCAGCCATCTGCCGGGAGCGAACAAGGCCGTTGTAGATGAAGACGACATAGAGTGCGACCAAAACGATGACGCCAAGCGCAATATACATCGCGAATCCCCCTGCAACGAAGTAATCTTGGTGCGAAGACTACGCAGGATTCCCAGCTGCCGTCAAACACCGATATGCGCGAGAATTCGGGCCGTCGTCTGCTCCGGCGAAAAGTCCGTCGTATCAATTTCGACGGTGTGTTCAGCCAGTCCGCGCAACAGTTTATAGTTTGCCCGAAGCTGTTGAAGCCTCGCCGTATCCGTCAGCTTGAGCGCCTCGGACCGGCCGGGGGAGATAAGGCGCCTGGCATTCTCCTCCGGCGCGCAATCGAGGAGAACCGCAACCAGATCCGCGCCCCTGGCGGCAGCCAGATCGAGATACCAGGAGCACATCGCACTATCATCCTCGTCATCCGAAAGAGCATCGGTGAAGACGAAGCTTTCAGCCGGATCGGTGCGCACGGCATGGTCGAAAACCACCCGCCTAATTTGCCCTCGCAGCGATGCATGCAGAGGGTTGCTGCGGGCGAAAAGAGCCTCTGCCGGATTGAGCAGCATGTGATTGTCGATAAGCCGGACGCCGAGCCTTTTCGCCAGCAAACGGCCGATGGTCAGCTTCCCGGTGCCTGGCCAGCCGTTGATGTGGATGATACGGCTGACAGGCTTTTGCGTCACGCCGCCTCTTTGCCCAGATTGACGCCGCCGGCGTCGGTCAGCAGGAAAGCTTCGCCGCAGGCCTTGGCCAGCGTGCGCACGCGCAGGATATAGCTCTGGCGTTCGGTGACCGAAATGACGCCGCGGGCGTCGAGCAGGTTGAAGACGTGGCTGGCCTTGATGCACTGGTCGTAGGCCGGGAAGACGCATTTGTGCAAACGCTGGTTGGCGTTGTCGGCAGGCGCGCCGGCGTCGAGCAGCGCCCGGCATTCCTTCTCGGCATCGACGAAGTGGCGATGCAGCATTTCCGTATTGGCGAATTCGAAATTATGACGGGAATATTCCTGCTCGGCCTGCAGGAAGACGTCGCCATAGCTGATCTTCTCGTCGCCTTCGCGGCCGTTGAAGTTCAGATCGTAGACATTGTCGACGCCCTGGACATACATGGCGAGGCGTTCGAGGCCATAGGTCAGCTCGCCGGCGACCGGCGCGCATTCGATGCCGCAGACCTGCTGGAAATAGGTGAACTGCGAGACTTCCATGCCATCGCACCAGCATTCCCAGCCGAGGCCCCAGGCGCCCAGCGTCGGGCTTTCCCAATCGTCCTCGACGAAACGGATGTCGTGCAGCAGCGGATCGAGGCCGATCGCCGCCAGCGAGCCGAGATAGAGCTCCTGCAGATTGGGCGGGTTCGGCTTCAGGATCACCTGGTACTGGTAATAATGCTGCAGGCGGTTCGGGTTCTCGCCGTAGCGGCCATCGGACGGGCGCCGCGACGGCTGAACATAGGCAGCCTTCCACGGCTTGGGGCCGAGCGCACGCAGCGTCGTGGCCGGGTGAAAGGTGCCGGCGCCGACTTCCATGTCGTAAGGCTGCAGCACCGCGCAACCCTTGTCCGCCCAGTAGCTATGCAGGGTCAGGATCAGCGCCTGGAAGGAGCGCTTCGGGTTCATATGGTCTGGGATAGCTGACATGACACGGCACCGATTGCATGGGGATTATCGGGGCGACAGGTGCCATGGAGGGCGGCGGGGGTCAAGGGTTTTGCGGGGGGCATGTCGAGAGACGCTACCCTGTCGCCTGCCCCGAGAGAGGTCGGTGGGGACGGAGAGCTCGCGGCTTGTCCCTTTCGCCCCGCATGCGGGGAGAAGGTGCCGGCAGGCGGATGAGGGGCAGCTAGCGACGCCCTATTCCTCATCCCGCTTCAGCCGATATTCCCCGGTGACCGGATCCTTGACCAGCGTGCCGATCGCACCGGTCTGGCGTTCCCTTTCGGCGCGGCGCGATTTTTCCGCGAGCTTGCGGGCGTCGGAGACGAAGCGGCGGTAGAGCCACCAGGCTGAGAACACCAGGACCAGGATGGTGATAAGCTGCGCCATTTCCCTCTCTTGCTCCCCTCAAAGTCCGAAGCGGCTCCACAATGCTCTTTCTTCCGCCGCTTCGACAAGCCCTGTCGCGAGGCCGGATGCAGCACTTTCGAGCGAAACCGGCGACACGCCGGGAACACGGCGGCCGAACAGGCCGCGGCCGGCGGCGACGAGCTCCAGCTTGGTCTTCTGGCCGTAGCGCCGCTTCAATTCCTGGCGCATGTCGCCGAGGCCGTCGACGAGGCCGAGTTCGAGGCCGCGCGTGCCGCTCCAGAACAGGCCTGAGAAGACCGCCGCATCGTCCCTCAGCTTGCCAGCGCGGCGCTCGCGCACCATCGAGATGAAGACCTGATGAATTTCGAGCTGCAGGCTCTTCAGATATTCAATGTCCTTTTCCTTTTCCGGCTGGAACGGATCGAGGATCACCTTGTTTTCGCCAGCGGTATAGACACGGCGCTCGACGCCGATCTTCTTCAAAAGTTCGGGAAAGCCGAAACCGCCGGAGACGACGCCGATCGAGCCGACGATCGAGGTCGAGTCGGCAATGATCTCGTCGCCGGCGAGCGCGATCATGTAGCCGCCGGAGGCGGCAACATCCTCGACGAAGACCAGGACCTTCTTCTGCTTCTCGCGGGCGAGTTCGCGAATGCGGGTGAAGATCAGGCGGGACTGGACGGGCGAACCGCCCGGCGAATTGATCGTTATGGCAACCGCCGGCGCGTCCTTCATGGCGAAGGCCTTTTCCAGAACCGGAGCGACATTGGCGAGATTGAGGGCCGGCCGAAACGGGCCGCCGCCGCTGACGATCGGCCCCTGCAATCTGACGACCGGGATGGTGATGCCGTTCTTGCGGAACCGTTTCGGCAGCAGCTTTCTCCAGAATCCGGCCATCTCTAATCCTTCGCTTTCGGGTCGCACGATCGCGTCAATGACGATCGGCATCCATGTATGCGCTGGAACGACAAACGCAATGGCCGCGTTCTCGAAAACATCGGGCCTGAAAACATTGGGGCCTGAAAACACCGGATTGATTTTCTTGTTGCGAATGACTTGCATTATCATTCTAATTCGTCATAGTGCCACTCACGACTAATAGGTGGAAATCGCATGGACGCCCTGAATCCGAATGCAAACCGCGGCTGGCGGCACGAACGCGGCGAGGCGTCGCTATCGGATGTCTACCGCACCGTCGGAACCGGGCGTCACAGCTCCAGATGGCGGCGGGCGGCGGCTTTCGCCGGACCCGGCTACATGGTCGCGGTCGGTTACATGGATCCCGGCAACTGGGCGACGTCGCTCGCCGGCGGTTCGAAATTCGGCTATGCGCTGTTGACCGTCGCGCTGCTTTCCAACCTGATGGCGATCGTGCTGCAATCGCTCTGCGCGCGTCTGGCGATCGCCTCCGGCCGCGACCTGGCGCAGGCCTGCCGCGACGCCTTCCCCAGATATGTCTCGGTGCCGCTCTGGGCCTTTGCCGAGATCGCCATCATCGCCACCGATATCGCCGAGGTGATCGGCACGGCGATCGGCCTCAACCTCTTGATGGGCATCCCGCTCGAACTCGGCGTGCTGATCACCGCGCTCGACGTCTTCGTCATTCTCTTCCTGCAGAAGCTTGGTTTCCGCTGGGTGGAAGCCTTCATCATCGCCCTGCTCGGCGTCATCGCGATCTGCTTCGGTGTGCAGATCCTGCTGGCCGACCCGCAATGGGGCGCCGTCGTCACCGGCTTCTTCCCGACGACGGAGATCGTCACCAATCCGGAGATGCTCTATCTGGCGCTCGGCATTCTCGGTGCAACCGTCATGCCGCACAATCTCTACCTTCACTCCGGCATCGTTCAGACGCGGGCCTATGGCCACACCGTTCCCGAAAAGAAGGAGGCGCTGACCTTTGCGACGATCGACTCGACGGTGGCTCTGTGCTTCGCGCTGCTGATCAACGCCTCGATCCTGATCCTGGCCGCTGCCGCCTTCAATGCAAACGGCAAAACCGATGTCGTCGAACTCGGCGACGCCTATTCGCTGCTGTCGCCGCTGCTGGGGCTCGCCATCGCGCCGACGCTGTTCGGCATTGCGCTGCTCTGCTGCGGCCTCAACTCGACGGTGACGGCAACGCTTGCCGGCCAGATCGTCATGGAAGGCTTCCTGAAGATCCGGCTGAAGCCGTGGATACGGCGGCTGATCACCCGCGCCATCGCCATCGTGCCGGCGGCAATCGTCACCATCTGGTATGGCGACAAAGGCACGGCCGAGCTGTTGATCCTCACCCAGGTGGTGCTCAGCCTGCAGCTTTCCTTCGCCGTCTTCCCGCTCGTGATGTTCACCGCCAACAAGGCCAAGATGGGCGAGCTCGTGGCGCCGCGCTGGCTGAGCGGCATTGCCTATCTGATCGCGATCGTGATTGCCGGCCTGAACGTCAAGCTGCTCTTCGACTTCGTCACCGGCTAAAGCAATCGCGCGGAAACTGAACCGGCCTAAAGCCGGGCATAGGCCGCCCGGCCATTGTTGAAATCATCGACGAGAGGGGAGAACTTGTGGCTCCCCTCTTCGTGCATGATCAGCGGTGCGCGCAGCGACAGCCGCGCCCGCGAGCCCTTGATACCAGTCACCAGGATACGCACGGCGTTTTCACCCTGTCGCGGATGGATGGCGGTGATTTCGATGCCGCCGAAGCGCCGGCCGCAGGCGGCAATGATCTCGGCGATCGACTGGGGTCTGGCGATCAGCGACAATTGCCCGCCCGGGATCATGATCGCACCCGCCGTGCGGATCCAGCTTTCGAACAGGCCGTCGGTCATCGCATGGGCTTCGGCCTTCAGCGCATCCGGCGTGCGCCGGTCGCCCACATGGTTGAAGGGCGGGTTCATGATGACGTGGTGGAAACTCTCATCGATCAGGCCGGCATCGTTGCGCGCCTTGGCGGTCAGCGTCACATCGGCTTCGATAACGCCGACGCGGGCCGCGAGATGCGCATTTTCGGGCAGGAGGATGCTGCGGCGGGCGTAATCGGCCATTTCGGCCGAGCGCTCGAACAGCACCACCTCCGCCTGGGCAAGCCGCGAGGCGACGGCAAGGCCGGCTGCACCGGCGCCGGCGCCGAGATCGGCGACCCTGACCGGACGGTCGTCGGCAACAAGGGCGGCAAGCAGCATCGCATCCATGCCGGAGCGATGACCCCTGCCGCTTGGCTGCACCACATGGAAGGCGCCGCGATGGAAGGCATCGATGGTTTGGGCGGGCTCGCCGGTCATCCCTTCCTCACGTCCTGTCGCGCAATTCGTCGCCGAGGCCGGCATCGATCAGGATGCGGCGGGCCTGATCGGCCATCTCCTCATCGACCAGCAGACGGCGCGGCAGCATGCCGAGCGAACCTTCCAGCACGCTCATGCCCTGATCGGCGATGAAGCAGTGAATTCCGGCATCCTTCATCAAGCTCTCGGCAAAGGAGAGCAGAACGGCGTCGTTGGCGCGGATAAGTTCATGCATTTGCCGTCGTTTTCCTTCCAATTTCGCCTTGCGCGACAATTCACCCCTTGCCGCGTCCATCGCCCCTTTCTATTGTCAGATGCAAAGAATGAACAGGAGTCCGGGTCGTTGGGCGTGGTCATACCGCTTGAAGAAAGCAAAAACAAACTGGCATCCATCAAGCCATTGGTCGATCTCACCAGGGCGGATATGGAGCGGGTGAACCAGCTCATTCTGTCCAAGGCCGGCTCCGACGTGCAGATGATCCCCGAAGTGGCGAACCATCTGATCTCCTCAGGCGGCAAGCGGCTGCGGCCGATGCTGACGCTGGCGGCCGCCTCGCTGTTTGACTACCGCGGCGAAAACCACGTCAAGCTCGCCACCTCGGTCGAGTTCATGCACACGGCAACCCTGCTGCATGACGACGTCGTCGACGAAAGCGACCTGCGCCGCGGCAAATCGACAGCGCGGATGATCTGGGGCAACCAGGCAAGCGTGCTGGTCGGCGACTTCCTGCTCGGCCAGGCCTTCCGCATGATGGTCGATGTCGGCTCGCTCGATGCGCTCGACGTGCTGTCTTCCGCCGCCTGCATCATTGCCGAAGGCGAGGTGCTGCAGCTTTCCGTCGCCAAGAACATGGAGACGACGGAGGACGATTATCTCTCGGTCATCCGCGCCAAGACGGCGGCGCTGTTTGCCGCCGCCGCCGAAGTCGGGCCGATCGTCGCCGAGGCCGGCAAATCCGGCCGCAACGCGCTGAAATCCTACGGCATGAATCTGGGGCTCGCCTTCCAGCTGGTCGACGATGCGCTCGATTACGGCGGCAAGGCGGCCGATCTCGGCAAGAATGTCGGCGACGATTTCCGCGAGGGCAAGATTACCCTGCCGGTCATTCTCGCCTATCGCCGCGGCACCGAGGACGAGCGCGCCTTCTGGCGCGATGCGATCGAAGCCGGCAACAGCACCGATGCCAACCTCGAAAAAGCGCTGGGGCTGATCACCAAATACGGCACGCTTTCCGACACGATCGGCCGGGCGGTCCATTACGGCACGATCGCACGGGATGCGCTGGCGCCGCTGCCCGATACGGTCTGGAAATCCTCCCTGATGGAAGTGATCGACTTCTGCATCGAGCGCGTCAATTGATCAAACGTCCTTGATCTTAGGCTGAATTTCTTGCGGCGCCGCTTCAAAAAAGCCATCCTGTTATGAATCAGTGAACACAACTGGTTTTGCGACCGGCACCATTGTCGGGACGCTGTCGAAGAAAGGTTTCCTAATGCGGCAGAGAATTGCCATCCGTCTTCTTACAAGCGCAGCGCTTGCCGCTGTCCTTTCGCTGGGCGGTGTCGGCGGCGCGAATGCCGAGGATGCGGCCAAGCCGAGCGATGTGGCGAAGACCGATAGCTTCGATGCCGATAGCGTTACCACCTTCTCCGGCGCCTTCCTTGCGGCGCGCACGGCCGATGTCGATCATGACTACGAGACGGCGATCGAACTCTACAAGAAGGCGCTGCAGATCGAGCCCGGCAATCCCGAGATCCGCCAGCGGCTGATGATCTCGCTGCTGCTCAATGGCGACATCAAGGACGGCGTCAAATATGCCAACGACCTGAAGGGCGATCCCTCTGTCGAGCGCATTACCACGATCGTGCGCGGCATGGATGCCGTGCGCCGCGACGATTACAAGACCGCCGAGAGCATTCTCAAATATAACGGGCCGAACGATCTCGACCGGATGATGAACGACCTGCTGCTCGCCTGGGCCCGCGTCGGCGCCGGCCGCGGCAAGGAAGCGCTCGCCATGGTCGAGAAGATGAAGGGGCCGGACTGGGTCCGCATCTTCCAGAATTATAATGCTGGCGCGATCGCCATCGCCACCGGTGACGTAAAATCCGCCCGGAAGCATCTGAACGACGCCGTGCTCGACAAGGAGGGAGGTGCGACCGCACCCGACACCTTCATGCGCGCGGTGATGGCGCTTGCCCGTCTAGAAGCGACACAAGGCAATAAGCAGAAGGCGCTCGACGCCGTTTCCGTCGGCGACAACCTGCTGCCGAACTACGCGCCGCTGAACGCGTTGCGCGACAGTATCGAAAAAGACGAGAAGCAAGAGCAGCAGGTCAAGACGGCCGAAGAAGGCGCTGCCGGCGTGCTGTTTTCGGTCGGCGGCGCGCTGAACCGCGACGGCGCCGAGGACATCGTCTCGCTTTACCTGCAGACCGCCAATGCGCTCGACCCGAACAGCGCCGATACGCTGGTGCTGCTCGGCGGCATCGCCGAGAAGCAGAACCAGATGGACCGCGCCATTGCGCTCTACAAGAAGGTGCCGGAGAATTCGCCGATGCGGCGCATCTCCGAGCTGCAGCTCGGCCTTGCCCTTGCCCAGGGCGGCAAGGTGGACGAGGCGCGCAAGCACCTGCAGGCGCTGATCGCTTCCGACCCGAAGGACATCCGCAGCTATCTCGCCTATGGCAGCGTGCTCTCCGACGCCAAGGACTACGAGGCGATGGCGGCCAATTACGACAAGGCCGTCGACGCGATTGGCCCGATTCCCGGCCGCGCCAACTGGAGCGTCTTCTTCCAGCGCGGCATCGCTTATGAGCGGCTGAAGAAGTGGGACCAGGCGGAGCCGAATTTCCGCAAGGCCCTCGAACTCAATCCCGACCAGCCGCAGGTGCTGAACTATCTCGGCTATTCCTGGATCGACATGAACCGTAACCTCGATGAAGGTCTCGGCATGATCAAGAAGGCCGTCGACCTTCGCCCCGACGACGGCTACATCATCGATTCGCTCGGCTGGGCCTATTTCCGCCTCAACCGTTTCGACGATGCCGTCGACGAATTGGAGCGGGCAGCCCAGATCAAGGCCGGCGACGCGACGATCAACGACCATCTGGGTGACGCCTACTGGCGCGTCGGCCGCAAGCTCGAGGCCGTCTATCAGTGGAACCGGGCGCTCGCCTCCGAGCCGGAAGCCGCCGAGATCCCGAAGATCAAGGACAAGGTCGCCAATGGCCTGCCCGCCGTCAGCGACGATGCCAAGGCGGCCGACAAGAAGCAGCCGGATCCGGCCCCGGTCACGCCGCCGCCGGTCGACAAGAAATCCTGACGGACGACAAACATGCCTGAAGCGGGCCTGGCCGAGGCTTTCGGCGTCACCGAAGAGGCGCGCGCAAAGATCAATCTCGCTTTGCATGTGACAGGCCAGCGGGCAGATGGCTATCATCTGCTCGACATGCTGGTGACCTTTGCCGATTGCGGCGACCGGCTGGGCTTCCTGCCTGCCCAGACCGACGCCTTCACCCTGTCGGGTCGCTTCGGCGAGATGCTGGCCGGCGACGGCGGCACCAATCTGGTGCTGCGGGCGCGCGATCTCCTGCGCGAGCAGTTCGGCGCCCTCGCCTTCCCCGTCCATATCCACCTGCAAAAGAACCTGCCTGTTGCCTCCGGCATCGGCGGCGGCTCGGCCGATGCGGCCGCGGCGCTGCGCGGGCTGATGCGGCTCTGGGGCATGAGCCTGCCGGTGGAGGCGCTTGCCAGTCTGGCGCTGAAGCTCGGCGCCGACGTGCCGATGTGCCTTGAAAGCCGGCCACTGATTGCCCGCGGCATCGGTGAGGAGATCGAGGCCGTGGCTGATCTGCCGGCCTTTGCCATGGTGCTTGCCAATCCGCTGAAGGGTATGTCGACGCCCGAGGTGTTCCGTCGGCTGACAACGAAGAACAATCCGGCCCTGAGCCTGGCGCCCGGTCTATCCGGGAGTGCCGGCTGGCTGGCAGTGATCGATGCCGCCCGCAATGACCTGGAACCGCCGGCGCGCCAGCTGGTGCCCGAGATTGCGGTCATCTCGGCGATGCTGCAGGCCCGCGGCGCGCCTTTGACCCGCATGTCCGGCTCCGGCGCCACCTGTTTCGGGATCTTTGCGAGCATGGCTGAGGCGCAAGAGGCGGCGGCAGCCCTTCACGGCGAGCGGCCCGACTGGTATTTCCAGGCGACGGAAACGGTTTCGGGAGGCATGTGATGGCAGGTCTGGACGACAAGCGGCCCTTCATCGCCGTCGGCATTGCGGTTCTCACCGTCTCGGATACGCGCACGCCGGAAACGGACAAGTCAGGCGACACGCTGGCGGCGCGAATCACCGAGGCGGGCCACCGGCTGGTCGACCGGGCGATCGTGCCCGATGATCGCGAGAAAATCGCCGCCCGGGTGAAGGCCTGGACCGAGCTAGATGAGATCGACGTCGTCATCACCACTGGCGGCACCGGCTTTACCGGCCGCGATGTGACGCCCGAGGCGCTGGAGCCTTTGTTCGAAAAACGCATGGACGGCTTTTCCGCCATCTTCCACCGGATCTCCTACGAGAAGATCGGCACGGCGACGATCCAGTCGCGCGCCACGGCAGGCGTTGCCAACGCCACCTTCATCTTCGCGCTGCCGGGGTCGCCCGGCGCCTGCCGGGATGCCTGGGACGGCATTTTGAAAGCACAGCTCGACTACCGCAGCCTGCCCTGCAATTTCGTCGAGATCATGCCGCGTCTGGACGAACACCTGAAACGCGGCGCCAAGACATAGTCTGCTTGCCGCTGGCATTGGCTATGTGGCAAGCCCCGGCAGAGTGGGCATCGTTTCCCAGCTGTCACCCGACAGCAGAATGCAGCTTATGCCGTGAACATCCGTGACCACGAGCGTCCAGGTGCCGCTTTCGGCGGCATAGACCTCGAGAACGGCGTTCTCGTTGACCAGTCCGACCGCTGTCAGCTTTTCAGCGAAGTTCTTGTCCAGGAAATTGACGACCTCGGATCGGCCTGCGCAACTGAGCATCGTCTGTGATGCTGCCGAATGCGGATGCGCGATCACCAATGTCGGCAATATGACGGCCAGCAGGCCGTAAGCCATATCGCGTACCATGACGCACCTCCTTCCGCCGGGAACCCGGCAGAAGAGGAGATTGTCGCCGACCTGTTCTGCCGTCCACCGGCATTCATGGCCATCCGTTGCGAAGCGAGGCGCTTCGACGGCGCCATGGCGGAATTATAGCGCAAAATCCGATTGGGCGCCATCTTTGTGCGATCGTGAGCGCGTGATCACTGCTGGCTGCCCCTCATCCGGCTGCCGCCACCTTCTCCCCGTAAACGGGGCGAAGGGGAATAGCCGCAACCTCTCCGTCCCTCGCCAACATCTCGCAGGGCAAGTCCCCTCGCCCCGTTTACGGGGAGAGGGTTAGGGGTGAGGGGCAGTTTCTCGTGTTCTACCGCGCAGCGCGCGCCACCCAGGCGGGGATCAGTTCGCTTGAGAGCTTGCGCAGCTTGCGGCTCTTGACGAATTCGGCCAGCCGCATGCCGCTCGTGGCGGCGGCGAGCGCCTCGCTCTTCGGCATCAGCAAACCGAGCTCCAGCGGAGGGACGGCGCGACCGAGGCGCTGGAAAAACGGGCGCCGGTAGCCGCGCGAGGCGGTGAAGCGCGCCGGCAGCTTGTTCAGCGCCATATATTCGGCGATCTCGTCGATCCAGCCGGCCTGAGGCCGTGCGCCGGGTTCGACGAAGAGCAGCCATTCGCCGCGGGCGGAGCGGACGATGTCCTTGATATCCCACTGCGAATAAAACCGGCAGCCGGCGGCGTCGGCGACCCGCGAGCTGCCGTCGCGCGAGCCGTGATCGAGCACGACCACATCGCTGACGAGCCCCTCCACCGCGCCTGCCACCAATACCGATAAAGTCTGGGCCAGCTCAGCTTCCTGATCCTGACATTCGAGAACAACCGTCAACATTGCCCATTCATAATGCGCCGCACAAATTATTGCCAGCGGCGTTTTCCGCATTTTGTTCTTGCATTGTTCTTGTTTTGCGGATAGGAATTTAATCATCAAAACGGGCGGAAGCGATGGCTTTTGCCGCGGGAGAATCCGATGAGAGAGCAGTCCCTGGCAGGGCAGGCCGCATTTGCGCCTGCCAATACGGCAGATATTGCCGATGCGATGATCGTATCCTCCGGGCTGCGGATCGAGGTCGATAGGCGTCGTGGGCGCGGGGCGGGATTGAACCCGACAGGCAGATTCGAGGCGTTGCAGCGCGAGACCTTCGACGATGGCTGGCAGACGCTGGAAGAGCTGCCGCCGTTCAAGACGGACGTGCAGATCGAGAAGCCGCGCACGGCCATTACCCGCAACGAATCGCCTGACATTGGCTTCGATCGCTCGATCAACCCCTATCGCGGCTGCGAGCATGGCTGCATCTATTGTTTCGCCCGGCCGACGCACGCCTATATGGGGCTTTCGGCGGGGCTCGATTTCGAGACGAAACTCTTCGCCAAGCCGGATGCGGCAAAGCTGCTGGAGCGGGAGCTTGCCAAGCCGGGCTATAAGGTGCGGGCGATCGCGATCGGCACCAATACCGACCCCTATCAGCCGATCGAAAAGGAATGGCGCATCATGCGCAGCATTCTCGAGGTCTTGAACAAGGCGAACCATCCAGTATCGATCGTCACCAAGTCGGCGATGATCCTGCGGGATCTCGACATTCTGCAGGAGATGGCGGCGAAGAACCTGGTGCGCGTCGGTATCTCCGTCACCACGCTCGACCGCAAGCTTGCCCGGACGATGGAGCCGCGCGCCGCCACGCCGCCGCGCCGGCTGGAGACCATTCACACCCTGTCGGAAGCCGGCATCCAGACGGCGGTGATGGCCGCCCCGCTCATTCCGGCGCTGAACGATCACGAGCTGGAGCGCATCCTCGAATCGGCCAAGGCTGCCGGCGCCGCCGAGGCGAGTTATGTCATCCTGAGACTGCCGCTCGAGGTCAGCCCGCTCTTCCGCGACTGGCTGCTGCAGCATTATCCCGATCGCTACCGGCATGTGATGTCGCTGGTGCGCTCGATGCGCGGCGGCAAGGATTATGATGCCGAATTCGGCAAACGCATGAAGGGCGCCGGTCCCTATGCCTGGCAGATCGCCCGGCGGTTTGAAATGGCCGCCCGACGTTTCGGTCTGACGCGGCGCGGCATGCCGCTACGCGACGACCTGTTCGTGCCGCCGGATGGCAGCGGCGTGCAGCTGTCGCTGCTCTAGGCTTTGTTCTTACGCAGTTCCGGACGGAAAACCGCAAAGCACTTTTCCTGGAATTGTTTGAAGCTTGCGCATCGGCCCATCGAAAAACCGCCCTGATTTCGAGCCCGAGCGCAATTCCTGCGGATGGCCCTGACCGCCACCATCCGCCGGACCCGGTCCCCGACCGCCGCCCTGATCGGGGACTTGCGGGCAATCGGGTTGGCGTGCGAGGTTCAGCCGCATGAAACCTCGCACGCCACCCGATTCTCCCCAGCTGTTCCAAGCGGCCCCTCTGGTGCCGGATTTCCGGCTGGAGCTCAAAGCCCGCAAGGCCGGCCACTGGCCGGTGGCCGGCGCCGACGAGGCAGGCCGCGGGCCGCTGGCCGGGCCGGTCGTCGCTGCCGCCGTCATTCTCGATCCGAAGCGCATCCCGGAGGGGCTGAACGATTCCAAGCAGCTTTCGGCGCAACGGCGCGAGGAATTGTTCGTGCAGATCCTGGCGACCGCCACCGTCTCGATCGCCTCATCCAGCTCGACGCGGATCGACGAGACCGATATCCGCAAGGCGAGCCTCGACGCCATGCGCCGCGCCATCTGCAGCCTCGCCATTCCGGCAAGCTACGTGCTGACCGACGGGCTCGACGTGCCGCCCGGCCTTGACTGCCCCGGACAGGCGGTGGTCAAGGGCGATGCCCGCTCGGTCTCGATCGCCGCCGCCTCGATCGTCGCCAAGGTGACACGTGACCGAATGATGGCGCGGGCTCATCACGTATTTCCGGATTACGGCTTTGCCGCCCATGTCGGCTACGGCACGGCGCAGCACCGCGCCGGCATCGAAAAGCTCGGCCCCTGCTCCCTGCACCGGATGAGTTTTCGGCCGCTGCGCAAGGTCGAGGATGGTCCTCAGATGGACGAGCTGATCTCGGAATAGGTCGCCCAAAGAAAACCAGGCAATGAGAAGCCGGACGAGCACCGAAAGAGGCGCGTGGAAAAGAGAGGCCGCGGCATATTCTCTTCTCCCCGGCGGGGAGAAGGTGCCGGCAGGCGGATGAGGGGGCCGCACGGCACGTCCTCACGGAAAACCTATCCGCCACGCCAGCGCTAACCCCGCGCGCCACCGCCCTGAATCAGTCGATATAAGAGCGCAACGGTCGAAGCCCTCATCGGTTTTATTCGGAAAGACCGGCATTCCCGGCCCCCTCATCCGCCCTACGGGCACCTTCTCCCCGAGGGGAGAAGAGGGAATCGAGAGGGAGCGGCATGCCCTCGAACCGAGATTGAGTATTCACCAAAGACAAAAGGCCGGGACATGCCCGGCCTTTTCATCATACCAAACGATACCGCTCAGTTGAGCCGTGTCTTGACCTGGCCGATGGCATTGCCGAAGAGTTCGGACTGGACCTTGCCGTCCGCCTGCTTGGCGAGCACCGTTTCGGCGGCCGCGATTGCGAGATCGACGGCGGCGGAACGGACCGCCTTCATCGCCTCGACCTCGGCCTGCTTGATCTTCTGCTCGGAAAGCGCCGTGCGGTTGGCGACGAATTCTTCCGTCTTCTTCTTCGCCTCGGCGGTCAGCATCTGGGCTTCACGCTCGGCAGCGGCAACGATGTGGGCCGCTTCGGCTTCCGCTTCCTTGCGCTTGCGCTGGTATTCGGCGAGCAGGTGCTGAGCCTCTTCGCGCAGACGCTTGGCTTCGGCCAATTCGTTGCGGATCTGGTCGGCGCGATCGTCGAGCGACCGTGCCATCATGCCCGGAACCTTCAGGTAAACGACCAGTGCCAGGAAGAGGACGAGGCCGACAAAGGCGAAGAAAGTCGCATCAAAGTGAAATTCCATCGATCAAGCCTCCTTCTTGGCGGCCGCGACGGCGGCGGCGACATCTGCCTGAGCAGCGGTGCCGCCGATCAGCTGTTCCACGACGGCAGCCGCCGTTTCCTCGGCAATGGTGCCGACGTCGGCGAAGGCCTTCGCCTTGATGTCGGCGATACGGACTTCAGCAGCCTTGATCTTTTCCGACAGGCTCGCCTCGACAGCGCGGCGATCCTCTTCGGCCTTGAGCTTGGCGGCGTCGCGTGCGGCAGCGCCGATCGCATTCGACTTGGCGCGGGCAGCCGCCAGTTCGCCTTCATAGGTCTGGACGGCAGCGTCGGCTTCCGCCTTCAGGCGGCCGGCTTCTTCCAGATCCTGGGAGAGGCGCGTGTGGCGCTGATCGAGGATGGCCCCGATGCGCGGCGCGATGACCTTTTGCATAAGGAGGTAAAAGACGCTGAACGTAATCACCAGCCACAGCAGCTGGGATGCGTAGGTCGTCGAATCGAAAGGCGGGAACGGGCCGCGGGCGTGTTCGCCTTCGGCAACACCGGTCTCGGTATGGACCTCGCCTGCGGCCGGAGCGGCGTGCGCATCCGTGCCGGTCGCTGCCGCCGGTGCTTCTTCAGCGTAAGCCGGGGTCACAAAAAACATGCTCACCTCCAGGTGGACTGCAAATGCAAAGGATCACGGCGTGCGATCGCAGGCCGTGATCCATCTATTCGCCGATATCAGACGGCGAAGAGGAGGAGGAGAGCGACGAGCAGCGAGAAGATGCCCAGAGCTTCCGTAACGGCGAAGCCGAATACCAGACGGCCGAACTGGCTGTCAGCGGCAGACGGATTGCGCAGAGCGCCGGACAGGTAGCTGCCGAAGATGTTGCCGAGGCCGAGAGCCGTACCGGCCATACCAAAGCAAGCCAGGCCTGCACCGATGAACTTTGCTGCTTCCGCTTCCATGTTGAACTCCTTTGAAATGGTTGTTGCGGCGAATGACTGACGCCCTGGAGACGTCGTTGTCGTTATCCTTAGTGCCCGCCCGGATGGATTGCGTCGTTGAGGTACATGCAAGTCAGCACCGCAAAGACGTAAGCCTGAAGGAAGGCGACGAGGAACTCGAGACCGGTCAGGGCGACGGTCATGATGAGGGGAAGAACTGCGCCGCCGACACCGACCGCACCGAGGGCTCCAAGCGAGGCGACGAAGCCTGCGAACACCTTCAGCGTGATATGACCGGCGAGCATGTTGGCGAAAAGACGAACGGAGAGCGAAATCGGACGGGACAGGAAGGAAATGATTTCGATCGAGACGACCAGCGGCAGCAATATGCCCGGCACGCCCGAGGGCACGAAGACATTCAGGAAGTGGAAGCCGTGCTTATAGAAACCGTAGACGAGAACCGTGCCGATGACGAGGATCGCCAGCGCGAAGGTGACGATGATCTGGCTGGTGATCGTGAAGAAATACGGGAACATGCCGAGCAGGTTCGCCGTCAGCACGAACATGAAGAGCGAGAAGACCAGCGGGAAGAACTTCATCCCCTGCTTGCCCGCGCCTTCCTTCAGCATGTTGGCGATGAATTCATAGGACATTTCCGCAACCGACTGCGAACGGCCCGGCACGATGGCGCGGTTCGAGGTCGCGAAATAGAGGAAGCCGACGGCCACGGCAGCGGACGCTGCCATGAAGAGCGATGCGTTGGTGAACGAAAAATCAATTCCGCCGATTTCGATCGGCACAATCTTGAAGATCTGGAACTGATGAGTCGGATCGTTGGACACCGCTGTTCTCTCTCTTTGGCCCGCAGGACGCGGGGTCATTGCACTGGACCGGGAACCGGTCCTTATTTCTTGTCGTCATCAAGGGGATGGGCCACCACCCCCGCAGAACGCAGCACGTTCAGAACGCCGGCACAGAATCCGAGAAGCAGAAGAACAATCATCCCCCAAGGCGCCGTGCCAACAAAACGGTCGAGAACATAGCCAAGAACGGCACCGACGATGATCGCGGCAATGAACTCGCTGGAAAGCTTCATCGCCTGGGCATAACCTTTGCGGCTTACCTCGGCTCGGGCCTCGCTTGCATGTTCCACTCCCGCCTCAGCGCGCTTGGTCGCGAGTTCCGCTCCCAGTTGCGCACGGCGCTTCTCAAGACTTTCCTCGCGGTCATCCGCCATGGATCTCTCCTCACCTGCCCGTCGCCCGCACTCCCGCTACCCCGGTCATTCGGACCCCGGACGCGAAGGTTGAAACCCTTCCGGCCCGTTCTGAAGTCGCGCGCAACATAGTTTTAGGGATTGGTATAGTCAAGGCGTAGACAGCTTCTGTCCAGCCATAAAATAATTTCGTCAAATCAAAGAGATAACTCGTTTCTGGGGCGATCTCTTAAATTCGATGGAAAGAATCCGCTTTTAAGCCCGGCAAATCGGCTTGCCGGAGCGATTTATCTCAGCTCCAGCCGCCGCCATAGGTGCGATAGAAGACGTGAAGACCGATGCGGCCGACCTTTTCCATGGTCTTTGCCCATTTCGGCCTGACATAGACGGCATGGTAATGCGTCGCCGAGCCCACCTGCGGCAGCCAGATCTTGCCTGATGTCACCGCCATCGCCACATCGCGGGCCATCCGCCAGTGATATTCCGAGTTCACCCTGTCCTTGATGCTGTCGCAGGCGAAGGAAAACTGGCAGCGGTTGCGCCAGTCCTCGTTCTGGTAGACCACGCCGCAGATGGTTTTCGGATAGGACGGGTTGCGGACGCGGTTGAGGATGACCTGGGCGACGGCCGCCTGGCCCTTCACCGATTCTCCCCTCGCCTCGAAATAGATGCCGGAGGCAAGGCACTGCTGCTCGCGGGCAGAAAAGACGCTCGGCGACAATATGCTGGCGGCCCAGGCATGGTCGCGCGGGCCGATCTGCGGGACGAAGCGGCCGCTATCCTGCTCGGTCAGAATGGAATCGAAAGGCGATTGGCGGGAATAGTCGGGTGCCGCCGGCCCATAGGCAGTGGCCAGGACATCGGCCTTGTCGCTGGTGACGAGGCTTGCGAGCATTGCCGGCACGCCATTATCGGTCACCACCGGCTGCTTCTTATAGAAAGAAGTGGCGATCTCGATTTCCTTGCCCTGGATCTTCGGCTTGACGAAAGCCGACCTGTCCTTGAGATCGAAACTCGGGGTGAAGAGCATCCTGGTGCGCTCGAGGATCGAGCCGGCGGAAAAATCCTTCGGCGGCTGCATCTTCTCGACGGCGACGACGCGGCCTTTCTTGGTGCCGCGGTTGACGCGATCCTCGTCGGGCGTGTCCTCGTGGCCTTTTTCCTTGGTGAAAGCGACCTTGCGGCCATCGGGAAGCACCATGCCGGCACCCGACGAGATCGAGCCCGTCACCGCGGGATCGGCAAAGGCAAGTTCGGCCTGATGGATCGAGCCGGCCGGTGAATTGGTCAGCACCATGCGCCAGTTCTCCCCCTCCCGATCGAGACCGGCCAGCATGGCGGCGAGATCGGCATGAGATGCGACGCTCGGGAAGATCAGCCAGCCGGCGAGCCCGAAGATTGCGGGCGACACCCAATTCTCGGGAAGAAGACGCAGCTTGCTACGGGGAGAGCTCTTTCGACGCAACACCAACTCCGGGCATGGAACGCGGGAACATTCCATCGAAAATCTCTCATTAACCTTGACGTCGGGTTAACGGGGCGTGCCGGAATGTGACCATGCGAAGTTTTGCATGTTCTAATGTGGCTTGTTTGACAGGGACGCATCCCCAATCTCTGTCATCCCGGGCCTTGAGCCGAGGATCCATGCCGCGGCTGCTGGTGGGTGCCGTATGGATGCTCGGCTCAGGGCCTGGGATGACGGAGGACGAGGTGGCGGAAGGAGCCAGACAGCGCAGACACGCGTGTCGGGAATGTCGCCCGCACCCATCAAATAATAACGTGCGACCCCAGTTCCACCACGCGGTTGGCCGGCAGGCGGAAGTAGTCCGAGGGGTTGGCGGCGGCGTTGGCAAGGGCGATGTAAAGCCGGTCCTGCCAATAAGGCATGCCGGATTTGGCGTCCGGCACCAGCTTGCGGCGGCCGAGATAGAAGGAGGTCGACATGATGTCGAACTTCAGCCCGGTCTTGCGCAGCGTCGCGAGCGCCTGCGAGACGTTTTGCGATTCCATGAAACCGAACAGCAGTTCGACCCGGGAGAAGCGCTCGGAAATCTGCTCGACCTTATAACGGTCCTGGCTCGGCACGCGCGGCTTGTTGACGGTGCGGATCGTCAGGATGACGTTGCGGTCGTGGAGCACATGGTTGTGCTTGAGATTGTGCAGCAGGGCGGCCGGGGCCGATTCCGGGTCGCTGGTCAGGAAGATCGCGGTGCCTGGAACCTGGGCCGGCGAATGTTCGCTCTTGCGCTCGATCGAGCTGACGAAGGAGGGGAGCGGAATATCGGTGTGGCGGGTCTTTTCCATCAGGATCGCGGTGCCGCGACGCCAGGTCCACATGATGACGGTGAAGGCGGTGGCGATCAGGATCGGGATATAACCGCCGTCGTGGATCTTCAAAAGGTTGGCGCCGAGGAAGATCAGTTCGAGCACGACCAGCGGCGCGAGCGCGATCACAGCGACCGGGAACGACCAGTTCCAGCGGGCACGAACGAATTCGAAGGCCATGATCGAGGTGACGACCATCGCACCGGTGACGGAGATGCCATAGGCGGTCGCCAGCGCATCCGAGGTCTTGAAACTCAGGACGAGGAAGATGACGCCGATGAACAGCACCGCATTGACCGACGGCACGAAGATCTGCCCGGTATTGGTTTCCGACGTGAAGAGGATTTCCATGCGCGGCAGGAAGCCAAGGTTGATGCCCTGACGCACCATCGAGAACGCGCCCGTGATGACCGCCTGGCTGGCGATGATCGTCGCGGCGGTCGCCAGGATGACGACCGGCAGCAGCGCCCATTGCGGAAACATCAGATAGAAGGGATCGGACATCGTCTCCGGCTTGCCGAGGACGAGAGCGCCCTGCCCGAGATAGTTCAGCGTCAGCGCCGGAAACACCAACGCGAACCAGGCCCACTGGATCGGGCGCCGGCCGAAATGGCCAAGATCGGCATAGAGCGCCTCTGCACCGGTCACCGTCAGGAAGACCGCGCCGAGCACGACGACGCCGTAAAAGCCCTCATGCAGCAGGAAGCTGACGGCATAATAGGGGTTGAAGGCGGCAAGGATGCCGAAATCGTCGGAGATATGGGAAATGCCGGCGGCGGCCATGACGATGAACCAGATGGCGGTGATCGGGCCGAAGAATCTGGCGACGGCGCCGGTGCCGCGCGATTGCACGACGAAGAGCAGCGCCAGGATCACCACCGAGATCGGCACGATATATTCCGCCAAACTCGGTGTGACGAGCTTCAGGCCCTCAACGGCCGAGAGTACCGACAGCGCCGGCGTGATCATCGCATCGCCGAGGAAGAGGGCAGCCCCCATCAGGCCGAGCAGCATCAGTATGGCGGTATGGCCGTTGGCGGTCTTCATCAGAAGAGCAAGCAGCGACAGCGTGCCGCCCTCGCCTTCGTTGTCGGCGCGCAGCAGAAACAGCACATATTTGATGGTGACGATGATCGTCAGCGCCCAGATCATCAGCGAGATCAAGCTGATGACCTCGAAACGGGTGACGCCGTCATGGGCGACGGGCTTCAGCGCCTCGCGAAAAGCATAGAGCGGGCTGGTGCCGATATCGCCGTAGACGACGCCGACGGAACCGAGCGCAAGATAGAACAGCTTCTTCGGCGTCATCTGGGATTCGTTCGGATGGCTCTCTGCGGACATGAAGTTGCAACAGGCTCCTCAGAGCCAGCCTTTCCAGCGGAAAAAGAAAAAGGGGATGACGGCTGATATCACCATCAGGGCCAGCGAATAAGGATAACCCGCGGCCCAGGCCAATTCCGGCATGACCTGAAAATTCATACCATAGATGGAGGCGACCAGTGTCGGCGGCAAGAACACCACCGAGGCAATCGAGAAAATCTTGATGATCGAATTCTGCTCGATGTTGATAAGACCGAGCGAAGCGTCGAGCAGGAAGGTGATGTTGCCTGCAACGAAGGCGGCATGCTCCGACAGCGACTGGATATCGCGCGAGAGAGTGCGGCAGAGTTCCTTCGTCTCGCGGTCCTGCTGGACCGCCGGGATCGTGTGAAAGAAGGTGAGCAGGCGGGACAGCGAACCGAGGCTGTCACGCACCTTGCTGATCATCCGGTGATAACCGGCGATATCGCGCAGCTTTTCCTCGAGGTAGTTCGAAGGCTTGCGCGTCTTCTTCGCCCGGTCGCCGAAGACATGCATCGACAGGATGTCGAGGCGCGCGACCGAGATTTCGAGAATCTCGGCGGTGCGGTCGACGATCGTCTCCAGCAGCTTGGCGAGAAGGGCAGCGCCGCTGCGCCAGTTTTCCGGCAGCCGGTGAAGGGCAGCGATGAACAGCGCAAAGGATTTGGGATGGGCATAGCGGATGGTAACCAGCCGGTTTCCGGCCAGGATGAAGGCGACATCGGTCAGCGTCGGCGCGTCGGTATCCGCCTTCCAGAGCAGCGAGGCGGTCATGAAGACGGCGTCGTTTTCGACGTAGAGACGGGCGGAGGGCTCGATATCCTTGAGATCATCACGGGTCGGAACCTCGATGCCGAGCACCTTCTCGACATAAAGCTCCTCGTCGCGGCTCGGCTCGATCATGTCGATCCAGACGACATCCTCGGGGAAGGATGCGGGATGCGACAGATCGCGAATCTCGACCGACCTGCAATTGGAACAGTAAGCGGTGATCACCGGCAGCCTTTCCATGCGGCCGCCAGCGCGGCAACGCGAGGGTCGCTCGTCCCAGGTCCCAGCGGAAGCGGATCAAAAAAGGTCATACAACTCCGGCTGCATCCAGCCTTAAAGGCCGGCATGCGCATTGTGCTCCACCGCATCGCAGCGATCAATCCTTTGATCGACAAGACAACTCCGAACTTGCAGGCGGGCCGAAATCTTCCAAACGAGGACGGCCGTCATTGAGCATCTGCAGCAAACGCCATCATGGCGCCGCGGCATATGCAGCAAAGCCGTGAAATAATCAAGACATCTTCCGTGAAGCGCGGCTTTTCACCACGTTGCCCCCACAATTTGGGGTACTGGCGGTCATGATTCGGACGCTAGGAGTGTCGCCCGGAGCAGCCGCACTGCTTGCGATGGCAGACCTATTCGAAGACGATCGACGGGGCGGCACGCTGGGTTTGGCCACCGAGCTGCTCCCAGACCTTGGTGGCGATGCCGCGATAGATGCCGGCAACGACGCCGTTCGGCTCGGAGGCGACAAGCGGCGTGCCGGCGTCGGAGGTCTCGCGAATATTCATCGTCAGCGGCACTTCGCCGAGGAAGGGCACACCGATGCGCTCGGCCTCCTTGCGGGCGCCGCCATGGCCGAAGATGTCATAGCGGGTGCCGGTATCCGGCGCGATGAAATAGCTCATATTCTCGACGATGCCGAGCACCGGCACTTCGACCTTGCGGAACATGTTGAGGCCCTTGCGGGCATCGATCAAAGCGAGGTCCTGCGGCGTCGAGACGATGACGGCGCCGGCAAGCGGCACCTGCTGGGCCATGGTCAGCTGCGCGTCGCCGGTGCCGGGCGGCATGTCGACGACGAGCACGTCGAGCTCGCCCCAGGCGACTTCGCGCAGCATCTGCAGGAGTGCCGACTGGACCATCGGACCGCGCCAGATCATCGCCGTCTCCTCGTCGACGAGGAAGCCCATCGACATGACCTTGAGGCCGTAATTCTCCATCGGATTGATGATGCGGCCGTCGATCTGGGTCGGACGGCCTGAAATTTTCAACAGCCGCGGCATCGAGGGACCATAGATATCGGCGTCGAGAATGCCGACGCGCAAACCGTTGGCGAGCAGGCCGAGCGCCAGGTTGACGGCCGTGGTCGACTTGCCGACCCCACCCTTGCCCGAGGCGACGGCGATGATGGCGCCGATGCCGGGGACGCCGATCTTGCCGGCCCGCGGCGGCTGTTGCTGCGGGGCGTGCGCGTGGCTACCGTGATCATGCCCGTGATGATCGTGGCCGGCATGTCCGTGCGGCGGGTTCGGCGCCGGGCGGGCCGCCGGAGCGGCGGCGGCCGCTTTCTTGTCTGCGGTCAGTGCGACCAGCGCGCCTTTGACACCAGGCATCGCCTTGACGACGCGCTCGGCGGCGAGCCGCATCGGCTCCAGCTCCTTGGCGCGATCGGCCGGAACGGTGATGGAGAAATAGACCTTGCCGTCGGAGATGAAGACGTCGGAAACCATGCCGAGCTCGACGATATCGTGCTCGAGATCCGGTCCACGCACGGTCTTCAGCGTTTCGAGAACCTGTTCCTTGGTGACGTCGGTCATTCCATCCTCACTGCTGCTTCTCTCAGACTAGAGCGCCGCGCGTCTTACAAGACGCACAAAGAGCGCTGTAGCACTTTGAATTACTGCATGATTTCAGCCTTCATCGATTCCGATCAAGACTGAAATCATGCAGTAGAGATAGTGGAGACGGACGCCTTCGCCAAACAAAATCATCGGCGGGAAAATCGATTTGCCGGCCTGCGAAAAGCGCCCCGGGGAGAATGGGCAATCCGTTGCGGCCATCAAGTCCGCCGGGCTTTCGCCCTGATGGCCGCAACGGTCTCCCCGAGAACCGGCGCAATCCGGGGCGAACTAGAGCAAGCCGACAAAAAGGCCAGCGAAAAATGACGAGGGAAGGCCAAATGGCGCGCAGCTGTGCAAGAGGCGGTGCCAAAACGCAACAACCGCCGCCGACACCGAAGGCTTGGGAAAAGCGGCATCGGCGTCGGACGGCAGTGTGCGGCCGCGCCATTTCCCTGGCGCTGGTCCAAGTCCCCTCTGGGCCTCTGGCAAAAGAGATGCAGAAAGCGTGCCAGACGGAAATCGGCGCAAATGGCACCGGCGCGGCGTGAGGATGGCCGGAAGCGGCCGGCATATGCTCACGCGCTGGGCGCCCGGCGACCAGCCGCTATGCCTTTTGCACCTTATTTGATCAGGCCGATCCGCAGCGCCTTGGCCACCGCCTGGGTGCGGTTGACCGTATCGAGCTTCTTGGTGGCACGGTTGAGATAGTGATTGACCGTGTGCTCGGAGAGGGTGAGGATTTCGGCGATTTCCGCACTGGTCTTGCCGGCCGCCGTCCAGTTGAGGCAATCGATTTCCCGGTCGGTTAGCGTATCCGTGATGCGTGTATCGAGGTTGCGGATCTCGGCGAGCCTGTCATAAACATGGATGGAGATGTAGCAGAGCTCTCGCATCTCCGCCGGGCTGAAGGGCTCGCGGTCGCCGGCGAAAGAGATGGCGCCGCGCACGCCGGATGGCTCATGCGTCGGGAAATAGGCGCCGCGCATCATCCTGAAACGTTCAAACAGCGAGGCGACGAGGATCGACTTACCGTCGTCGCGCGACCAGTTCTCGCGCGACATGTCGTAGAAAAAGGGCCGCGCCGATGTTCTGAGCCGCCTGAGAACCGGGCTGTTGACCAGCAGTCCCTCCTGGTCGTAGAGCGCCAGAAGCTCGGCCGGCCAGCTGGTGATGACGGTGCTGCCCTGGATATCCAGGGAGGTGATCGGCGGCAGGTTGAGAACCAGGAAGGCACGGCTGCGATAGGCTTCCGTCACACGTTTCAGGAACCGGAAAATATCGAACTGGGTCTTCAGGCCGGCTATTTCCTTGATGTAGTCGTCGTCTTCCTGGGATGTTTGCGACAAGGGTGCCATCACATTTCTTCATCTTCGGCGCAACGGCCGGTTCGATTGCTTCGGGGAATGACGATCGCTGATTGGATCACATGGAATCGGCCTCGCCGCAGAGGCGTTCGGCCGGTGAGTGGTTTTCGATTTCGCGGACTATTTACAGTTGTCGTGATTCGCCGGAAAATCTCAATATCGCCCTCATCATAAGCATGCTCTCCGATCGCATTTAGCGGCGCGGGCCGAGCCGAATGCGCATGTCGTCCATGATCCTCCCAGCTGCCAGCTGAACTGGAACGGACCACTGGCGCAGAAGTTCCATCGACAGACGGTAGGCCGGGCCGGTAATCGAAATGCCCCCGATAAAGGCCCGATCCTGCGACCATAGCGGGGCGGCGACACAGCGGATGCCGGCCTCATGCTCCTCGCGGTCGAAGGCATAGCCCTGGTCGGTGATCTCGCGGATTTCGGCAAGCAGCGTTTCTGCCGAGAGATGGGTCGAGGCGGTAAAGCGGGTGAAGTTCAGGCCGGCGAGAAGATCGGCGAGGAGATCGGCCGGAAGCAGGGAAAGGGCGGCCTTGCCGACGCCGGTGCAGTAACAGGGCGAGGCATTGCCGATCTGTGAATACATGCGCACCGGCTGACGGCCGTCGACCTTGTCGAGATAGATGATCGACTGGCCCCTCAAAACACCGAGATGCACCGTTTCGCCGGTCGCCTGCTGCAGATCGGCAAGGTGCGGCTCGGCAATCAGCCGGAATTCGTTGCGCGCCCAGCTGCGCGCGGCAAAATCGAGCAGGCGCAGGCCCGGCGCGTAACGGCCGTCGCCATCAAGCTCAAGCAGCCCTTCCTCCACCAGATGGCTCAACTGGCGATGCAAGGTGCCGCGCGGCTGGTCGGCAAGGGCCAGGATATCGGTGAAACGCAGCGGCGCGTCGGCATGGGTGACGAGATCGAGCAGAACCATCAGTTTGCCGAGCGTGCCGGTCTCGCGGGCCTGCGCCATGCTTTCGCCATTTGAATTCATCATCTCGTCCGCCCCTTGACAGCAAGGCCAGCATAATTCGATAATTCCATATAGTCAAATATAGTTCCAAATAATGGAACATCATAGGATATCAAAGGCGACGGCGATGCCAGCACAATTTCCGGAGTTCAGAGACCGAACCGTGCTGGTGACCGGCGGCGGATCGGGCATCGGTGCTGCGATCGTCGAAGGTTTCGCGCGCCAGGGCGCCAAGGTCTCCTTCATTGACATTGCCGAGGAAGCCGGCCGCGCGTTCGCCGAAAGGCTGTCGCGGGAGACGGCGCATCCGGTTTCCTTTCACCATGCCGACCTTCGCGACATCGAGGCGATCCGGCGCACCGTCGATACCGTCGTCGCCAATTCAGGGCCGATCCGCGTGCTTGTCAACAATGCCGCCTGGGACGACCGTCATGATTTCGACGCGGTGACCGAGGCCTATTGGGACAACAATCAGGCAGTCAACCTGCGGCATGTGTTCTTCACCTCCCAGGCAGCAGCGCCATCGATGCGGGCGGCCGGCGGCGGGGCGATCATCAATATGTCGTCGATCGCCTTCAAACTGAACATGGGCGGTTTTCCCGCCTATGCGGCGGCGAAAGCTGCAGTCGTCGGGCTGACGAAGAGCATGGCCGGCAGGCTGGGCCCGGAGAATATCCGCATCAACTGCATTTTGCCCGGCATGGTCGTCACCGAACGGCAGATGCAGCTTTGGCTGACCGAAGAGAGCGTCGCGCGTTCGGTCGAGCAGCAATGCCTGAAAGTCGCGCTCAAGCCCGACGCAATCGTCGGTCCCTGCCTGTTTCTTGCATCCGACTGCGCGGCGGGAATGACCGCCCAGTCCCTGATTGTCGATGGAGGCATTCTGTAATGGCTAATCCCGCTTATGTCGCGGTGGACTGGGGCACCAGCAGTTTTCGGCTCTGGCTGATCGGCAGGGACGGCAGCGTGCTTGCCGAGCGCCGCAGCGGCGAAGGCATGACGAGTGCGGCAAAAGCCGGCTTTTCCCAAGTGCTGGCAGGCCATCTCGCCGCCGTCGAGGCGCCCGAGAACCTGCCGGTGATCATCTGCGGCATGGCCGGTGCACGGCAGGGCTGGGTCGAGGCCGGTTATATCGACGTGCCGGCGCCGCTCGCCGCGATCCTGACTGCGGCAGTCTCCGTGCCGGGAGAAAGCCGCGACATCCGCATCCTGCCGGGGCTTGCCCAGCGGGATATGGCGACGCCCGACGTCATGCGCGGCGAGGAAACCCAGCTTCTCGGCGCGCTCGGCAACGCAAGCGCCGGCGCCCAGGCGGTCTGCATGCCCGGAACCCATTCGAAGTGGGTGCATGTGGGCGACGGCAAGGTCACCGGCTTTTCGACTTTCATGACCGGCGAACTGTTCGACGTCATCAGCAAACACACGATCCTTTCGCATGCCGTTGCCGGTGCTCAGGAGCAGCCGGCCGATGCGGCGGCCTTCGAAGCGGCGGTCTCCGCGGCTTTCGCGCGGCCCGCGCTTGCCTCCAATCTGCTCTTTACCGCCCGCTCGGGCCAGCTCCTGCACGGGATCTCGGCCGCATCAGCGCAGGCCCGGCTCTCCGGTACGCTGATCGGCCTCGAAATCGCCGGCGCGCTGCAGGATGCGGCCAACTCAGGCATCACGCTCGTCGCCTCCGGGCGCCTGCAGGCGCTCTATGAACAGGCCTTCAACACTCTTTCCCTTCCCTTCACCGCCATCGATGCGGACGCCGCCGTGCGCCGCGGGCTTTCGGCCGCCGCCGAAGCCATCTGGCCGAATTGAGAAAGCCGACACGATGAACCGTATCCCCTTCCCCGACATGAAGCGCCCGCTGATCGCCATCCTTCGCGGCATCCGGCCCGACGAGACCGAAAGCGTGGTTGGCGCCTTGATCGACAATGGCCTGACGGCGATCGAGATCCCGCTCAATTCGCCGGAGCCGTTCAAATCGATCGAGATCGCCGCCAAGATGGCGCCGCCCGAGGTGCTGATCGGCGCCGGCACGGTGCTGACGGTCGAGGCGGTCGACAGCCTGAATGCCGCCGGCGGCACGCTGCTCGTCACGCCGAATGTCGAGCCCGAGGTGATCATCCGGGCGCGCCAATACGGCATGGTGACGATGCCAGGCGTGTTTACGCCGACAGAGGCGCTCGCCGCAGCGCGGGCCGGCGCGACCGGTCTCAAATTCTTTCCGGCAAGCGTGCTCGGTCCCTCCGGCATCACGGCGATCCGGGCGATCCTGCCGCCGGAACTGACGATTGCCGCCGTCGGCGGCGTGTCGGACAAGAATTTCGGCGATTATACCAAGGCCGGCATCTTCGCCTTCGGTCTCGGCACCAGCCTCTACAAGCCGGGAATGACCGCATCAGAGGTTGCCGAGCGCGCCAAGGCGACCATTTACGCCTATGATGCAGCCATTGGGAGCGTGAGCGTATGACCGATATCTACGAGTTCGAGGGCAAGACCCTTTGCAACACCAATTCCGTTCTCGGCGAAGGCCCGACCTATGATCCGGACAGCAATACCGTCTGGTGGTTCAACATCCTCGGCAAGGAACTGCACGAGCTCAATCTTTCCACAGGCGCCAAAAAGGTGCATCCGCTGCCCGCCATGGCCAGCGTGCTCGCCCGTATCGACGCCGGCCGACAACTGATCGCGACGGAGGAAGGGCTTTTCGTCCGCGATGTGGCGAGCGGCAACCTGACCTTCTATGCCGCGCTCGAAAACGACAGGCCGGAGAACCGTTCGAACGACGGCCGCACCCATCCTTCCGGTGCGCTCTGGATCGGCACGATGAGCAAGCGGGCGGAAAACCAGGCCGGCGCCATCTATCACGTCGCTAGCGGCAAGGTAACGAAGATCTTCAATGGCATCAGCATCCCGAATTCAATCTGCTTCTCACCGGACGGCACGATCGGCTATTACACGGATTCCCGCCTCAACCGGCTGATGCGCGTCATGGTCGATCCGAACACCGGCATGCCCTCGGGCGAGCCGATCGTGCTGGTCGACAGCGCCGACGAGCCCGGCGACATCGACGGCTCGGTGGTCGATGCCGATGGCTATATCTGGAATTCCCGCTGGGGTGCCGGCGTCGTCGACCGCTACAATCCCGACGGGTTGCGCATCTCGCGCTACAAGGTTCCCGCCGTCCAGCCCTCCTGCCCCGCCTTCATCGGCGTCAATGCCGACCGGCTGGCAGTGACGACCGCCTGGGAGGGCCTCGATGAAGATGCCCGTTCTGCGCAGCCGAGCGCCGGCGCGCTGCTCGAACTCGGCATCGAGGTCAAAGGCGTGTTCGATCCGGTCTACGTGATCTGAAGACAGCTTGCCCGTAACAATCAGAGGCGCTTCCGGCCGGAGGCGCCTTTTCTCGTTCTGGTAGCGGTTGCGCGATAAATGTTCCGTGAAAATCGAGAAATTTTCCGTGTTTTCAACCGGAACCAATCGGCGCACCAGTCATTTTCCTTTCGAACCGGCGCGGCAATGACACAGAAATTGCTGCGTCAGCGACCACTCTAGGAACTGAAGGTAGGTTCGAAATGACACGCAAACTCTTGACGACCGTTGCCGCTGGCGCCCTGTTTGCCACGGCTTTCGCACCGGCGGCATTCTCGCAGGCGGCGCCGAAGCCGGCCGATCCGGCTGCGACGACACAGGCGGCTCCCGCCGATCCGGCAGCGCCGAAGCCGATGACCCCTGACGTCACCAAGCCCGCAGGCGATGCCGCACAGGCTCCGGCCGCAGCCCCGACGGCAGACACGGCGCAGGCCGGTTACATCACGGAGCAATCTCCCGACCAGGTCAGCGCTAATACCTATATCGGCCAGTCGGTCTATAACGGCAACAATGAAAGCATCGGCAGCGTCAACGACCTGATCCTCAAGAATGACGGCGGTTTCGTTGCTGCGATCGTCGGCGTCGGCGGCTTCCTCGGTATCGGCGAAAAGAACGTCGCCGTCCCGATGGAGAAGATCACCGTCGCCCAGAATACTCAGGACGGCAGCGTCAAGCTGACGACAAGCGAAACGGCTGAATCGCTGAAGGCCGCACCTGAGTTCAAGACGCTGGCCATGCAGTCGGCCGAAAAGGCTCCGGCTGCGACCGGCACCGACACCACGGCCACCGGCTCGACAACGCCGAAGTAAATTGGCGTTAAGACAGCCGGGCCAGAAAAACCGCGCGGTAGTATAGCGTAGGCGATGGCGCTCCTAGGGGCGCCATCGCTTTTTGCTATTGTCGGTCGTTGAGAAAACCGCTCACAGTTTTCGGCATCATGCATTATGCGCTGACACGTTCCGCCATGGATGAATCGTAATAGTTCTCGTGCAGGAAGCGCAGCGTGGCGATCCCGTCGGCCGGGCGGCCGAAGTGATAGCCCTGGCCCATGCCGCAGCCGAGCATGCGCAGCTTCACCGCCTCGGCATAATCCTCGATGCCCTCAGCCACGACTTCCAGCTCCAGGCCGTCGCACATGGTCAGGATCGCCTTGATGATGTGTTCGGAGGCGCGGTCGGAGTTGATGCGCGAAACGAAGGCGCGGTCGATCTTGATCTTGTCGAAGATGAAGTCGCGCAGGCGCCCGAGGCTCGACTGGCCGGTGCCGAAATCGTCGAGCGAAATACGCACGCCGGCGGCGCGCAGATCGGCGATGATGCGGTGGGCGGTATCGGCCGAACTCATCACCGCGGTCTCGGTGATCTCCAGCTCCAGGCGATGCGGATCGAAGCCGACGCGGCCGAGGATCGACAGGATGCTGCTGCTGGTGCCCGGATCCATCAGCTGCGCCGAGGAGAGATTGAACGACAGGAAGAGTTCGCGCGGCCAGGACAGGGCTGCTTCGGCGGCTTTGCGCAGCAGCGCTTCCGACAGCGCATCGATGAAGCCGCGTTCTTCGGCGAGCGGGACGAAGACGCCGGGCGAGACGAAGCCGAGATCGGGATCGTTCCAGCGCGCGAGCGCCTCGAAGCCGACCACCTGATTGTTGGAGAGCGAGACGATCGGCTGGAAATGCACGTCGATCGCGTCGGAGATGATGGCGTTTCTGAGCGCCTGCTCCAGCTGCGTGGCGCGCTTCATTTCCTGGGCGATCTCGCGCGAATAGACGGTGATCTGGCCACGGCCGCGGCGCTTGGAACGGTAGAGGGCAGTTTCGGCGCTCTTCAGCAGCTCCTCGCAGTCTTCTCCGGCGAACGGGTAGATGGCAAAGCCGAGGGAGGCGGAAAGACGGACGTTGCGGTCGCCGAGATCATAAGGGGCCGACAATACTTCGCGGATCATCTGGCCGAATTTCTCGGCACTCGCCCGCTCGAAGATCAGCGGCAGCACGAAGGCGAATTCATCTCCGTCGTGGCGGGTGACCAACGCGCCATCGGGAATGCAGGCCCTCAGGCGATGGGCGACCTGGCAAAGGATTTCATCCCCGGCAGCCGAGCCGAAGAGATCGTTGATCGGTTTGAAACTGTCGAGATTGGCGATGCCGATGGTGAAGGGCGCCGGGTCGCTGGCGCGCTCGGAAGAGATCTGCAGGACCTTGTCCCGCATGCGATTGCGGTTTCCCAATCCAGTGAGCGGATCGGTATAGGCCATCGCCTGAAGCTCATTCTGACCGACGGTCAAGAAAGCTGTGTCCGCCGATTTCATCATTCACCCGAGCTTTCCCGCGCCATGCAAAGAATGACCGGCATGTCTTAACAATTTGATAGTAAATCAGCAGGCATTGCCGCTAAAACCACCCCAGAATCCGGGAGTTGACCGGTGGTCCCGGCTAAAGTCGTTAATTTTTATGCCGTTGGCCGGAGCCGCTCACAGGTCCTGATGACATGCATCAGCCTCGCGCCCGCATGACCTCATCCAGCAGATGCCTCTGGAAGACCGCCTCGAGCATATCGGGGCTGACCGGTTTCATGATGACATCGTCCATGCCCGCCTTGACGCATTCGGCGCGGTCCCGTTCGAAGGCCTGGGTGAGGACGCCGATGATCGGGGTGTGGCTTGTCCCGCCGGTTTCTTCCATCTGCCGAATGAGGCGGGCGGCCTCGAAGCCGTTGAAGCCCGGCAGCGAAATATCCATCAGCACGATCTGCGGCCGGTGCTCGGCCCAGAGGCGCACGGCCTCATCGCCGGTCGCCGCGATCATATGGCGATAACCAAGGCCTTCGAGGATCTGCGAAAAAACGATCTGGTTGATATCATTGTCTTCGGCGACGAGAACCTGCAGGCCGACGACGTCGTCGGAGATGCTGATTTCCCAATCCGAATCCGCACCGGTGCCACCATTGCGGCTGTTGCGGTTGAAATGGCGGGCGATCTGGAAGGTCAGTTCGTTGGCGATCTGAAAACCGTCCATGACCAGCGCCGGGATGCCGTATTGCTCCGCAAGCTCGAGGCAGCGCATGCCCATCTGGTTGTCGATGATCAGGAGATCGAGCGAGATGCCGGAGGAGGTGGCGATTTCCAGGAAGTGTTCCTCCTCGTCCTCGCCGCGGACCGAGCAGGATTCGAAACCGTATTTCGACAGCGTCCGCAGCGCGGCGGTCTCAGCGGCAAGGTCGGACGTGACGACGAGGACCTTGCGGCCGGAAAAATTCTCCGGAACGATCGCTTCCATCGCCGCCGGCTCGCGGCGCTCGACCGCACTCGGCACCGGCACATAGGCGCGGCGATAGCTTTGATTGCTTGAGGTGGTGATCGCCGATGCCCGGCCGAACTCGTCGAGATCGGCGCCATCGCGCGGCAGATCCTGCATGGTCGACACGAGGAAATAGCGGCCCGGCTTGCCGATGCGGTGCTTGCGGCTGACGATGTCGCGCTCGATGCCGTCGCGGGAGATCTGCCGCTGGCGGGAGACGGACATCTCGCCGGTCTCCAGCACATGACGGTCGCTCTCTTCGAAGCGCTTGGCGATCTCGACGGAAAAAAGGTCGCTGCTCTTGCGCCCGAGCACCTCGTCGGCGGTCGTCTGATATTTCTCGCAGAAGGCGAGATTGACCGCGACATAGGTGAGGTTGCGGTCCTTGACGAAGAGCGGGAACGGCAGATTGTCGAGAATGTCCTCGGTGAGCTGCACCCGCTCCAGATCCGAGCGCCATTGCTCTTCGCGCTTCTTGTCCTCGGAAATATCGGAAATGATGGTGACGCCGTAACCGCCGGGCAGCCGGCGTTTGACGAAACGCACCCAGCTGTCGGCAGCATGACGCTCAACGGCATCGAAGCGCTCGCGCCAATGCGAGGCGATTTTCTGCGACAGCCAGTCCTCGCGGCTCAGCGAGCCGCGCTGCTTGACGTCATATTGCTGGCGAATGCCGGTGTCGTAAACCGCGCCGAGGAAATCGCGAAGCCGCGTGCCGGGCTTCAGCATCTCAGGCGGCAGCGGGAAAAATTCCAGCGTCTGGCGGCTGGCGAAGATCAGATGATCGTTCTTGTCATAGATGATGAAAGCTGACGAAAGGCTGTCGCACACGACATCGAAAAGCGCCGTCTGCAGATCGGCCCCGGCGGAAATCCCGTCGGTTTCCGATGATGTGTCCGCCTTATCGAAGCCGGCACTCATGCTGTTGCGTCCCACATCTGTTCGATTTCGAAAGCTTCCGGAGGTATTTGAATAGAAATGCCATTTTTATGTTAAAACCGGCTTAACACTAGTGATCCTCAAGTTGCGGGAGGCCCGGATCACGCTTTGGGAATGCCCATCGAACCCTCTTCCCTCCAGCCCGCGAATCCTCGAAAATAGCCCATGGCCATCAGACAGCTTTCCGAAACGCTCATAAACCAGATCGCCGCCGGCGAAGTCATCGAACGGCCGGCGAGCGCTGCCAAGGAACTGATCGAAAACGCGCTCGATGCGGGCGCGACGCGCATCGAGATCGCCACGGCAGGGGGCGGCAAGGCGTTGCTGCGGGTCAGCGACAACGGTTCGGGCATGGATGCGGCCGATCTGGAACTGGCGGTCAGGCGCCACTGCACCTCGAAACTATCGGAGACGCTGGAGGATATCCGCACGCTCGGTTTCCGCGGCGAGGCGCTGCCGTCGATCGGCTCGGTCGCAAGGCTCAGCATCGCCAGCCGCAGGCGCGACAGCGCCGGCGGCCACGAGATCGCCGTCAACGCCGGCAAGGTCGCGCATTTGCGCCCGGCCGCCGCCAATCCCGGGACGATCGTCGAAGTGCGCGATCTTTTTTTCGCGACCCCCGCCCGGCTCAAATTCCTGAAGACCGAGAAGGCCGAGGCCGGTGCCATTACCGAGATCGTCAAGCGCATGGCGATCGCCTTTCCCGCCGTGCGCTTCGTGCTGTCCGGCTCCGACCGCACGACGCTGGAATTTCCGGCGACCGGCGACGATCATCTAGCACGCATGGCGCAGGTGCTCGGCAAGGACTTCCGCGACAACGCCATTGCGCTCGACGCCGTGCGCGAGGAGATTTCGCTCACCGGCTTTGCCGGCGTGCCGACCTTCAATCGCGGCAACTCCGCCCATCAATATGCCTTCGTCAACGGCCGGCCGGTGCAGGACAAGCTGATCCTGTCGGCGATCCGCGGCGCCTATGCCGAAAACATCCCGTCAGGCCGTCATCCGGTGGCGGTGCTGTCGATTACCCTCGATCCCGCCCTCGTCGACGTCAACGTGCATCCGGCAAAATCCGACGTGCGCTTCCGCGACCCCGGCCTCGTGCGCGGCCTGATCGTCGGCGCCATCCGCGAGGCCCTGGCGCGCGACGGCAGTCGGGCGGCAACGACCGGGGCAAGCGACATGCTGCGCTCCTTCCGTCCCGGCTTCCAACCCTACGCGCAGCGGCCGCAGACGGCATGGTCGGCCGAGACCTCGCCTTCCCGTCCCTACCAGCCGGCAAACGGTTTCGGTGAACGGCCGCAGGCCTCCTTCGACGGGCTCTCGATGCCGACGGCGCGGGCCGAGGCCCAGTTTTCGCCGCAGTCGGCAGCAGCCGAGACGGCCTCGCCCGAAACAACCGGGCGCTATCCGCTCGGCGCGGCACGGGCGCAGATCCACGCCAACTACATCGTCGCTCAGACCGAGGACGGGCTCGTCATCGTCGACCAGCATGCCGCCCATGAGCGGCTGGTGTTCGAGGCGATGCGCAAGGCGCTGCATTCGAAGCGGCTGGCCTCGCAGGTGCTGCTCATCCCCGAAATCATCGATATTCCGGAAGAGGATTGCGACCGGCTGATGCAGCATGCGGCGGAACTTGCCGAACTCGGCCTGGCGATCGAGCGTTTCGGCCCCGGGGCGATTGCTGTGCGCGAGACGCCGGCCATGCTCGGCGAAGTCGATGCGCATGGGCTGATCCGCCAGCTTGCCGACGAGATTGCCGAATGGGACACGGCGTCGGGCCTGTCGGCCAAGCTCGAATATGTGGCGGCGACCATGGCCTGCCACGGATCGGTGCGCTCCGGGCGGCGACTGCGGCCGGAAGAAATGAACGCGCTGCTCAGGGAAATGGAAGTGACGCCCGGCTCCGGCCAGTGCAATCACGGCCGGCCGACCTATATCGAATTGAAGCTCAGCGATATCGAGCGGCTTTTCGGCAGAAGCTGAAAAAGCTGGAAAAGCCGCCTCTGCCGGAGTATGGCAAACGGATGAGAGGCTGCAGGGAACGGAGCGCATGAATTTGTTCGAAGGGCACGGAAACCGCGAGGCGAAGATCCGGTATCTCGATGGCGATTTCCAGATTCTCTCGCCCGGCTCCTATGTCGTCTGCGCGATGACGGGAAAACAGATCCCGCTCGACGAGCTGCGCTATTGGAGCGTCGCCCGCCAGGAACCCTATGCCGACGTGATCTCGGCAATCGAAGCCGACAAGCGCGCCGGCGTGCTGCCGAACCAGCGGCGTTAAAGCGCGGCCGCGTGCGAGGGGCCACAGGTCCGGCCCGCCCACGAAGGACGGGCCGTTAGCTAAGCACCAACAAGGTCGATATGCCCTCTCTACAAATTGCACAGAGAGGCAACGGTTTACTTGAATTGCGCCATATTCTCAGGCGTCACGAGCGCGGCCCCGGAATCGATCAAAGACTCCACCTTCTCTCCGCGAATCGATTTTACCAGCGCATCCACACCGAGTTCAGCCATCTTGGTGGGGAACTGCGCCACCGAAGCATCCTCGACTCCACTCTTCAGCGCCTCCTCTTCGCCGCAGCAAAAGTCGAAACCGACCAACACGATCTTGTCATTGGCAGTGCCGGAATTCTTGATTGCGCGTGCAGCGCCAGCAGCGGGCGGGCCGCAAGCGGCGTAAATGGCCTTGAGGTCCGGGTTCTTCGTCAGCAGATCTTCGGCGACACTGATCCCGAGTTCCTCGGTGCAGTTTGTTGCGCCTTTCCCGACGATCTTGACGTCAAGGCCCTGCAGCCCTTCAAGCATACCCTTCACACGGTCATCAAGCGCTGGCACACCGGGCACACCCTCGAGAATCCCGAGCGTATCGCCAGCTTTAAGAACCGTTTTGAGATATTCGCCGGCGATCTTGCCCGCGGCAAAATTATTGGTCGTGGCAAGCGCCGTCCTGCCTTTCCAATCCGGAATATTGTTATCCATCAGGACGACCTTGACGCCTGAAGCCACCGCCTTGTCCAGGGCCGTGGACACGGTGGGATCGACGGGCGTGAGCGCAATGCCCTGCACGCCTCGTGTCACCATGGACTCGATCTGTGCAATCTGGCCCTCGATGTCGGTTGCGGAGGTTCCCTGCCCGTAAATGATCTCGACGCCGGGATTTCTCTTTGCATAATCCTTGGCTGCGTTCTCCATTGTTGCGAAGAACGGTACCGGGAATTTGGTTATAAAGCCGAGCTTGATCGGCTCCTGCGCCAAGGACGGGACTACAGCGACAGCCAAAAGCGCAAGGGCTCCCAGCAGGGATTGCGGTTTCATCATAACACCTCCCATGTTTCGATCGCCCTCCTCTAGAGCGATCTCGTTGTCCACTGCCCTATCGAAGCAGCGATCTCCCCTAAGCCTCAGCGCCGACGATCATCGCGACAAGGTCCTGCTTGTTCGCTTGGGTTGGCTTCAGTTCACCCACCTTGCGACCCTGCCGCAGCACCACGGCCCGATCGGCAATTTCGACGACATGTTCCATATTGTGCGTGATTATGATCACGGCATTGCCTTCGGCTTTGAGCTGATTGACAAGGTCAAGAACCTGGCGAGACTCTCGGACGCCGAGGGCGGCCGTTGGTTCGTCAAGAATCACAAGCTTGCGTGCAAAAACAATGGCGCGCGCGACCGCAATCGCCTGTCGTTGTCCACCAGACATCAGCGCGACCGGCGCGTCGAACCGCGGCAGCTTCACCTTCAGGCGATCGATTACGCGCGCTGCCTCCCGCTTCATTACGCCCGTGTTGAGGAAGCGGAGCGGGCGCGGCAGCCAAGAAGGGAAAGAGATTTCTCGCCCGCAATAAAAATTCTGCACAGGGGTCAGGTTGTCGAAAAGCGCCAGATCCTGATAGACGATTTCGATGCCGGCGCGACGGGCCGCCGCCGTTGAATGGAGCAATACGGGAGCACCATCCACGAGGATCTCTCCTTCGTCGAGACTATGAAGCCCACTGATGCATTTGACGAGCGTCGACTTGCCGGCACCGTTGTCACCCAGCAGAGCCGTTACCTCCCCTGCATATGCATCAAAGCTTACATTTTTCAGGGCATGGATGGCGCCAAAGCGCTTCTGGGCATTTCGAACCGAAAGGACCGGTGGGGCGGATGCAGCGTTCATTGCACTCTCGCCGATTGAAGCACACGCGCGCGCGCCTCGAGGTGGTTACGAAGCACATCGGCCTCAACGGCGATGACGATGACGAGACCGATCGCGATCATTTGAAAGAACACATCGACGCCGAGAAGGTTAAGAGCGTTGCGGATGACGCCGATCAGCACGGCGCCGATCAGGGCGTGGCCGAGATGGCCTCGTCCGCCAAGGAAGCTGGCACCACCGATTATCACCGCCGCAATCGTGTCGAGTTCCAAGAGATTGCCATAGATCGGCGAGGCGGCACCGGTCCGTCCCGCCAGCAGCACCGCGCCGGCGCCGGCACAAAAGCCTGAGATAATGTAGGTCGAGAGCAGGACACCCTTTACCGGTATACCCATGCTTCTGGCGGCATTCGGCGAGCCGCCGACGGCATAGATCCATCGGCCACAGACCATTGCCTTCGTCAGGATCAGAAAAAGAAGCCCGAAGATCCCGACGACAAGGAAGGAATTGGGCACACCAAACGTCGTACCGCCACCGATCACAGTAATTGCTTCGGGCATCCCGCGCATAGTGGTGTGGCCAGGGGCCAATGCAAGTGCCAGACCACGGCAGATACTCAAGGTCGCAAGGGTAATAATGAAGGGATGTGGCAGCCGACCGTAGACAAACACCACGCCGTTTACCGCCCCGACAGCAGCACCCGCCAGCAACATGGCCATAATGACGGCGATCGAGGCATCAACCTGCTGGTAGATCAATCCGCCGATGACTGTCGCAAGCGCGAGATTCGAGCCGACAGACAGGTCGACACCGCGTGTCAGGATAACGAGCTGCTGCCCCATCGCCACAAGAGCGATCACCGCCGTCTGCGCCAGGATGTTCCCCAGGTTGCCGGGCTTCAGAAAAGCCGGCGTGATCAGACTGACGACCGCGATGAGGATAATGAGGATCAACAATGGGCCTAAGCTCAAAAGCTTCAGTCCTAATGTGATTCCAGATTGTCTCGGGTGGAAGGTTGCACCTTGCGAACCTCCCGGCCGGGACGAATTCTGAGGCAAAATCCCAGAGTCTTCCAAATTTCCCGAGCCTCCCTGGTTTTTTATACATAAGAAACATATGATACACGTACGTCAAATTGTTTCTTATGGATATCTAAACATGCCGGAAGTTGCGCAATGAGGATGGATACGACCTTTAAGCGGGCCTTTAATGATATGATCGATATCATTCGGGCATTCGATCTTGGAGAGGAATTGCCATCGGAAAACGCACTGCGCGCCCAGCTTGGCGTGAGCAGAACGACGGTGCGGAAGGTGCTGGCGGCGATGTCCGCACGTGGGATCATCGTATCCGAAGCGCATAGGCGGATTATACGGGAGCAGCCGCGGCAGATAGAGCGCTATCCGAAGGAAGAGACCTTAGCCATTTCGGAACAGTTCGAGACGAGTTTCATGGAATGGATGCTGCGCGGTGATGCCTGTCCGGGCACGGAAATCAATGAGGCTGAATTGGCTCGGAAATTCGGCGTCGCGACAACCATAGTCCGTGAGTTCCTCAATCGATTTCAGAAATATGGGCTGATCGAGAGGCGTCAGAATGCAGGCTGGGTTTTTAAAGGGTTCACCGCAAGTTTCGCACTCGAACTGTTCGAAATCAGAGAAATGTTCGAAATGCGCTCCGCACGTCTGTTCGCTACCCTGCCCGACAGCTCACCCATCTGGAAGCAGGTGCGTGCCGTACGAGCGGCGCATTTGGAACTGCTCGCGGATATCGATGCCCGGTTTCAGGATTTCTCGGAACTGGACAGCCGGTTCCATCGCCTGATTGTGGCTGTCGCGCCAAACCGTTTTATCGAAAGCTTCCAAGACGTGATCGCCATGGTCTTCCACTATCACTATCAGTGGAACAAGCGGGATGAACGCGCGCGCAATGAGGTCGCCATTGGGGAACATCTCGCGCTGATCGATGCCCTCGAAAGCCGCAACATCGCGTTGATCGATCACGCTTGTCGGTCGCATCTGACCTCCGCCCGCGAAACTTTGCTTCACTCGATCGTGTGACGACATTGCGATTGGGGGTAGGAGAAAGCCGGACGAAGCGGCGGACAAGAGGCCGTTGATCCATAGCCTCCGCAAACCAACGCGAGTTTGCAGCAGTCTTTTAGACCGGCTCAGCCTTTCCGGGACTCGCTTTAACGCCGGCCTTGATCTCACGCAGACGCCGCTCGCGGCAGGCAACGATCGCCCGGTCGATGATCAGGCTCGGGGCGAGGTGATCCTCGAACACCATGTCGACCTCGATCACCCGGCACTTTTCCGCGAGCTGTGCCGCCTTGCCGGGATGACCGGAGAGACGGACGAAATCCTTTGAGGTGGTGACGATCAGCAGGCCCTGACGCTCGGCGGTCGTCAGGATGTCGTCGATCTCGTCCTCGGTCAGGTGCTCGTGGTCGCCGAAGGATTTGGCGACGGTGATTTCGGCGCCGCGCGATTCGACCGTGCGGAAGAATTTGGCCGGATCGGCAATGCCGGCGAAGGCGAGCACCTTCATGCCGGTAAGCGTATTGTCGCCGCGCACTTTCAGCGCGGCGGTGAAATAGGGCTTTGCGGCGCGTGCCGCCATGCGGACGATCCTGTCGGCGGCATTGCCGCCGCCGACCTTCAACAGGGCGGTGGCCGAACGCAGCTGCTGGCCGATCGGGGCCCGCACCGGGCCGGCCGGCACGATATGGCCGTTGCCGAGGCCGCGGGTCGCGTCGATGACCAGCAGGGCATAGTCGATCGCCAGCCGGGCGCTCTGGAAACCGTCATCCATGATGATGAGATCGGCGCCCTCCGCCACCAGACGCTGAGCCCCGTCGACGCGCCTCCGCGAAATCACCGTCAGCGCCTCCCGGGCAAGCAGCAGCGGCTCATCGCCGACGGCAACCGCCCGGTGGTGATCGGGATCGACCACCGTCGTCACATCGAGAGAGCCGCCGTAACCGCGGCTGAGAAAGCCCGGTTTCAGCCCTTTCGCCTTGGCGGCGCGGGCAATGGTCAGCGCCGTCGGCGTCTTGCCGGCGCCGCCGACGGTGAAATTTCCGACGCAGATAACCGGAATGGCAACGGAGGCGCGGCGCCCATAGGCCATGCGGTGGCCGGCGATACGACCGTAGAGAAAGGAAACAGGCGCCAGCAGCCAGGCCCGCCAATCGGCTTTCCTCCACCAGAACGGCGGCGCTTCGGATATCATCTTGCCGTTCCGCTCCCCTGCCCGCCTTGCGGCAGCCAGCCCCTTGCTTTTCGACCGGCCGGATTGAGAAGCCAAAATCAATGAAAATGCAAGCCCTTACCCGTCAGGCAGGCTGCAGATCCGGCAGCAGCGTCTCGAGCGCGGTGATATCGTCGAGCACATGATCGGCGGCAGCGGCCAGCGAATCGCGCGAACCGGTGCCGGTCAGCACCGCGATCCTCAGCCCGGTTCCGGCATTCAGGCCCATGTGCAGATCGTGATTGTTGTCGCCGACCATCGCCACTTCCTCAGGCGAAAGACCGGTCGCGGCGCAGAAGCCGAACACCATGCCCGGTTCCGGCTTGACGCCGAAACCGCTGTCATATCCGGCGATATAATCGACATAGCGGGCGAAACCGAAACGTTCCGCCGTCTGGCGGATCGAGCGCTCATTGTCGCTGGAGGCGACGCCGAGCTTGAAGCCGCGCCGATGCAGCCTGGCGAAGAAGCCGGCGAGATCGGTTACCGGCACGGAAAATTCGGCGGCGTTGGAAAACAGCTCGTCGAGGCGAACCGTCAGTTCGACGACCTCGACCATCGACCCCGCGGCAACCAGGCCCTCGGCAATCTGGCGGGTATTGCCGGCCGCAAGCAGGCTGTCAGGCACGATATGGCCGGTTACCGGATCCATGCCGCAGGCCAACAGCAGCCGGTCGGCGAGAAGCGGATCGCCTTCAGCGGCGATACGGGCAAGTTCGCGGTTTACCGGCAGCCAGCTCTCGTCATAGTCGAGCAGCGTGCCGTCCTTGTCGAAGAGAATGCCTTTGATAAGGGACGCTGCCGCCATGCTTTATCCTCAGAGCTGGGCCACGGCCTTGGGCAGCAGCCGCGCCTTCACCGTCAGCGGATTGATATAGGGTTCCAGCCCCTTGACGGTCGCGGTCAGCGCACCGCGCATCTCGTGCACGGCGGTAATACCGGCCTCGATCATATTGCGGCGGGCTTCGTCATTGGTCAAAAGGTAATGCACGCCCTTCGCCAGCATTTCGGTATCGCGCACCATGCGGGCGCTGCCGCTGCGGGCAAGCTTCTGATAGGCATCGCGGAAATTCTGCACATGGCCGCCGGAGAGAACGGCGCAGCCGAGCATGGCGGGCTCAAGCGGGTTCTGGCCGCCTTCGGCAAACAGCGAGCGGCCGACGAAGGCGATTTCGGTCAGTCTTAAATAGAGGCCCATTTCGCCGATCGTATCGCCGAGGAAAATATCGACATCGGCCGACAGGACATCGTCGCGGGTGCGGCGAGCGACCTTCAGCCCCAGCTTGACCAGAGCCGCCTCGATCTCGTCGCAACGGTCGGGATGGCGTGGCACAATGATCGTCAGCTGACGATCGCGCTCCCTCAGCGCCCGATGAACGATGGCGGCGGCATTCTCCTCGCCGTCGAAGGTCGAGATCGCCGCCCAGGTCTTGCGGTCGCCGATCTGCTTCTTGTAGCGGGCGAGGACAGCGCTGTCATAGGGCGGTGCGTCGGTATCGACCTTCAGATTGCCCGAGGTGATGACGGGAACGGCGCCGAGATCGCGGAAACGTTCGGCATCGATATCCGACTGGGCGATGACGAGGGCGAGATTCTCGAACAAGGCTTCGGCGATTGCCGGCCGGCGGCGCCAGCGGGCAAAGGAACGATCCGACATGCGGGCATTGATCAGGATCTGCGGAATGCGGCGGCGGCCGAGTTCCAGCACCGTTGCCGGCCAGATCTCGGATTCGGCGATGATGGCGCAATCGGGCTGCCAATAATCGAGGAAGCGGCTGACCGAGGGCTTCAGGTCGAGCGGCACATATTGGTGGATCGCGTCATTGCCGAGGCGCTCGGCGGCGAGCCTCGCCGAGGTGATGGTGCCCGTGGTCAAGATGACATGGATGTCGCGGCGGCGGATTTCACGGATCAGCGGGATGACGGCATTGGTTTCACCGACGCTTGCGGCATGGAACCAGACGAGCGGGCCTTGCGGCCGGTTGGCGCTCGGATAGCCGAAGCGTTCCAGGCGGCGCGCCCGGTCTTCCTTGCCCTTGGCCGTGCGGTAGGTGATATAGAGGCCGACGACAGGAGAGGCCACGGTTCCCGCCAGACGGTATGCGCTCAGACCGAACCGAGCCATCCGGGAACTCATTGCGCCAGTCTCCGATCCAAGATCGACATCAAACCCATTCCCTCATTATCGTTGCGGCCGGAATGGCCGATGAATTTGTTCAGAATGCGTCAAACGATCCGGATCGACGGACGGCCGGTGCACGAAGCCCGGCGCGACGAACCGCAGGCCGCCGATACATGCCGCGGCCGATGGCCAAGTCAGCTGCCTCAGGCCTTTTCCTGCGGATCGAGCAAACGATGCATGTGGACGATGAAATAGCGCATATGCGCATTGTCGACCGTCTGCTGCGCTTTCGACTTCCAGGCCGTCAGCGCCGTGGCATAATCCGGGAAAATGCCGACGATATCGAGACCCTTCAGATCGCGGAACTGGACGTTGTCGAGGCTTTCCAGTTCGCCGCCAAAAACCAGATGCAAAAGCTGCTTCTTGTCACCGGAGTCAGTCATTTTTTGTTCTCTTTCTGCTATTCTCCTCCGCCACCCCATCTGCGGGATTTTGACGGAAACGTCAACTGTCTCGTCGTCCCGCAAAGGCCGCGAGAAACTCAGCGATGCGGGGCGTCGGTGCTGCGCAAAGGACGTTGTGGGTCACGTCGGCGCGATTGTAGACGATCGGCCTGCCGTCGAGATCGACGAGGCCACCGCCGGCGCAGCTCAGGATCAGATCGGCGGCGGCCAGATCCCAATCATGCGAATTGCTCTTGACGAAGGTGCCTTCGAGACGACCGTCCGCCACCATGGCGATGCGATAGGCAAGCGAGGGAATGTGTTTGTGGCGGCTGACCCGGTCGCGAAACTCCGGCGGAAAGGTCTTCAACAGGTCCTCGCCGACCGCAAGGCGGCTCGTCTCCTGCGGTCCTGCCGCGGATACGGTGAAGGGCACGCCGTTCTTCAGCGCCACGCCGCCATCGACGGCCTCATAGAGTTCCTCGAGCGCCGGGGCATAGAGCACGCCGGCGACCGGCCGGCCGCGATGAACGACCGCGACGCTGACGCACCAGAGCTTCTGTCCGCCGAGAAAGGCGCGCGTGCCGTCGATCGGGTCGATGATGAACAGCGTCTCATGCGAAAGGCGGCCGGCATCATCGTCGGTTTCCTCAGACAGCCAGCCATAATCCGGCCGGGCCTTGCGCAGAATGGTTTCGAGGGTCTTGTTGGCAGCGAAATCGGCGGCGCTGACGGGGGAGCGGTCGTCGTTTTTCCACCAGACCTCGGGAGACTGGTTGAAGAAACCGAAAGCGACCGCACCGGCCTCTTTCGCAGCATCGACGATCAGCGTGAGATCGCTCTGCCAACGGGGCTTTTCCCTATCGCTCATCCCGTCAAATCCGTCCAACTTTCGTTTGAGCATGATGTCTTCCGAAAAGCGCACACACTTTTCGGCATCATGCTTCTAGCGCCCTGCCAGCGTCATGCCTTCGATGGCGAAGGTCGGGGCCGCGACGCCGAACTTGCGGTCGATGTCGTTTGCCGGCGTCAGCCGCATGAACATGTCCTTGAGGTTCGAGGCGATCGTCACCTCTGAGACCGGGAAGGTCAGTTCGCCGTTCTCGATCCAGAAGCCGGTGGCGCCGCGGCTGTATTCGCCGGTGATCATATTGACGCCGTGGCCGATCAGCTCGGTGACATAAAAACCGTTGCCGACGCTGCGGATCAGTTCCTCCGGCGTGATGTCGCCGGGTTCAAGGGCAAGATTGGTGGAGGACGGCGAGACGGCAGTACCGCCGCGCACGCCGCGGCCGTTGGTCTGAAGGCCAAGTTCGCGCGCCGTCGAGGTCGACAGGAACCAGTGCTTCAAGACACCGTCCTCGATCATCACCATCCGCTCGCCCGATACGCCCTCGCCGTCAAAGGGCCGCGAGGAGGGGCCGCGCACGATCAACGGATCGTCGGTGATAGACAGCCCCGATTTCAGCACCTGCTGACCCATCCTGTCGCGCAGGAAGCTCGACTTACGGGCGACGGCGGCACCATTGATCGCGCCGGCGATATGGCCGACGAAGCCGCGGGCGACGCGCGGGTCGAAGATGACGGTGACATCCTTGCCGGTCGGCACCTGGCGCGGATTGATGCGCTTGATCACCCGTTCGCCGGCGCGGCGGCCGATGTCGGCGGGATCGTCGAGCTCGGCATAATAGAGCCGGCTGTCGAAATCATAATCGCGCTCCATGCCGGTGCCTTCGCCAGCGATGACGCTGACGGAATGGCCGAAACGCGAGGCCATGTAGCTGCCTTCGAAACCGTGCGAGGTGGCAAGAACCAAGCCGCCCATGCCGGCCGACGCACCGGCGCCGGAGGAATTGGTGACACCCTTGACCGCAAGGGCCGCGGCTTCGGCGGCAAGGCCTGCCTCGCGCAGCATCTCGGAGGAGACCTCGGTGGTATCGAGCAATTGCAGGTCGGGATAGGATTTCGCCAGGCTCGCCTCATCCGCGAGGCAAGCGAAAGGGTCTTCCGGCGAGACCTTGGCCATGGCGACGGCGCGTTCGGCCAGCGCCTGGAGATCGAAGCCCGGATTGGCCGAAACGCTGGCGACGCGCTTGCCGATGAAGACGCGCAGCGAAAAATCGTCGCTTTCGGAGGATTCCGTGCCCTCGACCTTGCCGAGGCGGACGCTGACCGATTGCGAGCGCGACCGGACGACGACGGCGTCGGCGGCATCGGCCCCTGCCTTCCTGGCCAGATCGATCAATTGACTTGCGCGGGAAAGAAGTGTCGAGGAATCGATTTCAGAGGACATGATTTGGCCTTTCCTTCGGCTTCCATTTATTGTGCACTCACCCAAGCATCAAGGCCGCCGCCGCCGATTCTTTGTCGGGGCTGCCGGCCTGTTCCCCGCCACCCGAAAGAAATCGCCCCGATGTCCGCGTCCAATGCCTTTTTTTCCGAAACGATCTTGCTGCTCGGCGGAGCGGTGGTCGCCGCACCGATCTTCAAGAAGCTCGGGCTCGGCACTGTGCTCGGCTATCTCGCCGCCGGCATCGTCATCGGGCCGGTTTTCCACGGCATTACCGACGGCGAACAGATCCTTGCCGTTGCCGAACTCGGCGTCGTCTTCCTGCTCTTCATCATCGGGCTGGAGCTGAAACCCAGCCGCCTCTGGCAGATGCGCCGCGACATTTTCGGCCTCGGCACGGCGCAGGTGGTGGTGACCGGCCTGGCGCTGACCGCGCTCGCCAGGTTTTCTGAAGTGCTCGACTGGCGCGGCAGCATCGTCGCCGGCTTTGGCCTGGCGCTGTCTTCGACAGCCTTCGCCATGCAGATCCTCGAGGGCGATGGCGACGTCAACACGAGGTATGGGCAGCGCTCCTTCTCGATGCTGCTGTTCCAGGACCTGGCGATCGTGCCGCTCTTGGCGCTGATCACCGTGCTCGACGGCGGCGGCAAGGGCAGCCCTGCGCCGCTCACCGATTTTGCGGTCGCCGTCGGCGCGGTCGCGGCGATGGTCGTCATGGGGCGCTACCTGCTGACGCCGCTCTTCCAGGTCATCGCCCGCACCGGTGCGCGCGAGGCGATGATCGCCGCCGCCCTCTTCGTCGTCATGGGGTCGGCAAGCCTGATGCAGCTTGCCGGGCTTTCGATGGCGATGGGCGCCTTCCTCTCCGGGGTGATGCTCGCCGAATCCTCCTATCGGCACGAGCTGGAGGCCGATATCGAGCCCTTCCGCGGCGTGCTGCTCGCCATCTTCTTCATCGCCGTCGGCCTGTCGCTGCAGCTCGACGTGCTTGCCGATAACGTGCTCTTCGTCATCGTCGCGGTGCCGATCATCATGGCGGTCAAGGCAATCATCATTTACGGGCTCTGCCGGATCTCCGGCTCTCCGCATGATGATGCGATCCGCATCGCCTTCCTGCTGCCGCAGGGCGGCGAATTCGGCTTCGTGCTGTTTACCGCGGCGGCGACCGTCGGGCTGATGTCGGCGAGCACGGCATCGCTGCTGGTTGCGATCGTCACGCTGTCCATGGCGCTGACGCCGATCGGCGCGGCCCTTTCGAAGCGTCTGCTCAGCGGCGACGAGCATGAGGAGCTGGACGAGGATTTCGAGGGCGCCGGCGCCGACGTGCTGATGGTCGGCTTTTCGCGTTTCGGCCAGATCGCCGCGCAGATCCTGCTTGCCGGCGGGCGCAGCGTCACCGTCATCGAATTTTCGGCGGACCGCATCCGACAGGCCTCCTCTTTCGGCTTCCGCATCTATTTCGGCGACGGCACCCGCAAGGACGTGCTGCGCTCGGCCGGCATCGACCGGGCAAAGATCGTGCTCGTCTGCACGCAGAAGAAGGAGGTCACCGACAAGGTGGTGGAGCTGGTGCAGGCGGACTATCCGCACACAAGGCTCTATGTGCGCTCCTACGACCGCATCCATTCGATCGAACTGCGCAACAAGGGCGTCGACTACGAACTGCGCGAAACGCTGGAATCCGGCCTGCTCTTCGGGCGGCGGACGCTGGAGGCACTCGGTGTTCCCGAGGTCGACGCCTATGAGATCGGCGAGGATATCCGCAAACGCGACGAGGCGCGCCTGGTGCTGCAGGTGTCCGAAGGGCTGCAGGCCGGCCGCGACATGCTGTTTTCCCACCCTGTCCGCCCCGAACCGCTGGTCAAGCCGAAACGCGCTGCCGATCCCTTCGAGGACGATCCGCTGGCGGGAACGGTGGATGCGACGGCAGAGGCGTAGATGAGCTGATTGCTGCGGCCCCGACGCTGCTGCCGATCGTCCGGCAGCAGCGCGCAGCTATTCCTTTCTCACCACTAATAACCGATGGTGAAGCGCGCCCGCTCGTGCGCGGGATTCTCGAGCTCGTCGACAAGCGCGACAGCATAGTCTTCGAAGGAGACCCAGCTGCGACCCTGCTCATCAAAAATGACGCTGTCGCCGCCGAGCCGGAACTTGCCGGTGCGCACACCGGGGTCAATAAACATGGGCGGGCTGAAATAGGTCCAGTTGATGTCGGATGCACGCAAGGCCGCGAAGGCCTTCATATGCGAAATCGCGATCGGCTCCAGCGCCTCCGGCCAATGGCCGGATTTCAAGACGGTCACGCCGGGGGCAAACTCGAGCGAACCTGCTCCGCCCACCACGACCAGTCGGGGGACGCCTGCCTTGCGCACGGCTGCGATCAACCGCTCCGCAACCCCGGCCAGTTGATCCGTATAGGTCACGTCGGAGAAAAAGCGGGGATCATCCTTTGGTGGACCAAAGGCGCTGACGACGGCATCCGTCCCGGCGATGATCTCCGCAATCCGATCGACACTGCTGAGATCGTCACGAACACGATCGATGCTGTTTGGAAGTTTGTCGGGATTGCGCGCGACGGCCGTGACCTGATGGCTACGGCTGATGAGCTCGCTGAGGACGGTGCGGCCAGCCTGACCGGTTGCAGCCAAGACAACGACTTTCATGGGGAAGGTTCCTTTTGATATTGCTCTGATGTTGTTGAGATACCGGGCGCTGACGTCGCCCAATGTTGGTGCCGGCCGCGTGGTCATTCCGCCGCGTGTGCGGCTTCCAGCTCCGGGTAATCGACGTAGCCGGCCGCACCGCCGCCATAGAATGTCGAGCGGTCATGGGAATTGAGCAGCGCTCCCAGCTTCAGCCGAAGGGGCAGGTCAGGATTGGCGATGAACTGGCGTCCGAAGGCGACGGCGTCGGCCCGGCCCGAACGAATGGTTTCTTCCGCCGACTCCCGGGTAAAACCGCCGGCCAGAATTAAGGTCTTGGGCCAGAAGGGGCGAAGCTGATCGACTGCCTGCGGGGCATCGATCTCCATTCCGGTGCCAGGGCGCGCCTCGATCAGGCTGACATAGGCGATGTCGAGTTCATTTAAGCGCGACAGGACATGGCTATAGAGCCCGATCGGATCGGAGTCGCCGACGTCATTATAGGTGCCGAAGGGCGACAGCCGGACGCCGACGCGATCGGAACCCCAGATTTCGACAACGGCTTTCGTGACATCCAGAAGCAGACGCGCACGGTTTTCGATCGCTCCGCCGTAAATGTCGGTGCGCTTGTTGGAGCGGTCGTGCAGGAACTGCTCAAGCAGATAGCCATTGGCGCCGTGCAGTTCGACGCCGTCAAAACCGGCGGCCATGGCGTTGCGCGCAGCCTGGCGGTAGCTCTCGACGATCTCGGGGATCTCGTCCAGCTCCAGTGCCCGCGGCGTCTCGTAGGGGACTTGCTTCCATTCGGGGGTCAGCGACGTCTGGTCGGTGATCGCGATCGGCGAAGGCGCGACCGGCAACACACCGTTCGGCTGGAAGCTGGCATGCGACGCGCGTCCGACGTGCCAGAGCTGCAGGAAGATGAGACCACCCTTGGCATGGACCGCATCGGTGACCTTCTTCCAGCCCCTGACCTGTTCAGCGGAATGGATGCCGGGTGTTGATGGATAGCCCTGTCCATACGGCGTGACCTGGGTGGCTTCGGCGATGATCAATCCGCCCGAAGAGGCGCGCTGACGGTAATATTCCGGCGCCAGCGCGTTTGGCACATTGCCCGCATCGGCACGCATGCGCGTCAGCGGCGCCATCACCACACGGTGAGCCAATTGATAGCACCCCAAATGAAGTGACGAGAAAAGTGAGGGCCGGTGCATCAGACATCCTTTGCATTAACGAAGCGCCCGAAAGCGCGAGAACTCGGTCCGGACGGTTTCCTCAGCCAGACGGCCCGATCGGGTTAATTTAATATGACCGGTCGTCTTTAATTAGTCAAGCAGGCTCGGTCGGAGAATCCGCGCCGATATCGACGCATGTTTTTTTGGGATGAAGCGGCAAATATTGAGGCAGCTGTCAGCGTTCGACCCCGCCCACCTTGACAAACGGCAAAACGCTGCCGAAATACAAGACGACCGGTCACACTTTAACACGGCAGATCCAAACAGATGGAAACGCAAACCAAAGCTGCCCGCCGCGGGCCCAAGCCAAACCCGAATACGCGGGATAATCTCATGCGTGTCGGGGTGCAAATGCTCCACGAAGCAGGGTACACAGCGACCGGGATCAAGGACATCGTCGACGCCGCGCATGTGCCCAAGGGCTCGTTCTATAATCACTTCGAAAGCAAAGAGGCCTTCGGAAAAGAGGTGGTCGACTTCTATTTCGATGGCGGCCTTGTCGAGCTGCGTGCGCGCCTTTGCGATGACAGCATTCCGCCGATCGATCGTCTGCGCGGCTATTTCGAAGAGAGGATTCGCGGCTTTCAGGCAACCGACTATGTGCGTGGCTGCATGCTCGGGAACCTCAGCCTCGAGGTCGCCGACCACAGCGTCTCTATTCGCGACCGACTCGCCGCGCATTTCGGGACATGGAGCGGTCTTTTCGAAGCATGCATTGCCGAAGCGCAGAGCGCAGGTGCCATCGGCAATCGGCTGCCTGCGCCGCTGCTTGCCGAATTCCTGCTCAACAGTTGGGAAGGCGCATTGCTGCGCATGCGCGTGGAGAAGAGCGATGAGCCGCTGAGAGCATTTGTCGAAGTCGCCTTCGGATCTCTCCTCATCTGACTGAAGAGGCCGTTACCTCTTCAGCCGCGCCTCGATCTCGCGGTCGAGAGCGAATTTCAGCTCGTCCTTGACGCCGATCGACATGGCCAGGACGTCGCGGGCCTTGAGGAAATCCATGACGCCGGTGCGGCCGACGGCCGGGCGCAGGAAGATGTGCGGCTGGCAGAGTTTCAGCTTCAGCGTGATCGCCGTCTGCATCATCAGCTGGCCGGAACCGAAGATGCTTTCCATGCGGTTCGGAATATGGGTGCCGTCGCCTTCCGGCGCGCCGACGACGTCGATGCCGATGACGATATCGGCAAGATCCATCAGCGGTTCATAGGGCACGGGATTGCTGATGCCGCCGTCGATCATCACGCGGCCGCGCAGGCGCACCGGCATGAAGACGGCGGGGATGGCTGAAGAGGCGGCGAGTGCCGGAAACAGCTCGCCCTCTTCGATGATGACTTCGTTCTGTCCGTAATAATCGGTGGTGATGACCTTCATCGGCACCAGCAGATCTTCGAAGCGGGCCGGCAGCTCGGCCGGCAGAAAGGCTTTGAGGATCCGCTCCAGATTGAACTGGCCGATGCGGATGCCCTTGGCCACCGCATCGCGCACCGTCGCCGGCCGCAGGCCCCAGATGCGGGCGACGACCGCCGTCTTGTTGCCGACGGTCGTCAGCGCATGTTCGCGGATTTCGGCTCCCGACATGCCGGCGGCCATGCCGGCCCCCATGATCGCGCCCATCGACGAACCCGATATCGCCACCGGGCGGATGCCGAGTTCGTCGAGCGTCTCGATGATATGGATATGGGCAAGTCCGCGCGCGCCGCCGCCGCCGAAAGCGACGGCGACCGTTGGAAGATCGCTGATCGCAGGCAGTTTCGGACTGATGATCTCTGCCTGCTGCACGCCCCGCCCCCGCTTATTGCGGTTGATACCGGAAGAAATGCACCCTCGTATCGCCAAAGATGCGGTTTTCGAGGAAAACATAGGAAGGATGCACGGATACGACAATATCGGCGCGTTCCTCGAGCACCGCGATCGCGCCGGGCCTGAGCCAGCCGCCCCCGGCCGCCGCCGCCATCGCCTTTTCGCCGAGACCCTTGCCATAGGGCGGGTCGGCAAACAGCACGTCGAAGGCTTCGAGATTGCCGACGCTGCCGAGATCGGTCGCATCGCGGCGCAGGATACGCGTGCGGCCGTGGAGGCCGAGCGCATCGATGTTTTCCCAGAGCAGCGCCCTGCCCTCGACGCTGTTTTCGACGAAGAGCGCGTGGCGACAGCCGCGTGAAACAGCTTCGAGCCCGACCGCGCCGGTTCCGGCAAAAAGGTCGAGGATCCGGGTGCCATCGACGCATTCCGGGTAAGCATGGCTCAATATATTGAACAGGCTCTCGCGCGTCCGGTCGGCAGTCGGCCGGATCTCGTTGGATTTTGGCACGGCGAGAGGCCGTCCGCGAAATTCACCGCCGACGATCCGCACCGCGCGTCATTCCCTTTCCTTTTCCACCACTTCTGGACGGCCCGCCCGCAGGCCTGTCGCCGCCTGGTCTTTCACCGCTTGGCTTGGCGCCTTTCGGCTTACCGGAAAAATTCTTCGGCCCGCCCGGCTTGGCACCGAAGCCCTTGCCGCGCGGCTTATCGCCAGAAGGCCTGCCGCCTGGGGACTTGTCGCCGAAGGTTTTTTCGCCACGCGGACGCTCGGAGCGGCCCTCACCGGCAAAACTTCTGGCTGCGCGCGGGCGCTCATCACCCTCCTCGCGCGGCCTGCGTTCACCCCGCGGCTTGTCGCCGAAGGGGCGGTCGCCACGTGAAGGACGATCCCCGAAAGGCCGGTCACCGCGCGGACGCTCCGAACGCGCCTCACCGGTGGAGGCCCTGGCGGCACGAGGACGTTCGTCCCCATCGCCACGCGGTTTGCGATCACCACGCGGCTTGTCGCCGAAGGGCCGGTCGCCACGCGAGGGACGATCACCGAAAGGCCGATCGCCGCGCGGACGCTCCGGCCGGCCTTCGCCGGCAGAGCTTCTGCTACGCGGACGTTCGCCCCCCCCTTCACGGGGGCGGCGGTCCCCGCGCGCCGGGCGGTCGCCAAAACCGCGGTCTTCGCGGGCAGGCCGATCCCCGAACGAGCGCTTGCGGCCTTCGCCCTCATCCTTGCGGTTGGGCTGCTCGCTCGAGCGGATCCATTCGCCGTCCTCTTCGCGCACGCGATTGATCTGCGTGCGCGGGCGATCCTCGATATGGTGGGAACCAGTGCCCTTTGCCGGCGCCTGCTCGCCGCGCCGGCGCGCGGTCTGCTCATTCTTGGCGGCTTTCGCCGCTGCCTTTTCACCGAGCGGCCGGGCACCCGGCGCCATCCAGACATTGGCGCTGCGGCGCTGGCCGAGCGGCTGGGGACGTTTCGGCTTGTCGTCGTCGAAGCGCCCGCCATCACGGCGGTCGTCATCTCTACGCCCGCCACCGCGGCGATCGTCGCGCTTGGTGTCGAGGCGGCTCAGCGCCCGTTCGCGCTTGTCTTCGTCGCGGCGCGGACGCTGCTCGCGCCTTTCCGGTACTGGGGCTTCGGCCTCTTCCTCGGCGGCGACGGCCGGCGCATTGTAGATCGGCGCATCGAAATTCGCCTTGGCTTCCTCGATCAGGCGCGGGCCAAGCTGGTCGCGAAGCGTGCGGCCGCGCACTTCGATGACATGGCCTTCCGGCAAGTCGCCGAGCTGGAACGGGCCGTAGGAGATGCGGATCAGACGGTTGACGTCGAGGCCGAGCGCGCCCATCACGTTCTTGATTTCGCGGTTCTTGCCTTCGCGAAGACCCATGGTGATCCAGACGTTCGAGCCCTGCGTGCGGTCGAGCGTCGCCTCGATCGAACCGTAGAGCACGCCGTCGACGGCGATGCCGTCCTTCAGCTTGTCGAGCGCGTCCTGATCGATGTCGCCATGGGCGCGGACACGGTAGCGGCGCAACCAGCCGGTGGCCGGCAGTTCGAGCGCGCGGGCAAGACCGCCGTCATTGGTCAGCAGCAGCAGGCCTTCGGTGTTGATATCGAGGCGGCCGATCGACATGACCCGCGGCAGTTCTTCCGGCAGGTTGTCGAAGACGGTCGCGCGGCCTTCGGGATCGGCATTGGTGGTCACCAGCCCGGCCGGCTTGTGGTAGAGCCACAGCCTGGTGCGCTCGATGCCGCGGATCGGCACGCCGTCGACCTCGATGCGATCGGTTAGCGTGACGTTGACGACCGGGGTATCGAGAACCGCGCCGTTCAGCGTCACGCGGCCTTCCATGATCATGCGTTCGATGTCGCGGCGGGAGGCGACGCCGGCGCGTGCCATCACCTTGGAAATGCGTTCGGCCTTGGCCTCGCCTTCGGTCTCGGCCGCGATTGCAGCCTTTGCCGGCTTCGTGCCGCCCGACTTCGCGCCGGCCTTCGGCCCGCTGTCGCGTGAAAAGGGCTTTGCGCCCGGGCGTTTTGGCTTGTCTTTGGGTGTCATTTGTTGTTTGCCTGCCTTTTGGGCCTGTCTATCAGGTCACGCATCTGCGGTTAAGTGGAAATTCTTGCGATCGTGAAGACAAATCGTTTCATGGAGATGGCGCTCGAAGAGGCACGCGCCGCCGGAGAACGCGGCGAGGTGCCGATCGGCGCCGTCGTCGTCATCGACGATATCGCGGTTTCGCGCTCGGGAAACCGCACGCGCGAGCTTAATGACGTGACCGCACATGCCGAAATCGCCGCGATCCGGCTGGCCTGCGAAGCACTCGGCCAGGAGCGTCTTGTCGGCGCCGATCTCTATGTGACGCTCGAGCCTTGCACCATGTGCGCGGCAGCCATCTCGTTTGCGCGTATCCGCAGGCTCTATTACGGCGCCGAGGACCCGAAAGGCGGCGGCGTCGACAATGGCGTGCGATTTTATACGCAGCCGACCTGCCACCACGCTCCGGAAGTCTATTCCGGCTTCAACGAGGTGCAATCGGCCGAGATATTGCGGACATTCTTTTCGCAAAAGAGAGAGGCGCCGTAATCTCTACAGCGCCTCGCGTCTATTCAGCCAGGCAAAGGAGACTATTGCAGGAAGTTCCACCACTGCTTGCCGCTGTTGGCGACCGCCGCATCCTTCTTGCGCTTCTTCTGCTTCTTGAGCTCGGGCTCGCCGACATCATCAAGCTTTGCCGGGTCGTCGACGGTGCGGTAGCCGGGCGGCGGATCGGAAATGTAGCGGCGCTGATCGACATAGGAGCCCTTCTGCAGGGCGCGGGCTTCGCGATAGGCCTTGGTCTGGGCTTCGGTCGTGCGCCGGCCGCCCTCGATGGCAGAGCTTGCGAGCGGCGAGCGGTAATTCGGATTGTCGGAGTTGGCGTCGGCTTCCCCGACCAGGCGGGCGCGGGTTTCCTCCGGCGATTCAATCCATTGCGGATTGTCCTTGTTGGCGACCGTCGCCTGCGGCGCGACGAGGGTTTCCCTCTGCGCCTGGGCCGGCAGCACCAGTGTCGGGCGCGGCGTGTATTTGACGCCCTTGTTTTTCGGGTCCGGCCCGGTCAGCGACACGGACTGACCGAGATCGTCGGTCAATTGCTCCATGGCTGTTTTGTCGGTGCCGTAGGTCGGGCTGCTGGCGCAGCTGGAGACCAGGGAGCATCCCGCCATGACAACAGACAGGCAGGCGCCCATACGGAACCAATGCGTTGCGAACATGAAAACCCTTCCAGCCACCGGTGCAATCGTTGCCCAACCGGACAACCGTCCCCCTGACGCAAAAATCCGGCCATTTTCAGGCAGCTTTTACCGGATGAACCGCGAAAACGCAATTCACCCGGCAAATATCTTCACGCGAGCCGGGCAAGCTCGCGAAGCGCGGCAGCGTCACGGGCAGAGACATCGGGATATTCGGGATCGGAGCCCACATCCCTGGTGATGCGCCAGGAGCGGGCGCATTTCTCGCCCTCGGCAAGCTTCGGCACGACGCTGACCAGAGGCACTTCGGCAAGGCGGAAGGCCTCCGCCGGGCCTTCGCCGGCCGCAATTTCGATGGCCGAGGTGATGCAGACTTCGGTGAAGTCCTGGCCTTCCAGCGCCTTCATCAGTTCCGGATCGGCGATGTGGACGACGGGAGCGGCTTCCAGCGAAGAGCCGATGCGCTTGTCCTTGCGCTCGATTTCCAGGGCGCCCGTGACAACCGAGCGGACGGCGCGGATCTTCTTCCACTTCTCGGCCAGGGCATCGTTACGCCATTCCTTTGCAACCGGGGCAAACTGCTCCAGATGCACGGAAACGGCAGACGGGTTGCGCGACAGCCAGGCCTCCTCGGTGGTGAAGGGCAGCATCGGCGCAAGCCACGTCACCATGCAATCGAAGATCTGGCGGATGACGTGCAGGCTGGCGCGCCGGCGCAGGCTCGACGGCGCGTCGCAATAGAGCGCATCCTTGCGGACATCGAAATAGAAGGCCGACAGCTCGACATTGGCAAAATCGATCAGCGCACGGGCGATCTTCTTGAAGTCGAAGGCATCGTAGTTCTCGCGCACCAGCTCGTCGAGTTCGGCAAGCCGGTGCAGCATCAGCTGCTCCAGTTCCGGCAGATCGGCAAGCAAGATCTCCTCGCCCTTGTCATGGGCAAGGGTGCCGAGCATCCAGCGGATGGTGTTGCGCAGCTTGCGATAGGCGTCGACATTGGTCTGGATGATCGTCTTGCCGACGCGCAGGTCGTCTGCATAATCCGAGGTCATCACCCAGAGGCGCAGGATATCGGCGCCGGCATCCTTCATCACTTCCTGCGGCGCCGTAACGTTGCCCTTCGACTTCGACATCTTCTCGCCCTTCTCGTCCATGGTGAAACCATGGGTGAGGACGGCGTTATAAGGCGCGCGGCCGCGGGTGGCAGCCGATTCCAAGAGCGAGGAATGGAACCAGCCGCGATGCTGGTCGGACCCTTCGAGATAGAGGTCGGCCGGCCACTTCAGGTCGGGGCGGTCCTCCAGCGTGAAGGTGTGCGTCGAGCCGGAATCGAACCAAACGTCGAGGATATCCATGACCTGCTTCCAGCGGGAATGGTCATGGTCGTTGCCGAGGAAACGCTCCTTGGCGCCATCGGCAAACCAGGCGTCGGCGCCCTCCTGTTCGAAGGCCTCGAGGATACGGGCGTTGACGGCTTCATCGACCAGGACCTCGCCCTCATCGTCGGCAAAGACAGCGATCGGCACGCCCCATGCTCTTTGACGGGAAAGAACCCAGTCCGGACGGCCCTCGATCATGGCGCGCAAGCGGTTCTGGCCGGCTGCGGGCACGAAACGCGTGTCGTCGATCGCCCCCAGCGCCCGCGAACGCAGCGTCGTGCCGTCGGCAAGGGTCTTGTCCATGTAGACGAACCATTGCGGCGTGTTGCGGAAGATCACCGGCTTCTTCGAGCGCCAGGAATGCGGATACTGGTGCTTCAGCCGGCCGCGGGCAAAGAGCGCGTTGCGTTCGATCAATGCCTTGATGACGCGGTCGTTGGCATCGCCCTTCTTGCCGTTGTCGTCGATGACGCGGGCGCCTTCGAAGCCGGGAGCGTCCGATGTGTAGAAGCCGCCGTCATCGACGGGGAACGGGATTTTGGAGTCGATGCCACGAGCCTCAAGCGTGCGGACGGCCGACATCCAGGCATCGAAGTCTTCGCGGCCGTGGCTGGGTGCCGTGTGCACGAAACCGGTACCGGCATCGTCGGTGACGTGATCGCCATCGAGCAATGGCACGGCGAATTCATAGCCGCCGTCCAGACCCTTGAAGGGATGCGCACAGGCCATCGCTGCGAAGTCGGCCGCAGAGACATCGCTCAGGCGCTTGTACTGCAGCTTTGACTTGGCGAAGGATTCCTCGGCCAGCTTGTCGGCAAAGATCAGCCTTTCGCCGGGACGCGGACCAAAATCGTTCTCGGCAGCCGTTACCTCGTAGAGACCGTAGGAGACACGCGCGGAAAAGGAGACCGCGCGATTGCCGGGGATCGTCCAGGGCGTCGTCGTCCAGATGACAACGAAGGCATCTTTGAGCGCAGCCGGACCTTCGACAACGGGGAATTTCACCCAGATCGTGTCGCTCTCGTAGTCCTGATACTCGACCTCGGCCTCGGCGAGCGCCGTGCGCTCGACGACCGACCACATGATCGGCTTGGAGCCGCGATAGAGCTGGCCGCTTGCGACGATCTTCAGGAGCTCGCCGGCGATGCGCGATTCCGCGTGGAAGTTCATCGTCGTATAGGGGTTGTCGAAGTCGCCCTCGATGCCGAGACGCTTGAACTCTTCCGCCTGGGTCTTGATCCAGCCGGTGGCGAATTCACGGCATTCCCGGCGGAACTCATTGACCGGGACCTCGTCCTTGTTCCTGCCCTTCTCGCGGTATTTCTCCTCGATCTTCCACTCGATCGGCAGGCCGTGGCAATCCCAGCCGGGCACGTAGTTGGCGTCGTAGCCGCGCATCTGGAACGAGCGGTTGATGACGTCCTTGAGGATCTTGTTCAGCGCGTGGCCGATGTGGATGTTGCCGTTGGCATAGGGCGGGCCGTCGTGCAGGACGAACTTTTCGCGGCCGGCGGCCGAAGCGCGCAGTTTCTTGTAGAGACCCATCTCCTGCCAGCGCTTGACCAGCTCCGGCTCCTTCTGCGGCAGGCCGGCGCGCATCGGGAAATCGGTTTCGGGCAAATAGAGGGTCTTCGAATAGTCGATCTTTTCGGCTGTGTCGGTCATATCGGGACAATCGTTTCTGGCGGCCCAGGAAGGGGCGCAACGGCGTGAAAAAGCTGGTGACGGAAGCGCTCATAGCCAAGCGCCAAAAACCCGGACCTCCCGGCCGCTTAGCGCGCGCGGAAGGCCGGGCCGATAATTCGCATCGTCATCGCCAGCCGAAATTTCGTCATAGCGCCGGTTCATAGGCGTTTTTGCCTGGAAAAGGAAGAGCAGAATTCGCGCTATGCGATCCCCCGTCGCGAGCGAAATTTTGTTTGCGATCGAAAAATCCCGTACCCAGCGCAGCCTCAGGAAAAGCAGAGCTTCCGGTCGAGTTCGCCCAAGGGCTGGACGCCCGACAGCAGCGCCCTCGCCTCTTCCTCGTCGCGCTTGATCTGGGCGACCAGCGGATCAAGGCCGTCGAATTTCAGTTCGGGTCTTAGATAGCCGAAGAAGGAGACGGCGCAGCGCTGGCCGTAGAGGTCGCCGCTGAAGTCGAAAAGATAGGTTTCGAGCAGCGGCGCGCCGTTTTCCGTCACCGTCGGGCGGCGGCCGTAGCTGGCGACGGCGTCGTGCAGCGTGCCGTCCTGGCGGCGGAAGCGGACGGCGTAGATGCCGGCGGCAAGTTCGACCTCCGGCGGCAGGCGCATGTTGGCGGTGGGAAAACCGAGCTGCCGTCCGAGCTTTTCGCCGTCGATCACCTCGGCCTCGACCGTATAGCGGTAGCCCAGCATGCCGGCAACTTCGCTGACGCTGCCTTCTTTCAGCAGCGCGCGGATATGGCTCGACGAGACGACATCGGCGTTTTCATCGCGGAAGGCATCGATCAGAGTGACACCGAAGCCATAGGTCTGGCCGGCGTTCATCAGGAAGGCGGGACCGCCCTCGCGGCCGCGGCCGAAATGGAAATCGAAGCCGGTGACGACTTCCGAGGCGCCGAGCCAATCCTTGAGGATCGAATGGATGAAATCATCGGCCGAACGCTGCGAGAACTCGTAATCGAAGGGGTATTCGATCACCGCGTTGAACCCCAGCGTTTCCAGGATGCGCGCCTTCAGCGGCGCGGGCGTCAGGCGGAAGACCGGGGTCTCGGGCCGGAAGACCGTGCGCGGATGCGGTTCGAATGTCAGCACCAAAGCCGGAATGCCGCGCGCCTTGGAGATTTCGAGCGCGCGGTTGAGCACCGACTGATGGCCGCGGTGCACGCCGTCGAAATTACCGATGGCAATGACGCCGCCCTTGAGATGGGCGGGCAAGGGTTCCCGGGTTTCATTGCGGTGGAAGACGGTCATCGGCTGGCTTCTCTTTATGCAAGTCTCTATGCAAGGCGGGGCATCCACCACTTCGGCGCGGCGTTTTCCCGATCGAGATAGGCGTTGAGGATCGCCTCGTCGGTCTCGCCGTTCAAGGTGTATTCCCGGGCGTGGATACCGCCGCTGATGTAGAGAAGGTCGAGGCCGTAATTCAAGGCGCCGCGCACGTCCGTCGGCATGCCGTCGCCGATCGCCAGCACGCGGTCGACGGGGAAATCGCCGCGAAGCTCGCGGGCAGCGGCCAGCGTTGCCTCATAGATCGGCCGGTGCGGTTTTCCGGCGATGCGGGTGCTGCCGCCAAGCTGCTCGTAATAGGCGGCCATGGCGCCGGCGCAGGGAATGATGCGATGGCCGCGCTCGACGACGAGGTCGGGATTGGCGCAGATCATCGGCACCTCGCGGGATTTGAACTCCAGAAGCATGTCGGTGTAATCCTCCGGCTTCTGGGTCTCATCGTCGAAGAAGCCGGTGCAGACGAGCGATTGCGCTTCGCCTGCCGGCCGGCGCTCGACGTCGAGACCGTCGAGCAGCGGGCTGTCACGCTCGGGGCCAAGCAGAAAGACCGTCTTCGGCCCTTCGGCGATCAGCCGGCGGGTTACGTCGCCAGAGGTGACGATCCGGTCATAGGCGCTGTCGGGAACGCCGATCTGGCGCAGCTGCTCGACGACCTGCCACGAAAGGCGCGGCGAATTGGTGATGAGGACGACGGCGACGCCGCCGGCGCGCGCCGCTTCAAGGGCAGCGGCCGCCTTCGGAAAAGGATCGACGCCATTGTGAACGACGCCCCAGACATCGCAGAGCACCACGTCATAGTGAGCTGTGATTTCCGAGAAGTTTTCTATCCGCCTGGCCATTCCGATTTCCCGATTTGCTTCAGTCACCGGTGACATTGCAAAGGCGCAAGGCGATGGCAAGGAATTTTCTTTGTCGTCCGCCCAGCGTGCCGGTTTCGGCGGCAATCTGCGTAATTCTCCGGCCTCTTCACAATTCGGGCACAAAAATTCGTGATTGCTCTCATTGACTCCTTTCGGAGCCATCCCTAAATGCTCGTCGCTAGCACTCACCGCAAGGGAGTGCTAACATCTATCCATGTGGGCCGCTCCGGCCCGCGAATGTCATTCGATCGAGGGATTAGACAATGGCAAGCACCAACTTCCGCCCCCTTCACGACCGCGTCGTTGTTCGCCGCGTTGAGTCCGAAGCCAAGACCAAGGGTGGCATCATCATTCCCGATACCGCCAAGGAAAAGCCGCAGGAAGGCGAGATCGTCGCCGTCGGTTCCGGCGCTCGTGACGAGTCCGGCAAGGTCGTCGCACTCGACGTCAAGGCTGGCGACCGCATCCTGTTCGGCAAGTGGTCCGGCACCGAAGTCAAGATCGACGGCGAAGACCTTCTGATCATGAAGGAAGCCGACATTATGGGCATCATCGGCTGATCAGCCGCTGGCCTTTCCGACGTAGCCGACGGGTCTAGAACCCGGACACTCGAATTGAGGAGTTTCAATCATGGCATCTAAAGAAATCAAGTTTGGTCGTACCGCGCGCGAAAAGATGCTGCGTGGCGTCGACATTCTCGCCGATGCAGTCAAGGTAACGCTCGGCCCGAAGGGCCGTAACGTCATCATCGACAAGTCCTTCGGCGCTCCGCGCATCACCAAGGACGGCGTTTCCGTCGCCAAGGAAATCGAACTCGAAGACAAGTTCGAAAACATGGGCGCTCAGATGGTCCGCGAAGTTGCTTCGAAGACCAACGACATCGCCGGCGACGGCACCACGACTGCAACCGTTCTGGCCCAGGCGATCGTTCGCGAAGGCAACAAGGCCGTTGCAGCCGGCATGAACCCGATGGACCTGAAGCGCGGTATCGACCTCGCTGTGGCCGACGTCGTGAAGGATCTCCAGGCCAAGGCCAAGAAGATCTCCACCTCTGAAGAAGTTGCACAGGTCGGCACGATCTCGGCAAACGGCGACAAGCAGGTCGGTCTCGACATTGCCGAAGCCATGCAGAAGGTCGGCAACGAAGGCGTCATCACGGTTGAAGAAGCCAAGACCGCCGAAACCGAACTCGAAGTTGTCGAAGGCATGCAGTTCGACCGCGGCTACCTCAGCCCCTACTTCGTGACCAACCCGGAAAAGATGATCGCCGACCTCGAAGACGTCTTCATTCTCCTTCACGAGAAGAAGCTCTCGAACCTGCAGTCGATGCTCCCGGTTCTCGAAGCTGTCGTCCAGACCGGCAAGCCGCTCCTGATCATCGCTGAAGACGTCGAAGGCGAAGCTCTTGCGACCCTCGTCGTCAACAAGCTGCGCGGCGGCCTCAAGATCGCTGCCGTCAAGGCGCCTGGCTTCGGCGACCGCCGCAAGGCCATGCTCGAAGACATCGCCATCCTGACCGGCGGCACCGTGATCTCCGAAGACCTCGGCATCAAGCTCGAATCCGTCACGCTCGACATGCTCGGCCGTGCGAAGAAGGTTTCGATCTCCAAGGAAAACACCACGATCGTCGACGGTTCGGGCGCCAAGTCCGACATCGAAGGCCGTGTTGCCCAGATCAAGGCCCAGATCGAAGAAACCACCTCCGACTACGACCGCGAGAAGCTGCAGGAACGTCTTGCCAAGCTCGCTGGCGGCGTTGCCGTCATCCGCGTCGGCGGCTCGACGGAAGTCGAAGTGAAGGAAAAGAAGGACCGCATCGACGACGCCCTCAACGCGACGCGCGCTGCCGTTCAGGAAGGCATCGTCCCCGGCGGCGGTATCGCTCTCCTGCGCTCCTCCACGAAGATCACCGTCAAGGGTGCAAACGACGACCAGGAAGCCGGCATCAACATCGTTCGCCGCGCCCTGCAGTCGCTCGTTCGTCAGATCGCTGAAAACGCAGGCGACGAAGCCTCGATCGTTGTCGGCAAGGTCCTCGACAAGAATGAAGACAACTACGGCTACAACGCCCAGACGTCCGAATTCGGCGACATGATCGCCATGGGTATCGTCGACCCGCTCAAGGTCGTTCGCACGGCACTGCAGAACGCTGCTTCTGTTGCATCGCTGCTGATCACCACCGAAGCCATGATCGCCGAACTGCCGAAGAAAGAATCGGCTGGCGGCGGCATGCCGGGCGGCATGGGCGGCATGGGCGGAATGGACATGATGTGATAGGCTAAAGGCCTTTCACAGCATCGTTCATAAATCCGCCCATCATCTAAGATGGTTCAGCGCGTCAAGCGCGCTGAACTGGCGGAATGGACATGATGTGATAGGCGAAAGCCGTCACTGACATCCATTCCGGTACATCCGGAATAGGAGGGCGGCCTTCGGGTCGCCCTTTTCTTTTGCGCCCATTTCTTGTCTCTGGCGATTCGGTCAGTTGTGCGCAATTTCATGGCGCATCGCCCGCTTCCGTCCGGGAAGCTTTCGCGAAGCTTGCGTTGCCACGCTTTTTTAGGCCGCCGGTCTCGGCGGGAGATTGCGGTGTTGCGGCACCATTTCTCACCTCATATCGCGTGGAACCGCATCCAAAACCCGCTAAATTGAGGTTTCGGCGCTGCTTCCCCGCTCGATAGGCTGAGGATACCGGCATCCCAGGAAAAATGCCGATCCGACCACCCCTTAAAAAGCCGTTGCCGTTTGTTCAAAAGCTCCTATAAATCCGCGCTGCAATTGAAGCGCGCCCACAAACGAGCGCGAGAGACGTTCCGCGGGCCCGTTGGCCCGGGCAACGATCGTCGGTAAAAAGCACGGGCATCATGCCCGCTGCTGCGTGATCCTGTTTTTGTGTTTACCGAGCGTGCGGCGGAGGAGCTGCATCCGAACGGGGGAACGCCTTGTTTAAGATCGCCAAAGCCAATGCAGCCGTACCTTTGACACCCGGCTCGCTTGAACATCACAATCAAAATGACGAGATGGTGGCTCAGTTTTCGATTTCCGAGGCCTGGACCGGAGATTTGTCGAGCGGCATGCTCCGCCTCGGCGAATGGAGCGCGATGCTGCACGGCCTCTCCGCACGGGACTGCGGGCTCTTGAGCCTGATCCGCTGCTATGACAGCAAGGACCGCGGCCACATCCTGGAACTGTTCGAGCAGGCGGCGACGCTCTGCTCCTCCTTCTGTTTTTCGACGACGATCATCATGCCGAACGGCTTGCGCCAGCCGCTCTTCTGCATGGGCGAGTCGAACGGGCTCGAGGAAAAATACAGCGGCAGCATGGTCGGCGTCTTTATCTTTCCGCGCTTCAAGCTCGAAGGCGCAAGACAGATCACAAGTCCGCGATAAGACCACCAATGCAGAGCAAAAGGCCGTCCGCGAGGACGGCCTTTGTGTTTTCCGGCGATGCGTTACTCCGGCTTAACCGGAATGTTCAGCCCCTTCTCGCTGGCCGGGCGGGCGATGCAGCGCTGCAGCCAGTCCATCACGGCGGGGAAATTCGCATAGTCGAGAATCTCGCGGCCGCCATAAAAAATATCGGCGCCGCGAACCCAGGTGAAAGTGGTGATGTCGGCGATCGTATACTGATCGCCCATGATCCACTGCCGACCCTTCAGCCGGCCTTCGAGCACGCCGAGCAGCCGCTTGGATTCGTCGCGGTAGCGCTCCACCGGATAGGAATTGTTGGCAACCTTGTCGGCGGCGAATTTGTGGAAATGGCCGAACTGGCCGAACATCGGGCCGATCCCGGCCATCTGGAAAAACACCCACTGAATGCATTCGTAGCGGCCGGCGGCATCCGCAGGGATGAGCTTGCCGGTCTTTTCCGCGAGATAAAGCAGGATGGCGCCGGATTCGAAAAGACCGATCGGTTTGCCATCGGGCCCGTTGGGATCGATGATCGCCGGAATGCGGCCGTTCGGGTTGAGGGATTCGAATTCGGGCGACTTCTGCTCATTGGCGGCAAAGGAAATATAATGCGGCTCATAGGCGAGCCCGAGCTCCTCGAGGGCGACCGATACCTTCACCCCATTCGGGGTCTGCAGGGAATAGAGCTGGATGATGTCGGGATTTTTCGCCGGCCAGCGCTTCGTGATCGGAAATGCGGACAAATCTGCCATCGGATTCTCCTTGTTGGGCGCCGACCATAAGAGGCCGGGTGCGGCAAAGGCAAGCGGCTGTCCGCAGGATATCGTTCCATATTATTGAACGAACTGTCCCCGTTCGTTTATCTTTCCATAACGAAGGAAAAAGGCGACATAGGAGGCATCCGAGGTCCACACGGTGCCGGGGCACCAAGATCTCCAGAGTCATTCAAACGGAGACAGCATCCATGTCGAACGCCATTATCCTGATTGCCCGCATTCTTCTGTCTTTCATGTTCGTCCTGTCCGGCTTCATGAAACTAACCGATCCTGCCGGTACTGCGGGCATGATCGCCGGTGCCGGCCTGCCCGCAGCAACCCTGTTGGCCTATGTCGCAGGCCTCTTCGAACTGCTCGCCGGCCTTGCCGTTCTCACAGGCTTCCAGGTCCGCATTGCCGGATGGCTGCTCGCGGGCTTCTGCGTCTTCACGGCCGTTGCCTTCCATCTGCCCTACGCAAGTGGCGCGGAGCTCGTGAACATCCTCAACCAGATCATGGTCATGAAGAACATCACGCTGGCCGGCGCGTACATATTGCTCGCCACGGTCGGTGCCGGTGCCTATTCGATTGACGCCCGCCGCGGCGCCTATGCGGCTGCCTGATCCAACAGACATCCTCCCAGACATGCAGAACCCGCCGTCATTGAATTGACGGCGGGTTTTCTTATGCATTCAATGATCGCTAGATCAGAGGGCGGCGCGCACCGCGTCGATAATCGCCTGCACGACCGGCGCATCGACGTGGCTCTCCTTGCGGGCGCGCACCAGGCAGGCCTGCGAATGCAGGATGACGCCGTCCTGGAGCACCTTCAGGTGGTTGGCGCGCAGCGTCGAGCCGGTAGAGGTGATATCGACGATGATATCGGCCGAGCCGGAGGCGGGAGCGCCCTCGGTGGCACCGAGGCTTTCGACGATACGATAGAGCTGAATGCCGTGCTGGCTCGAAAAGAACTGCTGGGTCAGCCGCCAGTATTTGGTGGCGATGGCCAGGCGCCTGGAGTGGCGGGCGCGGAAATCGGCAGCGACATCGCCGAGATCGGCCATGGTCTCGACATCCAGCCAGATTTCCGGCACGGCGACGACGACATCGGCATGGCCGAAGCCGAGGCGGGCGCAGAATTCGACGCGCTTATCCACCTCGGAAAAACCTTCCCGCATCAGATCCTCGCCGGTGACGCCGAAATCGACGGTGCCGTTGCCGAGTTCGCGGGAGATTTCGGAAGCCGAGAGGAAGGCCACCTCGACATCGTCCCAGCCTTCGACGCGGCCGCGATAGGAGCGGTCGTTGCCGACAGCCGTGATCGGCATGCCGGCCCGTTCGAAGATCGCCGAAGCATCGTCCTTCATCCGGCCCTTGGAGGGAAGCGCGATGGTGATGGTCATACGGCTGCCCTTTCGGTTTCGATGCGGTCGAGCCAGAAGGAGAAGCCGACGGCCGGAATGCGGTCCGTCGCACCGAGGAAGGTCAGGAGTTTATCGAAGCGGCCGCCGCCGGCCAGAACCGCGGCCGATCCTTCAACCGTCACCTCGAAGACGAGGCCGGTGTAATAGTCGAGCGGCCGTCCGAAGGCGGCGCGGTAATCGAGGCAGGAAAGATCGACGCCGGCATCGGCAAGGGCGGCGACCCGGCCGTTGAAGCGGGAGAGCGCATTGCCGAGTTTCAGGCCGGCAGCATCGGCAAAACCGGCCAGTGCTGCGGACGCATTGACGAGCGGCACGTCGAGCGACAGGAACTCTTCCAGCACGTGGAAAGCCGCGTCGTCGAGGCGCGTTTCGGAGAGGATTAGCTTTTCCTTGAGCCGCCGGGCAATCTCCAGCGGCGAGCGGCCGGCATTGGTCGAATAACCCGTCGCCTGCATTTCCTGCTCGAGATGGGAGACCAGCGCCTGCTCGTCGCCTGATGCGACAAGCTTGGCGATATCGTCATCCAGCCCGGTGACGAATTGCGGACTGACGAGACCGGCCAGCAGCGCTTCGAGCTGCGTCATGTTGCCGAAGGCGTGGATCAGCCGCTTCTGCCAGCCGAGCGGCAGGCCGAGCGCCTGGACGACCGCCTCGAACACTGCTTGGTCGCCCAGCGTCACCGACAGGCGCCGGCCTGGCAGCAGGCGGGCGAGAATGCCGGTGGCATCGCCGATGGCGCGGGCGTCGGCGCTCGGTATGTTGATATCACCGAGATCCTCGATGCCGGCCTGATAGAATTCATTGGCGCCGTCGCGGCGCTGGCGGAACACTTCGCCGAGATAGGCGTAGCGCTTCGGCGTGCCGGTCGCCGTCTCAATGTGGCGTAGACAGACGGGGATGGTGAATTCCGGACGCAGGCAGAGGCTGGCGCCGGTTTCGCTCTCCGTCATGAAGATGCGGCGGCGCAGATCCTCGCCGGCGATATCGAGGAAAGGCTCGGCGGGCTGAATGACCGGCGTGTCGATGCGCTCGACCTTGCGGGCGTCGAACTCGGCCAGCAGGTCACTGGCAAATTCGGGGAGGTTGATCAGGGGCATGCCGCACTCCAAACGGTAGGCGAAGGGCGTGCCGGAAGGCACCCCCCTCTGCCCTGCCGGGCATCTCCCCCACAAGGGGGGAGATCGGCAAGAGGCGCGGGCCTCCCACGATATTGGGCGTGCGTTAAATGATTTCGGCCATTTGCGACGTTTGACTGGAGCAAGTGGCCGCTCCTATCCGATCTCCCCCCTTGTGGGGGAGATGCCCGGCAGGGCAGAGGGGGGTATGCCTCAGACATCGCCGCCCGCCCTCTTCCGATCCTCCGCCTGCGCCGCAAGAATCTCCCTCACCTTGGCGACGAGGTCGGCTTCCGGCACGGTCTCCTGCGCCACGCGGGCTTCGCGCCAGCTGGCATTGTCCTCGATCTCGCCGGAGAGCCGCTTGCCCTCGATCAGATCCTTGATCTGCACCACGCCGGTTGCGCGCTCATCGCCGCCCTGGATGATGGCGACGGGGCAGCCGCGGCGGTCGGCATATTTCAGTTGGTTGCCGAATTTCTTCCAGTTGCCCTGGAACATCTCGGCGCGGATGCCGGCGGTGCGGAGTTGCTGCGTCATCTTCTGATAACGGCCCATCGCCTCGACATCGCCGTCCATGACGGTCACCAGCACCGGCTCGATCACGTCGCTGGCGCCGAGCTTGCCGAGGTTCTTCAGCGCCGTCATCAGCCGGGAGACGCCGATCGAAAAGCCAGTGGCCGGCACCGGCTGGCCCATGAAGCGGGAGACCAGGCCATCATAACGGCCGCCGCCGCCGACCGAACCGAAGACGACCTTTTCGCCCTTCTCATTGGTGACGTCGAAGCTCAGTTCGGCCTCATAGACCGGGCCGGTATAATATTCGAGGCCGCGGACGATGGAGGGATCGATCTTGATGCGATCGGCGCCGTAGCCGGCGCTCGCAACCAGCGCACCGATGAAGTTCAGCTCCTCGACGCCTTCGGCGCCCTTTGAGGTTCCGGCAACGAGTTCGGCCAGGCGCGAAGCGCTTTCGGCATAGTCCTTGATGCCGACGAAGAACAGCACCTTGTCGATCTGCGCCTGGTCGAGGCCGGCGCCCTTGGTGAAGTCGCCGGATTCATCCTTGCGGCCGGGGCCGAGCAGCAGGGCCACGCCCTCCGGGCCGAACTTGTCGAGCTTGTCGATGGCGCGCAGCACGTTGAGCCGCTGGCCGGCCTTGTCGTCGCCGCCGAGGCCGATCGCCTCGAGCACGCCGTCCAGGACCTTGCGGTTGTTGACGCGGACGACATAGTCGCCGCGCTTGATGCCGAGAGCCTCAAGCGTATCGGCCATCATCATGCACATTTCGGCATCGGCCTGAACACCCGGCGCACCGACGGTATCGGCATCGAACTGCATGAACTGGCGGAAGCGGCCCGGGCCCGGCTTCTCGTTGCGGAAGACGTAACCGGCGCGATAGGTGCGGTAGGGAAGCTGGATCTCGTTGAAATTCTCGGCGACATGACGGGCAAGCGGCGCCGTCAGGTCGTAACGCAGCGACATCCATTGCTCGTCGTCGTCCTGCAGCGAGAAGACGCCCTCGTTCGGCCGGTCGCTGTCAGGCAGGAACTTGCCGAGTGCGTCGGTATATTCGAACTGCGGCGTTTCGAGCGGGTCGAAACCATAATGCTCATAGACTTCCCTGATCTTTGCCGTCATCTCGTTGACGGCGCGGATATCGCCGGCCGTCCGGTCGACGAAGCCGCGCGGCAGGCGGGCCTTGAGCTTTTGCGGTTTCTTCTGCTTGTCGTTCATTTCCGGGAATTCCGCTGACTGTGACAGTGGCGGTTTCCTAGCGGATTGGGCGGGGAGCGGCAAGGGCGAAGGGTCTTGATGTGGCTGCCAGAATCGATTGAACAGGGTATTCATCCGAAACGCGGGATATGCATCATGATCGCTGAAGCGCTTCTCTATGCCGCGACATGGCCGCTGACCGGCAAGGCGTATCGAAAGTTCATCCGCTATTCCGTCAATCTCTGGTCACGGGCCGGGCGCTGCGCCGGCGAATGGGCCGAGCATGAAACGATGAGCCGGAATGCGATCCGCGCGGCGACGGCCGATCTCCGGCAGAAGCGGACCGCCGTCGTACTCGGCTCCGGCCTGTTGCGGGACGTGCCGATCACGGAACTGGCAGGCGCATTCGATACCGTCGTTCTGGTCGATCTCGTTCATCTCGCCTCGGTGCGCCTGTGGCTTGGGGCCAAAGGCTATCGCAATGTCAGGCTGATCGAGCGCGATCTCTCCGGCTATGACGACCTTGCCGCCGGCAAAGAGCCCGAACCCCTCGGCTTCCTGCGCTCGGTGCCCTATCTCGATTTCGTGGTTTCGGCCAATCTGCTGTCGCAGATCGGCCGCGGCGTCAAACGCCGCTGCGAGGCCGAGGCCGGCCGCATGCCTGAAGATACCGTGGAAAGGCTGATTGCGGCGCATCTGGCCGGGCTTTCGGGGCTCTCCTGCCGCAACTGCCTGGTGAGCGACATCGCCTATGCCGTCATCGACCGCAACGGCAAGACACATGAAGAGGCCGAGCTGCTGCACGGCGTCCCGGCACCGCCGTCGAAAGCAGCCTGGATATGGCCGGTGGCGCCGCTTGGCGAGGCGAGCCGGGATTACCGGATCGAGCACAAGGTGATTGCCGCCTGGTGAGACACGAGGCCGTGACTGACGGCTTGGATTGCCGCCGGCATTCCCCTATATGAAACAGCATGCGCACGCTCGCCCTCATCACGATGGTTCTCGGCTGGCTGGTCTACAGCGCCATGTCCGCATGGGCGGGCTGCCCGGCCTGCGCGTCGATGAATGCGCCGGTCGCAGTCGATAACGGCAGCATGCACCACGAGATGGCTGGCATGAAAATGCCAGAGGGAACAAGCCATGCCGCTCCCTTGAAAGAGCCCTGCACCGGCGGCGACGCTGCGCATATGCCGCTTTGCGCCGCCTGTCTTCTGCTGCCGCCCACGGTGACGGTCATGGATGGCGGAAAATCCGTTTTCGGCTATCCCGCCCCTGCGCTTGCTCGCGCCCTGGATGACAAGCGGCCTGCTCCCCAGGCACCCCCTCCCCGACTGTCCTGACTTCAATCCATGCCGATCAGGTGGCGCTGCTGCCTGGAAGACCTATTGTCAGACAGAGGAAGGAACTCTCATGTCTTTGAAAATCATCACGCTTACCGCAATGCTCGCCATCATCGCCGTCCCCACCCTTGCCGAAGACATGTCCATGGACATGAGCAAGCCGATGGGCAGTCACGATGCGGCAAGCCACGCCTTCAGCGAGGCGAACACCAAGATGCATAAGGATATGATGATCAAGTATAGCGGCGATGCCGATGTGGATTTCGTCCGCGGCATGATCCCGCACCATCAGGGCGCGATCGACATGGCGAAGATCGAGCTCCAATACGGCAAGGATGCCGAAATCCGCAAACTCGCCGAAGGGGTGATCAAGGCGCAGGAAGCCGAGATCGCCGAGATGAACGCCTGGCTCAAGGCCCACGGCAAGTAAGTATCCCGAACCAGTGCAGCGGATATCCGGCACAGGTCCCCGGCTGTCCGGTTCGCGCCATGGCCGCCCCTCACCCTAACCCTCTCCCCGTAAACGGGGCGAGGGGACGTGCCACGCGAGACGTCCGCGAGGGACGGCGAGGTCGCGGCATGGTCCCTTCGCCCCGCAGGCGGGGAGAGGTGGCGGCAGCCGGATGAGGGGCTGCTCTCGGCGATCTCAGCCCTTCGGCTCGAAATCGACCGGCCGGCGGCCGGCGCCCTGCCGCGACAGCATCCAGCCCGGATATTCGGGAGCAAGGGCGCTGACCTCGTCGAGCTTCGTCATATCGTCCCCATCGAGCTTCAGCTTGACGGCGGCCAGGTTCTGGTCGAGCTGGTCGACATGCTTGGCGCCGATGATCACCGTGGTGACGAAAGGCTTGGCGAGGATGTAGGCGAGCGCCACGGTGGCGACGCTGACGCCGTGCTTTTCGGCGACCTCGCGCATGACGGCGACGCAGGCCCAGGCCTTGTCCTTGTCGACCGGCGGGAAGTCGAAACTGGCGCGGCGGCCCTCGCCGTTGCCGGGCGCGCCGGGACCGTATTTACCGGACAGGAGACCGCCGGCGAGCGGCGACCAGACCATCAGCCCGAGCTTCTCCTCCTGCATCATCGGCACGATGTCGCGTTCGAGATCGCGGCCGGCGATGGAATAATAGGCCTGCACCGTCTCGAAACGGGCAAAGCCACGGCGTTCGGAGAGGCCGAGCGCCTTGGAAATGCGCCAGGCCTGCCAGTTGGAGACGCCGATGTAACGCACGAGGCCGCGGGAAACGAGATCGTCGAAGGCGCGCAGCGTCTCCTCGATCGGCGTCACCGTATCGGTCGCGTGGATCTGATAGAGGTCGATATGATCGGTCTGCAGACGCTTCAGGCTCGCCTCGACCGAATCCATGATGTGGCCGCGCGAGGCGCCGCGGTCGTTCGGCTTGTCGCCCATGACGCCATAGACCTTGGTGGCGATGACGACGTCCTTGCGGGGCACGTCGAGGTTCTTCAGCGCCTGGCCGAGCAGCCTTTCGGACTCGCCGGCAGAGTAGACATCGGCGGTGTCGATGAAATTGACGCCAGAGGCAAGCGAGCGCTCGACGATCCGGTCGGCGGCATTCTGGTCGACATCGGCGATGGCGCCCCACATGGTGCCCTGTTTGGCTTCGCCGAAGGTCATGGTGCCCAGGCAGATTTCCGAGACGAAAAGTCCCGTATTTCCGAGTTGATTGTAACGCATGGTCGAAAAAATCCTTTGTGTCTGCCGCAAGAGGGGCTTGCGAACCGCTGAACTTCATTTTTTGATTATTGGCCTGCGCGCGTGACAGGCACAGCCGTGGCTGGCTGCAAGGTGAGGCGATTTTCATGTAGTGCGGCGGCGAGGCTTTTCAACGCCGCGCCCTTGTCTCAACAGCCTTGTCTCGACACAGCCCTTGTCTCGACACAGGCGAGCGATAGATTGCCGGCGATATTTCAAGAACAGGATGATTTTCGGCCGGGTCGGTCTAAAATCTGAATCCTGTTCTCAATTTTAGAGTTAGAACATGATGTTGTTCGAAAACCGCTCACACTTTTCGGCATCATGCTCAAAGGTACGCATATGACGACGCGACCACTGACCACGATCGGCTTCGATGCAGACGACACGCTCTGGCAGAACGAACAATATTACCGGCTGACGGAAGCGCATTTCACCGGGCTTCTTGCCGATTTCGCCGAAGGACCGAAGATTTCCGAGCGGCTGCTGGAAGCCGAGAAGCGCAACCTTCGCCATTACGGCTTCGGCATCAAGGGTTTTACGCTATCGATGATCGAGACGGCGATCGAGATCACCGAAGGCAAGGTTCCCGCCGGCGTGATCGCCAAGATCCTCGATACCGGCCGCGATCTTCTTTCCCATCCGGTCGAGACCATGCCGCATGTGCGCGACACGCTGGAAGCGCTTTCCGGCAAATATCTGCTGGTGATGATCACCAAGGGCGACCTGTTCGACCAGGAGCGCAAGCTCGCCCAGTCCGGGCTCGGCGACTTCTTCGATGCCGTCGAGATCGTCTCCGACAAGACGGCCGTCACCTATCGCCGCATCTTCGCCAAGGTCGGCGATGGGCCGGAACGGGCGATGATGGTCGGCAATTCGCTGAAATCGGACATCGTGCCGGCGATCGCCGCCGGCAGCTACGGCGTCTTCGTGCCGCACGAACTCACCTGGGTGCTGGAACATGTGGACGAACCGACGGAGGCGCCGCGCTTCCGCAAGATCGGCCATCTCGGCGAATTGCGCGATCTGATCGACCGGCTGGCTTGAGGCAGGACGCCCGCCTTATTGCTGTTTGGCAGGCGCCTTGGGAAAGAGCGACGGGCGTTCCGGCTCGGCCGGCGGCTGCGGCTGTTTCGGGGCAGCCGCCAAAGGCTCGATCAGGATGCTGAAGGGGGCACCGAGGCCGCGGCGCGGCGACACCTTGGAATAATAGGGACGCAGCAGCCAGGTGGTGTTTTCCTTGACCGTCGTCTCGAAGCTCATGCCGTCCTCGTCGGTGCCGAAGAAGGCCTCGTCATCCGGTTTCGACAGGTCGAAGATCGCCAGGAAGGCGAATTTGCTCTTGGTGGCAAAGTCGATCTTGATGTGCTGGCCGGCGCGCACCGGCAGCGTGTAGACGTGACCGTTGCCGAACTTCGTCCAGCCCTTCAACTGCATGGTGACGGCCGGGAATTGCAGCTTCTCCAGCTTTTCACCGGGATCGAGCTGCGGCGTCTGCGCCAGAGCGGGGACCGTCAGGAGAAAGAGGGCAGCGGCGGCGATCAATGTTCTCACGGATGCATCTTCTTTCATGGTCGGACCAAAACGGCGCGCATCGCCTCGACCTCGGGCCGGCAGAAGCAGCCCTCCAGATGATCGTTGACGAGGCCCATCGCCTGCATGAAAGCATAAACTGTGGTCGGGCCGACAAAGGTCCAGCCGCGTTTCTTCAGATCCTTGGAAATGATCGTCGAGGTCGGCGTCGTCGGATTGGCGACGATATGCTCGCGATCGACCACTCCAGGCCGCTCGTTATGACCTGGTTCGTAACGCCAGAAATAATGGGCGAGCGAACCGAATTCGTCTCTCAGCGCGATGGCGCGCCTGGCATTGTTGATGGTGGAGACGATCTTGCCGCGATGGCGGATGATGCCGGCATCGGCAAGGCAGCGGGTGACGTCCTCGTCACCGAACAGGGCGACCTTTTCGAAATCGAAGCCGGAAAAGGCGGCGCGGAAATTCTCGCGCTTGCGCAGGATGGTCAGCCAGGAAAGGCCGGATTGGAAGCCTTCGAGGCAGATCTTCTCGAAGAGGCGGATATCATTGGTGACAGGGCGGCCCCATTCCTCGTCATGATATCTCATATAATCCGGCAGATTGGCGTGCCAGTGGCAGCGGCTCCTGCCATCCTCGCCGATGATGATGCCTGTCTCGCTCATGTCCGCTTCATTCCCGGGCCCGTCTGTTTGCCGGTCCGCTTGGTTTTCCGGTCATGATTCCGGCTTTACCATTTGCAAACCGTCTTTCCAAACCGAACGGTAACCCTGACGAAAAGTTTATCCGGCCGGTCGGGTTTTCATGATTCGATCTTTACCATTCGCTGGCGGATTGGATGGCAGCGTCTTTCCCGGGCGGGATATCTCCGCCTGGGCGGATGTCTCCGCCAGCGCATTTTCGGCCATTTGTAGAGAGTCCGTCCGATGATGAAACAGCTTGTTCTTGCCGCAGCCCTGTTCGGCATATGCTCCACGGCCGCCCTTGCAGACGACCGCTACGCCACCCGTCCGCCCGTCGTGCTCAGCCCCGATCTGACGGCGCCCTGGATCAACCAGCTCGGCGGCGGCACGGTTCGCCCCGTCGTCTATCAGCGGCCGGTCGTCCAGTTGCAGCAGCGTGGGCTTTTCCAGCGCCGCGTCATCCGCCAGGCGCCGCAAGTCGCACCGCAGACCGTTTCGGCGATCAACCCGGGCATCCCTGCGATCCGTCATCCGATCGAGCCGCAATTCCTGCCGCAGATGGTCGATTACGACACTGAGGAAAAACCCGGCACGATCGTCATCGATACCAACAACCGCTTCCTCTATCTGGTGATGGACGGCGGAAAGGCGCGGCGCTACGGCGTCGGCGTCGGCAAGCCCGGCTTCGAATGGGCCGGCGCCCACAAGATCACCCGCAAACAGGAATGGCCGGACTGGACGCCGCCTTCGGAAATGATCAGCCGCGAAGCCGCCAAGGGCCACTACCTGCCGGCGCGCATGGACGGCGGCGCGGAAAACCCGCTCGGCGCCCGCGCCATGTATCTCGGCTCGACGCTTTACCGCATCCACGGCACCAACGCGCCCTGGTCGATCGGCAGCGCCGTCTCCTCCGGTTGCATCCGCCTGCGCAACGAAGATGTCGTCGACCTCTATGACCGCGTCCGCGTCGGAACCCGCGTCGTCGTCATGTAACGACACATAAATTATCTTGGAAGCCGCAAGAACAGGCGGCTTCCCTCCCCGAAATTGCTTTATCAGGCCGGGCCGATCTTGTATCGGGCAGAAGTTCATGTAGCTTCAGGCAGATTTGCTTGAGGGGAATCGATCATGATCAAATTGATGCCAGGTCTGGCCGCGGCCGGACTTGTCCTGTCCTTGATGTCTGCATCCGCCTTTGCCGCGCCTGCCGGCTCCGACAACACACAGCGTCCGGCGCAAGTCGTGCGTGTGGCGCAGATGCCAAAATATGTGAAGCCGGAATTCAAGCGCAAGAAAGTGCGGCTGGTGACGACGGAAGCAGCCGGCACCGTCATTATCGATACCAACAACAAGTATCTCTACCTCATCGAGGGCAACAACCGCGCCACCCGCTACGGCATCGGCGTCGGCCGCGACGGCTTCGGCTGGTCGGGCGTCGTCAAGATCGGCCGCAAGGCGGAATGGCCGGCATGGACGCCGCCGGCCGAGATGCGCCGCCGCGAAGCCGCCAAGGGACACATCATTCCCGCTTTCCAGGAAGGCGGCGAGGACAATCCGCTCGGTGCGCGCGCCATGTATCTCTACCAGGGCGGCCGCGACACCATCTTCCGCATCCACGGCACCAACCAGCCCTGGACGATCGGCCTCAACATGTCCTCCGGCTGCATCCGGATGATGAACGAAGACGTGACGCATCTTTACGATCGCGCGCCTGTCGGCACCAAGGTGATCGTTATCGGCCCCGGCAACAAGCAGGGCAAGGTCGCGTTCGAGGACCGCGGCATCGACGTGCTGCGCACGCTTTTCGGCGGCTGAGCAACACTTTAGAAAAAAATGAAAGGCGCTTTTCGTGGCCCCTTTCATTTCTCTTAGACATTGCGGCGGAAAGCTGGCACAGCTGCCGCAAGGTCGACTCATTTGCAATATCGGGGCTATTTCAATGACATCTGCGCTGCGTTCCTCAGCTTCCCTGCTTGCGGGCATTGCGTTTTTCACGATCTGTTCGGCAGCCTCCGTCTCGGCGGAAGACCTGCAATTCTCCATCTACGGCGGCTATCAGACGGCGCCGCACAGCGGCGTCGATCTCTCCGACGGCACGCATTTCACCGCCGGCTGGGAAGGCAAGTCCTTCGGCAGCCCGCCTTACTACGGCGGCCGCGTCACCTGGTGGCTCGAGAATTTCAACAAGCCGAACTGGGGTATTTCGCTCGATTATACCCATGACAAGGTCTATGCCGACGACGATACGCTCGCCAAGACCGGCTGGTCGCATTTCGAATTCACCGACGGCCTGAACCTCTTGACGGTCAACGGGCTCTATCGCTTCCAGGATCCGAGCCGCCGTTGGACGCCTTATCTCGGCGCCGGTGTCGGCGTGAACATTCCGCATGTCGAAGTGATTCGTCCCGAAGGCAAGACCTGGGCTTATGAGTTCGGCGGCGTAACGCTGCAGGCCCAGGCCGGCGTCGACTTCAAGGTGACCGATCGCTGGTCGACCTTCGTCGAATACAAGGGCACCTATTCGCGCGTCGACGTTCCGATCGACAGCGGCGTGGACCTGAAGACCAACATCTTCACCAATGCCGTCAATGTCGGCGTTTCGTTCCACTGGTAATGAAATCAGTAGAGCGGTCCAGCTTTTGGGGCCGCTCTATTTTTTTGCTAAGCGCAATTCCGGACGGAAAACCGCTTTATTTCGTGCCGCAGCTGACCTTGCCTTCGACGGCATAGGGTTTTTCACCGCCTTCGATCGTCAGCGAATAGGTGCCGCTGAAATTTGCCGCCGGCTTGCCGCGTTCGCCGGCAACCACGACCAGATCCAGCGTTGCTCCGCCGGTGTCATCCTCACCGCCGTCGAAGACCTCCATCAGCAGATCGCCATCGCGCGACCAATGGTTGGTCAGATGCTGCGATTCGAAAACACGCTTTCCGAACACGGTCGATTGGGCCGGATCCTTGACAACAAGCGCGCCGCGGAAATGGTTGAGCTTGTGGCCGGCTCCGCTTTCGAAACCGCTCTCGAGCGTGAAGCGCGCTTCCTTGTCATCGGCGGAACAGAAAAAACGGCTGTCGGCATGGGCGGCGCCCGCCGAGCCGAGCAGTCCCGCAAATACGATCATTCCCCGCCACATCGTCTAAACTCCCGAGACCGGCCCGACAGGCCTTTCACGTCAACCTAACGACAAACCTGTTAATTTTTCCGGCACAGCGCCGCCATAGGCCCAATCGAGCAGCTCGACCGTATGCAGGATCGGCATGGCGGTGCCGGTGGCGATCTGGGTGATGCAGCCGATATTGCCGGTGGCGATGATGTCGGCCTTGGTGGCTTCGATGTTTTTGACCTTGCGTGCCTTCAGCGCGGCCGAGATCTCCGGCTGCATGATATTGTAGGTGCCGGCCGAACCGCAGCAGAGATGGCCTTCGGCGGGATCGCGCACGGTAAAACCCGCCGCTTTCAGCAATTGCTTCGGGGCGAGCGTGATGCGCTGGCCGTGCTGCATGGAACAGGCGGAGTGATAGGCGACGGTGATGCCCTTCGGCGTGTGCGCCGGCAGGTCGAGGGTTGCGAGATATTCGGTGATGTCTTTGGCAAGGCCCGAAACCCTCGCCGCCTTTGCGGCATAGGCGGGATCGAGGCGCAGCATATGGCCGTAATCCTTGATCGTCGTGCCGCAGCCCGAGGCGGTGATGATGATCGCGTCGAGCCCCTGCCCGTCGATTTCGCGCGTCCAGAGATCGACATTGGTCCGCGCACTGGCGAGCGCCTGTTCGGCACGGCCCATGTGATGAACCAGCGAACCGCAGCAGACCTCGCCCTCCGGCAGCACGACCTCGACGCCGAGCCGGGTCAAAAGCCGGATCGCCGCCGCGTTGATACCGGGATCGAGCACCGGCTGAGCGCAGCCGGAAAGCATCGCCACCCGGCCGCGCCGTTCGGTTTCGGGCAGATAGCTGCCGGGTTTTGCAAAGGGTGAAGCGGCGGGGATGCGGCGCGGCGCAAGCGCCAGCATGGCGGCGAAGGGTTTCAGCGCGGGCCCCCGCATCAGCCCGGCGAAGGGCCTGCCGAGGCGGGCGAGATTGAGCGCCAGGCGGAAGCGGCCGGGATAGGGCAGCACGGCGGCAAGGATCGCCCGCGTCAGCCGGTTCATCAACGGGCGCCTGTAGGTCTTTTCGATATGGGCGCGGGCGTGATCGACCAGATGCATGTAGTCGACGCCGGAGGGACAGGTGGTGACGCAGGCAAGGCAGGATAGACAGCGGTCGATATGGGTAACGACCTCGGCATCGGCCGGCCGGCCGTTTTCCAGCATGTCCTTGATCAGGTAGATGCGGCCGCGTGGACTGTCGAGCTCATTGCCGAGCGTCACATAGGTGGGACAGGTGGCGGTGCAGAAACCGCAATGGACACATTTGCGCAGAATCTGCTCGGATTCGGCGACATCAGGGTCGAGGAGTTGGGTGGGGGTGAAGTTGGTTTGCATCTAGCTGGGCCTCCGCTTCGGGGGCGTTGTGCCTAGGGCACCCCCCTCTGTCCTGCCGGACATCTCCCCCACAAGGGGGGAGATCGGATCGGGGTGATGGCTTCCCCAAACAACTGGGCTACTGCAACTCCGATAGAACGGCGAGGGAGCAATGGTCCAACCTCTTGCCGATCTCCCCCCTTGTGGGGGAGATGTCCGGCAGGACAGAGGGGGGTGACCCAGACGCAAACTCATCTTCTCACCCCATCTTCCCCGGATTGAAAATCCCGGCCGGATCGAACTTCTCCTTCACCCGCCGCGACAGCATCGCCACCGCCTCGGGCTCGGGATGAAAGGCCGCGGTTGCCGCCCTCGCCTGCTCTGGTGCGCGGATCAGCGTCGCATGGCCGCCGCCGAGCGCCTTGATGTAGCGGCGGACGAGCTCGCCTTCGGGGCCGGCTTCCATGCGCAGCCAGACGAGACCACCCTGCCAATCATAAAATGCGTCGACGCCGGCTTCGAGGCGAAGGGCTGCGACCAGTTGGTGACCGGTGCCGGGGGCGACCGAGACGCGCCAGACCGGCCGCGTCGTGCCGTCGGCATAGGGCAGCACATCGCGGATTTCCTCCCAGAGCCGGCGGCTTTCCGGCTCGTCCAGCCGCGTCACCGTTGCGAAGGCCGACATTGCAGCCGCAAGTTTTTCCAAGCGTACATCAACCGAGCCGGCTAGGCCTTCGATGCGCAGCATCGTCGCTTCGCCCTCGGGCAATTTGCCGGCGAGGAATTTCCAGGTCACCGTCAGCGGCAGATGGGCGGCGGCCGAGACTTCGACCGGCAGCGCCATCGCCGCCGCCATGGCGTTTGCCGCCTCGGCGTCGTTGAGGCCCGACAGAACCACGGTGCGCTCGGTCTTCGGACGCGGCGGCACCCGGAAGGTGACTTCGGTGAGGAAACCCAGCGTGCCGTGCGAGCCGGCGATCAGCTTGACGAGATCGAGGCCGGTGACATTCTTCATCACCCGGCCGCCGGCCTTGATGATCTCGCCCCTGCCGTTGACGAAGCGCACACCGAGCAGGCTGTCGCGGGCAGCCCCCGCAATGAGCCGGCGCGGGCCGGAGACATTGGCGGCAAAGACGCCGCCGATCGTCGGCTCGCCCGATGTGCCCATGACAGGGCGATGATCCATCGGCTCGAAAGCGAGCATCTGGCCGCTGTCGGAAAGTGCTGCCTCGACCTCGGCGAGCGGCGTGCCCGATCGCACGGTCATGACCATTTCGCCGGGATTGTAGGCAACGATGCCGGCAAGCGCGGTCGAGCGCAGCCGGTCTTCTGATGCAACGGCGTTGCCGAAGCCCGCGCGGCTATCGCCGCCGCAGATAGCGAGCGGCCGGCCGCTTTCGGCATGGGCGTGGACGATCGCCGCCGCCTCTTCCTCGCTTGTCGGCGTCAGATCGATCATGCGGCGGGGCGCCCTTCAAGCGGGAAGACCTTGGACGGATTGAGCAACCAGCCGGGATCGAAGGCGGCGCGCGCCGCCATCTGCTGGGCGAGATCGGTCTCGGAATATTGGTGGCGCATCAGGTCGCGTTTCTCGATGCCGACGCCGTGTTCGCCGGTCAGGCAGCCGCCGGCGTCGACACAGAGCTTGAGGATATCGTTGCCGGCGGCCTCGGCGCGGGCGGCATCCTCGGGATCGTTGGCGTTGAACAGGATCAGCGGATGCATATTGCCGTCGCCGGCATGGAAGACGTTGGCGACACGCAGGCCGTAATGGTCGATGATCTCGGCAGTTCTCTTCAGCACATGAGACAGCTGGCTGAGTGGCACGGTGCCGTCCATGCAGATATAATCGGCGATGCGGCCGGTGGCGCCGAAGGCGGATTTGCGGCCCTTCCAGATCAGCGCCGCTTCGGTGGCCGACTGGCATTCGCGCACCGTCTTGACGCCATGCCGGCGGGCGATTTCGACGATGTCTTTCAGCGTCGCGTCCATTTCCGCTTCCGAGCCTTCGACCTCGACGATCAGCAGCGCGCCGACATCGAGGGGATAACCGGCATGGGCAAAGGCTTCGCAGATCTCGATTGCCGGCTTGTCCATGAATTCGATCGCGACGGGGATGATGCCGGCGGCGATGACATCGGCAACACAGGCGCCGGCCTCTTCCGACGCTTCGAAGCCGAAGAGCACGGGGCGCGCGCCTTCCGGCTTGGCGATCAGCCGCACCGTCGCCTCGGTGACGATGCCGAGTTGGCCTTCATGGCCGCAAACGAGGCCGAGCAGATCGTAACCCGCCGCATCCAGCGCCTTGCCGCCAAGCTCGATCACCGTGCCGTCGACCAGCACCATCCTGACGCCGAGCAGATTGTTGGTGGTGACGCCATATTTCAGGCAATGGGCGCCGCCGGAATTCATGCCGATATTGCCGCCGATGGTGCAGGCAAGCTGCGAACTCGGATCAGGCGCGTAGAAAAAGCCGTCCGCCGAGACGGACTCTGAAATATTGAGATTGGTGACACCGGCCTGCACCACGGCAACGCGATTGGGCAGATCGACCTCGAGGATGCGGTTCATCTTCGACAGGCCGAGCACGACGGCATCTTCCTGCGGAATGGCGCCACCCGAAAGCGAGGTGCCGGCGCCGCGCGGCACGACGGGAATGCCGTAGCGGTGGCAATAACGCATGACCGCCGAAACCTCAGCCGTGCTGCGCGGCAGGGCGACGGCGAGCGGCAGGCGGCGATAGGACACGAAAGCGTCGGTCTCGAAGGGAACCAGTTCGCGCGCCTCATGCACCAGGCATTCCGGCGGCAGAAGATCGGTGAGATCGGCGACGATCTGGGCTCGGCGGGCGAGAACATCGGCGCGGGGTTTGAGAAACGATATGGCGTCGGACATGGCGTTCTCCCTAGCCCCTTTCATCGGGAAAATGACGACAGGAACCGGCCGCGAACCTCCTGCCGCCGATAAATCGGCTTAGCACTTTCCCGAAACCGGCGCAAATGCTAAGCACTTATGCCAAAAGGGGAAAAAATCGAAAACCGCATGACCAATCTGGGCGATCTCGAAATCTTTGCCAAGGTCGTTTCGACGGGCAGCATGTCGCTTGCCGGGCGGGCACTCGGCTTTTCCCCGGCCGTCGTCTCCAAGCGGATCAAGCGGCTGGAGGACCGGCTCGGCACCAGGCTTTTGCAGCGCACGACGCGGCAGATCTCGCTGACGGAAGCCGGCCAGGGCTTCTACGACCGGGTGCTTGGCATCCTCGCCGGGCTGGAAGAGGCGGAATTCTACATTTCCGGCCGCTCGGCACAGATGCACGGGACGCTGAAGATCTCGGCACCGACCTCGTTCGGGCGCATGCACATCGCGCCGCATCTGCAGGCGTTCATGGAGGCGCATCCGGAGCTTGCGATCAACCTGGTGCTGACCGATGAATTCAGCGACATCGTCGGCGGCGGTTTCGATCTGGCGATCCGCATTGCCGAACTCACCGATTCCAGCCTCGTCGCCCGGCGGCTGGCGCCGGTGCGCCGGCTGCTCTGCGCCTCGCCGGATTATCTCGCGGAACACGGCGAGCCTGGACATATCGACGATTTGAAACATCATCGCTGCCTGCCGGCGCACAACGGCGACACCTGGCGGCTGAACGGGCCGGACGGAATGATCAGCCTGCGGCCGGAAGGCATGTTGGTCACCAACTCCAGCGAGGTAATCCGCGAGGCGGTCATCTCAGGCCTCGGGATCGCGCTGCGCTCGACCTGGGATATCGGCGAGGAACTCAAGGCCGGCAAGCTGGTGCAGGTGCTGCCCGCCTATGAGGGCTCGCACAATGTGGCGCTCTCTGCCGTCTATCCCAGCCGGCAATTCCTGCCGGCCAAGGTCAGGCTGTTCATCGACTATCTCGCCGAGCTTTACGGACCTGTCCCCTATTGGGAGCGCTGACGGCACACCTAACTAAATGACGCGATGTCGCCTCAAAAGGCCCCTCACATATTTCAGATCATACTCCCCCGCCGGTTCAGTGCGCCAATCTCTCGATGACAAGATCCAGCAGGGCGCGCAGCCGCGCCAGGCGCTTCATGTCGCGGTGATAGCCGACCCAGGTGTCGCGGCCGGGCGGCGCCTCGCCAAGATCCACCAATTCAATAGCAGCAAGGGAATCGCCGAGCGGCCGTGGCAGGACGGCCAGCCCCGCTCCATTGGCACAAAGCGTCGCCTGAACATCGCGGCTGTTGCTGCGCATGACAATTTCGGCCCGCGGCAAGAGGCGCTGCAGCCACCCGGCATCCGGCATGTCGCCGAAAGCTTGGTCCATGGTGACGAGGCGGGCGCCCACCCCGTCAAATGCCCTCGGGTGCGGCGCGCCGCGACGAATGTAAAGGCCGTATTTAATATGGATAAGCTTGCGGGATATGATCTCCGCTTCCGTAAAGGGCTGAATACGAAAAACGAGGTCGGCTTCTCGTCGTGGCAGGCTGAGGAGCCGGCTGTCGGTCAATAGTTCGACCACCACCTTGGGATGGAGTTGCGAGAATTCCGCCAGCACCGGCGAAAGCACATGCACGCCGAACCAGTCGGACGATGACAGCCTGAGAAAACCACCGAGCTGGCGGCTGCCACCGGCAAGGATGCGCTCCATAGCAAGCGTCTCCTCCTCGATGCGTTCAGCACCGGCGAGCACGGCCGCACCTTCCTCGGTCAGCACGAAGCCCTCAGTCGTGCGCTGAAATAACGTCTGCCCAACAGACGCTTCCAGGGAACGCAACCGACGGCCCATCGTCGGCTGCGTCAGACCGAGGCTGCGGGCTGCTGCGCCAAGCGTTCCGAACCGCGCGATCGCCAGAAAAATCTTCAGGTCGCTCCATTCCATCGCTCGTATCCATCAAACAAAAATGCATGGGCTTCAGTCTTTTTCGTCTATTTTCATTCGCGTTTCAATGAGCGATCTTTCTTCCGGAAAAACCCGTTGCCACCGTGGACGCTGCACTGCGAACGAAGGAGAGTTGCATGTCGAGACAATCAACGATGAAAGTGATGTTGGCGGAATCGCCGAATTCGCCATTGCGGATCGCCGATGTTCCAAAGCCTATGCCGGGCGAAGGCCAGGTCCTGGTGCGTATCTTGGCGAGCGGTGTCAATCCGCTGGACCTGAAGATCAGAGCCGGCAAAGCGGCCCATGCACGCCACCCGCTTCCGGCCGTGCTTGGTATCGATATGGCCGGCATCGTTGAAGAGGTCGGACCTGGCGTCGGCGGTTTCCGTCGAGGCGACGCGGTTTACGGCATGACCGGCGGCGTTGGCGGCGTTCAGGGATCGCTTGCCGAATTCGCAGCCGTCGACGCCGCACTGTTGGCTCCGAAGCCGCAGAACCTTTCTATGCGCGAGGCGGCAGCATTGCCGCTGATCGCAATTACCGCCTGGGAAGGGCTCGTCGACCGCGCCGGCGTGAGAGCCGATCACAAGGTGCTCGTGCTGGGCGGTGGCGGTGTCGGTCATATCGTCGCGCAGATCGCCAAGGCCGTCGGGGCGGAGGTCTATGTCGTCGATGGCGCTTCGAAAGTGGACTATCTCGCCGGTCTTGGTGCAACGCCGATCGATCGTGCCGCAGAGACGGTGGAAACCTATGTCGCCAGATATACCGGTGGCAAGGGTTTCGATCTGATCTACGATACGGTCGGCGGCCAGGGGCTCGATACTGCGTTCCGGGCCGTCAGCCGGTTCGGCCATGTCGTGAGCTGCCTTGGCTGGGGAAATCACGCGCTGGCGCCGCTCTCCTTTAAGGCGGCGACCTATTCCGGGGTTTTCACGCTGCTGCCGCTTCTGAGCGGCGAAGGACGCCCACATCACGGCGAGATTATGCGGGAAATGACGAAACTGGTCGAGGCCGGCAAGGTGATGCCGAGGCTCGACCCGCACCACGTCACATTTGACGATACCGACGTGGCATATCGGCTGATCGAAAACCGGCAGGCGGACGGGAAAGTCGTCGTCGAGATCGACCGATCTCACCTTGCCGAATGACTGGAACAGGATGATTTGAGGCCCCGGTCGGCCTTAAATCTAATCCTTTGCTAAATCAGAGAGTGGCGCGTGCTGTCGTCTGAAAACACTCACATTTTTCGGAATCATCCTCAACGCGCCAGATCAAGATAAGCATTGGCCACCATCGCGTCGATATCGCCGGGAACCGGCACGACGCAGGCTTCGGGCCCGGCCTCGCCCCTGGCGATGCGTTCCAGGCAGCGGGCCTGCAGGGTGAAGCCGAGATCCATCGATTCGACCGTGTTGCCGAGCGGCCGCGGGCCGGCGAGATTGGCCATGTGGCCACCGCCCAGCACATGGAAAGCGCGGCCGTCCCTCAGATGGAAAGTCTCGATATGATCGGCCTCGTAGCGATCGATGCCGATGACGTCGGGATGGCGGCGGAAGGCTTCGACATCGATCTCATGGGGGAAATGGCCGCCATTCATCAGGATCGCGCCGTCCTTGACGAGCGGCAGGTCGCCTGCGGTGACGATGCCGGCAAACCCGGTGACGGTGACGATTATATCGGCCGAGCGGATTGCCGCCTCGCGCAGCGGCGTGGCGAAACCATCGAGATGGGCTTCGAGTGTCGTCACGGCATCGATATCGACGACGCTGACGGTGGAAAAAGCGTTGCGAAAACAGGCGGCCGTGCCCTTGCCGCAGGCGCCGTAGCCGAACACCGTCACACGTTTGCCGTTGGTCGAGCGGTTGGTGAAGCGCAAATAGCTTTCAAACAGGCTCTGTCCGACGGCATGCCTGTTTTCGGCGAACTGCTTGATCGGGCTGTCGTTGATGACGAGGATCGGCATAGCGAGGCGCTCGCGCAGCTGCAGCAGGCGGGTGCGGCCCGAGGTGGTTTCCTCGGTGCCGCCACGGAGATCGGCATAGGGTTTTTCCGCCGCGATGGCGAAAAGATCGCCGCCATTGTCGAGCAGCAGGTCCGGCCTTTCGGCAATCACCGCTTCGAGGCTCTGATGATGGGCGGCCGGATCTGTCGTCTGCGTGGCGAAGACCGTAAAACCCTGCGAACGCAGAAATTCGACCGTCAAAGGCTGGGTGCTGTTGAGATTGCCGGTGCAGACGAGACGCGCCCCGCCGGCGCGAAGCGTCATCAAGAGCGCCACCGTTTTCGGCTCCAGATGGATGCCGGTGCCGATCGACAGGCCCGCGAAGGGCCGCGTTCGCTCGAATTCGGCTGCGGTTGCCTTCAGCAGCCGGCAGCTGCCGCCGATCCAGTCGATGCGCGTCGCGGTCTTTTCCATCACTTCATCCCTGTTGCCGATACTCGAACAATTTTAGCGAAGCGACAGGGCGGCGAATATGGAGGTTATTCTGGCGAAAGGGCAGAAAATCTGCCCTTTCAGCTCGGCCTCCCGCAGCGGCGCAGCCAGCCGGACAAAGCTGAGAAAGCCGGACGTTTTGCGTCCGGCGTGCGGCAGCAGAGGCTGTAGCCGGACGGCCGGGCGATGAAACCATAGGGCGCGACCAGCTGCCCGCGCTGAAGATCGTCCTCGATCGAGGCGCGCGGCGCAAGGGCGATGCCGAGCCCGGAGCGGGCGGCACCGAGCGCCAGCAGCAGATCCTCGAATTCTTGGACGCGGGAAAAGGCGACCGGCGGCGTGCCGCTTTCGGCAAACCATTCGTCCCAGAGTTTCGGAACGCTGCGGCTCGCAAGCATGGTGAGTCGGCCCATCGCCGCCGGGCTCTCCGAGAGCGTCGCTGCGAGCGCCGGCGTTGCGACCGGACCGAACTCATCCTCCATGAAACGCACAGCGGTCACGCCGGCGGCCGGCCGGTATTCGCCGCCCATGATCACCGCGTCCAGTTCCGGGTGCATCAGCAGCGGTTCGACGACGCTCATCGGCACGATATCGACCGCCGTATCGCCGAGGCTTGCCTGCATGTCGGCAACACGCGGCATCAGCCACCAGACCGCGAAGGCGGAGGGTACGCCGAGCCGGATGCGGCCCGGCCCGGTGCCCGAGAGCTCGCAAGCGGCGCGTTGCAGAATGTCGAAAGCTGCGCCCGATGCTTCGGCGAAAGCGCTCGCCTCTGCGGTCGGGACCAGCCTGCGGCCATCGCGAACAAAAAGCTTGCGGCCGAAGTGGCCCTCCAGCGTGGCGATCTGCTGGCGCACGGCGCCGCGCACCACCTTCAGCTCTTCGGCGGCCTTGAGGATGCTGCCGTGACGGCAGACGGCCTCGAAGGCGCGGATGGCGTTGAGTGGTGGAAGACGCATGATTACCACAAGCACAAATGATAGTGGATCACTTGATCTTGCCATTGAACGAAAGGCAAGTCCGCGCCATATTGTACACCTGTGCAATGTGACGCATTCGAGACAGGGCATGACGGATTTTCCGAACCTGTCCGGCCTCGATTCCCCTATGTACGGCGATCGAATCGTGTTCGGATCGTCCCGTCGCTCTTTTGGATTGTGTAGGCTTTTCGTGATACACGTATATGAGTGATTCCTAACGACCCCTTGGAAGGTGACCCGACAATTGACTCTTCTCGCCCGATTGGCATCCGATGTGCAACTGATGTTCCGGCGTCCGCCGCGACAGCAATATGGTGCGATCTGCTACCGGGTGAAAAAGAAGAGCGGTGACGTCGAGGTGCTTTTGATGACGAGCCGCGATACCGGCCGCTGGGTCATTCCCAAGGGCTGGCCGATGACGGGCAAATGCGCCCATGAGGTCGCCGCACAGGAAGCCCTTGAGGAGGCCGGCGTCCGCGGCGCGGTCGAGAAGGACACGCTCGGCGCTTACAGCTATTCGAAAGTGCTGCGCGACGGCGTGCAGGTGGTCTGCAAGGTGCAGGTCTATGCGCTCGAAGTCACCGACATGGCGAAGAACTTCAAGGAAAAGGGCGAACGCACCATCGAATGGGTCTCGTTCGACGAGGCGGCCGGGCGCGTGCGCGAGCCGGAGCTTCGTGGCCTGCTGCTCGCCTTCAAGCGGGTGATGACGGAAAGACTTGCGTCCCCACGGGCCAAACAGGTCCCGGAGGCCAAGCAGATTTCGGCGGCCAAACAGATTTCGACGAAATGAATCCTGCCATCTTGCTGTGCTAGAAAAGCAGCGTAGAAGCAGATTTCATATCTCGGAAAAAGAATGCCGCCACGTCCCACAGTCCTCACGAAACGCACGCTCGACAAGGATCTCGACAAGATCACCCATGCCGAGGACGCCGCGAAGCATGTCCTGCGGCGGCTGGTGGCACCTGGCCTCGGCCTGATCTTCGTCGGTCTGGCCATGTTGTTTGCCGGTGTCTATGTGTTCGACCAGCCGGGAGCGGTGCTCGTCGTGGCGGCGGCCGCCCTTGCCGGCTATATGGCGATGAACATCGGTGCCAATGACGTGACCAACAATGTGGGCGCCGCTGTCGGCGCCCGCGCCATGACGATGGGCCAGGCGCTTGTTATCGCCGCGATTTTCGAGGTTCTCGGCGCCACCATCGCCGGCGGCGAAGTCGTCAGGACGATTTCCTCGAATATCGTCGACACCGTCCGGGTGCCGCAGGCATTGCTCGGCTGGATCATGATGGCGGCGCTGATGGCGGCAGCCCTCTGGATCAATCTCGCCACCTGGATGAACGCGCCGGTTTCCACCACCCATGCGATCGTCGGGGCGGTGATCGGTGCCGGCATCGCAGCCGTCGGGCCGGAGCCGGTGAACTGGCAGGTGATGCTGGAAATCACCTCGAGCTGGATGACCTCGCCGCTGATCGGCGGACTGATCGCGGCCGGGCTGCTTTATCTCGTCAAGACCCTCATCATTTACCGCGACGACAAGATCGCGGCGGCTCAGCGCTGGGTGCCGGTGCTGGTCGCAGTAATGGCCGGCGGCTTCACGGCCTATATGGTGCTGCAGCTGTCGCCCACCGGCAAATTTCCGGCCTTGACCATCATCCTCATCGGCATCGGCAGCGGGCTGGTCAGCTGGCTTGCCGCCCGGCCGCTCGTTCTTGCCCAGGCGCGGGACCTCGAAAACCGCAACAGTTCGCTGCGGGTGCTGTTCCGGCTGCCGCTCATCGGCTCGGCGGCGCTGCTGTCCTTCGCGCATGGCGCAAACGACGTTTCGAACGCGGTCGGGCCGCTTTCGGCGATCGTCCACTCGGTCGGCATCGGCGGCGGTGACGGTGTTGGCCATCCGCCGCTCTGGGTGATGCTGATCGGCGCCTTCGGCATTTCCGTCGGCCTGCTGCTGTTCGGGCCGCGCCTCATCCGCCTGGTCGGCGAGGAGATCACCAAGCTCAATCCGATGCGGGCCTATTGCGTCGCGCTGTCGACCGCCTTCACCGTCATCGTCGCCTCCTGGCTCGGCCTGCCGGTCAGCACCACCCATATTGCCGTCGGCTCCGTCTTCGGCGTCGGCTTCTTCCGCGAATGGTATACCCGCCATTCGAAGCGCCGCATCGCCTATATCAGGCGCAGGGCCGAGAGCTTCGATATCGACGAGCCGGAGGATCCGAACATCCACGAGACGCGGCGGCGCTATCTCGTGCGCCGCTCGCATTTCATGACGATCATCGCCGCCTGGATCGTCACGGTGCCGGTTTCGGCAGCGCTTGCGGCAGTGATTTATTGGGTTATGTTCGCGCTCTTCGTCTGAAACCCGCGAGTTTTAAATGCGCGCCAATTTCCGCATGCAACGGCTTTTCGTCGACGCGCCGCTTTCCAGCGGCGCCGCCCTCGAGGCGAATGCCGACCAGTTCAACTATCTCGCCAATGTGCTGAGGATGGAGGAAGGCGGGGAGGTCCTGCTCTTCAACGGCCGCGACGGCGAGTGGAAGGCGACCCTCACCTTCCCCACCCGCAAACGCATTCAGCTGACGGCAATCGAAGAGACGCGGCCGCAGCCGGCACCCTGCGACCTGCATTATCTCTTTGCGCCGCTCAAGGTCGGCCGCATGGATTATCTCGTGCAGAAGGCCGTGGAAATGGGCGCCGGCCTGCTGCAGCCGGTCATGACCCAGCACGTCCAGGGCAAGATCACCAATCTCGACAAGCTGCGCGCCAATGTCGTCGAGGCGGCGGAGCAGTGCGGCGTTCTCGGCATTCCCGATGTGGCCGAGCCGGTGCGGCTTCTCGACCTGCTCGACCGCTGGCCGAAAGAGCGGCGTATCATCTATTGCGACGAGGGAGATGCCGGGCAAAACCCGCTGCCGGTGCTGTCGGCGATCCGGGAAAGGCACCTCGCGCTGCTCGTCGGGCCGGAAGGCGGCTTTTCCGAGGAAGAGCGGGCGCGGCTTCGAAGCCTCGATTTCGTCACCGCCATTCCGCTCGGACCGCGCATCCTGCGCGCCGATACGGCAGCCGTTGCGGCGCTGGCGGTGGTGCAGGCAGCGATCGGCGACTGGAGCTGACAAGAAAAACGGGTGGACATGGAAATTGCTGTTATTTTTTTGATGCGTCATTGAAAGAATTTCACTTGCAACATACGTGACTTGGGTCCTAATCAGCCTTCCAGCTGCCCGGCCCCCTGGGCGCCTTTTTTGAATACAGGTACCCCGCATGGCCCGCGACACCACCGACCAGACACCGCTCTCTTCGGTTCAGGATCTGACCGATTATATCGCCGCCGGCAACAAGCCGCGGGAGCGCTTTCGGATCGGCACCGAACACGAGAAATTCGCCTTCTTCCGCGCCGACAACAGCCCGGTTCCCTATTTCGGCGACGCCAGCATTTCCGCCCTTTTGACCGGCCTGCAGGCGAAAAGCGGCTGGGAACCGATCATGGACGGCGGCAACATCATCGGCCTGGCCGAGCAGAGCGGCATGGGCGCGATCTCGATCGAGCCCGGCGGCCAGTTCGAACTGTCCGGCGCGCCGCTGGAAACGATCCACGAAACCTGCAGGGAATCGAACCAGCATCTGGCGACGCTGCGCGAAATCGCCGAGCCGATGGGCATCCGCTTCCTCGGCATCGGCGGCAGTCCGAAATGGACCTATGCGGAAACCCCGCAGATGCCGAAATCGCGCTACGAGATCATGACCCGCTATATGCCGAAGGTCGGCAGCCAGGGTCTCGACATGATGTACCGCACCTGTACGATCCAGGTGAATCTCGATTTTTCCTCTGAAGACGACATGCGCAAGAAAATGCGCGTTTCGATGAAGCTGCAATCGCTGGCGACCGCCCTCTTTGCATCCTCGCCCTTCACCGAGGGCAAGCCGAACGGGCTGCTCTCCTGGCGCGGCGATATCTGGCGCGACACCGACAACCGGCGCTCGGGCCTGCTCGATTTCACCTTCCGCGACGATTTCGGCTTCCGCGACTATGCCGAATGGGCGCTCGACGTGCCGATGTATTTCATCGTCCGCGACGGCCGCTATCACGACTGTACCCATGTCACTTTCCGCCAGTTCATGAACGGCGCGCTGAAGGGTGAGGTCGCCGATCCGGCGCCGACGATGGGCGACTGGACGAACCATCTTTCGACGCTCTTCCCCGACGTGCGGCTGAAGCGTTTCCTCGAAATGCGCGGCGCCGACGGCGGCCCGTGGCGGCGCATCTGTGCCTTGCCGGCCTTCTGGGTCGGCCTGCTTTACGACGATGCCGCACTCGACGCCGCCGACCAGTTGACAAAGGATTGGAGCTTTGCCGAGATCGGCGCGCTGCGCGATGCCGTTCCGTCGCAGGGGCTGAAGGCCGAGTTTCGCGGACACCCGCTCTTCGACATGGCGCGCGAAGTGGTCGGCATTTCAAGGGCCGGCCTCAAGGCGCGCGGCGAGCTCAACCGGGAAGGCCAGGACGAGACGATCTTCCTGGCGCCGCTCGACGAGGTGCTCGCCAAGAAGGCGACGCTCGCCGAGGATCTGCTGTCGCTCTATCACGGCCGGTGGAACGGTTCCGTCGAACCGGTGTTCGAGGACTATCAATACTGAGCCTGCCCGGGTCTTCGCCAGCTCGGAAAACCACCCGGCAGTTTGCAGGTACGGCTTTAAGTTCTTATAGCAAAAAGCCGTTTGCACATTTCCTTTTCCGGATATAGTGGCGTGACACGCGTCACGACTCGGGGAAAGGGACCTCCATGCTGCCACTCTTCGACATGATGATGCAGGCGCAGAACGGCGCGGCGATGGAAGCGATCGCCCGCCAGTTCAACCTCGCGCAGGAACAGGCGACCAAGGCGATGGCGGCGCTGATGCCGGCTTTCTCAGCCGGCCTGAAGCGCAGCACCAGCAACCCTTATGATTTCGTCGGGCTGATGCAGGCCGTCTCCTCCGGCAATTATGCGCGCTATTTCGAGGATATGAACCGGGCCTTCACGCCGGAGGGCATTTCCGACGGCAACAATATCCTTGCCCAGCTTTTCGGCTCGAAAGAGGTTTCGCGGGCGGTCGCCGCCCAGGCCGCACAGATGACCGGCATCGGCCAGGATATCTACAAGCGGATGCTGCCGGTGCTGGCCGATACGCTGATGGGCGGGCTCTTCAAGCAGACGACCGGCCAGATGGCTTCGCCGATCAATCCCTTCGTCAATACGGCGATGGGCGAGACCATCCAGCAATGGCTTGAGAGTACCGGCTTCGCGCCGAAGCCGAAGGCCGCGCAGCCGAGCATCTTCGACAATCCCTTCACGCAGGCGATGCAGCAGATGTTTTCGGTGCCGAAGGCCGAACCGGCACCTCAGCCGAACCCGTTCCTCGACAACCCCTTCGCCAAGGCCTTCCAGGAGATGATGGCCGGGCTTGGGCAACCGGCGGCGGCCAAGCAACCGGCTGCCAAGACGCAAGAAGCGCCGAAGGAAGAGGCGCCGAAAGAAGAAGCGAAAGCCACTGCCGACAGCTATACCGAGATCCTGAACGCCATGTTCGACAGCGGGCTGGAAGTGCAGAAGACCTACCAGAGAAACCTGGAAGCGATCTTCGAAACCTACCGGCCGAAGCCGCCTGAAACCAAGGCATAAAAAAACCCGGAGATGGCTTGGGAAAAGCCGGTCTCCGGGTCAAGCGGCAGGGCTATTGGCTATCACCCTGCGGGGAAACTCGACGCTCCTATTCGTTGTAGGAGCGGAAGAGCTGCAGGCGCCAGCGATTGCGCGCCGAGCGCGTCAGATGTTCCGACGGGTCCTCGAAAAACGTCGATGCCACGAACGCAGAGGTCAGGTCGGCCCTGCTTAGGCCGATATCCCTCAGCTGACTGTCATTCAGATCGTGCAGCGTGTTGATCTCCATGCGATTGCGGAACCCGCGAAAGAGGGAGACCAGCGGAGCGAGGCCTGCGACCAGACGCTGGAAAAGCGTCGGGGCGAGCTTGCCGCAGTCGAGTTCTGTTGTCCGGTTTGTCATAAGCATCGAACTCTCCTTTCTCGAGGGCCGCAACAACCCACCCCTCCCGCGAGGTCGTGCGGGAAGGGATAAGGCTGAATTCTGCTTGGACAGGCAGGGCGTCTGTCCTTCACTTTGCTTGATTTGCATCCCGAAGATGCCAAAGAGCTATTGATCAGTCCAACGAATGTTTCTAATGATTATCATCAGCTATCTTTATGGGTGACACAATGTCCGCGCCTCTTGATCTCGACCAGTTGCAGACTTTCATCGCCATCGTCGATTCCGGCAGCTTCACCAAGGCCGCCGACAGGGTCTACAAGACCCAATCGGCCGTTTCCATGCAGATGCGCCGTCTCGAAGAGCGCATCGGCAAGCAGCTGTTCATCAAGGACGGACGCGGCAACCGGCTGACGGTCGAGGGTGAAAAACTGCTCAACTATGCCCGGCGCATTATCCGTCTCAACAATGAGGCGATCGCCGCCTTCGACGACAACAGGCTGGAGGGCACGCTGCGCATCGGCACGCCTGACGATTATGCCGACCGCTACATGCCAGAAATCATCGGCCGCTTCGCCAAGACGCATCCGAATGTCGAGCTCTACATCGTCTGCGAGCCCTCGGTGGACTTGGCCGAGCGCATGCACAAGGGCGAGCTCGATATCGCGCTCGTCACCCACAATCCGCGCGAGCGCATGTCAGATGTGGTGAGAACCGAGCCGCTCTGCTGGGTGGGGTCGGCCAACCATCCGATCCGCGACGACGCGCCGGTACCGCTTGCCGTCGGCCGGCGTGATTGCCAATGGCGCCAGCTTGCCTGCTCGGCGCTCGATGCGGTGGGGCGTGAACACCAGATCCTGTTCACCAGCTGGTCCTGCACCGTCGTTGCCGCTGCCGTGCTTGCCGGCATGGCGGTCTCGGTGATGCCGGAATCGGCGCTGCGGACCGGCATGAAGGTGCTGAGCCAGGCGGACGGCTTTCCGGCGCTGCCGCCGGTGCAGATCGGCATCATGAAGCGGCCGGGGGTTTCTCTCTCGCTGATGAACGCGATCACCGCGCATATCACCGCCTGCCTCGACAACATCACGCCTGCCGTCGTCGACGACACGCTGGAAGCCGATGTCAAATCTGCCCAGGCACGCCTTTATCCACGGCTGAAGGCCGCCAATATGGTGCCGAGCTGGTAAGGGGTAAGAGGTAACAGCCCTCAGGCGGCGCGCTTCGCGGTCGCGGCGAAAAGGGAGGCGCGGATGACGCGTTTCCACTCATCGAGCATGCGTCGCGCCAGGGCCTTGTCGCTGACGGCGACAAGCCGGATGACGGCGCCGATCAGGTGGCTGAACAGGTAAGTGCGCGCATACATTTCTTCGTCGCAAAGTTCGGGCGCCAGCCGCCGCACGGCATCATAAAAGATGCCGGCGACGCGGCCGCTATGTTCGATGTTCAGCTGCAGCAGATCCTGGTCGGTCTCCGTTCCCATCCAGACGCCGAGATAGACGGGATCATCATGGTAGGACTCGTAATACCAGTCGATGATGTCGCAGACGAGGTCGAGCGCCTGATCGAGCGTCTGCACGTCGGCAAACATCGCCGCCGTCTTCGCCTGGATTGCCGAGGCGTGTTGGTCGAACAGAGCTTTGACGATCGCCGCCTTTTCGGGAAAATACTGGTAGACCGAGCCGATCGGCACTTTGGCGGCAACGGCAAGTTCCGTCATCCGCATGGCGCTGACGCCCTTTTCGGCAATGATCTTGGCGGCGGCGGCAAGAATGACGTCCAGCCTCTGGATACTGCGCTCCTGCTTCGGCTTCCTGCGCAAGCCGATCCGATCCATGCTTTCCACGCCCATGTCGTTCCCGTTCTTATTGTTCGCGCGGGCAGGCATCATGCCAAATCAGCGCGTCGGGCGGGTATGACATTGCAGGCCTTCATCAGTCGTAAATGAAAACGCTCGCATTTTAACGACCGGCAAAGCCGTGCGAAATCAGGCCTCTAGATCATATCATGCCAATTGATTAGCGGCGGAAAGACCTGAAATAGTTGTAGGATTCTTTGGCCGCAGAGATATCCATGCCGCGGCCCGAGACGAGTGACAATGCCGTCCGCTCGGGCGCGCCTGACGAGGCTCCTCGCGTCCTCAGCCCATCGCCATCCATGAGGCGAGCCAGACCCACATCGCTCCCAACACCAGGTATCCGGCGGCAAAGAGCGGGCTGCGGTAGCGCAGGTCGTTGCTGGTGACATGGACCGCGGCATGGGCGTACCGTAGGGCGACGAAGAGCCAGGCGAGGCCGACAGCGACGATATTGTCGGCCTCGGTGACATAGAGAAGAATACAGCAGGCGTAGAACAGCACGGGCAATTCGAACTGATTGGCAAGGCAGTTCTTGACGACGAGGCTTTCGGCCGGCTCGCCGCGATTTTCGCGGTAATCCGATTTCGCGACGCTGCCGGCGCGGACCATTTTTCCGCGCCGCTGCCCAAGAAGCGCATAAAGACCGTATACCAGCGCCACATGGGCAAGGAGTGGCCAAAAGATTTCATAGCCGGTCATTTCGGCACTTCCTTTTCCGCTTTCGCATGTCGCGAGGAGCATTAGCGGAAAGGTTCAGCGGATGCCAGGGGCGGCTTGCCGCTGGCATCCGCAAAGCCGGTATTGTCTTTACACCTGGGCGCTGCCGCCATCGACGAAGAGTTCGGCACCGGTGACGAAGCTGGAATCATCCGAGGCGAGGAAGAGTGCGGCAGCGGCAACCTCCTCGGCACGGCCAACCCTGCCCATTGGTACCTGGGCCGCCAACGCATCGAGCAAACCCTGCTGGTGGGCTGGATCCTTACCCGCCAATTCGACCAGTCCGGTCGTTTCCGTCGGGCCAGGACTGAGCGTGTTGATCCGAATGCCGCGATCCTTCAGGTCGAGGATCCAGTTGCGCGCAAAGCTGCGCAAGGCGGCTTTCGATGCGGCGTAGACGCTGAAGGCGGGTGTGCCGCCCGAGCCTGCTGTTGATCCTGTCAAGATGACCGATGCTCCTCGCGAGAGCAGCGGCAAGGCCTTCTGCACCGTAAAGAGAACCCCCTTCACGTTTCGATCGAATGTGTCGTCATACTGCTCTTCCGTGATTTCGCCGAGGGGCAACATGGAGCCGCCACCTGCGTTGACGAAGAGCACGTCAACTCTCCCGGCCTCAGCCTTCACCTCCTCATAGAGGCGATCGAGGTCAGCGAGGTTGGCTGAATCCGCCTGGATCCCCACAACCCCGCCGCCGATTTCAGCGACTGCCGCATCGAGAACGTCCTTGCGGCGGCCGGTGATGAAGACCCGTGCGCCCTCAGCCACGAAGCGCTTCGCTGCGGCAAGGCCGATCCCGGACGTGGCGCCAGTGATAACTGCAATCTTCGCATTCAGTCGTTGTGTCATTGTCGTCTCCTTTAGCTCGACTGAAGCTGAGATATGGACGAGGGTATCCTTTCGGAATAGAAAGAATTGAAAGCCATTGTTTCAGGAATGAAATGAACAAATTTCCCGATTTCGAGGGACTGGCGATGTTCGCAAAGGTCGCCGAGGAGCGTTCTTTCGTTCGGGCTGCGCAGACGCTCGGCGTGTCGGTGCCGACGGTTTCGCGGGCCGTAAGCCGTCTTGAGCAGAGGCTGGGCGCAAGGCTCTTCAACCGCACCTCTCGACAACTCGCTTTGACCGATTTCGGCCTGCGACTGGTCGACAGCGCCGCGCGGATCTATGCCGAGGCCGAAATGGCAGAGGACGCCGCCCGGGAGCTTGCCACCCGACCGAAGGGGCTGATCAGGCTTGCAGCGCCGATGGACTTCGGGACACGCTGGCTGGCCCCGATCCTGCCTGACTTTTTCCAGCTCTTTCCGGAAATTTCCATCGACCTGCACATGAGCGATGCTGTCGTCGATATCGTGGGAGACGGCTTCGATGCGGCACTCAGAATCGCGGTACTGCCGGATTCGTCATTGGTCGCGCGCAGGCTGGCGCCGGTGGATCGGTTCATTCTCGCGGCACCCGCATACCTTAAACAGTACGGCTTGCCGCAACATCCCCGCGAGCTAACGGCTCACCATTGCCTCGGATACGCCTACAGGGCGCGACAGGATGTCTGGCGCCTGCGCAATAGCGAAGGCAAAGAGGAGGTCATCTCACCAAGCGGCTCTCTCAGGGCCACCAATTCGCAAGCATTGGTGCCAATGGCGCTACGGGGCCTCGGGATCGTCGAACTACCCGAGTTTCTCGCGCATGACTATCTCGTCGATGGCCAGTTGACGCCAATCCTTCCCGACTGGACGCTGCCGACCGGCGCACTGTATTTCGTCACACCTTCAGCTCGGAGCCGGCCAGCGAAGGTCGAGGTCCTTGCCGATTTCATGATGGCGAGACTGTCAAATCCGATTTGGCGGAGGAGGAGCTGACGCCGCCTCAATCCCGGCCTGGCGACAGCCAACGGGCGATGGCAAGCCTGACAAGGACGATGGACGAGATGGCGAGGCTCGCGAATTTCAGCCTTGTCATCCATGGCAGCAGTTGCGCGGCAAGGCCTGCGGAAGGACTGTCGCCGAAGGCGATCAGGCTCGCAATGTTCTCGCCGTAGTCGGCGATGCCGTAGACGAAGGGCAGCAGATAGATCGCCTGGCCGACGAGCGGATGCGATCGTCCGAACCACGCAGCGAGAGGGCCAAGCTTGAGCAAGGCGAGAAACAGCAGCGCCGTCAACAAGGCAGGAAAGATCAGTTCCGGCCCGAAATACATGGCGCGGAGCAGCTTCGCCGCCGTCTCGTTCTGATCGAGCAGCGTCTGCATGTGGAAGACGGCCGCTTCATCGTAACCGGCGAAATAGGTATCGAGCACCGCCTGCCCGGTTTCATGCTTGAAGGGAACGACGAAGCCAAAGGTCGTCCAGGCGAGCACGGCAAGGCAGAGGGCAGCGAGCAGCGCGACGATCCAAAGGGGAATCCCGCTGCCCGCCTTCATGATCAGAGGCCGGCGCCCGGATAGTTCGGGCTCTCGCGGGTGATCGTCACGTCATGGGCATGGCTTTCGCGAAGTCCGGCGCCAGAGATGCGGACGAACGTCGCCCGCTCTTGGAAATCCTTCAGGTCCTTGCCGCCGACATAACCCATGGCCGCCTTGAGACCGCCGGCGAGCTGGTGGACGACGGCCGAGACCGGTCCCTTGTAGGGAACCTGACCCTCGATACCCTCCGGCACGAGCTTCAGCGTGTCGCGCACCTCAGCCTGGAAATAACGGTCGGCGGAACCGCGGGCCATGGCGCCGACGGAGCCCATGCCGCGATAGGCTTTGAAGGAACGGCCCTGGTAAAGATAGACCTCGCCCGGGCTCTCATCGGTGCCGGCCAGCAGCGAGCCGATCATGACGGCGGAAGCGCCGGCGGCGATCGCCTTGGCAAGATCGCCGGAAAATTTGATGCCGCCATCGGCGATGACGGGCACGTCCTGAGCCTGCGCTGCCTGAACCGCCGACATGATGGCGGCAAGCTGGGGAACGCCGACGCCGGCGACGATGCGCGTCGTGCAGATCGAGCCCGGGCCAATCCCGACCTTGACGGCATCGGCACCGGCATCGATCAGCGCCCGGGTACCGTCATAGGTGGCGACATTGCCGGCCATGATGCGCACCGAGTTGGACAGCTTCTTGACGCGGGTGACGGCATCCAGCACACGCTGCGAATGGCCATGGGCGGTATCGACGACCAGCAGGTCGACGCCGGCCTCGATCAGCCGTTCGGCGCGCTCGAAGCCGTCATCGCCGACGCTAATGGCAGCGGCAGCGCGAAGCCTGCCCTGCGCATCCTTGGAGGCGTTCGGGTTCAGCTGCGACTTCTCGATATCCTTGACGGTGATCAGGCCGACGCAGCGGCCTTCGGTATCGACGACCAGCAGCTTCTCGATCCGGTGTGAATGCAGCAGGCGCTTGGCCTCCTGCTGATCGACGCTCTCCTTGACGGTGACCAGATTGTCCTTGGTCATCAGCTCGTGGATCTTCTGCTCCGGATCGGAGGCGAAGCGCACGTCGCGGTTGGTCAGGATGCCGACGAGGCGGCCCGACTTCTCGACGACCGGGATACCGGAAATGCCGTGTGATTTCATCAGGCCGAGTGCTTCGGCAAGCTTTGCCTCCGGACCGATGGTGACCGGGTTGACGACCATGCCGCTTTCGAACTTCTTAACCTGGCGGACTTCTTCGGCCTGCTCGACCGGCGTCAGGTTGCGGTGGATGACGCCGAGGCCGCCGGCCTGGGCCATGGCGATCGCCAGACGGCTTTCGGTGACGGTATCCATGGCCGAAGACAGGATCGGGATGTTGAGCTCGAAGTCCCGGGCGATGCGGGTCGCGATATTCGTCTGGCCGGGCATGACCTCGGAGTGGCCGGGCTGCAGCAGCACGTCGTCGAAGGTAAGCGCGTCCGCGCCGGTTGCCGTTTCAATGATGCGTGCCATGGCCAAATTCCTTCATTTAAGAAAATGCAACCTGGCCCGGAAACGAATCGTCCGCCCCGGCGGTGTGCATGGGATTGCTTGGAAGTTGGCGAGGGCTGGTAACACGTCTATGACAGGAAGGAAATAGCAAAAAGCCCGGCCTGTCCGCCGGGCTCGTCATGGGTGCCATGCGCCTGGAGCAACGCCATGGTTTCCCCAGGTCGCGGAGATGGCCTATCCCTTTGTTTTCACCCTTCGTTCTGCTGGAACGGCTCCATATCAGATGTCGAACTGATAGGTCTTCGGCACGAACCGGTAGCCGCCATCCTGCTTCTCGGCAAAACCGACCGCCGGGAACGGCATGTGGTAGCCGAGGAAGGCGATCTTCTCGGTCGCGATCATGTCGAAAACCTTGCGGCGGCTGGCGGCTGCCTGCGTCTTGTCCATGTCGAAACGGACCTCCCAATCCGGGCGCAGCAGCGACAGGATGTAATGATTGGCCGTATCGCCGGTAAGAACGAGGCGTTTGCCCTCGGATTCGACGTGGAAGACCATATGTCCCGGCGAGTGGCCGGCCGCCAGCATCGCGGTGACGCCGGGGGCGAAGCTGTCGCCATCCTTGATGAAGGTCGTCTTTTCGGCAAGCGGCGCCACATTGGCGAGCACCGCCTTGTGGCTAGCCTCGGCCGGCGTGCCCTCGCGCGATTTGTTTGACCAGAAATCATACTCGGCCTGGCCGATGACATAGCGGGCATTCCTGAAAGCAGGCGCGCCATTCTCCATCAGGCCGCCGATATGGTCGCCGTGCAGATGGGTCAACGCAACGATCGTGACGTCGTCGGCAGAATATCCAGCCGCTTTCAGGCCTTGAACAAGCTTGCCGCTGCCCCTTGCGCGGCCGCTCTCGCCAAAGCCGGTATCGACGAGAATGACATCCGAACCGGTATCGACAAGGGCCGGCGTATAGCCGTTCAGCAACTTATCGGCGGGCAGGAAGTTTGCTGTCAGCAACGCTTTGACCGTTTCCGGATCCTGATTGGTGCCGTAGGTTTCATAAGGTTTTTCGGAGATGTTGATGCCGTCGCGCACTGCGGTAAATTTATAGGAACCGAGCTTGAACTGATTGATTTCGGCTAAAGGCGTTACATCCATATTTCTGCTTTCTCCAATCGTGGCCGCTTCGGCCTTCTCTTTCAAAATTGCCGGTGCCGCCAGCAGGCCAAGCCCTGCTGCGAAAAACGTACGCCGCTTCAGTTGCGTCGAAATTGCCATATATCCCTTCCCCCAAGCCGTGTGGTGTGTCGCCGCGCGCCCGATCTCGTTTCCCGCCGGATTTTTTGTCTTGGCGGCGTCGACATAGGACAATGTTGGCAGGCGACGTTGTCGGACAAGCGGTCTCACGCAGACGTGAAGCAAACATGGCATCGAACCCGATTTGAGCATTGGCAGGCCCCTGAAGTGGGACTAAACAGCACGGGCCTTCCGGCTTCCATCCGCGCCCATCAAGGCTCCCGCCTATGAACCGCATCGTCCCGCTGATCCTCGCCGTCGCTCTTTTCATGGAACAGATGGACTCCACCGTGATCTCGACGGCGCTGCCGGCAATTGCGGCGGATCTCAATGTCGGGCCGATCACGCTGAAGCTGGCGCTGACCTCCTATATGGTGGCGCTGGCGGTGTTTATCCCGGTCAGCGGCTGGATGGCCGATAGATTCGGCGCCAAGAAAATCTTCCGGCTTGCCATCTCGGTCTTCGTCATCGGCTCGATTTTCTGCGCCGTCTCGTCCAATCTCGTCGAATTCGTGTTTGCCCGCTTCCTGCAGGGCATGGGCGGCGCGATGATGACGCCGGTCGGCCGTCTGGTGCTGGTGCGCACGACGAAGCGTAGCGATCTGGTCTCGGCCATGGCGCTGCTCACCATCCCGGCGCTGGTCGGCCCGCTCACCGGCCCGCCGCTCGGCGGCTTCATCACCACCTATTTCAGCTGGCACTGGATCTTCCTGATCAACGTGCCGGTCGGCATCATCGGCATCTGGCTGGCGACGATCTTCCTGCCGAAGGTCGAGGCGACGGCGCCGCCGAAGCTTGATTTCACCGGCTTCGTGCTCACCTCGCTTTCGGCCGCGGGCGTGGTCTTCGGCCTGTCGGTGGTCAGCCTGCCAGCCCTGCCGCCGATCATCGGCGTCACCGCCACCGCGATCGGCCTCATCTGCGGCTTCCTCTATATCAGCCATGCCAGGCGCCACCCGGCGCCGATTCTCAACCTCGGCCTGTTCAAGAACCCGACCTTCCGGGCCTCGACCCTCGGCGGCACGCTCTTTCGCATCTGCGTCGGCGCCATGCCCTTCCTGACGCCGCTGATGCTGCAGCTCGGTTTCGGGCTGACACCGTTTCAATCCGGCCTGATCACCTTTGCCGGCGCCATCGGGGCGATCACCACCAAGTTCATGGCAAAGCGGGTCTTTGCCGCTGCCGGCTTCCGCACGACGCTGCTTTGCGCCGCCATGGTGACGACCCTCGTGACCATCGTCACCGGCCTGTTCACGCCGACAACGCCGCATCTGGTCATCATCGGCGTACTATTGCTCGGCGGCTTCTCCCGCTCCTTCATGTTCACCGGCGTCAATGCGCTTGCCTTCGCCGATATCGACGATGCCGAGGCGAGCCAAGCGACATCGATGAGCTCGGTGATGCAGCAGGTCAGCCTGGCGCTCGGTGTCGCGGTCGCCGCCGCAATCCTGGAAAGCTCGATCTATATCCGGGGCGAAGCGCTGCAAGTCGCCGATTTCCACCTTGCCTTCTATATCATCGCCGGACTGACCGTCATCGCCACCATTCCCTTCCTCAGAATGGACCGCAATGCCGGCGCACTCGTTTCCGGCCATCGCGCGAAGGCAGTGACGGTATCGACTGTTGAAGCCGAGCAGACGATGATGAAATAGGCTCAAGGGGGTACAGCGTTCCTTGCGCGCCTCAAAAGGACGCGCGGAGCTGTCGTTCCAAAGCGCGTCGCGATCTTTCAGATTCGTTCCTTGCGCTTTAGCAGGCCGCTGAAAATCGTTTTGCGTTACCGCGCAGCTTGGGCGTGGGTTTGATTTCAACCGGATTGCCGGTAAACCTGCGCTGATCGCGAGGATTTCACCGGTCATCATGGGCTTTTAGCTCCCTCAAGACAGACTTCTCCCGTCGGTCCGATCAATTTGGGAAGGCGGATGATGTTGTAAGCGGCAAGGGCGAATGTGAAGGTCGCCTTCACCTTGTCCAATCCGCGCACCTTGAGCTGCGCCAATCCGGCCGTCGTCTTGACCCAGCCGAAGACTTCCTCGATCCGCTTCGGCAGCGCAGGCTGACCGCATAACCGGCACTTTGCGCCACCTCCGGCGGCACCACCGTCTTGCGCACCTTGCCCGTCTTGCTCACCGTCCCATTGATCGCCACATGCGGCACGATCTTGCGCGCCTTCAGTCCCTCGACGAAGGCCTCCGCGTCGTAACCCTTGTCGGCGCCCAGCGTCGCTCCTCCGCCAAGGCGCTTGCTCAGCGCCTTCGCCGCATCCCGCTCACCCGTGCCGGTCGCATGCGTCACCGCGCCGTCGACCACAAGCCCGTTGCGGTTCTCCATCAGTGCGTGCCCCAGATAGGCTAACCGGCTCTCCTGGCCATTGGCCTTGCGGTACAGACGCGCATCCGGATCCGTCGTCGAGGCATGTGTCTTGTTCCAGTGCTTCTCCTTGCGAAAGTTGCGCTCGCCGTTGCGGCCATCCTCCGGCGGCTCATCCGAGCCGTCCTTGGCCCGGAAGCTCTTTATCGAGGCAAACGCCTTCAGCATCGTCCCGTCGACCGAAAAATGCTCCGCACTCAACAGCCGCTTGACCGCAGGCTGCGAAAGCAACGTCGACAGGAAACCCTGGGCAACCTCCGTCGTCAGCAGCCGGTCCCGGTTCTTTGAAAACGACGAGGCATCCCAGACCGCATCGTCGATGCCAAGCCCGACGAACCAGCGGAACAAAAGGTCGAACTCCAGCCGTTCCATCAGTTGGCGCTCCGAGCGGATCGAATAGAGCATCTGCAGCAGCACTGCCCGCAGCATCCGTTCCGGCGCAATCGATGGCCGACCGGTCTTGGCATACAGCGCCGCAAACGACCCATCAAACGCCACAAGCGAAGTGTTCACCAGATCGCGCATCGCCCGAAGCGGATGCCCGGCCGGCACCCGGGCCTCAAGATCGACATACGAAAACAGAGACCCCGTCCGATCATCCCCGCCGCGCATCAAAATTCCCTCAACATCTTGAAAGATGGAATCATTTGTCCAGCCTAAAAGCCAGCGGGTTTTTCAGCAGCCTGCTAGCTCTTTGTTTTTACGCATGTCGTTGCCGCAAAAGCGCTTCGCGCTTTGCCTGGGAAAACCGCGGCACACTTTTGCGCGACGTGCTCTATTCCGGATTTTCGCAGACGGCAGAGAGCTTGTTGCCGTCGAGATCGCGCACATAAGCGGCATAGAAATGGGCGTGGTAGGGGCGCAGGCCCGGCGCGCCTTCATCGACGCCGCCTGCCGCAATCGCAGCAGCATGGAAAGCATCGACGGACGCCCGGGTTTCGGCCGCCAGCGCGACCATGGCGCCGTTGCCTGATGTCGCCCGGCGGCAATTGAAGGGCGTCACCACCCAGAAGCGGCAGCGCGTATCGCTATCGTGGGAATAGCCGATTTCCTCTTCCGAATAATGCTGGCGGCGATAACCGAGCAAAGGCAGCACGGCATCGTAAAACTGTCCTGCACGATAAAGGTCATTGGTTCCGAGCGTGATGTACAGAAGCATGGGATCAGCAGTTCAACTCTTAAGACCGTCATCATCAGCCCGGACTGGCCCAAGATCAAGCTTTCTCAGCGTCACCTTCGGCCTTGCGTCCCTTGAAGCCCTTGGCCAGCCGCCCATGTGCAAGACCGTCAGCTCGAAACAACGGGCGCAAAGAGTGTGCTGCCTCGATCCGTGCAGATTAGGGCGACTATATAGGCGAAGATCGGATCGAGAGCCTTCTGGTTAAACATGATGCCAAAGCTGCCGGTTATGACGTAGCTGCTGAAGAGCAGAAGAGCGAGCGCTATCGCCAGATCGCGGCCCGGCCCGGCTTCTTTTCTCCAAGCGCCGATCACAGGGGTGAGCAGCATTAATGAAAGCGCCGCGATACCGAAAACGCCGGCATCGATTCCCGCGGTCAGAAAACCGTTGTGGACATGCGAGAAGGACAGCTGCGGCCTTATGTTCTCGGGCAGCTCTGCCAAAACCGAAGTCATCCGGTTTTGCGGGCCGTAACCAGTCAACGGGTCCTTACTGATTGCCGATAGTGCACCTTTGTACAAAGCGAACCTCGCGCTGAGCGAGGTGATCTCACCGTCGCTGCGTTCGAGCGACGTCAGATTTTTCTGAAGCTCCTGAATGCGATGAAATACCGGGACGCTTCCTAAGGCAACAAGGCCCACAAACAGCAAGGCGCCGGTAATGGCGAGGCTGCGCAAGCTCAGATGGAAGCCGCGATTGCGAAAAAACCAGAGGAAGATGACGACATGGACGGGAATGACTAGCCAAGCCGAGCGCGTTCCCGACAGCAGAACGCAGCCGAGACCGGCGGCATATCCCAAAATCGCAATCCTTTGCTCCACGCTTTTGGGAGATTGAAGGTTGAGGAGTGCAATGCCGCCGAAGAGAATGCCTATGATCCCGAGAAGGGCAGCGTTCGTAGTCCCGCCCTCCGCTCGGTCCATAAGAAACGCGATCTGCAGGAGACTGAGCAGAAAAGTAGCGATCATGCCGATCCCTGCGCCGAGGATGAAGAGCGGTACGAGACGGCCATCGGGAGATTGGCGCATCCGCGGCAATACCAACCAGATCGAAAAGAATGGAAGGAGCCGGAGTATCCACTGCAATTCTTCGGAGTAAGGTGGATTGATGAATATGCTCACGATCATCACCAGTGGGTAGATGGACATACCGATGGCAACCAGCCGGTCGGATCTCGACAGGTTCAAGGCAAGGCGACCTGTCGCCAGAGAGTAGGCGCCCCACAGCATCGACGCGAGGAGGATGAAGGCGTTAAAATTCGGCGAAAGTCCTGGTAGAATTGCAAAGAGAAAGACAGCGATGCCGTTGTTGCGGTCGTGTGCACTTACCGCCCCATTCCCGGGATAAAGCGCCTCTATGATGAGTTGTTTGAAATATTTCATTTAACCGGCCTGACCCTATCGGTGCTGACTCGCTAAGGATCGCGAAGTCGGCTGTCAAGCCGCGATAAGGGCGAAATCCATGGCCTTATTCAATGCGGCATTCAGGCAACAGCGTTACGAGTCGTCATAGCCCTATCTAAACGATGGTCAACGATACGACGCAAGGAGTTGATCGGCAGAAAAACACGGCTGAGGTGCAGGCTGATTTGCTCTCTGATCGGCATGGCTTGCATGCGAGACACCGTTCTTCGAGCGCGGTTAACAGCTATCCTTCCCGGAGGACACGACCGAATGCACCGCTAGGGCAGGCATATCGACTTGAGATATCCGGATCTACTTAGGATCGCCATCATCGGACAAGAGTGGCCCGAAGATCACGCTTGCTGTTTAGCTTCGGCCTTGCGCCCTTTGAACCCCTTGGCGAGTAGAAACATCTCGACCGATTCGGCGCGTGAGGCATTCGGCTTGACATGGACGACCTGGCGGAAGTTCTGCTTCAGCATGGCAAGTAGCTCACGCTCGGTGCCGCCCTGAAAGGTCTTAGTGAGGAAATGTCCGCCCTCCCCTAACACCTCGACGGCAAATTGCGCCGCGACTTCGCAGAGATGCATGGTGCGCAAATGGTCGGTGCGGTGGTGTCCGGTGGTTGGTGCCGCCATATCGGAGATGACGAGATCGGGCGTGCCGCCGACGGCTTCCAGCAGCTTTTCCGGCGCCGTGGGATCGAGGAAATCGAGCTGCAGGATCTTGACGCCGGGCAACTGGGCCATTTCAAGAAAGTCGATCGCGGCCACACGGATATCCTCATCGGTCGAGCCGGTGACCTTGGCGGCGATCTGCGACCAGCTGCCGGGTGCGGCACCCAGATCGATGATGCGCTGGGCGCCGCGCAGGATATGGTGCTTCTCGTCGATCTCCAAAAGCTTGAAGGCGGCGCGGGCGCGATAGCCCTCCAGCTGGGCGCGCTGGACATAGGGATCGTTGATGTGGCGCTGCAGCCATTGGCGGGAGGAGGCCTTCATCTTCTTGTTCTTGACGCGCTGGCCGAGCTTGCGGCCGGTGCGGTTTCCCGCGATCGGTGCCTTGGTCATGCGTTCTCCTTATCTAGCCCGCTGGCCGCGGCGGTTGCGGTTGCGTCGCCACACGCCGTCATCGGCCATCATGTCGGTGAGCAGGCCTTCCCTCAAGCCGCGATCGGCGACCCGCATGCGCGGGCTCGGCCAGCGGCGGCGGATCGCCTCGAGGATGGCGCAGCCGGCGAGCACCAGATCGGCCCGATCCGGCCCGATGCAGGGATTGGCGGCACGGCTTTCGAAATTCCAGGAGAGCAGTTTTGCCTGCATGGCGGAGACCTCGTCGTCGGACAGCCAGATGCCGTCGACCTTGCGCCGGTCATAGCGCGGCAGGTCGAGATGGACGCCGGCAAGCGTCGTCACCGTGCCCGATGTGCCGATCAGATGGAAGTCGCCGGTCTGCGCGACCTCGATCTCCGGGCAATCGAAGCCTTCGAGCATGCCGCCAACTTCGCGCACCATGCCTTCGAAAGCTTCTGGCGTGACGTCGCGCCCGCCATGACGCTCCGACAGCGTCACGACGCCGACCGGCAGCGAGGTCCAGTGGGTGATGTGATTGGCAAGGCGACTGAAACGATTGTCGCCGATGCGGATGACCGCGATCTCCGACGAGCCGCCGCCGATATCGAAGAGGACGACGGAACGGGTCTCACGCCCGACCAGCGAGGAGCAGCCGGAGACGGCGAGCCGCGCTTCGGTCTCGCGATCGATGATCTCGAGCGCGAGACCGGTCTCGGCAACGACACGGCTGAGGAACTCCTCACCATTGACCGCCTGGCGGCAGGCTTCGGTGGCGATCAGCCGCATGCGGCGAATCTCTCGGTTTCTGAGCTTGGAGGCGCAGATCCTCAGCGCTTCGATCGCCCTTTCCATCGCCTCGTCGGACAGACGGCCGCTGGCCGCCAGGCCTTCGCCAAGGCGCACAATGCGGGAAAAGGCGTCGACCACCCGGAATTGCCCGGGGCGGGTCGGCTGAGCGATGAGAAGACGGCAATTGTTGGTGCCGAGATCGAGAGCGGCATAGAGTTCGTCCGGCCACGCATGTTCGCCGGCCTGGCGATCGCCTTGATAGCCGGAATGGGCATGGCCATCCTGGCGCCCCCTGCGGCCGGCATTTGCGCCGTTCTGCGCCTCGCGCGGCTCGGCGCGTTGCACCGTCTCTTCGGCGCGGCTTTCCTGCTGCGGTGGGGAAGGTTTTGCCGCCGTCAGCGGCCGACCCTGAAGGCCGCGCTTGCCGCGATGTTTGCGGCGGTTACGCCGGCTTGTCGTCTGCTCGCCTTCGGACCGGGCGACATTGCCCGCCGCTCGCGCCTGCTCCGTCGCTTGAGGATGAGATGAACCGTCCTGCGCAACGCCTTGGCCGCCACGGCGGCGACGCTTTCGCTTGCGGGCCGGATTTCCGGCCGCATCTTCCATCGGGCGCGCAGACTGTCCGGTATTGCCGGAAAGTGCATGCGAAGCGGGATGAGCCGCGTTGCGGGATTGCCCACCACGCTCGCCCTTGCGGCGCCTGGACTTCTTGCCGTCCTTGCGCCCTGCCGCCGACGCCCCGTCAAATTGCGGCTTTGCGCCGCCTTCGGGGTCTTCCACGTTGTTTTTCCACCGCGCCGCGCAACTCCCTGAGGTATGCAGCAGGCGCTCGTTCGATTTTTGCGTTGCGGCAAGAATATCAGCGCCCGCCAAAATCACCAAATTCTTTTTTGGGAGAGGGATTTGGGGATCGCTTCACCGCTTCGCGACAGCATCGAATTTTTTCAAAACGGGTATTTGCAATCCGCTCGCTTTTGGTTATAAGCGCCGCACAGCAGCCAAGCCATGCTTCGGCGGCACTTGCTGGGGAATAGTTCAATGGTAGAACGACGGACTCTGACTCCGTTAATCTTGGTTCGAGTCCAGGTTCCCCAGCCAAACCTAAGCAAAACCCCTTATTTCCTTGATTTTCCAGTCGTGCCGGATATCGTTTTTGGCATCATCGGCGCCCCGATATCCTCCTCTGGACCTTCGGCGCTGGCAATGCCAAACCTTTCCTGTCGATCGATCTTTTCATCGGCTGGAACGGCATCCTGCCCTCGCCGTCTGCTTGGTCGGCAGAACTCTTTTTTTGAAACCCAGACCCTCGGCCCGCACGAACACATGTTGTGAATTGTCGGTTGCTTATTGCGCCGCCTTGGACTTCGGTTCTTTGTCACCCTGCCAGAGCGGCAGGCCGACTTCTTCCGAGACCAGCGGATCAGCTGTGTAGATGGGATAGCCTTGCCCGAGCAGCCTTATGAGGATTTCCCGGTCGAAACGGGTATGTTTGCGGGTCAGATTAGCGCTGTTGTATATGTGGCCGTTCGAATGAGGATTGATGCCGGTTATGATGACCGCACTGGCGTCGTTGTATAACGCAAACAACACTGCGACCATTCCGTTCGAGCACTTCGTTTCGGCATCGAGCTCAAGATTCACCAGACCGGCGGCTTTGTGCATCAGCGCTATGCGCTGATAGCGGCCCACGAGATGGAGATCCCGGTAGCAATAGCTGAACGAGTTCAGATTGTTTTTCACGCGCGCCTGGCGTTTCTGACCCCGCCGCCAGGTGAGAACGTAGAGAGCGCCGGTGCGGTGCCCGGTGAGAACGCGCCTTGTCTCCACGGCTGCCGTATTGCCGCCCTGGAGCTCGTTGAAGCCCATCAGGGTGATGTCGGGCGCATCGATGCCCCAGGCATGGACAGCTATTTGCGAGGCGTTCACGGAAATGATACGATATGTTTCGTCGAAGCCGACGGGCTTGTGGGAAACAGGTGCCGATCCGACTACCACGACAGGGCCGGCAAATGGTACACTGGCTTTCGGAGGCTTCGGCCTTGTCACGATATATCTGATGCGGCGGTAGATGATTTTATGCATCTGCGCAAGCAAATTTGGCATTCGAAGAATCACTCCAGCTCATGCTAGTCTGAATTATCTCAAAGTAAGAGGTGAATCGGCCCCAAGAATCTGAGAACTGCTTTTGCAACAAACATTATCAGACGGGAAGACGGGGTCCGATGCAACTACACTGTATCTCCACACAGCTCGAATTTGAAGGCTTCGACGGTCACAAAGTTGTGGCTGGTTTCGATGGCGGCGCGATCACCTGCCGGCGCGCCTTTTCCTTCGCCATGTCGACAAAGTCATTGGCCTGCTCGAGCAAATGGCGGCGTGCTTTGTTAACGCCGCGCTGCGGCTTGCACGGTCAACACTGTGCGCACGCTGGTCGGGCAGCACATCGCGGCGATCGCCTTGGAATACGAGGACGTCGACGACCATGACATGCTGCGCCATGACCCAGTCCTCCGGCTTCTCTCGCAGAGCCTGACGCCGAAGCGGCGCGACTGTTCGGTTCTGGCCGGCCTTAAACCGGCTGGAGGACGGCTCCGTGGGCAGCCGACGTTCTATCATAAGATCGGTTATAGGGCTACGCTGGAAACCTTATTTGTCGAGCTGTTCTAGAGGCCTACGCTAAGCCGCGAGTCGAGATCGTGTTCGATCTCGACGGCACCGACGATCCGCTGCAGCCACCAGGAGGGTCCGGTTCTCTCACGGGGTATTACAGATTGCCACTCCTATCTGCCGCTTTACATGTTCTGTGGCCGCCACGTGCTTATCGGCGAAGCTGCAGCGTTCCAACATCGACGCCAGCGCCGGATCGGTCGCGAAATTGATCGCATCGTTGGGCAGTTTCGCGAGAGATGGCCGAACGTGCGCCATCCTGCGCGCCGATTTCGGCTTCCCGCGCGACGACTGATGGACTGGTGCGAGACCAACAAGGTCGACACGGCAATCGAAAGCTTCAGCGGCAACACGGTCGGCGCACAACCAGCAACTCGGCGGTAACTTCTGAGTTTGCCTGCGACGACGGCGACCTGGAGCGAAGAGTAGCGATATTTTTGAGCTGGGTGTTGCCGAGATCGCTGACGGAGCGATCGAGCCTCGCCCTGACCTCACGGTAGGCGTCCTCGGACAGGCAAATGGCGCTCTGCGCTGCAATGCGCTCCAAACGCGAGGCGATGTCCATGCCCTCGCCCATCAGGTGCCGTCGCTCTCGTCGACAGACTGATGCCGATCCGGGCCTCGATGCGGCGGTCCTGCGCCACGGCAGCATTGCGCTCGACCATACCGTTCTGCACCTGTATGGCGCAGCGCACGGCATCGACCAGTACCCCGTCACCTGTGCGTTTGATAACGCGCCGTTTACAGGGCGATGGTCGGATCGATCAGGCCACCGCTCAGTGACCGCAACCTCGCACGCCGCGGCCAGAATTGCGGCCAATTTACGATTCTCCCTCATAGGGCGGTCTCCTCTTGCCCAGGATAGTGGGACGACAGAGGGCGACAGGCAACTTTTCGCTTCTGCTCAGAGCGATCTACGAATGGGCCGACGTGCGGGCCAGACAATGACAGCTCTGCAGGACTTTCGGCCTTTCAACGTAGTCGTTCCGAAAGCCTATTGAGGATCAAAATCTGCGCGTTGCTCGCCGTCACCGCCCGAGGCGTGCATTTTCCACTGCGCCGACTCAGGTGGCCGCCCTACTCGCTGCCCTCTTTCGGCATTCAAACAGAGCATGGACTATGAGCTCGGGCGACAAGGCGCCAGCACGGCCTCCTCGGCAATCGTTTCCATGGGAATCCCCAGAGCCTTTGAGCGGAGTGTCAGACCGTTGGACCCGATCTATTCTCGTACTCGAGAAACCAAGCGTAAGTGGTCTTGACGCCCTCTTCAAACGAAATACGCGGTTTCCAGCCCATGGCATGCAACTTCTGATTGCTCATCAACTTTCGCGGCGTGCCGTCGGGTTTGGAAAGATCATGAATGATCTCACCCTCGTAGCCTACAACGCGGCACACCAAACGCGTCAGCTCGATAATTTCGAGATCTGTACCCGAGCCGACATTGACGTGCTGTGAGCCCGAATATGCTTTGAGCAGAAACACCAAGGCATCCGCGCAATCGTCGACGTGAAGAAATTCCCGGCGCGGGGTTCCTGTGCCCCAGACCACCATGTGCGGGTCCTTGCGAAGTTTCGCGGCATGCGCCTTCCGGATTAGCGCGGGAAGAACATGACTGGAATTCAGATCGAAATTATCGCCCGGGCCGTATAAATTGGTCGGCATGGCCGAAATGTAATCGCGGCCGTACTGCTTACGATAGGCTTCCGCGAGCTTGATGCCGGCGATCTTGGCGATCGCGTACCATTCATTGGTCGGCTCGAGCGCACCGGTCAACAAAGCCTCTTCGGGAATAGGCTGCGGGGCGAGCTTGGGATAAATGCAGCTTGAGCCCAGGAACACCAGCCGGTCTACTCCCCCCCGGTGGGCGGCTTCAAAGATGTTCGCCTCAATGATCAGATTGTCATAAATGAATTCTGCCGGATAACTGTCATTGGCGAGGATGCCCCCAACCTTGGCAGCGGCGAGAATGATCGCGTCGGGTCGGTTTGCTTCAACGAATTTTTCGACCTCGTCTTGCCGCTTCAAATCGACCTCACAGCGCGTGGCCGTGATAATTTTGCAATCTTCGGATTGAAGCCTGCGCACGAGAGCAGTGCCGACCATACCGCGATGACCGGCAACCCAGATCTTCTTGTTGGACAAGTCGTACACTTAGATCTCTTTCCGGCTGTTTTGCGCCTTCCAGTGCTTGACATCTTCGCGCACCATTTCAGCGGCGAGCTCGCGAACCGGGGTCTTATGCCGCCAGCCCAGCTTCTGGCGTGCCTTGGTCGGATCACCCAGCAGAAGATCGACTTCCGTCGGACGGAAATACCGCGGGTCGATTTCCACAAGGCAGGCACCGGACGCAGAGTCATAACCCTTTTCGTCGACGCCGGACCCCTTCCATTCCAAAGCAATGCCCACGTCGGCAAAAGCCCACTCCACAAACTGGCGGACACTCGTCGTCTCACCCGTCGCCAAGACGTAGTCATCCGGCTTGTCCTGCTGCAGCATCCGCCACATGCCTTCGACATATTCACGCGCGTGGCCCCAATCGCGCTTGGCGTCCAGATTGCCGAGGAAAAGCTTATCCTGCCGCCCCAGATGGATGGCAGCCACCGCCATAGTGATCTTGCGCGTGACGAAGGTTTCGCCGCGAAGCGGGCTTTCGTGATTGAAAAGAATGCCGTTCGACGCATGCATGCCATAGGCCTCGCGATAATTCACGACGATCCAGTAGGCATAAAGCTTGGCCGCGGCATAGGGAGAACGCGGGTAAAAGGGCGTCTTCTCGTTCTGCGGCACTTCCTGCACAAGACCGTAGAGTTCCGAGGTCGATGCCTGGTAGAACCGGGTCTTTTCCTCGAGCCCCAGGATGCGGATCGCTTCGAGCAACCTCAACGTCCCGACGCCATCGGCATCCGCCGTATATTCAGGCGTTTCGAAGCTGACACCCACATGGCTTTGTGCGGCCAGATTGTAGATTTCATCGGGCTGCGTCTGCTGCACGATCCGCAGCAGGTTGGTCGAGTCGATCATATCGCCATAGTGGAGAATGAAGCGAGGATGTGTCTCATGCGGGTCCTGGTAAATATGCTCGATGCGGCCGGTATTAAAAGACGACGACCGCCGCTTGATACCGTGCACCGTATAGCCCTTGCTCAGAAGCAATTCGGCCAAATAGGCACCATCTTGACCAGTCACTCCCGTAATAAGCGCGGTTTTTGTCATCTTTTCACATCGTCTTTCGATACAATCTTCGGATCGTGTTTATGGAAACGGCCGAACGAGTGCAACCCCGTACACCCAAGCCCGTTAAGCGACTTGCGCATTATAGCTCTCTGCGGTTGAAGCGGAACCGGCACTAATCTGATCGAATATGCCCTCTTCGATCCAGCCATAGTAACGCCGTCCCTGTCGTGCGCGAAAACAAGGAGATCAATAACGAAAATCCTGTATGTCCCCCCACCAAGGAAGCCGCCTGCACGACTGCGCGGCGTTGTTGATGCCGAGCTCAATGACAATGAGACTTTACGGCCTTCGCCTCGTGCGACAGCCGGCGGCAACTATTTGATTTATGCGCTGCTGGCAGTGGTGCCCGGCGCACCGCTGGGTTAAGGGCCTAAGCAAGGCTGGCGCTGCCGCTCTTGCCGGGAGTGGGTCGGTTCATTAAGTTTCGATTCACGCAATGCTTGTATTGGAAAGATCGGCTGGATTGGTGGGGCGTCTAGATGACATGCAAAATAATTGCCACGTCCATTTTGGGTGTCTGTGTCTTAGCCACAGTGTTTGCCAGAGCGAGTGATCCCTATGTGGCCTCGGCCTGGCCGGAGATCCACGCCCCCAAGACCAGTCGGCTGGCGCCAATGTCTACGCCCTGATCCTTATAGTCAGCGCCGTCGTGGGCTTCCCTTGTAGCAATCACGCATCCTTCGCGTATCCCAGGCACAAAACGGCCATTGCTTCAAGTTTCCTCGCTAGTTGTTCGCCCGTCTGCGGGTCCGATGCACCCTCCGAACTTCGCGCACTTGATTCGCAGTCCTGGTAAGAGCACCAGCGGAATCCTCCCGCACTCTCACGCAAATAGGGCTGGAGCTCTATTGCATCCGATTAACCAGCGGGGAGAGGCATGGCCCTATTCCGTACGGTGCAGGGCGAATACCTCAACGCCGCCGAAAATCACTACGGAGACCGGAGTGAAGCGACCTCTAGATGCTTGATCCCAGGTTTTGACGGGGCATCCTTGTCGTCCGAATCAAAGGATGCGCCGTGGGCCAGGTTCTTCATGGGAGCGCCACGACGACAGAGGCAGTCCGTCGAGCGATACAACATAGTCAAGAGAGCCTGAGGACGCTTTCGAAGCGTTACGGGATCAATCAGAAGACCGTCGCCAAGTGGCGGAAGCGGTCCTCTGTTGCGGACCTTCCGACCGGCCCGAAAGAGCCGAGATCGACAGTGCTCTCCGTCGAGGAGGAGGCTGTTATCGTTGCCTTTCGCCGGTATACGCTGCTGCCGCTCGATGACTGCCTCTATGCGTTGCAGCCGACGATCCCGCATCTGACACGGTCGTCGCTGCACCGCTGTCTGCAGCGTCACGGCATCGGCCGCCTGCCGGATGTCGACGGCGACAGGCCGGCGAAGAAGAAGTTCAAGAGCTACCCGATCGGCTACTTCCACATCGACATTGCCGAGGTGCGCACCGAACAGGGTAAGCTGCATATGTTCGTTGCCATCGATCGCACGTCAAAGTTTGCCTTCGTCGAACTGCACGAGAAGGCCACCACCGCCATCTCGCGCGAGTTCCTCCTACGCTTGATTGCAGCCGTCCCCTACAAGATCCACACCGTGCTCACCGACAACGGGATCCAGTTCACTACGCCCGGCGCTGGAGGGTCCGCTGTGCCGCTGATCAAAGAAGCGATCGCCAATGGCGAACGTTTCTGGGCCCATGCCTTCGAATACACATGCGCCACCAATGATATCGAGCACCGCACCACCAAGGTAAAGCATCCATGGACCAACGGTCAGGTTGAGAGAATGAACCGAACCATCAAGGATGCCACAGTCAGACGCTTCTACTATGAAAGCCACGACCAACTACGCCAGCATCTTGCCGACTTCGTCGCCGCTTACAATTTCGGCCGCAGGCTCAAGACCCTCAAGGGCCTCACACCTTACGAGTTCATCTGCAAGGCATGGGCTTCACAGCCCGAACGCTTTACCCTCGATCCGCTCCAGCAAATGCCGGGACTAAACATCTAATTTGCGACCTTTTTGAAAGACAGGGCGGGCAGCGCGCGCCAGATCACAAAACCCTTGGGGCAGACTTCAAGGGCCGGCATTCGCAATGAGGAGAGCAAGAGGCGAGGGCATGCCTCCCGCCCCTGGCGTGCAATGCCTGCCAGGGACACGGTTCGCCGATTGATCGGCTGCGGCGTCACCTTGGGTTTGGACGACTGCTTTCGTGCCGATACGATCCTTTCCAAAATCCGTTTCAAAACGCCCCTGCCCGCACGTCCGTGATAGGAGAGCATGTGGCAGGAGTCCGCACTGGGACTTCCGATGTTCGTCTCAACCTCGCAAGACGGCCCTCACCGGCCGCTTACGTTCGAACTTTGGATGCGGCAAAAGGATGTTGTCGGCGAATGGGAGCCAGCAGACGACGTGGACCAAGGGGCATCACCTATAAAAAACCAGGTGGGAGAATGGCCTGCTTTGGTCCCACATCGACGAGAATATGGTGCTGCGTTAAATAGCACACAAAAACAGGTTTAGCCGTTGAATGTCATCTCAAGCTACATCCGGCAGTCCTTGAGGAGATTGAGCGTGCCAATCGAGAAGGTGCGGAAGACCTTGGTTTCCGATTATTTCAGTTGCGCTCGTTGCAGAAAGCGACAAGAAGGTGGTTGTCTGTTGATCTGCGAGACGCTGGTAAGCAATGCCTGAAAATTCTCCCTCTGAGACATCGCGCTCACGATGGTTGTTGGTGCCGATGCAAGCGCTCGTCGCCCCTTTGCTGGCGATGCCGCGGGTTGCCAAACGCGCTCTGGCATTGCTGGTGGATTCCAGCTTTTGTGTTCTGACGATCTGGCTGGCCTATTGCTTCCGGCTGAATGAATGGACGGTGCTGACCGGCGTGCAGTGGTTGCCGGTTTTCGTTTCGCTGTGCATGGCACTCCCCATCTTCATCGTCATGGGCATGTATCGGGCGATCTTCCGTTATGCCAATCTGGCCGCGTTCATCACCGTTTTAAAGGCGATTGCGATCTACGGCTTCGCCTTCATGACGATATTTACGGCTCTCAGCGTGCCTGGTGTCCCGAGAACCGTCGGCATTCTCCAGCCTTTCCTGCTGCTGATTGGGATCGGTCTGTCGCGGCTCGGTATCCGCTATTGGCTCGGAGATGCCTACCAGCGAATCCTTCACAAGAATATGCTCGCCAAGGTCCTGATCTATGGGGCTGGCAAGGCCGGGCGGCAACTGGCGGCTGCCCTGACGAACAGCGCCGAACTCAACGTCGTCGGCTATCTGGATGATGATCCGCGCCTCAAGGGTGGCGTCATGGGTGGCTTGCGGATCTATGACCCCTCGGATCTTCCGGTGCTTGCCGAAACCCTTGGCGTGCACAATGTGCTTCTTGCTTTGCCGTCTGCCTCCCGGCAGCGACGCAACGAAATCCTGGAGCATATCCGCAAAGCCAGGGTGAATGTTCGTACTTTGCCGGATCTCACGGCGCTCGCTCAGGGACGTGTCGCCGTCTCCGACATTCGTGAGCTGGAGATCGAAGATCTGCTGGGGAGAGAAGCGGTCGCGCCGCGGCAGGAATTGCTCGACAAGGCGATGCGCAACAAGGTGGTGATGGTGACGGGCGCCGGCGGCTCGATCGGCGGCGAGTTATGCCGCCAGGTTCTGCGCAATGCGCCTTCCAGCCTGATCCTCCTCGATCAGAACGAGTTTGCGCTTTATAATATCGATGCCGAATTGCGGAAGCTCGCCGAACTCTACGAGCATGAAAATCTGCAGATCGTTCCGATCCTCTGTTCCGTCCGCGATCAGGACCGCGTGGAGCATATCATCCAGAGCTGGCGGCCGCAGACGCTTTATCATGCCGCCGCCTACAAGCATGTGCCGCTTGTCGAACATAATGCCGTGGAAGGCATCAAGAACAACGTCATGGGTACGCTTGTTGCGGCGCGCGCGGCGCGTAAATACGGCGTCTCGAATTTCGTGCTGATCAGTACGGATAAGGCCGTGCGTCCGACAAATGTGATGGGCGCCAGCAAGAGGCTGGCGGAGATGGTTCTGCAGGCGCTCGCCGCAGAATCGGCAACCGACAGACTGCGAACGAATTTTTCCATGGTCCGCTTCGGAAACGTCCTCGGCTCCTCCGGATCCGTCGTGCCGCTTTTCAGGCAGCAGATCAAGGAAGGCGGCCCCGTTACGCTGACGCATCGTGAGATAACCCGCTATTTCATGACCATTTCGGAAGCCTCGCAGCTCGTTATCCAGGCCGGCGCGATGGGCGAGGGCGGCGATGTTTTCCTGCTCGATATGGGAGAACCCGTTCGCATCGCCGACCTTGCCCGCAAGATGGTGGAGCTGTCCGGGCTGAGCGTCCGCGACGACAACAGCCCCGAAGGGGATATCGAGCTTTCCGTGACCGGTCTCAGGCCCGGCGAGAAGCTCTATGAAGAACTGCTGATCGGGGATAATCCGGAAACAACCGAACATCCCCGGATCATGAAGGCGCGTGAGGATTTCCTGTCCTGGCCGGAGCTTTTGAAAAGGCTCAACTCGCTCAACGCGGCATTGGATCGGAACGATATGGCCGCTGCACGTGCGATATTGGCCGAGCTTGTTTCGGGCTATTCGTCGACGGGTGAGGTCTCGGATCTGGCATTCACCGGCGCCGAAACCAATACGGCCGCCTGAAGAGGTCAACGGCCAGCCTCAAGCTGGGGAGAATCAGCTTTGGACGACGGGCGCAAAACCGGTGCTGCCTAAGGCACCCGCGCATCTCTCAATGGCGGTTCCTGGCAACAGCAGCGGCTGTGCAAACAAAGGCAGGGCGGTATTCCCGCTTCAGTTCCCGAAAATGGGGCATCAAATTAAACTGTTTTTCTGACATTCAGATACGATTGAATATTGAGAAATAGTTGAAATTTGTTTCCGGTGACTTGGACAGGATGTTCGAACTCGTGAAGCGATACAATGTAGATATCTCGTTTGCCATTTTATCTACAGTCGGCCTTCTAATGTCCACGACAATCGTTTTTGGCGCAGGCAGCATATCGAACACATCGGTGCAAACGGCATCGAGGTATTTGGTTCCACCTATTTCCAACGCGGGTCCGTCGATAAGTACAAAATCTGCATCCACTGACGGGCGATCAACATACGATGCCGTCTTCTTTTCAATATCGATATGTTTTTCCCGCACGTATGGTGTTACGAACTCGCTCACACCAAAAGCTGTCAGCATCGACAATGTATTGCGGAGCCATTCACTGCTTTCATCAATTGTCACGAACTTCGCCTTGCTCCGAGCCGCGTAATGGGCGAAAATAACTGTCGAAGAACCGCTCCCAAGTTCGAGAATCGACATTGGCCTTTCGGCCTCAAGCAATCGGTTGAGCGAAACGAGTTTGTAAGCCTGCATTTTCGGAGCCAGTCCGCCGCCAGAGTGGAACGATGCCAGCACCTCATCGGCGAACCGGTATTCTTCTGGCGCAGCCGCCCTGTCTTCGGAAATCAACCGTTCGAATTTGGTGGAGTTGGTCAAACCAAACCTGTTTGCCACATTACGCAGAATTCCCAACGTCATATCCTCTATAGGTTCTATTGTCAGTGCTTTTCATAGAGTGCGATCAGCTCGCCATCTACCCTATTGGCCTATTGAGAAACGCAGCTACAAACTGCGGTATGCGTGACGCAATTTTTATAGGTATGAACATGACGTTAACCTGGAGTTGATTCTTCCTGCAAGCTCGATAGGCTTCCAGATTTCCCTTGAGAACTCCTGATAGTGAGTTATTAGATGTCCCCCCGGTGCGCATCTTCACCCAAACATCCTCGTAATATTGCGCTTGGATTCTGAATTTTGCCATAAGCCTCATGCATAGCTCGAAATCCGCTTGGCGTGGGAAGGCTAGATCAAAGCCTCCCGACCGATTGAGAATGTCACGGCGGACATAAAATGTCGGGTGCGCCGGCATCCAACCTTTCTCGAACAGCCCCTCGTGGTAGGGCTGGGAACGCCACATCCTTGTGATTTTCTGAGTATCGCACTTATCGACGTAGTCAAGATCAGCATAGCAAGCATCGACACTAGTGTCAGCCATTATGCCTGCAATTCTGGTAAGAACCTCATCATGTGCATAGAAATCGTCCGAGTTCAAAAATCCGACAACATCACCTTCAGCAAGCGCGATGCCCTTATTCATCGCATCATAAATTCCCCCATCCGGCTCCGAAACGACCTTGGTTCCGGCGGGGGAAAGAGTTTTGATTTTTGCGAGTGTGTCGTCTGTCGATGCCCCATCCACAATGATTTGTTCCCAATCGGTATAGACTTGGCGACGCACGGATTGCATGTTGTCAACGATGAAAGGCGAGGAGTTGAAAGTCGGTGTGATAATGGAAATCTTCAGAGCCATCTCCGCTGCGAAACCTTTTAATTTTTGCCAAGAAACCAGCCTGCAGTTCGCTTTACGCCATCCTGCATGGAGAAGGGCAACGGCCCACAGATTTTTTTCGTCTCTGACATGTCAAACTGATATTCGGTAAGAATATTATTGAGGCGAAACGAATTGAAGGGGAAACGCTTGATCCCGAGAGCATTAAGTCCATCGCCTACCTTCGCAATAAGAGTGGAAACGCTTTTGGGTAGGGTTATGATCCTACCTCCTCCAAGCGTGCCCGCCAACAGTGTGGTCCATTCTCGAAGAGACAGAGGTGCATAATCGGCGATATAGAATGTCCTGCCGTCGATTTGCTCCGAAGCGGCTTCCAGAAATTTGCCGTATTGGTAAATGGCGTTTCCGACATAGCCGTAGGATTTAAAGAGTGGCGCTCGACCCACGTGGAAATACCTGCCGCGTTTGAGCGCATGCAGAAGTCGTTGATAGTGGGGAGACATTCCTTCCCCCCAAATTGTCGTCGGGCGTAGAATGCACCAGGTTATCCCGTGAAGATCTGAATTTCGGACGATTTGTTCGCCCCGCACCTTGCTCTCGCCATACAGCGTGTTCGGTCTGTAATCCTCTTCGCATCGGGGGATATACCCTACTTTGCATACTAGCTGGGACGACGTGAAAAGAACCCGGTCCACCGTCCCCGCGGCCTTAACCGCATCGATAAGGTTTCTAACGCCATTGATATTGACGTCATAACCTTCAATATTCACCTTTTCGTCCAAGTCTGTCCTCGCGGCCAAGTGTATGACGGCATCTGGTCTGATGTCGGTAAACAGGTGGATTAATCGTTCCCGATCCAGCAGATTGCACTGGTGACCGGCTTCAAATTCAGGAGGATTGTCGACGGATTTATCCAAGGCGATTACGTCATAATCTCGCAGCAGAAGATAACGCACCAAGCTTCTGCCTATAAAGCCACTGCTACCGGTGACGATGACTTTTGGTTTCATCTCTTGAACCTTCGTAGGACATCAAGGGTCATATTGCTTGCCTTCTGCCATGAATATTTTTCATAATTGAGCTTGCCCCTACCAACGAGTGCCTCTGCCTCGGCCTTCTCTGAGACTTTCGAAAGGGCTATCGCTATTTCAGAAGCACTATTTTGATCTACGAACAAAGCGCCGTCTCCGGCAACCTCCGGCATCGAGGAGGATTGTGATGTCACAACAGGGCAGCCAAGTTCTTGTGCCTCCAGAATGGGAATTCCAAATCCCTCATAAAGGGAGGCAAAAACCAGGGCGGCGCTATTGCGATAAAGATCTGAAAGGGAAGCGTCTGGCAATCGTCCGGCCAGGATTACGCCTGGAATTTTAGAAGCATATTCCGCTATTTCCTGCCCCACGTTGCTTCCAACATGGCCAACAAGTACAAGTTTGTTTGCAGAATTATTGCCAACTGTTGCGCGGTAAGCGCTGTATGCTTTCAATATCGTGTATGGATTCTTGATCTTCTTGAAAAAACCAACACAATGGAAATATTTCCCAGCCTCCAATCCAAGGCGCTCAAGAATGGCGCCGCCTTCGTTCATTACTGAAAGATGAGACCCCGCCTCATGGATGACATGAATTTGGTGGTGATCAATCTGGCAGAGCCGTTTGAGATCAGTGGCCGTGCTTGCAGACACGGTGATCAAAGAATTTCTAGATCTCAAAGACAAAGGGATAAAAACCCGCCAGTATAGACTGCGCAGGTGCCCAATTTCGCCCGGATATAACCACGCAAAAGCATCATGAACAGTGATCACTTGGCGTTTTGTCAGAAGTGCACTTCCAACGTATCCAGGAGCGAAGAGTGCGTCGAAACTGGAGAGGCCGACGAGCGGCAGCCATAACTGCTCATAGAAAACCCGCCAACCGACCCGCTTTGCCCTTTGCAGAATTACGGCTCGAAACCAAGGACGGTCGCCTGCCCACCAAGGCGGCAACTGATTGCAGTAGAATATGAACTCGCAGCCACTAGGTTGGTTTTCATACCAGGGCCTTACGATGTTCGTGACGTAAGTCTCGGTACCCGCATTAATACCCCATCGCACGAAAAGCGCGTTAATCGCATATCTCACTACCACTAGATCCTGCTTTTGAACCGACGGTCAGGTGATCGGTCTTCCACGTCCGCCTTCAGTGGAAACAGCGTCAACCGAGTTATCAGGCCCAGAACGAGCACAAAATAGAAAGAACCTATCCAGGATTTAAATATTTCGCTGGTCAGACATTCAAGTGCGATGAAAGCCATCATGGCGAAGGCTTCGATGTTCGCCTTTATGAGTGCCAGGCCGTCAGGGCCGAATAGTCGCACGGAAAGCACCGACACATGGATCATCAGAGGTAATACTCCGAGAGCTCCTAGTTCGAGAACGGTCTTCAGGGCACTGCTCTCGGTCCCGAAATCCTCCAATCCGAAGGACACGGGGATCTGGGTAAGCATTGCGGGTCCATAGCCGAAAATCGGCGCCCACCAGTTTTCCATTAAAAGACTTATTGACGCCGAATAGCGCTCCAACCTTCCTATGTTGCCGCTATCGGACAATTCGAACGCGGAGCCGACGAAATTGAGGTTCACTTCGCCCAATCGATCCAATACAACGACGCTAACAATAATAAGGGCCGCGACGAGCATGACATTCACAATATTTGTGACCCGGGATAAATATCGTAAGACGGTGACTGTGATCGCTGCCATGCAAAGATAAAGAAGCGGCGCCCTGATCGCTGTCGCGTAAAGCGCCATCACAATAAGATAAAAACAGAGCACAATTAAGACCTTTTGTGTTAGAGACCGGTATAGGCGCAAGGCTGCAAGGGCTGCCAGTGCGCCGCAACCTAGCTGCAGTCCCAAAACGGCAAGACTGAATGAAATTCCATAGCGGCGCTCCACCGAGGGCCCAATGGTCACGAACTTTATGAGTGCTTGACCGGACAGAAGTTCATACAATGCCACAGACGCATGAAGGAGCGCAGAAAAGAGAAAAAGGTTGATGATCACTTTGAAAAGAAATCGCGGCGATTGTTTTTGTGTCCAAAGGAAAAGTCCCAGCCACAGGCCATATGACAGAAATCCCCAAACAAAGCCCGTTGGACCGACCATCAGCATATTTCGCACGCCGCTTGCCAAAAGTATCAAGGAAAAAAGACTGCTCACCAGCGTGATCGAGGATGTATCGCATCTAAACAGGTTCCACGGTAGATAAAACAGTACCATCAACACCGGTATCAGTGCCCACAAATTAAGGACCGCCAATTTTCCAGCGAATACCTGCAGAACAAAATTGAGGTTGAGACAGAGCGCAATGACAAACAGCAAGAATGCGAAAGAGTTTTTGCTTAGGGCCACTGACGCCACCTTATTTGAAGGCAAGTTTTGCGAGAGTGTCGAACTGTGCAGAGGCTATTGCTCGAGCGCGGATGACACTTGGACCATAGATCTCAGTTGTAACAGCGTTCAATTTCGTCATGACAAGCTCTACGAGCTGCACCGGGGTGAAGTTCATTCTCAAATAGCTTTCATCACCTAATATTTTCATGAAGGCATCCATTTTACCAGCACGGGACAGGCATACGAATGGCGTCATCTGGCATGTGGCAAATATCAAGGGATGCATTCTGGAGCTTACCAGGCAATCAGCGGCGGTAATTATCTCAATTAGTTGCGCGACAGATAGAGAGGCGGGCGGAGCCCAACGCGTCCTTTTGGATGTATGTAGGAGTCCCTTGTTGAAGATATCGCTATCATAGCCTTCTTGGGAATCCGATACAGCATAAATGACCTCGACCCCCGCTTCGTTCAGCTTTTTCACAGACGCGTTAAGCTGTTCAATATAGGCCATCGAATGGAACTTATCGTTGGACGGCATCACAACGACAATTTTAGACGAAGATTCAATGTCGAATCGCCGACAGAGTTGGCAGCGGGCCTCTTCCTTGTCAATTCGTTCTCCAAGAAATGCGGGGTCGGCGGACAAAAGGATATCTGCACCTGGAGCAAGAGCCTTTAGACGCTGGAGTGATCCTTCATCCCTAACACTGAAAAAATCGGCTCCGAGCGCAATTCGGCGCATCGCGAAACGTCCGAGCGACGATAGCCCCTCGCTGACTCCAACGCCTACGGCCGCAAATTTCTTTCGGAAAATCTTTGCCAACAAATAAAGCTGAAAATTTGTCGCGAGATGCCCCCACAACGGATTTGCGAGGCGCGGTTCCGAAAATTGTTCCCCTCCGCCGATCACCACTACATCAGACTTCCACAGCGTCCCCACTACAGAGAGATTCAGTCCTCGCAGATTGAGTCTCTGAACGAATTCGATCTTCCTCCCCGTCGATTTTACAAAGCAACGGGCATCAATTCCTGCAAGATGGACTACTCCGCCGTGTCGCTCGATCTGATTCAAAATCTCTAGAGCGATCGCGTCATCACCAAGATTGCCACTGCCGTAAGGGCCGCTGACAAGGTATCTTGGAGATATCATTGGGCTTTCCTTCACTAGCTGTTATCCCCTGATTAGCGCCTCGCATTCTCACGCATTAAGATATATATCTCGGGAGGTCAAACTACCGACACGCGTAACACTCGTGTAGCCGTGTCACGCTTGCCATGAGATGCTTGCGTGAGCTATCAAGCCCTAATTCCGTCGAGAAGGTCCGAACGAGATTAGGTTCGCCCCAGCATCTCCGCGGATTTCGCCGAGGTAATGCAATTCGACTTGGAAGAACGCTTTGAAGATTGAAGAATCCCCAATTGGCCACGGCTTCCCATGTTTCGTAATCGGGGAAGTGGCCCAGGCCCACGATGGAAGTCTCGGTGCCGCCCATGCCTATATCGACGCCGTCGCAAGATCTGGCGCAAATGCTGTCAAGTTCCAAACCCATATAGCGAAGGCGGAGTCGACCCCTGACGAAAAATTCCGTGTGAGGGTTTTTCCACAGGATGCCAACCGTTACGACTACTGGCGCCGCATGGAATTTTCTAGTGAGCAGTGGGCAGGCCTCTTTGATCATGCGCGACAGAGAAGCTTGATATTTCTATCAACACCGTTTTCCTTTGAAGCCGTGGAGCTGCTGGACAGACTTGGCGTTCCTGCCTGGAAGGTAGGATCTGGGGAGGTCGGCAATCTTCCGATGCTGAAGATGATGGCGCGAACCGGAAAACCCGTCCTTCTGTCGAGCGGAATGTCGAGCTGGTCGGATCTGGACGACGCCTTTTCGGTCGTAAGAAACCATGGTGCGGAGATTGCGATGTTCCAATGCACCACGGCTTATCCGTGTCCGCCTGAGAAGATCGGCTTGAACCTAATCAGCGATATGAAATCGCGATATGGCGTGCCCGTGGGCCTGTCAGATCATAGCGGCACCATTTATCCCAGTCTGTCGGCGGTGACGCTCGGTGCGAACTTGATAGAGGTGCATACGGTCTTCTCCAAGGAGTGTTTCGGGCCTGATGTGCCCGCCTCTGTCACGACGGAGGAACTCCGGCAGCTCGTTGACGGCATTCGTTTCACGGAAGTCATGATGCTCGCTCCGGTTGATAAGGATGTCGAGGCTCGTGACAAAAAGGAATTGAGCATTCTTTTCGGCAAGAGTTTGTATTGCAAGACGGACCTGCAGAAGGGGCACAAATTGCATCTCCGGGACATTGCATTGAAAAAGCCGGGAACGGGAATGCCCGCCCGAATGCTTGACGGAGTTGTAGGCAAGATACTCAAACGCGATTATCGCGCCGATGAGCAATTGAAAGAGAGTGATTTAGATGGTTGAGTCAGTTCGCAGAGTTTGCGTAGTGCTGGTGGATCGAGCAAATTACGGGCGGATGCATCCTGTAATGCGCGCGATACAGGCAGATCCCGACCTTGAACTTCTTACCGTATGCGCGGGCACCATGTTGCTCGAGCGTTTCGGTCAGGCCGAGAAAATTGTTAGTGCTGATGGCTTCAAGATTGACGGTCGGGTGTTTCTGGAAGTCGAAGGCTCTATCCCGGCAACCATGGCGAAAAGCATCGGTTTGGGCGTGATAGAATTCTCGACCGAATTTCAGCGTCTTCAGCCCGATATGGTGCTGCTGATCGGGGATCGTTACGAAGCTCTCGCCGCTGCGATTGCCGCCGCTTATATGAACATCCCTCTCGCTCATATTCAGGGCGGCGAGGTTTCCGGCTCGATCGACGAAAGCGCACGTCACGCGATTACAAAGTTCGCCCACCTACATTTTCCCTCGACGAAGCGATCCGCGGAGTTCATCATGAGAATGGGTGAGAGGCCTGACACCGTTTTCAATGTCGGCTGTCCGTCAGGTGACTATATCAGGTCTCTTGACACGAGTTTGCCCGCCGACGTGTTCGCGAAGACTGGAGTAGGTGGCCCGCTAAGTGCCAATAGCCCATTCTTTCTCGTGATATATCATCCGGTGACAACGCATTTCGGCAGTGAGCGGCAACAGATTCAGCAACTTATAGATGCGCTGGCCGAACTGGCCCAACCAACTCTCTGGATCTGGCCGAATATCGATGCGGGTGCCGATGACATATCCAAAGCTTTGCGGACTTATCGCGAGCATAACAGGGCTGACTGGCTGCACCTTGTTAAAAACCTCGATCCGATAACGTTCCAAAAGTGTCTTAAGAAGACGATATGCGCTATCGGAAACTCATCGAGCTTCATCAGAGACAGCACCTTTTCCGGAACACCCGTTGTACTGGTGGGAGCAAGGCAGACCGGCCGGGAACACGGCGGAAATCTGATCGCTGTCCCACCCCAGAAACGATCGATCACGGATGCCATCAGGTCCCAGGTCGCACACGGACGCTATCCAGTTTCCAACCTCTATGGTGATGGCGAAGCAAGCATGCGCATGATCGAGAAGATCAAGAGTTTCGAGCCCTACCGGCAAAAAATGCTGCACTATGTCTCAGAAAACTAACACCCTAATCCTTGAGCCCGAAAACTACAGTCCTCATGCTTTGGCAACCTACCGGCAGATGGGTAAGGTTTGGTTGACACAGGCGGAATCCGAGGGAGAAGTGTCGATCATCGTTGTTCGGCTGGCTTATAGGATAGATCGAAAATTGCTCGATCGCTTCCCGTCGCTGCGCGCAGTGATTTCACCTACAACCGGCCTCACGCACATCGACGTGGAAGAGTGCCGCTGCCGCGGCATCGAGGTGATCTCGCTGGCAGCGTGTCGGGATGCGATCAACAATGTCACATCGACCGCCGAACTTGCTCTGGGGCTTATGATAGCGCTGTTGCGGGCGGTCCCATCTGCCTTGAGAGACGTGGTCGGAAATGGCAACTGGAATAGAAATAATTTTCGATCTAGACAGCTGTCACGGATGACCTTGGGGATTATAGGTCTTGGCCGAATCGGAGGACATATGGCGCGCTATGCGAAGGCGCTATCCATGGAGATTGTCGCATATGATCCGCATCAGCCGCAGGAGAGATTTGCTGAACTGGGTGCCCTCAGATCGGATTTGATTCCTCTGTTGAAGCAGGCCGACATCATATCCATCCATGCATCGCTGACGGAAGCAAATCAGGGTTTTCTCGGGAATTCGGAAATTGCTGCGATGCGTTCTCATGCCCTTGTCATCAACACAGCGCGTGGCGGACTGATCGATGAAGCTGCTCTCGCTGACGCTCTTCGAAACGGACAGCTAGGGGGTGTTGCCGTCGATGTTTTGCGGGACGAAGACGAGGGCGTGGATTGGATAGCGGAGTCCCCTTTGGTCAAAGCTGCAAAAGACGGCTTCAATGTGCTGATCACTCCTCATATCGGAGGCTGTACCTCCGACGCGATGCATGTCACAGAGGAAAGTATCGCGGATGTGGCATTTAGAAAGTTTGGCGGCTGACGTGGAAAAAAAGGTTCTTGGATTGCTTCCGGCGCGGGGCGGGTCGCGGGGAATACCTGGAAAGAACGTGCGACCGCTGAACGGCCGCCCCCTGATTGGTTGGGCGGGAGAGGCGCTTATTGCATCTTCATCCGTGCGCCGCGCCATCTGTAGTACAGATGACGATGAGATCGCGCGAGCAGCGGCGGCAAGTGGGCTGGAAGTGCCGTGGATACGCCCAGCGGAAATTTCGCAAGACACCAGCCTTGTCGTGGACGTGATCCTACATGCGCTGGATGCCTTAGCAAGAGAAGGTGATTCAGACTACGACTACGTCGCGCTCGTGCAGGCGACCAGTCCCACGGTCACGGCAGGTGATATTGATGCCGCTGTAGCAATAGCAATCGCCAAGCAAGCGGATACGGTGGTAACCGGCTTTCACGCCGGTCAACGGCACCCAGCAACAATGTTTTCCCTTTCGGCAGACGACGAGGTGACATGGTTGCTGGACGCAGAGCAACGAATGTCACGTAGGCAGGATTTGCCTGACTATTTCATCCGAACCGGGCTTGTCTATGTGATCAGCACGGAAACTCTTATTCAGCGGCGGTCGATTTATGGAGAGCGCGTATTCTGCCTCGTCGTCTCTGAGGAGCGGGCGCTGACCATCGACGAAGAACGTGATTTCCAGATGGCAGAATTTCTTTTGAGGAGATAACTCATGGCCGAATATCGTGGCGACGGCGACAGCTTCGAACGTAATTGGAGTTCCGCGAAGGAGGCTCACTACCTGCACTGGACTGGTGGCGAACCTGAAAATCAGATCCAGCTGGCCTTCCGTCAACATTGGAGGACTTTCCAGGAGCTACTACCGGCAAACCTCGCTGGCAAACGGGTTCTCGAAGTCGGCTGCGGGCGCGGATCTTTAAGCGCATATTTTGCCGATGCCGGTTGGGATTGCACCCTCCTCGATATTTCCCCGGCTGCGATCAGTCTTGCGCGTGCTGCATTCAGTGCACACGGGCTGAACGCAAGATTCGAGGTTGGCGATTGCCTCGACATGCCCTTCGAGACAGGCGCTTATGATCTGGTGTTCTCCATTGGCCTCCTGGAGCATTTTGAGGAGATCGAAAGCGCCATAGCCGAGCAAGTGCGGATTCTCGCCCCAAATGGTCTGTTCATCGGCTATGTCGTTCCACATATCCCCGAGAACGTGCAGAAGGACTATGGATGGATTTGCGATATTCTTCGAGCGATTCTACCGTTAACGCCTTCTGAGGCGAAAACGCCGCTTTTTAGATCCGATGAGCTGTCTCCACCCTATCTTGCTGCGATGGGGGCCGCGGGTTTGAAGAATGTCGGCGCCAGCGGGACATATCCACTTCCGATGATCAGCAATTCTCCTGATTTTCCCTTTACGCTGCTGCCGCCAGATGCCGAACATGCTCTCGTGAAGCATTTCGAAATGGTTCTTAAAAGGCGGCATCAGCAGACAGGCAAGAATCCCTGGCTTTGCAAGGAAGGAGATGGTCAGGCATTCCTCGTGTGGGGACAAAAGGCCTGACCGCGGCCGTCCCGATCTCCCTTGCGTGCGGTGCTCGAACTTGGAATGAGGAACAATGTGAGCGTTTCGTCGAATGCGATCACCGTGCTGGCGAGCACGCTTATAAACTATAATGCCGTCGAGCCGACGCTGCAGAGGCTAGAGGATGCAGGCGTGGAGACGATTCTTTTCGTTCCGGACCGATACAGGGAATTTGTCGAACAACGGCTGAGATGGACGGCTTCACGGACACGCAGCTACAATGAATTAGTCGCCAAGGCGCGGATAATGCGTCTTGCGCACCGATATACAGAGTTGCTTGTTGCCGGACCTGGATTTTCCGAAACCTATCGTTTTCGAGAATGGGATCCGGCCTGTTCCAAAGCCGGACCTGCTGGGATTTCTCTTCGATTGAGATCGGCATTCCCCAGCGCACGCAGACGGGATGTCAATGCCCATCTTGAACGCCTCTATGGTCCCTTCGTGCCGAAGGTTTTTCCGAGCAACAGGATACTGGTAGTCACTCGGTCGGATGTCCGTCATCTTTTGTGCCACCCCGATCTTGATGTCGTATCCTTGATGGAAAGCTGGGATCACCCACCGAAAGCGCCAATGGGCTATCGTTCGGATACGGCCTTCGTCTGGAATCGCGCGCTCGAAAGAGATTGGCGTGAATTCCAGGGCGATGAGGATATTCGTATCGGCTATCCCTTCAAGCTGAGATATGTTTTGGAGGGGCATCAAAAGCAAACCGCTGGCAAGAATGCTGTGCTTTACCCTGCATCCTTCAGCAAGAGATCGGACCCGACTTTTTTCGCTGCTGAACTGCGGTTGCTCAAGCTTATAAGCGAAGCCACTAGAAAATTGGGTGTCGAACTGATCGTCAAGCCGAAACCGAATGGCATGCGTGGCGAATTCGACTATCTGCTCGACGAGGGCACCCACGTCAGCGTTGCCGGTTACAAGGATAATGACGGTTCCACCGGGTATTTTCTAGACGAGCAATACAATGCGGAGAGATTGGAACTCCTGTCTCGCTGTTTTGCCGTTATCAACTTGGGGACAACCTTCGCAATTGACGCTGCGGCGGCTCGAATCCCGATCATTCAATTGCGGTTAAACGACCAAGCTAGATTTCCCGAGCTTACGCAAGCAAACCGGTGGGTGCATCTCGACAGGCATTTCTTCAGCAAACCGGAACTTCTATGCAGGATTTCGGCAGGTGATCATCCTGTCGACAAGATAGCGAATTCTATAAAAAATACAGATCAGGCGCAGTCATTTTGCAACTATCTATTTGAATGGATTTCCCCCGAGCAAACTGCTGAGGAAGCAATTGGCCATATCGCCCGGCGGCTATTTCAATGAACCCTGAAAAACTAAACGCAGGCGAAAGGGTTCGCCGCAGTTTGGCGCGTCTCGGAGAGGGAAACGACTCGTCGGTCATCATTTCAAACAGCCTGCGGTTTGCGCTCGCAAGTGTCCTTGCCCAACTTTTTCCGCTTCTATCCCTACCTCTGATGATGAAGACGCTGACCGCTCAGGAGTGGGGTTTCTACACGATTCTCGTCCAGACCGGGTCACTCATGCAGGTTTTCGGGACGACTCTGTTCTCGCAATCGTTGCTACACTTCTACGCGGCAACGGATGAGGCTGATCGCCACAAGTTGATATGGACTACCGTGTTGGGAGGAGCTTTCACGCAGGCCGGTCTCTTGGGTCTGCTGTGGATTTTTCGCGCTTCCACCATCCGCGCATTTTTTCCGAATGTCGATATCCCAATAGATCCCGCCTTTACCTGGGCGATTTTCTGGTGGCTTTTTGCAACATTCCGGACGCTGCTGATGACCGTTGCCAAGGTTCAGGAGAGACCTTGGCAAGTGCTGCAACTTACCGGTCTGTATGGCGTCATCCTGCTGCCTGGGCTGGCCTTAGTAGTTTGGGCAGACCTAGGCCTTGTTGGCGCGCTGCAGGTGCTGATAGCAGCTGAATTTATAGGTGCACTTGTCAACATTCTTTTGACCTCACGTGAGTTCAAAATTTCCTTCGACGTGAAAAGTCTTCGCCGAGGGGTCTATTTCTCTCTTCCTCTGCTACCTAGTTCTCTGATGACATCGTTGCTGCTCAATGCGGATCGGATCGTTCTCAGCCGGTTTGCCAGCCTATCGTTTCAAGGCCATTATGCGCTTGGATCAATGGTGGGAAGTGGAATGGCGGTCGTTGTCACGTCCTTTTGGTCATCATATTCCGCGCGCGTGCTGGCGGTGAAATCCAGTCGCGGCATCTATTTTGCAGCTCAAACGGGCAAGGAAACGATGCATCTTGGCGTCAAGATTCTTGCGTTACCCGTGATCGGCCTGTGTTTGGTGGGATGGCCATTGTTTTATCTCATCACAAATGATCACGATCAGCTTGCGACAGCCGTAGCAGCGTCAATAGGCGTAGCGACAGGACATTTCTGTCGCTTTTTGACTCTGCCTGCGCAACATTCCCTATTCATGCAGTCCCGAACATATACCATACTCTCACTGAGCGCGTGTACGCTTGCAGTAATGTTCATCGCGAGCCTGGCGCTAATTTTCGTTCTTGGTCCTATCGCTGTGGCTTTCGCCTTTGCCACGGCCCATATTCTAATGGCGGTTCCGTATTACAAGACCGCCGGTTTTGGTACTCATGTCGATTTTCCACAATCTGCGATCTTATATGGGGGCGCTGTTATCGCTGCAGCGATCGTCGCGGTTGTCATGCTTTCAAGCTCCTAGCTGTTTAGTCCCGGGACTTGATGGATGGGATCGATGATGAATCGATCCGGCTCCAAAGTCCATCGTTTGCAGATGAACTCGTAAGGCGTGAGGCCCTTTAGAGCGGGATGATTTTAGGTGGAATCGCAATTGGGATTCCCTTTTGGACGCAAATCAGATTCATCCTTCAGGCCGGTAAGGAGGCCGGTCTGGATGGCGAGACCTTTTTCGAATGATCTGCGAGAGTGTCAATCGGCGTCCAAAAATCACCCCTTATCGGCGTCCAATTTTGGCTCTGACTCATTTTTGATGCAGTCGTAGTGATGCTGCGATGCTGGTTTCCACAAAGGAATCAGCATGATGAGAACGAAGCTCTGCGCTTCTGATTTGGTACCGGCTGGCTTCGTTGCTGAACGCATTACGCGCGTCGGCGATGAGACCTGCATCCTGCTTTCCCCAACCAGCGCAACGGCGGCTTGCCCAGCGTGCGGACGAATGTCTCGAATGGTCCGAAGTCGCTATCGCCGCCAGGTCGCGGACCTTCCCCTATCAGGAAGGCGCGTCAGGCTTCTCGTGCGCACTCGTAGGTTCGCTTGCGATGCCGTGTTTTGTGGGAGACAGATATTCGCGGAGCGGTTCGGCAATGTACTGGCGCCTTACGCCAGCCGAACCGGACGCCTCGAGCATGTTGTCCATCACTTGGCCCTCGCGCTTGGTGGACGCCCGGCGGCGCGTTTTGCCCAGCGTCTGATGCTTCCCGTCAGCAACGACACCTTGCTACGCGTCATCCGCAGGCAAGGCCTTCCGCCGTTAACCCCACCCTCGTTGATTGGTATCGATGATTGGGCCTGGCGTCGGAATCATCGCTACGGCACGATCGTGTGTGATCTGGAACGGCGGCGGCCGCTCAGTCTGCTGCCAGACCGCGAGCCAGCGACGGCGGAGGCTTGGCTGCGGCAGAACCCCCAGGTCCAAATCGTTGCCCGCGACCGTGGCGGCGCTTACGGGCTGGCGGCCGCAAGGGCTTTGCCTGATGCAGTGCAGGTCGCTGATCGATGCCATTTGATGGAGAATGCCAGCCGAGCATTCCTGGACGCGGTCCGCAAATCGATGCGGCAAATCCGCAAGACGCTTGGCACAACGCGCGTCGATCCGAAGCTGCTGACTGCGGCCGAACGCCTTCAATACGAAGGCTATCTCCGACGGGAACAGACCAACGCGGCCATAATGGCGCTGGCAAAGGACGGCATGACGATCAAGGAAATCGTGCGCCGCACTCGTCATAGCCGCGGCTTGGTGCGCCAGGTGCTCAGAGTGTTGATTTCCACTGAGAGCTGACCCGGCGCAGCTAGATATTTCCATTGAGAATTGACCCATGTTTCAACCGTCCCTCGCATGTTTTCAGCG
>NZ_JACIBH010000011.1:0-297900 GCF_014195245.1 Rhizobium sp. BK619 | reverse complement strand
GGCATGTAGAAATAGGCGACCGACTGGCTGAAGGCGAACATGACCAGCAGCACGGCGGCGGCAATAAAGCCCATGCCGCCCGCGATCACCGCCAGGCGCTTCTGCTTGCGGGTCATTGCGTCGCTCCCTCAGTGGCTATGCCGAGTTCCCTGGCGAGCGCCAGCAATTGGCTGCCCTGTTCGCCGGGCGGCGGAAAGGCGGCAAGCCCGCGCTTCAGCGCATCGGCGGCGCGATCCTTGTCGTTCAACACGGCATAAGAGCGGACGAGCCGCACCCATCCCTCGAAATTGTTCGGATCGGCGCTGAGCTTGGCGTCGAGGCTCTCGACCATGCCACGGATCATCTGCTGCCGGTCGCCGGCATTCATGCTCTGCGCGGCTGCGACATCTTCCTGCGTGGGATTGGCAAGGAATTTGTCGGTGGCAATCACAGGAGTTCCGCCGTTTCTTGCAATGTGTTCGTTGACGAGCGGCAGCCAGGGCGCATTGGCGGGAGATTTCATGGCGATCGACTCGAATGCTACCAGCGCATCCGCCGTCCTGCCTTCCTGTTCGAGTCCCAGCGCCATATAAAAACGGGCACGCGGGTTTGCAGGATCGATCTTCAGCAAGCTCTGGAGCACGACGCGGACCTCCTCCCCCACAATGCCGTTCGAACGAGCCATCAGGGCCTGCGACAGCCCGTCCAGACGCGGGACGCTCGGCCCAAGGATACGAATGGCGGACCGATATGCCTCTGCCGCGTCGTCCGCTCGACCCATTTTGAGGAGAACGGGAGCAATGACGTCCCATCCTCGGCCATCCTCCGGGTTGCCGACCAGATGGTCCTGAGTCTTCTTGACAAGGATCTGGAGATCCTGGCCGGGGTCGGAGAGCCTAGCTTGCAAAGGACGAGACTGTAGCTCCGGAGAGCCTAGCGAAACGTAGAGTCCGATGCTGAGAAGCGGTAGGAACACCGCGACCGCGAATCGAACCCAGCCGTGGGAGCGTCGTGAACCTCCGGATGCTTGCGGCCGCTCGACTGCCTTGAACAGCCGTCGCGCCGCTTCCGCCTTGGCGAGTTCATATTCGTCTGCAGCGATCTGACGGGCTGCGAACTCATTTTCCAGTTCGATAAGTTGGTCCCGATAGACATGGGCATCCAGGCCGTCCTTCAAGGGACGGAGGCGACCCGACGAAAGCGGATGCATGAGAGCTGCAGTTGTGGCGGTCGTCACGACCGCGAAAAGTATCCAGATGATCATTGGTCCAGAAGCCATTGCACGCCCGACCGTATGCACGATCGACACGCCGAACATTGACCCCGATCAATTATCTCTCATTTGATGGACGCGGTGTGAAGACGTACCCGACGCCGCGAACCGTCTGGATCATCATCGGTTCCTTTGGATCGACTTCGACCTTTTTCCGAAGGCGGACGATCTGCGCATCTATGGCTCGGTCGAAGGCCTCCAGACTGCGGCTTCTCGTCAGGTCCATCAGCTTGTCACGAGACAGGACCCGCCCCGGATTACGTGCGAAAACGAGCAGCATATCGAACTCCCCGGTCGTCAAGGAAACGTCTTCCCCCTGCGGAGACGAAAGTCTCCTTCGACCAACCTCGAGCCTCCAGCCGTCGAAACGGAGAACTTCCTCCTCTGCATTCGGCGAAGGGGCCGTCTGAGGGGCAGGAGTGCGTCTCCTCAGGACTGTCCTCAGCCTTGCGAGTAGTTCCCTCAGATGAAACGGCTTTGCTACATAGTCGTCGGCACCAAACTCCAGGCCCACAACCTTGTCGGTGACGTCGTCCTGCCCAGTGAGCATCAGCACCGGAACGTCCGACGTGCTGCGCAACTCCTTCAGCAGTTCCAGCCCGTTCTCTCCGCCGGGAAGCACGAGGTCGAGAAAAACGGCGGCGTACGACGCCTTCGACAGCTCAGCGCGCATGGCAGCGCCGTTGCCAACCGCGTTCACCCTGTAACCATTGTCCTCAAAATAGCGGACGAGCATCTGTCTGATCCGAGCGTCGTCGTCGACCACCAGAATACGATCCGGTTCCATGTAACTCATTCGTCCCGCTGCGACCGTGTTTCAAATGAGATAACGCAGGATTGCGGGCAATGCCACTGTTCGGGGTAGAGATTATGTGCACATCGCACGATAAGAGGCCGGCAGCAGCGGCTTCCCGCTTGCTGTCATGTTAGATCACACAAGAGCCTGGTCACATGATGTGGTTCCCACGACCTTCAGTCGTTCAGCACGCGTCTCTCAGCAAGGCAACGTTGCCGATGGAAACCATTCTGCCCTTTACTGCTACTCCCGCATCGGAGAGCGTGGCAAAGGCGCGTGACAGGGCCTCGGGAGCAAGTCCGAGCTTTCCGGCGAGAATCCGCTTCTGATAAGGCAGCCGGAACGTCGCCTGGGCCGTCGCCTCCGGACAGCGGCTCACAAAGTAGTTGGCCACCCGCTGGGCGGCGGTGTGCAAGCGATCGCCCGCTATGCACTCCAGCGAGCCGAGCAGATGCCGGGCCATGATTCGCATGACATTGCGCTGCACGCCGCTATTTTCGGCAGCGAGTTGACGCAGGCCAGGCAGATCGAATAGCGCAAGCTCCGTGATGTCCGCCGCCCAAGCGCCCTGCGCGTATACGTCGCCACCAGGAACGAGATATTCCGCAAAGGTATCCCCCTGCTCGCAGACGCAGACGTCGGCCTCACGCCCGCCTGACTCGGCTTTGGTGAGTCGGACAAGGCCTCTTACGACATAGAAGACTTGCGAGGCGCGCTGCCCCTCGGCCGCTATCCGTTCGCTGACCGCAAATGTCCGTAGTTCCACCAACGCCAGCATACTTCGAACGGCATCGGCGTCGAGCCCTTCGAACAGCTCGGATCGTAGCAACATCTCGTTCTCTGTAAACATCACCTTCCCCCTCTATGACGGCTTACGACTTCGGCGGACCCGACTCGTCGTCGGCGAGCACGCGCCAAGCGGCTCCCTGAAGATCGTCGTACTGACCATTCCCAAGAGACCAGAGAAATGCCGCAAGCCCTATGCCGCCCATGAAGAGCGCGATCGGGATGAGATAGATCAACATGTTCATGCGATTCTGGCCTCCCCGCCACTCCCGGCCGGTTTCGGCGAACGTCCGGCACGGGATCGCGTCGCGGCAGCATTGAGCCGAAGGGCGTTGGTCACCACGATGATCGATGACGTGGACATTGCCACCGCTGCGATCAGCGGCGTGGCAAGACCCGCGATCGCCACCGGCACCGCCAGCACGTTGTATCCGATCGCTAGCGCAAAATTCTGGCGTATCAGTCCAGCCGATCGCCTTGCGACTGCGATCGCCTGAGGGACCGCATCCAGCCGGTCATTGAAGAACACAAGGTCGGCGGCCTGTCGGCCGATGTCAGACGCCGTGGCGGGCGCCATGGAGACATGGGCGGCAGCAAGCGCCGGTGCATCATTGATGCCGTCGCCTACCATCAGGACGCGATGGCCGGATTCGCCCAGTTTTTGACACTCGTCGACCTTTTGCCGTGGCGTCAGCGCCCCCATCGCCCGGCTGATGCCGAGCACCTGCGCGACGTTGTCGACCACGCTCTGGCGATCGCCTGAGATAATCAGCGTTTCAAACCTGGTTGACCCGAGTTCCTTGATCGCGTCTTGCGCACCCGGACGAAGCGCATCCTCGAAGAAGAACCGCGCGAGCGTGGCGCCGTTCCGGGAAAGCACGACTTCGGAGAGCGGGCTGTCGACCGTCGACCCCGGTGGAGTTGCGCCACATGCAAACGCCTCGTTGCCCAGCCTGTAGATCTCGCCGCCGCGCGCGGCTTCGAGCCCGCCGCCGGGGATTTCGCTGACGCGGTCGAATGGCGTTCCAGCGTGCCCGACGCTTCTGGCCAGGGCTTGCGACAGCGGGTGCCTCGAGTGGACGGCCAGTCCAGCCGCTTTAGCGAGATCCGCCTCGTCGGCGGCTTCGACCCGGACCAACCTTGGGCTGCCCATGGTCAGAGTGCCCGTTTTGTCGAAGGCGACCGTGTCGATCTCCGCAAGTCTTTCGAGCGCGGAGCCGTCTTTCACCATGATCCCCCTGCGGAAAAGCTCGCCAGCCGCCACGACCTGGACGACCGGAACCGCAAGTCCGAGGGCGCACGGACATGTAATGATAAGCACGGCGACTGCGACCAGCATCGCATGCTTCCAGTCTCCGCCAATGAGCCCCCAAGCAAGAAACGAGACAAGAGCGAGAAGGTGGACCACCGGGGAGTACAGCGCGGCAGCGCGATCGGCGATGCGCCGGTAGCGTGCCCTCCCGCCCTCGGCAGCCTCCATGAGACTGATGATTTCTGCCAAGAGAGAGTCCTTGGCGACCTTGGTGGCGCGGACGACAAGCGAGCCAGTGAGGTTCATGGCACCTGAGCTGACCGCGACGCCGCTGGCGACGGCGACCGGAGTGCTTTCGCCGGTAACGATCGCAAGATCGAGATCGCTTTCGCCGACGACGACCATTCCGTCCACCGGAATCCGTTCGCCGACCGCGACCGCGATCTCATCTCCCACGACGATTTCATCAAGCGGAACGTAACGGCGCGATCCATTAGGCGCCAGGAGCAGTGCCCCACGCGGCGCAAGTCGGGCGAGCCCATTGATGGCAGCGCGGGCCTTTTCGCGCATCACATGATCCAGCGTCCTGCCGATAAGAAGGAAGAACAACAGGGACACGGTCGCGTCGAACCACGCGTGTTCCCCATGATGGGCGGTCTCCCAAAGCGAAACCGCGTAAGAAAGGCTCACGGCCAAAGAAATCGGCACGTCCATGTTCGTGCGACCATGCTTCAACGCGTTCCATGCCGACCGGAAAAAGAACCGCCCCGCGTAGACTAGCGCGGGTGCTGCGATCATCGCCGAGATCCAATGGAACAGATCCCTTGTGGCAGCGTCGGCGCCGGACCAGACCGAGACGGACAGAAGCATGATGTTGGCGGCCGCAAAGCCGGATACTCCGACGGCGAGGAGAAGCTGATTCCTTGTCTTGTCGTTCTCCGCCGCAACTGGTGTGAAGAGATGGGCACGGTATCCAGCGCCGTTGATCGCGGCGATGATTCCAGTCGGGTCGGCAGCACCATCTTCAGTTTTCTCGGCGTACTCGCAGGTGACGCGCCGCGATGTGAGGTTCACCCTGGCCTTCCGAACGTAGGGGAGCGCCGAAAGGGCCTTCTCCAATGCCGATATGCAGCTCCCGCAGTGGACATCGGGAACGCTCAGATCGAGCTGCCGTAGTCCCTCGCCCAAAGAATGGGCTGCGAGTGCGATTTCCTCGGCGCTGACTGATGTGGTGCTCATCGCGAGAACTCCATCCGCATTCATCATGCAGCACGTCATTCGCCGAACCCCGCGGTATCGAGGCGGGAGGCCTCGTGCATCACGACTCTGCCTTCTTTTCGCGAAACGACCTCGACGATCCAGTCGCCCGAGGCGACACGGTGCTGGGACTCAAACTGTCCTTCGCCGATTTTCGTGAATGCGACGTGGAAATCCTCGTGGTCGCCCACAGGGCGTTTGAAATTTGCGGCCACCTCATCGACGAGCGTGGGAGATCCGTCGCGATTGCGGATGTCGTAGTGGATGCGGCCGCCGGCCAGCGACAGTTTTCCGATGATGCCAGACGCCGCCATCGCCTTCATCGCCGCTGCTTTGGCGTTGAACTCCTGACTGGCGACATAGGTGTTCTCGACGACGAGACCGCTCCAGCTCGACGAGGCGAACCAGGCCATCGTCACGTTGACGCCGATCACCACCGCGAAGAACGAGCATGTGGCAAGCAGCATGTGCCGGCCTGTGAACCCTTGAGTGGAGGTAGTCATTTGGCATCTCCCGGTGTGTTGAATGCGGCGCGATAGGTCGCTCTGTCCGAATGTCCGGAGTCCTCGATGGCAAAAAGGAACTCGCTGATCGCAGCGGTCGACTGTTTGCTCGTCACGAAGACTTTGACTGTCGTCGCGACGTCCGGCGCAGCTTCGATGATGAAGGTCCGCGCGTCCTGCTTCGCTAGCTCGGGAATGCGCATGCTGGCGCCGTCGTCGAGGCCTAAAAGGCTGAGCTCGATCCTGCGAGGAGCGGGAACCATATTCAGTATTCGCAGCGTGTAGCCGTTGCGGATGGAGCCGTCGCTCTCCAAGACGTATTGCGGGTTTCGATCGTGAACCACGTTGAGCTCCAGTCGCTCGCGCATTGCGAGATGGACCACCATGGCGACGCCGATCAAAAGCCAGGTGACTGCATAAAACAGCACGCGTGGACGGAATATGATGCGCCAGTCGAAATGCCGGATGGCCTCGACGAACGAGCCGTCGGCATTCCGCACCTTCGTGGGCTGGACCGGTGTTCTTCCGTCGTCCGTCGCGATGGCCATGTTGGCCGCGTATTCGCTGAGCGTCGCATACGCTATGAGGCCACGCGGCTTTCCCACCTTGTCCATGACGCCATCGCAGGCGTCGATGCACAAGGCGCAGGTAATACATTCCATCTGCTGTCCGTCGCGGATGTCGATACCCATGGGGCAGACGGCCACGCAGGCGTTGCAGTCGACACAATCGCCGACCGATTGACCGGCAGCCAATATCTTCTTGGAGTGGCGTGAGCGGGCCTCGCCGCGCCAATCGTTGTACGTAACGACAAGAGAATTTTCATCGAGCATCGCACCCTGGATTCGCGGCCACGGGCACATGTACGTACAGACCTGTTCGCGCATCAGGCCGCCCAGGACGTAGGTAGTCGCAGTGAGAGTAGCGACGGTCGCGTAGGCCACGACAGGTGCCTTCGCTGTGAAAAGCGAGACGAGAAGCGTCGGCGCGTCGGCGAAATAGAAGATCCAAGCCCCCCCTGTCGCGACCCCGATCATCAGCCAGATTGCGTGCTTGACGACCCTTTTTCTTGCCTTGTCGAAAGTCCACGGCCCAGCATCAAGCTTCATGCGGGCGTTGCGGTCTCCCTCGATCGCCCGCTCGACGACAAGGAACAGATCGACCCAGACGGTTTGTGGACAAGCATATCCGCACCACGCCCGCCCGACGGCAGATGTGACGAGAAAGAGACCGAACCCTGCCATGACAAGCAAGCCCGCCACGTAATAGAATTCCTGCGGCCAGATCTCGATGAAGAAGAAGAAAAAGCGCCGTGACGCCAGGTCCACCAGGATAGCCTGATCCGGCGCGTAGGGTCCCCGATCCCAGCGAATCCAAGGAGCCAGGTAGTAGATCCCAAGTGTGATCATCATCACGATCCACTTGAAACGCCGAAAGCGCCCTTCGGCGCGCTTGGGAAATACCTTCTTTCGGGCAGCATAAAGTGGTTCACGTTTGCCGCGGGCGTTCACGGGTTCCGCGTCTATCCGTTCGACCGGGCTGGGATCTGGTGCTGTGTAGATATTCATCGCGCTCTGTCCGATTTTCACCGCCTTCTTCTCAGCTCTGCGAGGGCCCGTCCTTGATCCAGGTCAAGAACGACGACTGTTAAAAAAATGGGCCACGCTCCGGACAGGAAGCGCGGCCCCAAGGGGTTGGTGCCCGTCGTTGTGGCGGCATGCCGCTGTCGGCTCACCGTGACGGGCCTAAATGATGGCCACGCCTCGGAACGAAAAGGCGTGGCCTGGAGGAACTGCGGGGGAGAGACCGCTGGGAACGTCCTCGGGAGGTTGTCTACCTGCTTGTCGGCTTCTGATCTTTGAGCCCGATCAAACTTACCATCGAATTCCCGATCTTTTCGGCGTCCGTGTGTTCGGACTCTGCCGCGGTCGGCTTGGCGCGTACGGAAACGCGCGAGTGGACGACTGCGCGCGGTACGCCGTAAAGAGCGAGCAAGGGATTATGGTCGTGTGTCGTCATGTTGGTATCCTTCAGGTTCCGCCGCCAAGAGAGTGGACGAACACCGTCAATTCTTTCACGGTGCTGTCGCCCAAACGGGCAGCCCACGCCGGCATCACGCCATGCTTGGGCGCCGTGACCTGGCGGGCGATCGCGTCCTCCCCTCGTCCCTTGAGCCAGATCGCATCGGCAAGGTCAGGAGCACCCATGTCAGCCTTGCCTTTGGCGTTCTCGCCGTGGCACGCCGCGCAATTGTCGAGGAATATCTGCTTGCCAGCTTCCGCAGCCGCTGGGTTAGATGGCGTGTTAGTCAGGCCCCAGACATAGGCCGCGACCTGTTTCGTCTGATCTGGACTCAACATGTCGGCGAAGGCCGGCATCTCAGAGACGTGCGTGTCTGCATCCCCGTCGAAGCGAATACCGTGCGCGATGGTCGTGTTGATGGAATCGAGGTCGCCTCCCCATAGCCAGTCGTCGTCGTTCAAATTGGGAAACCCCGGCCCGCCGCTGGCTCCCGAGCCATGACACGGCGCGCAATTCACCTTGAAGGCCGAAGCCCCGCCGGCGATCGCGAACTCGCGAAGGGCTGGATCGGCGTCGATCTCCTGCACCGTCCTGGTGGCGATCATATCGTGAAATTTCATCTGCCCCGCCTTGGCGACGTCGACATCCTGTTGGAGCTCGGCGCGGCTGGAGAACCCTAGATAGCCCTTAGTGGCAGAGGTGATCATGGGGATCGCGGGATAGGCGAAGGCGTAGCCGATGGCCCACAGGATGCAGACGTAGAACGTCCAGACCCACCATCTAGGCATCGGATTGTTAAGCTCGCGGATTCCGTCCCATTCATGGCCCGTAGTTTCGACGCCGCTGATTTCATCGACATGCTTTTCCGACATCTCAGTCATCCTTCAGGGGAATATCGGCGGCTTCGGCGGCCGTCTGCTTGCTGCCGGGGCGAAGGGTGTAGAGGACGGCGCCCACGAAGAAGGCGGCCATTGCCAGCAGACCCCAACTGTCGGCGAAGTGTCTCATTGCAGTATAGGTTTCCATGGATCACCTCATCGGTAGCCGGTCGCGTCGTCGTAGGTCGAGAAATCGACCAACGTTCCGAGCATCTGCAGGTAGGATACCAGGGCGTCCATTTCGGTCAGCCTGGCCGGATCGCCGTCGAAGTCGCCGACTTTCGCCTTTGGATAGCGCTCGAGCAACGCCGTGGTGTCGGCGTTCGGATCAGCCTGCGTCTTCATGTCGGCCTGAGCATTGGCCAACATGTCGTCGGTGTAAGGAACGCCGACGTCTTCATTGGCCTTGAGGTCCATGCCGATGTCCTTGACCGAAATCTCGGTCGTCTTCAGGAACGCGTATTTCGGCATGATCGATTCAGGTACAACCGCCCGCGGATCGGAAAGATGTTGGACGTGCCATTCGTTCGAATAGCGGCCTCCGACACGAGCCAGGTCCGGGCCGGTGCGCTTGGAACCCCACTGGAAGGGGTGGTCATACATGGACTCGGCCGCCAGCGAGTAATGGCCGTAGCGTTCCACCTCATCTCGGAACGGCCGTATCATCTGGCTGTGGCAGAGATAGCAGCCTTCGCGAATGTAGATGTTTCGTCCTGCCAGCTCGAGAGGAGTGTAGGGACGCATCCCCTCCACCTTCTCGATGGTGTTCTGGAGATAGAACAGAGGAGCGATTTCGACGATGCCGCCGATGCTCACGACGAGGAGAGAACCGACAAGAAGGAGGGTGGCGTTCTTCTCGAGGATCTTATGCTTGTCTAATATCGATGCCATTTTTCACCTCACTCGGCAGGCTGTGCCTGGGGCACGTAAGCGGTCGGAATAGCTAGCTCATCGCGCAGGTGGCCGCGGATCGTCATGAAGACGTTCCAAGCCATCACGATCCCACCGGCCAGATAGAGGCCGCCTCCGACCACGCGCAGCACGTAGTATGGGAACATCGCGGCCACGGTTTCCGCGAACGAGTAGACAAGGAAGCCCTGCGAATTATACTCGCGCCACATCAGACCCTGCTGGATCCCGGCCACCCAGAGTACGGCGGCGTAGATGACGATGCCGAGGGTGGCGAGCCAGAAGTGCCAGTTGACCATTCGCAGGCTGTAGAGACGCTCGCGTCCCCAAAGCTTGGGCGTCAGGTAATAGATCGCCCCGAAGGTGATCATGCCGACCCAGCCAAGGGCTCCCGAATGCACATGGCCGATCGTCCACTCGGTGTAATGGCTGAGCGAGTTGACCGTCTTTATCGACATCATCGGACCCTCGAAGGTCGACATGCCGTAAAAGGCGATGGCAATGATCATCATCCGGATGATCGGATCGGTGCGCACTTTGTCCCAAGCCCCCGAAAGGGTCATGAGGCCGTTGATCATGCCGCCCCAGGACGGCATCCAGAGCATGACCGAGAAGACCATACCGAGAGTCTGGGCCCAATCGGGCAGCGCTGTGTAGTGCAAATGATGCGGGCCGGCCCAGATATACATGAAGATCAATGCCCAGAAGTGGATGATCGACAGCCGGTAGGAATAGACGGGTCGGTTGGCCTGCTTCGGCACGAAATAGTACATCATGCCAAGGAAGCCAGCGGTGAGGAAAAAGCCGACGGCGTTGTGGCCGTACCACCATTGTGTCAGAGCATCCTGGACCCCGGAGAAGACGGAATAGCTCTTGGAGCCCAGAAAGGACGCGGGAACGGCAAGGTTGTTGACCACGTGCAGCATCGCAATCGTCACGATGAAGCCAAGATAGAACCAATTCGCGACGTAGATATGAGGTTCCCGACGCTTTAGGATCGTTCCAAGATAGACGGCCAGATAGGCCACCCAAACGATCGTAAGCCAGATGTCGACGTACCATTCCGGTTCCGCATATTCTCGGGCTTGATTGATGCCAAGGACGTAGCCAGTCGCCGCCATCACGATGAAGAGCTGGTATCCCCAGAAGACAAACCAGGCGAGGCTGCCGCCGAACAGGCGCGCATGACAGGTCCGCTGGACGACGTAGAAGGAGGTCATGATGAGCGCGTTGCCGCCGAAGGCAAAGATGACGGCCGAGGTGTGCACGGGACGGAGACGGCCGAAGTTGAGATACGGCGCTAGATTGAGGTCCGGGAACGCCAACTGTGCAGCGACGACGACGCCGACGAGAAAGCCGACGACGCCCCAGAAGACCGTCGCGATCAGTCCGTAGCGGATGACCTCGTCGAAATAGCCCGAAGTGTCGGCCTTCGGCTGATTTCCAGCCGGCGAAAAGTCGACCTTCCTCAGCAGTAATATGGTGCCCGCGCATAGGCAGACGCATAATATGCCCATATGGACCGCAAATAGGTGATCGTGCGCGAAGGCGGCTCCTAGCAGGGCCAGGAAAGCAGCGACCGCGACCACTACTGTTTCCGTTGTGTAGTTCATGATGTCGTCCCCAGTGCGCAGACGACCGCGTCGCGGCCGGCTCTCTCGTACTTTGAGGCAGGACTGTCATGGGTGCGGCCCGGTCTCCTTGATCTAGGTCAAAGAGCGAGGACTTTGGCGCCCAGGCATGGCGCAGTTACAAGCTGTTACACAGTCTCACCATTTGCAACGGGCCGATCATTCCGGTGTGACGCGGGTGCTTTCTATTTCAGGCATCGAAAACGCGGGGACACCAAGATGCTGATGCAGAATCGCCAAGCTTTCCAACCAGTCGAAGCCGCCACGGACATTGCGCGCGGCGGGCGTTCCCTTGGTTCGTTATTCCAGATGTCGACGGTTGAACTCGTTCCGGCTGGAAAGGCTATCTGCTGGGAAGGCGACGCTGCGAAGCATCTCTTCCAAGTCGTCGAGGGCGTCGTTCGTCTCCAGCGCATCATCGGCGAAGGACGCCGCGTGATTACAGCTTTCCACTTCGCAGGCGACGTTATCGGCGCCTTTTTGCAGAGCGACTTCCTGTTCACAGCCGAAGCCGTCACCGACTGCAAGATCCGCCGCGTTTCGCGCAAGAGCTTCAATGAGGAGGTTGGCCGGTGCGACTTGCTGCGTCCGGAATACATTTCCCTACTCTGCAAGGAAACCGTCGCTGCTCATGACCAGATGGTGCTTCTCTCCAAGAAGAATGCCGAAGAGCGGTTGTGCACATTCATCGCCAGACTGGTGTCCCGTCGCAACGCCGAGGTTCACAAGGGCCTATTGCGGATTCCCATGAACCGACAGGATATCGCGGACTACCTCGGCCTGACCATCGAAACGGTCTCCCGAACGATCACCAAGCTGGCGTCCCGCAACGTCCTCGTTCCGGAAGGGCGCCACGACCTGAGGATCGTGAACCTGCGCCGGCTGCAGGAGCTGTCGGGCAACCCAGATGATTTTTCGGAGAAAACCTGCCATAGCGTCAGTCTTCACTAATCGAACGCTGGATAAGCCATGCCGCATCGTCTCGTATCGCCACGCACCGCCTCCTATCAGGAGCTTGATGTAATGGTTCATGTGCTGGACGGCGCGGACATTCTGATCCATCGGTTCGAGGGCACCATCACCCATTGGTCGATCGGCTGCGAAAACATGTACGGGTGGACCAGGGAAGAGGCTGTCGGCGAAAAAGTATACGAGCTTCTCGCAACCCGGTTTCCGGAGCCGGTGGACGAGATACGAAACCAGCTCAAGCAAAGAGGGTCCTGGCAGGGCGAAATCGTACACCGCCACAAAAGCGGGCATGAGATCCACACGGCGTCGCGCTGCGTGCTTGTGAACCTTCCCGATGGCGACCTCGCCATCATTCAGACCAACAGCGACGTCAGCGCCCTGAAGCAGGCTCAGGACGCGGTCAAATCGCGCGAGGCCCACCTGAGTTCAATTCTGGACACCGTGCCGGACGCCATGGTGGTCATCGACCACAAGGGAACGGTGCTGTCGTTCAGCAAGGCGGCCGAAAAGCTGTTTGGCATGCCGTCCGAACAGATTTGCGGGCGCAATGTCAGCACCCTGATGCCGAACCCCTACCGCGACGCCCACGACGGCTACATCGATCACTATCTCGAGACCGGCGAGAAACGCATTATCGGCTATGGGCGTGTCGTCACCGGGCAGCGGGCCGACGGCACCCAGTTTCCAATGGAGCTCCACGTCGGGGAAGCTACTGCGGACGGCCAGCGCATCTTCACGGGTTTCGTCCGCGATCTGACAGGTCGCTTCAAGATCGAGGAAGACCTCCGCCAGGCGCAAAAAATGGAAGCCGTCGGACAATTGACGGGAGGCTTGGCGCACGACTTCAACAACCTTCTGACCGTGATCAGCGGTAATCTGGAGATGATCGAGGACAAGCTGCCTCCCGGCAAGCTTAGAGACATCCTCCGGGAGGCCCAGGACGCAGCAGCCGACGGCGCTAAGCTCACGGGCCAGTTGCTTGCCTTCGGCCGACGTCAGCCTCTTAACCCGAAGCATGCCGACCTCGGCCAGCTTGTGACAGGATTCTCTGATCTGCTTGGCAGAACTCTCGGAGAGGACATCAAGCTCACCACGACAATCGCGGGATCCGATCTGAACGTCGTGGTTGACAGCTCGCAGCTTCAGAACGCAATTCTCAATATCGCTCTCAACGCGCGCGACGCCATGCCGAAAGGCGGCAGCCTGACCACCGAAATCTCGCGCGTGCACCTCGATGCCGACTACGCGAAGATGTATCCCGAGGTCCGCAGCGGCAATTTCGTGCTCATTTCCATGACCGACACGGGAATCGGCATGACGGAAGAAGTGAGGAAGCATGCCATAGAGCCCTTCTTCACCACAAAGGAAGTAGGATCGGGAACGGGACTCGGGCTGAGCATGGTCTACGGCTTCGTCAAGCAGTCCGGCGGCCACCTTCAAATCTATAGCGAAGCTGGTCGAGGCACGACGATAAGGATCTACCTCCCCGCCCTGACCGGATCCAAGCTACAGGAATCTGGTTTGGAGGCAGAGAAAAAGGAGAGCCCGCTTCCTCGAGGAAACGAGCTGATCCTGGTTGTGGAGGACGACGCGCGTGTCCGCCGGGTGGCTGTCGCCCGGCTCGGCGATATGGGATACGCGGTGCTTGAAGCGGACAACGGCCGTGGAGCACTCGAAATCCTGCGCAAAAACGAGGAAATCGCGCTTCTGTTCACCGACATCGTCATGCCCGGCGGCATGACCGGCGATGAGGTGGCAAGGGAGGCTCGGACCCTTCGGCCGGACATCGCCGTTCTCTTCACGTCGGGCTACTCGGAGCCGGCCCTTGCAACGACGGACGTCATTTCCGGTGCTCAATGGCTTCGCAAGCCCTATACCGCGCGAGAACTGGCTTCCAAGATTCGCGAGCTTCTCGATCGGCGCTGATAGGCGCGGTTGCCCATTGTTGATCGACACACCTATGCTTCGTAACATTTTGGCAACCCGGATGCGGCAGCCGGTGCCGGGAGCGCGGCTTCACGTTGACTGGTGAAATTACCGGACTGCTTCATCCAATTTCGCCGGTGCCGATCTCCAACCGACAAGTCGCGGAAACCGTCACCTCTTCAAAGAGCACTGGCCCGTTCTCGACGTCAAGCCGCGACCCTCGCCCTGCCGATATGGTCGAAGTGCCTCCGATTGATCGTCAGACGCAATATTCCGCTGCTGCGCCAATGACGCCATGATCAAAAGGCCGAGCAAGCGTCGGCGGAGCACTGTTCTTTCAGGGAAATCCGATCGATGGCGTTGTCCGTTCGAAGTCGGGCTCAGTCTTGAGAAATTGATTTTATCCAAGTTTGACGAGCATCAAAGAGCGCTGCGCCGCCATGTCCTAGAAGTGTCCCCGAGGCCAAATCCGGCCCCGCAAACAGGAGACATGAAAATGCGTTTGAAATTCGGTCTGATCGCTGCGGCTGCAGTTCTCGTTACCTCGGCGGCGCCGCTGATGGCTGCCGATCACCAGGTTCAGTTGCTCAACAAGGGCGCCGACGGAGTAATGGTATTCGAGCCGGGCTTCGTCAAAGTCGCTCCAGGAGACACTGTCACTTTCGTCCCCACCGACAAGAGCCATAACGTCGAAACATATAAGGGTCTCATTCCCGAGGGCGCAACCGAGTTCAAGTCCAAGCCCAACGAGCAGTTCCAGGCCACGTTCGACGTGCCGGGTGCATATGTCGTCAAGTGCACGCCGCATGCCGGCATGGGCATGGTCGCGCTCATCCAGGTAGGTGACAAGCCGGCGAACCTCGACGCCATCAAGACTGCCAAGGTACCGAACCCGGTGCGTAAGCGCCTCGATGCCGATCTCGCGCAGGTCACCCAGTAACGCAGCTCGAAACAGCGGGTGGCGGCAGAACCGCCGTCGACCCGCCGACTGGACCTATGACAATGATCAAGCATCTCATGCTGGCTGCCATCGTTGCTGTCTGCGGCGCAAGCGTCGCCAACGCGCACATAACGCTGGAGCAATCCCAAGCAACCTCCGGAAAGGCCTACAAGGCCGTTCTCCGGGTAGGTCACGGTTGCGAGGGCAAGGCGACCATCAAGATCCGGGTAAAGGTACCCGAGGGACTGCTCTCCGCGAAGCCCATGCCGAAGTCCGGCTGGACCATCGAAAAAGTCAACGCCGCTTACAAGAAGAGCTACGACCTCTACGGAAAGCCGGTGAAGGAAGGCGTCAGCGAAATCGTCTGGAGCGGCGGGAGTCTCGCGGACGACGAATATGACGAGTTCGTTTTCCGGGCAACCGTGGCCAAGGAGCTGCCGCTCGGAACCCGCATCTTTGTGCCGGTTGTCCAGGAATGCACCGATGGCGCCGTGGAGCGCTGGATCGAAACTCCAGCGGCAGGGAAGAATTCCGACGACTACGAAACCCCCGCGCCATACTTTGACGTCGTCGAGCAGCCGCGCTCGTGATCGGATTGTCGCTCATGTGGTCAAGGATTCCGAATTGGGCGACGTTCAACCTTTCTTTCCGAGCAGCAGCCCTGCTGCTCGTCCTGGCGGCACTCGGCGGCCTCCTGCCGGCGAGCGCGCAAGCTCACGCCGTTTTGAGGAGTTCCTCCCCTGCCAACAACGAAATTCTGGATCGGTCGCCCAGCCGGGTCGATCTCCATTTCAACGAGGTGGTCAGACTCGTCAGCGCGAGTGCGACCGACGCTTCGGGCGACCGGATAGATCTGCAAGGAGATACCTCCGGCTCGGTTGTCCTATTGAATCTGCCGGGCTCGATCTCTCGCGGCACTACGATCGTAAGCTACCGGGTGGCCTCGGAGGACGGTCATCCGATCGGAGGATCCGTCGTCTTCCACGTCGGCACCCCGACGGCCACGTCCACCGAAGTTGCCCAGGGGTCCGTTTCGCCTCTGGCGATCGCGATCTGGGTCGTGCACGCTTCATCCATCATCTTTCTTGCGGTCGTCGTCGGGGGAGCATTGTTCGACCGATGGCTCGGCATTGGGAACCCCTCCCCGTCGCGACATGATCTCGCCGCCTTCCTCGGCGTCCTGCTGTTCTCCACAAACATCTACCTTCAGGGGCTCGACGAAATTGGCGGCGATCTGAGTCTAGCCGGCTTGCAGCCATTTCTCGCAGCGTCCCACAGCAGCCCGGCGATCGCCTCGTCTCTTGCCTTGCTGGCCGTCGTGCTCGTCTCGTTGCCGCTCACCGGCCGGAGATCTTCATTAGCGGCTGCGGCACTGGCAATGATTGCAGCGTCCTCCTCATTCATCTTCAGCGGCCATTGCAGCGTCGTCGAACCCCGGTGGCTTGCGCGAGCATGCGTGTTTCTTCACGGCGGAGTGATGATTTTCTGGATCGGCAGCCTGATCCCCCTGTGGCGGGCTAGCGCAACACAAGCGTGCGCCGGCCAGCTGCTTGGTTTCTCGCGAGCGATCCCCCTGCCTTTCGTCGGGATGCTGCTTGCAGGCGGTGGGCTCGCTTGGATCGAGCTGCCGGCCCTCGATACGGTTCTGCTTTCTATGTACGGACGCGTGCTGCTCCTGAAAATCCTTCTCGTCTCTTTGCTCTGCCTACTGGCGCTCTACAACCGTGTCCGGCTGACGCGGCCTGCGCTGGCTGGAAGCCAGAACGCAAGATGGCGTCTGCGGCGCAGCATCAAGGCCGAGATGCTCCTGGCCATTGCCATCGTCGCTGCTGCATCGCTGTGGCGGTTCGCGGGACCCGATCAACTTCAATTCGCCGCTGCAGCCCCGCTCTCCGTCCACATGCACTCCGATGCCGCCATGGCGCAGCTAGAGCTGCAGGCTCAACCCGACGGAACCTCCACGGTGCGAGTGAGCCTCCTTACCCCTGATCTCGATCCACTCGAACCAAGCATGGTCCTGCTTCGTGTGAAAAAGCCGGAGGCGGGCGTGGAGCCCATCAAGTACAGCCTCGTGAGGTCTCCGGACGACGTCTGGGAAGCGAGCGGTCTTCCAATAGGCGATCCCAAGGGCTGGGAGGCCGATGTCCAGATCCTGATCGATGATTTCACGACGGTTCATCTTGAGGGCGACCTCGCCCCATCGGATGATGCGGCGGAAGCCTCGGCCTCGCCGAGGAGCGCTGATGCCGATTATTGACATTCCTCGGACTCAGGGAGACCGCAGCGGGAGACACTTACCCGGCTCCGCCAGGTTCCGGATCGCCAAGTTAAATCCAACCAGGTCAGGGCATGGTCGCTGAGCCTTGTGTATCGGAAGAATAGAATGCTCATCAAGGAAGGCGAGAGCCGCACGCTCAGAAAGGACATCCTGCTCGCGTCATCGCTGGCTTTCGTTGCCGGGGGCGTCAATAGCGCCGGCTACCTCGGTTTTGGCTACTTCTCCGCCAACATGACGGGAAACGTCTCGCTGATCTCCGACCATGTTTCGGCGGGTGACCTCTACCTTGCAGCTGCGTTCTTGGGAATCGTTGCGATGTTTGTGGCTGGCGCGTTCACGGCGGCGTTGTTCATCCAGATCGGCAAACGCCGAAGGCTAACCGCGATTTATGCTTTGACCCTCTTAGCCGAAGCAGCTTTGTTGATGGGCGTCGGCCTCTACGCTCTCCGAGCAGGTCCAAGTGTAAGCGGCATCGGAACCGTCGGTGCGATAAGCTTTGCAATGGGAATCCAGAACGCGGCTTCCACGCGGATATCCGGAAGCAGGGTGCGAACAACCCACGTATCCGGAATCGCGACGGATATCGGTGTGGGGCTTGCCCAAGTGCTCGAGCCGTCTGATGCACATGCGGGCAGACACACTCGGGATCGCCTCCTCTTGCACAGTGCCACCGTGGGATCATTCCTCGTCGGTGGCACCATCGGCGTCCTATGCTATCACGTCGCCGGAGGTGCAGTTTTCTGCGCATTTTCTATCGTGCTGCTGCTCGTATGCGTGAGATATCTTGTTGGCGTCTCAGATCGTTGAGGACGAGCTGGCCGTCTACTCCACGGTCTGGCCGACCGCGTCGGTGCAGCCACAGCGCTCGGGAAAAGATCCGAACGGAAGCTCTCCAGGAAAAGTCTTTTGATGCAATGGCAACGGTTCTGCGCGTTCCAAAACGGCCTGAAGAGTCAGGATAGACCGGCTTTGTGGTGATCCTAATGACGCCTCGCCTCCTCGAGTGCGGCGTCGAAGAACTCCAGCGCGTATTCTGCCGCGGCGATTTCGTCCTCACGCGTCAGCTTCATCAACGCGAACCTCTGTCTTAGCGTGCGAAGGACCTTCCGGCGCAATTTGGCGGTCGCCAAATCATCCTTGGAGCCAAGCACCTCGCGAAGACATGCGATTGACACGATTTCCGTAACGGCGAGCTTGCCTTCGACTTCACCCTGGGAAGGAATTGCAAAGCGTTCGCCACCGCGTTTGAAGTCACGATCGATCAGCAACATGGTCCAAATCCTTCATTCGATCAACGAGCAGGCGTGTCATTGGAAGTCTGTTCCGGCACACAAGCCGCGCTTACGGATTGTCCGTCAGTTCGCCCGGTTGGCTGCTCTGCTCGACACGAGGAGCAGCTTACATGAGAAATGGATTTGAACATTGAGGAAGGTCAAAGACCGCCGACAATAAGCAGGTAACCTGATCCGCGTCGGGAGCAAGAAGGCAAACATGACCGATTGCGATCACATTCGATTTTTCTTTAATCTGCGTCACGGTGCCCGATACGAACGGGACGCCCGCGGCCTCTTGCTTCCGGATATCGACGCCGCGATTACGGCCGCTCTCTACCGGCGAAGCAGGCGAAAGCAAAGCCGCCGTTGCGAGATCACGGATACCTCGGGCAAAATCCTTGCCGTGGTTCCAGCAATCGGTGAGCCTGCCGAGACTTCGTTTCGGACAAAGATTCTCTAGCTGAGCGCTCTGACCGCCAACTTCTCCGAATGATCTTTGGCGAATCCTTGCATCGCCTCAGCCATGCGCGAGCCGAAACGCGACCCGATCACCGCAAGCGTCGCCGCCTCCTCAGCGACTTCACCAATCGTATTTTGAACGTAGTCCGACGTCACCTCGAGAGCATCGTTATGATCGACGCTTTTAGCCAGATCTCCAAGAAAGCTCATCCACGACTTGCCCCAGCAGGTCGCGAACATCATCGCTTCGGATTGACAACGCAGCGCTGCGGCAATCGACTCGAGTTGGAGTTGAGTGCATAGTTTTGCGAAGCTCTCATTTCCCGAGGGGGATCGAACGACGAACTTCCGAAATGCTCTAAGATCACGGGGAACCTCCTGGTTTGAGGGAATTTCGGCAGGCCTTGGAACGTTAATCTTTTATTGCGCTACGGCCCGACAGCGATCTCACTGAAATCCCGTAGAAGACGTGCGGCGGCTCCGAGAGCACTGGCAGTTCGGCGGGCTTTAGAGACCCTATTTCCCACCAGTCGGAATGCTGCCTCAGCAGCGACCAGGCATGAATTCTTTCATCATGCCTGAAACTATCGTCTGGAAACTCTTCGAACTGGCCGTCGATGACGACGCTTGTCCATCCACCCCCGCTCGTCAGACGCTCGACGTGCAGACAGACCTTGTCGTTCGCCCGCATCCAGTCAAGCTTCCTGCCTGGCATCGAAAAACTGTAGGCCACGTTTCCCGCAAAGGCGAAGTAGATTGCCGCAATATAAGGCTGGCCATCCCTGCAGCACGCCAGGTGTCCGAAGCGCGCGTGTTCAAGGATTTCGTAGCATTCCGCGTGGCTCAACTCCCGTAGCGCAAGTGCCATGAAAGGATCCTCCTCATTATGGTCACGGGAGGGATGCTAACGCTCCACAGGCGTCGCGTCTTTGATCGAGCGCAACGGACATGCGGAAATCGGCTCGACCATTCCGCATCGACGAAAGCGGGATTGGCATGAAAAGCCGCAATCGGGCTGCGACTGCCACCAAACGACAGGCATTCTAGGCTGCCTCGATGACGGCCACAGACACTGGCTGCGCGTCCTGTCTTTCCAATGCTTTCAGGATCTGGCGAACGATTTCCCGTTCCGCTTTAATATGCCGACGCATGGAGCAGAAGAACGAGCGTAAAAGATAACCAATCGCATCCCAGGAGAGATGGCATCGTCCCGCCTTCAGCGCGCAAATCGCGTCGACGACTTCCTGCGCGGCGTCGGCATCGAACAGTCTGCTCGTCCTGCGACGCTCGGCAGCCTCCGTCAGCTCATCATCGATCATGATCAAACCCAGGTGCGACGAAACGACACGCTCCTCCAGCAGATGCGTTGTGCTGAGAAGGGGAACGAGACCGTGGATGATGGTCTCGCATAGTCTGTCTTCGACATGGCAGGGCAGGAAGTCAGCGATGGCTTCGAGTAGATCGCACCAGCCCATGAGCTGCCCGTAGCAGGCTTCGAGGTCGGGAAAATTTTCCGTAAGAATGTTCGTCATGTCCTATCTCTGCAGAAAAAGGCTAGTGGCGATCGCAATGGCGGCCAGGACGGCGGTCACAACGCCCGTCCGCTGCAGGACGCCCATACGAAAGAGCGCTATCGCAAACGTCACGATGACAGGGGTCGCTATCGACAGTCCGATTTGAGCATCAGTCATCCGGTTCTCCTTTTCGGCGACAATAGGAGCTCCCCGGAAGACCTTCTTTGAGATCGATCAAAGATGGATTGAGTTAAGCCCGACCTCTCATCTGGGGCTGCGAGCCTGGTCATCATCGGAAAGGGCGACGACGGACCGCTCAGTAGCCGGATTTGAAGAGCTGGCGTCGTCGGGAAGACGCTCCCACGTCCACTCGACCTCCGTGACAATACGCAGCCTTATGACACGACGCCGACCTGCCGCATCGCTCTCCGCCGGGGTTGGATGAGGTCCTGTTTGCGTTCCCGCAAAGACCCGATGCCATCGCGGCCCTAAGCTCACATCATGACTTCGACCGACGTTAATCAGGAGGTGCACGGCCGAACCGCGTCGGACGGCGGCGACCTTCTTGTGTGGATACTTGCGTGGAGCGAACTAGCGGCATTCGGTGCGCTGCTGACGGCCTATGTCGTCGCCTCGTGGATACACCCCGATGAATTCGCCAAGGGAGCGGCGACGCTTCATCAGACGCTCGCCCTCGGCAACACCATTATCCTCCTGACCAGCGGGTGGTTTGCAGTAAAGGCCGCAAGCTGCTGGCATCAGCGGAGCCAGTGCCTGATGTTGCTCGGAGCGGCGGGTGGCGGCTTTTTATTTGTAGCGCTGAAGCTTTATGAATATCGGCTGGAAGGTGTCTCGCTGCTTGCCGCAGACACTTTCTCGCAACTATATCTTCTCATCACCGGCTTCCATATGGCGCATGTCCTGTTCGGGGCGTTGCTGCTCGTGCTCGTCGCCCGCTTCCCGTCACCTCAGAACGTACATTTGTTGACGACGCTCTGGCACGTGATCGATATCGTCTGGCTGGTGATGCTTCCTGTGGTCTATCTGCTATGAATATAGGGCGTGCCAGTACCCGTCCTTCGAGGGCGTTTGTCCAGCTTTTGGCGCTTACATCGTGTGTTTCAGCCGCCGGGCACGTTCAGGCGGCGATGCCCAAATTTGCGTTCGCGGTCATCGTCACAGTTATCGCAGTGTCGAAAGTGCGGCTCGTCGTGCTCGACTTCCTGGGAGAGCGACAACACCGCTCCCCAATTGGGCCGGCGCTTATCGCCTGGGCAAGCGCCGTGCTCGCCATCGCGCTGACCAAGGCTCTAATATCTGAACCTGACATCGCGTTCTCGCGGTTCACATCAAACATATTCGACTTGGCTAACGGCAGGCGCTTGGGCCTGCAGCCTGTGTGCGACGCCGAGGAACCGCTCGCATCGACGAACAAATCATCGTCATCCTTGCGAATCTGCAAAGAGCCCTGCCGCTAATTGGGCCATCCCATCACAACGAGCCCTTGGCTCGATTTCCGAGGTCACGGCGGTTCCGCCCATGACGTGAAAGGATGATCGATGGCTGAACGCCTGACAAAAACCGCGGCCCGAAACGTCTTCTACGGCGGTTCGGCCTTCTTCTTCGCAATATTCCTGGGCCTCACGGCCCACAGTCACTACTACATCCGCACGGTCTCCACCGACGAGACTACGCTCACGGAATCCGTGGCCCGCGGCAAGCACATCTGGGAAAAGAACTCCTGCATCAACTGCCACACATTGGATGGCGAAGGCGCCTATTTCGCCCCTGAGCTTTCAAACGTTTGGATCCGATGGGGCGGAGACAAGGATCCCTCGAGCGCCCGCGAGGCGCTTCACGCCTGGATGGCCGCGCAGCCGTCCGGCATCGAAGGCCGGAGGCAAATGCCTCAGTTCAATCTCACCGAACCAGAAGTCGACGACCTCGCGGACTTCCTCGAGTGGGTCAGCAAGATGAAGACGCAGAACTGGCCGCCGAACCAGGCGGGCTGAGAGGCGAGAGGATCAAGACATGAAATACAAGACACAAAGCGTCGCCATGCTCTACTTCTATGGAGCTCTCGGCCTCTTCATGGCGCAGCTCCTGTTCGGCGTGATCGCCGGCACGATCTACGTACTGCCCAACACCCTGTCCGTCGTGCTGCCGTTCAACATCGTTCGCATGATCCATACCAACGCCCTGATCGTCTGGCTGCTCATGGGCTTCATGGGCACGACCTACTTCCTCATTCCGGAGGAATGCGAAACGGAGCTATACAGTCCGAAACTCGCCATCGCGCAGTTCTGGATCTTCCTGGTCGCCGCGGCCGTCGCCGTGGTGGGCTACCTGTTCCACATCCACGAGGGCCGAGAGTTTCTCGAGCAGCCGTTCGCCATCAAGGTCGGCATCGTCATTGTCGCGCTGATGTTCCTGTTCAACATCACTATGACCGCTCTGAAGGGCCGCAAGACGACGATCACCAACATCCTGTTGTTCGGTCTGTGGGGCGTCGCCATCTTCTTCCTGTTTGCCTTCTACAATCCCGTGAACCTGGCTTTGGACAAGATGTACTGGTGGTACGTGGTGCATCTGTGGGTCGAGGGCGTCTGGGAACTGATCATGGCGTCGGTGCTGGCGTTCCTGATGATCAAGTTGAACGGCATCGACAGGGAAGTCATCGAGAAATGGCTTTACGTCATCATCGGTCTTGCGCTCTTCTCCGGCATCCTCGGCACTGGTCACCACTACTACTGGATCGGCGCGCCCGGCTACTGGCAGTGGATCGGCTCGCTGTTTTCCACGCTTGAAGTCGCTCCCTTCTTCACGATGGTCGCCTTCACATTCGTGATGACATGGCGGGCCGGACGCAAGCATGAGAACAAGGCCGCACTCCTTTGGTCGATCGGCTGCTCGGTCATGGCGTTCTTCGGCGCCGGCGTCTGGGGCTTTCTCCACACGCTCTCGTCGGTGAACTACTACACCCACGGCACCCAGGTCACCGCCGCGCACGGACATCTGGCTTTCTTCGGCGCATACGTCATGCTGAACCTTGCGGCGATGGCCTACGCTATCCCGCAGATCAGGGGCCGCGCGCCTTACAATCAGTGGCTCTCGATCACCAGCTTCTGGATCATGTGCAGCGCCATGTCGGTGATGACATTCGCCCTCACTTTCGCTGGCGTCGTGCAGGTGCACCTGCAGAGAGTGCTGGGGGAGGCCTATATGGACGTCCAGGACCAGCTCGCTCTCTTCTACTGGATCAGGCTCGGCTCGGGTGTCTTCGTCTTCATCAGCGCTCTCATGTTCATCTGGTCGGTCCTCGTACCCGGCCGGGAGCGAGTGCCGCACGCCACAGCTCAGCCCGCCGAATAGGCGGGCTTCCCTCCCTGGAGATCAAAAGACATGACAATTGCTCTGAATTTTCCTCTCGAGCCGACATCCGAAGTCCCGCATTACGCCGCCCACGGCAACGAATGCGCTTTATTCGAACGCGCTTGGGAACGTCAGCTTCCCGTATTGCTGAAAGGGCCGACTGGCTGCGGAAAGACCAGGTTTGTGCATCACATGGCAGCTCGTCTGGGCCTGCCGGTATCGACAGTATCCTGCCACGATGATCTGACCGCCGCCGATCTGACCGGCCGCTACCTGCTGAAGGGCGGGGAAACGGTCTGGGTCGATGGCCCGTTGACCAAGGCCGTGCGCATCGGCGGAATCTGCTATCTCGACGAGATCGTTGAAGCCCGCAAGGATGTCGCCGTCGTTCTTCATCCTCTTACCGACGACCGACGGATCCTTCCGCTTGAAAGGACTGGCGAGGTTCTCGAGGCCCAACCGGGCTTCATGGTGGTCGTATCCTACAATCCGGGGTACCAGAACCTGATGAAGGCGTTGAAGCCAAGCACCCGGCAGCGTTTCGTTTCGATTGAATTCGACTTCCTTCCCCGCGACCAGGAAATCACGACGATATCGCTGGAGAGCGGCCTTGCCGAAGGCAGGGTCGCGCCGCTCGTCGACCTCGCCCGCCGCTTGCGGGTTCTCAAGGGACAGGACCTCGAGGAAGGCGTCTCCACGCGTCTTCTCATCTACTGCGCGACCCTCATCGATGCCGGACTGCCGTCCGCAGACGCCGTACGCGCCGCAATCATCGAGCCCCTGACCGACGAACCGGATGTGAAGGCGGCTTTGGTCGAGATAGCAAGAGCGACATTCGGATAGGTGCAAGCATGCTTGAATTTCTGGAACTCGAAGAGACGGTCGGCCGCGCCTGGCATCGCCTCGTCGGAGACACCAGTTCGTGGCCGCGTCACCCGAACCATGCTGTCCGACTGACTGAGATCAAACCGCAGCTTGCGGTCTGCTTCAGGGCGTTCGGGGGCGAAGGCACGCTGCAGATCCAGAATTCTCGTCCGAAGACCTCCCTCCATCGACTGCGCTTAAGGCAGGTGGTGGGGCTGGGAGAAGAAAGATGCGATCATGCCTACTGGGATGTATCTGCGGTTCACCTTCCGGCAGTGGTCGACATGTTCGATCACACGGATCTCAACCGCGATCTCTATTTTTGGCTGGCGGCCTACATCGCGACGGCGCCGACATACGTAGACATGCCGCAGGACGCGGCACTCGCCGACATTGCCCGAATAGAACTGGGCCGAGCCACTGCGGCTTGCGTCATTGAAGCATTTCCAGGCATGAAAGAGCGATACGTCCGTCTGAGCCTGGCCATCCTGGCATGCAGGCGACGAGGGAAGCTTCCATTCGCCGAAAGCGAAATTGAGCGGTTCGTCCAGACAGCCCTCTCCTCACCCTTGGATCAGCCGTTCGCCGACAGCGTGCGGCCCGCGATCAAGGCCGCTCCCGCAGGCTACCTTCCGATGCTGCCGGTCCCGATCTGGCCAGACTTCAAACACTTGGACGATGCCGGTGCGTCGGACCGCGAAGACCTGCCGTCCGAAGCCGGCGATCCGCAGACTGCCAGCCGACCATCTCAGGAGGCCCGACGGACAAAGGACGCCGACGACCGCAAGCGAGACCCCTTCGTTCTCAACCGTTTCGAAAAGATCCTCGCCATGGCGGAGATGGTCAACGTCGACCGGCCAACGGACGATCGAGAGGACGAGGACGCGAGCGCTTCCGACGAACTTGATGAGATCACTCTGAGCGAGACCCGCGAACGGCCCAAGTCAAAGTTCCATTTTGATCTCGACCTTTCTCCGGAGGCAGTCGATCCGACGCGGATATCTGGCGAATTCACATACCCGGAATGGAATTATCGCAAGCGGGAATACCTGGAAGATCACTGCCGCGTCGTTGCCGGCCCGGCGGTCGAAGCCGATGACCAGATCATTACCAGCGATCAGGCCGTTATCCGGAAAGTCAGAAGACAGTTCGAGACCCTTCGGCCAAAACGCGAAATCAGGCGGGCTCAGTTGGACGGCGACGAACTGGACGTCGAGGCTGTCGTCCGATCCCGCGTCGATCTGCTGGCGACCGGCCAGCCAGATGACCGGATCTACGAGTCCGCGCGACCCGCTGCGCACGAGCTTGCGACCTCCATCCTGGTCGACGTCTCTCTATCCACCGATTCCTGGATCGACAATCGGCGGGTTCTCGACGTTGAGATGCAGGCCCTCGACATCTTTGCCCGCGGCCTTGACGCCTGCGGCGACAGCTTCGCGATCCACACGTTCACCTCAAGGCGACGCAACTGGGTTCGGGTCGAAACGATCAAAGGATTCAGCGAAAAATTCTCCGCCGCCACCGCACACCGCATCGCAAGCCTCAAGCCCGGCTACTACACGCGCATGGGCGCCGCCATCCGGCACGTTTCCACACAGCTCGACCGGCACGGAGCGCGGAAGAGACTGCTGCTCATCCTGACGGACGGAAAGCCCAACGACGTCGACAATTACGAGGGCCGGTTCGCGCTTGAAGATTGCCGGAAGGCAGTCATGGAAGCGCGCGGCCGAGGCCAGGCAGTATTCGCGGTGACGGTCGACCAGAACGCTGGCGACTATCTGCCGGCGATCTTTGGACGTGAAGGGTTCTCCCTGGTTTCGAACATCGCCAAGCTTCCGAGCGCGCTGCCCTCGATTTACCGCAACCTGACGGCCTAAGACCGGGACCGCCGCCGGCTATGCCAGGGCACGGATCGACATGCCCGGCTGCGCCGGGGCGCCCGGAGAGAGCGACGAGCCGATAGACCGTGCGGATTGCCATTGAAGGCTCGGCGCGGAAAGGCGCTGCGGGCACCGTCCGAGGGAGAATCAGGCACCTCGCCTGCGCTCCCACGACCGTCGCATCAGGCGGCCTTGCTGTGAGTACGCCCCAGAGAACCGAAATAGGCGTCAAACGCAGCCGCCACCGCCCGAACCATGAACCGAGAATTCTTGGATACGAGCACGCGGCTTCCGTCAACGGTCGCCACGCCATCGGAAACCAGAGCATCCAGTCGATCGTTCTGGTCGAGCAGAAGGCGCGGGTCGTACCCGGCCCTATCGCTCAATGCTCCGACATCCGCTTCGAAATCGCACATGAGGCGTTCAATGATAGCCGCCCGAAGCTTGTCTTCCGCGGTAAGGACGTAACCCTTGGCGGTGGGAAGGACTCCGGATGAGACCATCTCGGCGTAGCGGCCGATCGCGACATGGTTCTGGAAAAATCCGGCGGGCAGGCGTCCGATTGCGGAAGCGCCGAAACCGATAAGCGTATCGCAATCGTCGGTCGTGTAGCCCTGGAAGTTGCGGTGCAGCATACCTGAAGCGGAAGCGACGGCGAGTTGGTCGTCCGGCAATGCAAAGTGGTCGAGGCCGACGCGGACATATCCGGCGGAGACAAGTTCAGACGCGATCGCTTCTGCCTGCTCGTTGCGTTGCCGGGCGTCGGGAAGAGCGGATTCGTCGATCAGACGCTGATGCTTTTTGAAAGCCGGAACGTGCGCGTAGCCGAACACGGCGAACCGTTCGGGGCGAAGCTCCACCGCAAGCCTCACCGTATCCACGCACGACTGGACAGTCTGATGAGGCAGGCCGTAAATCAGGTCGAAGTTCGTGCTCGTCACGCCATGGGCGCGAAGTCCCACAATTGCCGCCTGTGTCTGGCCGAACGTCTGGATGCGGTTGATGGCTTTCTGAACAACCGGGTCAAAGCTCTGGACGCCAAGGCTTGCCCGGTTCACCCCATTTTCTCCGAGCGCCAGGATCATCTCGCTGGTCAGCGTTCGTGGATCGATCTCGACCGCGACGGTGCAGTCGTTTTCGAAGGCGAAACTATTCGTGAGCGCCATCATGAGCGCTTTGAACTCGTGCGGCTTCATGATCGTTGGAGTTCCTCCGCCGAAATGCACGTTCTTAACGGGCAGATTGTTTCCGGCAGCCGACGAAACCATTCCAATCTCTTTGGTCATCACCTCAAGGTAGTCGAGGATCGGGGCGTCCTGTTTGGTGATGGTCGTGTGGCAACCGCAGTACCAGCACATGGATCGGCAGAAGGGGACGTGCAGGTACAGCGAGGCCGGCCCCATGCCTCTCAAGCCGGCCAGGCCGTTCGAATATTCCGGCCATCCGACGGCATCAGAAAAGGCGGGCGCAGTTGGATAGCTGGTGTAGCGGGGTAGTCGGGCGTCGCCGTATTTGTCGACAAGGGCGTCGGACATTTTCGCATCCTCAAAAAAACGTTGTGATGCGCTATGCGCCTTGGCGGGCGCCAATTCGTTGTCATGGATCAATCACGCTGCGAACAATTGGCCGAAACGCCCAGCCGGGCGCACAGGTTACTCCACCCGCGATCTTCATGCGGCGCCAAAATCTGCGCCATATTTGTTCGCTGTCAAAGTTCGCCGGATCGCATCGGGGTATCGTCGCGCTCTGAGATCGGGTGTGCCGCCGTCCGGTCGATCATCGAGCCAGCGGCAGAAGGAACAAGTTCAATGACCGAAGCGATCGCCACGCAGGATGAAGTTCCGCACATTGACGTGCGAACTCTATCCCCCGCCCAGCGTCACCCTATGATTTTCGGGACGCTCCACTCGCTTACGCCTGGCAACAGCCTGCTGATAACCAGCGACCATGAGCCTCGTCCACTGCAATACCAGCTGGAGACCGGCCTTCCCGGCAAGTTCTCCTGGGAGTATCTCGAACAGGGCCCCGATGTCTGGCGGGTTGAAATCACCAGACTTGACGCCGGCTGCGACTGCTGCTGCGGCAGCCATTAGGCCGGAGAAGCGCGATGATGCCAATGGGCACGAGCCTGTCGCGTTGGACGATGTCGTACTTCGGTGCGGCGCTCTTCTTCCTTCTTCTCGCGGAATGTTTTCTTTCCGCCGGTGGCTGGTCGCCGTCAGTCGACGTTGCAGAACCTCGCGCGCTGATGATCGTGCACTCCATAACGATCGGTTGGCTCGGTATGCTTATGATTGGCGCGCTGCTCCAGTTCGCGCCGGTTCTGACCGGTCTGAGCCTGCCCACCTCGCACTTCGACATATTGGGGCTGATAGGTCTGGTCGTCGGACTAGGCTTGCTCCTTTTTGGCTTCCATCTGATCGACAAGGGATCCAACGCGGCCGGCCCAGTCATGGGTGCGGCCGCGCTGCTCCTGTTCGTGTCGATTTTGTCTGTCAGCATGGTGCTTGCTTCCTTGCTCTGGCGCGGAAGGGACGTTCATCCGGCGTCTGGGCTCGTGTTGATCGGCATTGGATGCCTCGCAATGACCGCAGCCTTCGGAGCACTTTTCGCCGTCACGATTTCTGGAAGCATCGCAATCCCGTCGGTCGTGCAGTTCGTGTCAAGCGCGGTGCCCTACCATGCCAGCCTGGGCCTGGCAGGCTGGACGACCTTCGCGGCCATTGGCGTGAGCTACAAGCTTTTACCGATGTTCCTGCTGTCGCATGACATGAAGAAGGCGCCGTTCCTGGCCCGCACCGGATCGATTGGCATTGCTCTCCTGGGGACAGCAGCATTCTCCCTCTTCTGGCCGGAAGCTGCTTACCTCTGCTTTTTGGCTGCCTCGCTGATGTTCGGGCTAACCATCTTCGCCTATCTCAACGAGCTGTATCTTGCGTACCGCTGGCGCCGTCGCAAGTCGCTGGAATTGAATACCTCCGGATCGCTTCCGGCGTTCGCGCTGCTCGCGGTTTCGGTGGCGCTTCTCTTGCCCGCGATCGCGCTAGGCGCCGGAGCGCACGCAATCGCCGCCCTTGTGTATCTTTTCGTTTTCGGCTGGTTGTCAGGCCTTGGCCTTGCACAGCTTCTGAAGATCGTTCCCTTCCTCACCTGGATCGAGGCATTCGGGCCGCTTCTGGGGCGAAGGCCCACACCTCGTCTCGCGGATCTGGTGAACAGCCGCCGCTCCGCCGTATGGCTTGGCACTTTCTACGTCGCCGTCGTCGCGGCGGCTTCGGCGATCGCTCTAGAGTCAGACCTGGCTTTTCGGGCGGCAGCGATTCTGCAGACAATGTCCACGGCGGCTCTCCTTTGGGAGCTCGCACTCGCCCGCTCTCTTGCGAACGTGGATGCCAATACAAAGAGGCACCCATTTGAACAGCCGGCGTTCTTCTTCGCCGCCAACAAGAAAGGTCATGCCAATGGTCCAGCTTCGTGAACTCGACGTAAGACAGATCCTGCGCAATGGCGGGATGCCCTTCCAACTCATTATGGACACCTTCTCAAGCCTTGAGCCGGGCGAAGGGGTGCGTTTGCATGCCATCTTCCAGCCCGTTCCCCTCATCCGCCAGCTCGAACAGCGCGGCTTCTCTCATGTTGCGCGACGTCTTGCCGACGACGATTGGGAGATTGACTTCGTTCCTGGCGACGCCCCCAAGCCAACCGACCCGGTCGCTCCGGCCGCCGACGCCATTTGGCCGGATCCGACCTGGAATCTCGACCTGACAGACCTCGCTCCACCCGAACCAATGGAGCGCATACTCTCCAGGCTGGAGACAATGGCGAGCGGCGAAGTCCTGTTTGCGCTTCTCAACCGCGAGCCCGTGTTCCTTTTCAGCGAATTGAAGGCTCGCGGTCACGAGTGGATCGGAGACTTCGACGGCGACGGCAAGGTTTACCGCATCATGATCAGGGCTACGCCAGGGGACGCCGCAGATGCCGGCAACTGATGTGACGAAGGAGCAAGTTTTCGCCGCTTTGCGGGAGATTGAGGATCCGGAAGTCGGGACGAACCTTGTCGACCTTGGGCTGATCTACCAGATCGACACGACTGCAGTCGGCGTCGTCAAGATCGAGATGACCACGACTACCCGCTTCTGTCCGGCGTCAGCCTTCATCATCGAGGCAGTCAGGACCCGCGTCGGAACGATCGCCGGCGTCGGCGAAGTAGTCATCGATCTAGTCTACGACCCACCATGGTCGCCCGAAATGGCGACGTTATTTTCCTTCGAGCACCAGACGTGAAAAGCAGGGTCGGACGCAAGCCATGAACATCGATCTCGAGGGCCTGGTGCTTGACGCAACCGACCTGGCCGGACGTTTCGGATTGTCGCCCGACGCGCTTCGTAGCCAAATGCAGCGAGGTCTGGTTCGCGGAGTGGTTGAGGCCGGCGTTGGCGAAGACGCCGGCAGGACTCGCTTGTCCGTGCGCTTCGGAAATCGGGTCTGGGTTGCGGTCGTTGGCACTGGCGGTAAGATTCTGAGCGAGGAAATGAAATTCGTCGCCTCCGCCGTGCCTCGGGTTTCAAGCGGCGCGTGCAAAACGGACGCATAATCACAGCTACCTAAGGATCAAGTCCAGCGCCTGCTGCCAGAGCCATAGTCCACACGTACGTCCGAATAACCGTGATTCCAGAAGTTCTCGATGAACTCGGACATCGACTGGCAGCGCTTGCAGGCGTCGTTCATTGAGAGCACCAGGCGAACTGAGTGGACGTTCTAACGGCCGGTCGCCGGCCTGCAACAAGGTTTCCCCGCCGTCGCGGGTGATGCTTCGCGCTCCTAATGCCGGCGCGGAGGGGAAAGTCGCTCGCTTTTGTTGGGGTCCAAAAGACGCCGGCGCAACCGATGATGGTCGCGCCAAGTGCTAGTCGCCTCTGCCGCCAATATACATTTCGGTAACATCCGCTCGCAAGATTATGCCTGGCGGGCAGCGCCAAGCAATGTTCAAGCGGCTCCGATGGACGGCATTGCCGACGTGGCGCGCCTTGCGACGGAGAGCGTGGAAGCGGAGCGTCGTCACCCTCCCTTGACGGTCAAGGGCTTCCTCCCCGTGCAGAGCATCGGAGCATGCTCCAACGCAAACACCCCGAATGCAACCGTCCACCCGACCGCAGCCGCGATCAGGATCTCGTTGCTGTAGTCCGGCAAGAGTTCGGATGTCGGCCGAACGAGAGCCACGGCGGCAAGCACGACGTAGGAGAGGTTGGTCATACGGCTGGACTTTAGCTTCCGGCCGGTGTGGCCGCGGCTGGCGCGGGTCATGACGGCCAGCATCATGAGAGACACGGCGCCGATCGCGAATGCATGGAGCACCGCCATCTGGGGCACGCCCATAGAACCCATCGCGACTGCGGCAAATCCAATTGGGACGAAGGCGAAGGCGGCGTGTAGAACGAAAAGATTTGGCTCCGGCCAGGTCGTCCAGCCACGCCAACGCAACAGCCGGATGCAGTTCATGAATGCTGCTGCGGCGGCGAGAACCCCCGTCCCCGAGGATTCAGGCCAGATCGCCCAGCACGCCAACGAAGCGGCCCCGACGACAATGGTGCAGGCATCGAAGCGATTATAAGGGACGGGAAAGTCGGTCCGGCCGGACTGGTTGATCCAGTTGCGTGTGAAGCTCGGAAGGATCCTTCCGCCTACGATCGTGATCAGAAGGACATAGCCGCCTAGGCCGAGCCGGATTGGCAGCTCTGGATTCAAGCCCTCGATTACCTGGATATGAAACAAAACGTTGGCGACTGACAGAACGCACAGGCCCGCGACAACCTTGAGGTCCTTCCATTTCCGACCAGCCACCACCTCGCGCGTACAAAGAACCAGCATCGTCGGCAGGAACATGCTGTCCACGATGACCGCCGGAACAATTCCTGTCGATGCGCTCATCAGCATGGCAATTCGACCGCAGCACCATATCGAAAAGAGGACGGCCAACGGACGGCCCGCGATCGGAAGCCTGCCAGTCCAGTTCGGAATTGCCGTCAGGAGAAACCCCGCCAGGATTGCCGACGCAAACCCGAAGAGCATCTCGTGTGCGTGCCAGTAGAGCGTCCCGTATTGCGTTGCAACGGGCACGCCAAACGTAAGATAGACGACCCAGAGGTCGATGCTCACGATGGCCCATAGTGCCGATGCGAGAAAAAACGGCCGGAAGCCGTACGAGAAGAGGACGAGGCCGTGGCGGGACATGCCGCGGGGAACTCGTCCCTCGGCGTCCATTGTCTTCTGCATGATCAGTGTCTCCATATTGATGGAGACAGCTATGCCCGGTCCCGGCAGATCAGTCGTTGAGATTACGCAAATAGGCCTTCAGAGACTTTGCGCTGCAGCAAAGAGGCAGTTTGCGCCAAATCAAAGAGGTTTGGAGGCTTTCTACTACTCTCTTTCTCGACCGGGCGGTCTTCGCTCGCTCTTCTACTTAGGAGATTGGGAAATGACGAATGCTCTCCAAATGACCCGACGCATGATGCTCGCTGGCGCTGCCGTAGCCGGAGCTTTGACGCCCGTTATCGTGGCTGGGGCGGCCCACGCCGACGAGCACGCCGGGGCTGCCGACACCCTCAAGGCGACCAAAAAGGCCCCAGTGGATATTTCGAAGCTCCAGCGTGAGAAGGTCGAGCTCGTGAAGCCGCCGTTCGTACACGCTCACACGGAGAAGGCGGAGGGCGACCCGAAGATCAAGGAATTCACCCTTACCATCCAGGAAAAGAAGATGATCCTGGACAAGGAAGGCACCGAGATCAACGCCATGACCTTCGACGGCTCGGTCCCAGGTCCCTTGATGGTGGTCCACCAGGACGACTACGTCGAGCTGACGCTCGTCAATCCTGACACCAATACCATGCAGCACAATATCGACTTCCATGCCGCCACAGGCGGACTGGGCGGCGGGGCGCTGACGGTCGTCAATCCCGGCGAAAGCACGGTGCTTCGCTTCAAGGCGACCAAGGCCGGCGTCTTCGTCTACCACTGTGCACCTCCCGGTATGGTTCCCTGGCATGTGACCTCGGGCATGAACGGCGCGATCATGGTCCTGCCTCGGGACGGGCTCACGGACGGACACGGAAAGCCGCTCGTCTATGACAAGGTCTATTATGTGGGCGAGCAGGACTTCTACATCCCCAGGGACGAAAACGGTAAGTTCAAGAAATACGACAGCCCCGGCGAAGCGTACGAGGACACGATTGCAGTCATGCGGACGCTCACCCCGACACACATCGTCTTCAACGGTGCGGTCGGCGCGTTGACGGGCGACAACGCCATGACGGCGAAGGTCGGCGAGACAGTCCTGATCGTCCATTCGCAAGCCAATCGCGATACACGTCCGCATCTGATCGGCGGCCATGGGGAATACGTCTGGGCCACGGGCAAGTTCGCCAACGTGCCGGACATCGACCAGGAAACCTGGTTCATACCCGGCGGCACCGCTGGAGCGGCCATCTACACCTTCGCCCAGCCGGGCATATACGCCTACGTGAACCACAACTTGATCGAGGCGTTCGAACTTGGTGCGGCGGCCCACTTCAAAGTCACCGGGGACTGGAACGACGACCTTATGACCTCGGTCAGCGCGCCGTCGGGCACCTGACGAACGCGGAAGGTGCGCAGACCAGCGATCTGGCTGCGCACGGTTTCTTGTAAAGAAAGGCGCTTTCAGCGTAAAGGCCATGACACGGCACGCAGGGACTGAAACGGTTTCGGTCATTTCGATTGCGATACCCCTCGCGCTGCTCGCGATGCTCTCGGGAGCGATCGCGATGGAGGCAGGATTCGTCCGACTCGATCTGCGCGTCTCACTTCCCTCGCCCCAAACCGTAAAGATATCGCCTAGGACATTCGCCTATCGCGAAGCGACAGAATATTTCAAACACGGTCTCGCGGTCGATGCGCCCAAGCGCGACGTCAAGATGGAAACACCACTGGAAATCATGAAGTTCCAGACCAGCCGGGCGGAGTATCGGCGCTGTGTCGACGAGGGCTTCTGCGCCTTACCTGAATACGAGGACCTCCCATCGCGGGACGACCTGCCGGTCACGGGCGTCAGCTACGACGACGCGGTCCGTTATGCGGCATGGCTGTCGACGCGCACCGGCGAAGACTGGCGGCTGCCGACGGACTTCGACCTGGCCTACGCCGCTGACGACCGCTTTCCGGACGATGCCCTTGGCGTCAACGCCGACGACAAGAACCCGGCGACACGGTGGCTGGCGGACTATGAGCGCGAAGCGCGCAGAGCCGCGTCTACCGACCCCAGGCCTCAGCCGAAGGGATCGTTTGGAATGAGTGAGACCGGGCTGATGGACTTCGCCGGCAACGTTTGGGAATGGACGTCGACCTGCAACAAGCGTATCGACCTCGACAAGGATGTGGTCGAGGAACAAGATCCGAAGGGTTGCGGGATCATGATCGCCTCCGGAAGACATCGGTCGCCGATGAGCACATTCGTACGCAATCCAAAGGGCGGCGGCTGTTCGGTTGGAAGCCCGCCCGACAATCTCGGGTTCCGCCTCGTCCATAGGCCAACCTTGTTCCAGAGCATCAAGGACTTTGGCCGGAGGGCAGCGTCGGATATCCTCGCCTCATTCACGAGCGCTCAAACCGTGCGGAGCAACGATGAAAGTTGACAAAGCAGTCCTTAGGTCGTTGCCGTTGTTCGAGCGGATGACGGATGCGGACCTCGATTCGATGCTCGAACACGCCCTGCCGCGCCGGGTCGCGCAGGGCGACGCGGTCTTCGAGCAAGGCGCCCACGCCAAGTCCTTCTTTCTACTTCTGCACGGTAGGCTGAAGGTCACGCAGGTCACGCACGACGGCCAGCAGATCATCGTCAGGATGGTTCATCCCGGCGATCTGTTTGGATTCGCGATGGCGCTACGAAGATCTGACTATCCAGGCACCGCGCGTGCAGCCGCGGAAAGCCTCGTTCTCGGCTGGCCGACCGATATGTGGTCGCGTTTCGTGGAGCAGAATCCAAGGCTTGCGGTGACGGCGATGCAGACAATCGGGCAACGGCTGGAAGAGGCTCATACGCGCATCAGGGAGATGTCCACGGAAGAAGTGGAGAAGCGGGTGGCCCACGCAGTTCTTCGGCTTTCCAAACAGGCAGGGCGGACGGTTGACGCGGGCATACGCATCGACTTTCCCATCTCGCGTCAGGACATCGCGGAGATGACGGGCACGACGCTACACACCGTTTCCAGAATCTTCAGCGCCTGGGAAGCGAAAGGCATCGTCGAGGGAGGGAGGCAGAAGCTCACCGTGACGGATACGCAACGTCTCCTAAAACTCGCTGACGGCGAGCAAAACTGACCGCTCAGCGACGGGCTCATGCTTGACCACGTCGTGCAGCAGGATTCGTGTCCTAATGCAGGATCTTATGCGAAACCTGCCAGTCGGCGACGTCGTCCGCCGATATCTTGACTGGAGAAAATGGAACGTCGTCATCGAGCAGGATCTTCGACGCAGCAATCTCGCAGATTGCGCCGACGCTCTCCTGAAGTCTGCTTTCGTCGGCCCGCGGAGGACTGTTGAACTGACGCAAAGCCTCCCTGTCGACGATGACGACCCGCTGAGCGCCTTCGTATTCCATGACGACGATGCCCGCGTCTCCTGACGACTTTAAGAATGCGGTAACAAATCTGGGAAGCATGATAGCGTCTCCTGGTCGCTGTCGTTATTGCTGAGAATAAGAGATCGGCGCAGATGTTCTTTGATGCACGTCAAGGAGATGATAGATCACCGTCGCTCACGATCTTGGTAACCCACTCTGGAGGCGGGACATGCGCAGCATCCTCATCGCAGTCGCCTGGGCCTCGGTGGTCATCGGGTGCGTCGGCATCGTCGTACCGCTTCTCCCGACGACGCCATTCTTGTTGGTTTCGGCGGCTATCTTCGCCCGTACCTCTCCTCGGTTCGAAACCTGGCTGCTGTCGCACCCGACATTCGGCGAGCCCATCGCGGCGTGGCGGCAAAGAGGCGCCATTCCCACGAAGGCCAAGGTGCTTGCGGTCACCTCGATGCTCTTAAGCTTTTCGATCTTATTGTGGCTGACCCAGCCGCGGCCGGCGCTCGCCGCCATCATTGCTTTGGCGATGATGGCCTGCGCCCTTTTCGTCGTCACACGTCCCTCGGATTGACCAGCCCGCAAGGTTCCGAGGGCCCGACCGACGCGGCCCGATCGGACGAGGTTCGCGATCCGGACCCCGAGAAATCACTTTCTGTCGCTCGCGAGCTCTGCCGCGGGCAGGGTTCGAAGTGCTCTCAGACAATGAATAACCTGCGCAGCAAAGGTTCGGGCGCGCTCGGCTTCCCGATCGTTTCGGGCGACGTCCCCGATCGCCAGGTAGCAGTCGACGAGCAACTCGCAGAGCGGGAGGGCACTCTCCAGCACGCTTCGCGAAGATTTCGACGTAAACGGAGCGCTTTCAAAGGGTGCATCGCCGAGTGATTTCCCACGGTCGTTCGATTGCTGCGCGAGAGATTGCAGTTCGGCGCTTCCTGTCGATCCAACTGCTTTAGCCGCCATCGATCGGAGGTGAAGCGCCAGCCTCGCATCCAGCGAGCCCAGGGTCTCCTGGCCGACGTTCAACATCGTGTCGCGCTCGCTGTGAAAAGCGCGCCTGCGCTCGCGCCTTAGTGTCGCCACGTGCCCAAGCTCCTCGCGCGCCATGCGTTCCGCAGCTTTCTTGATCTCGTCGGATTGGGCATGAGCCGAGACGTAGCTCCAGAAGACGAAGGCCCGCTCCTCGTTTCGTACGGCCATGGAGAAGGCCTTATAGGCGCTGAGCAGCTCCGGTGCCACGATCCCCGCGCCTTCGTCGTCGAAAAGCTCCTCCGGCGCTTGAGCGATCTCTCGGGCAACGGGAAGTGAAAGAGTGCTTCGCCATTCGACCACTTTGCTCAGATGGCTTTTCTCCTCGGCCACCAGGACCTCGAAGACGGCTGCGAGCTCGGGCCGGGTCATTGCCCGCATCCGCTTCGCCAAGGCGACGTAGCCATCGACTGCCTGCTGCTCCATATGCGCGGCAAGCGTTAGCAAATCCTCCAACGAACTGAGTTCCCATGGATCGCGGTTAGCCTCCGGCATTTGTCTCCCTCCTCTGATCGCGCCCGTTCGCGAAAATCGCTCGCGGGAATTGCGCATATCCTCCCAAATCTTTCATCACGGAAGGTTGATCTGGCTCAATGAGCCGCGAGATTTTTTCGTCTAGACCGCTACCAGCCTGGTTGAAATCACTGGAAACGCGCGGGATGATATCACTGAAGTTAAGGGCGGCCATATGGCGCACGACAGTCCTCTGGCTTGTGGCGATCGCCTTTGCGACGGTCTTGATTTCATCTGCATCATCCGCAGGTCAGCTTCCTGCGTACCTCGAGAAAATCCTCCCGAACGACCTGTTCCAAGGCGCCGACCGCTTCGGCGAACCTTCGGGAGAGCCGCCGATCGCCCCCGTCTATCGCGGATCGGACATGGTCGGCTACGCCTACCTGAACTCGGACTTCACCAATTCCACCGGATACTCCGGCAAGCCCATACACATCGCAGTCGGCATCGACATGTCGGGTGTGGTGCGCGGAATCAAGCTGGTCGACCATCATGAACCAATCGTTCTGATTGGCATCCCCCAGGCAAAGGTCGTCGCGGCGCTGAACTCCATCATCGGCAAGAACCTTGGTCGCGTCGCATCCGGGGACGAACGCCCTCCACAAGTTGAGATAGTCAGCGGCGCTACCGTGACGGTTCTGGTCATGGGCGACAGCGTCATCCGCTCCGCCGTCAAGCTCATCCGCAGCAACAGGTTGAGCCCGGAGGGCGCCGCGGGCTTCAAGAGTCTGCCCGCCGTGAAAGCTCTGGACCTTTCGAAGACGGATGTCAGCGATTGGCAGACGCTTCTCGGCGATGGTTCGGTCCGCAGCCTCCGGCTATCCGTCGGAGAGGTCTCGAAGGCTTTTCAGGACGCCGGCCATCCGGACGCCGCATCGCATCCGGAAACGACAAATCCCGACGACCGCTTCATCGACCTCTATGTCGCACCGGTAAGCGTTCCGTCCATCGGCAAGACGCTGCTTGGCGACGCCGCCTACCAGCGTTTGCAGACCCGTTTGCAGCCGGGGCAGTCCGCGATCCTCGTGGCGGGCGACGGAGCTTATTCGTTCAAGGGCTCTGGCTACGTCCGAGGTGGCATCTTCGACCGGATCGAACTGCTGCAGGACGGACAGGGCCTCAGGTTTCGCGACCGCTACCACACCCGGATTCCCTCACTGGCCGCTTCCGACGCCCCCGGCCTCAGGGAAATCGCGTTGTTCGTCGTTCCATCGGAATTCGCGTTCGACGTCACCGAGCCGTGGGAACTTCAACTTCTCGCGCAGCGCAGCAGCTCCGGAGCCCGCGACAAGGCGGTCATTCCCTTCAACGTCGGATACACGTTGCCCTCGCAATACTATCACGTGAGCACGGCCGCTTCTCCTTCGCCTGCGGTTGAAACGCAGAGCGAAGCGGCAAAGGTTCCGGACGAACAGCCGCTTTGGACGAGGATCTGGAACATCAACCGCGTCAACATCGGCATCACCGCCGGCGCGCTTCTGGTATTGACGGCAATCTTCTTTTTTCAGGACTGGCTCGTCAAACGGCCGGCGCTTTTCGCCTGGGTGCGCAACGGCTACCTCGTATTCACGCTCGTCTGGCTGGGATGGTATGCAAACGCCCAGCTATCCGTCGTCAATGTCCTCACATTTACCAACGCGCTGATCACGAACTTCAGTTGGGAATTCTTCCTCGCGGCGCCCCTGATCTTCATCCTATGGGCTGCGGTTGCGGCAGGCCTGCTATTCTGGGGCCGCGGTCCCTTCTGTGGGTGGCTGTGTCCGTTCGGCGCTCTGCAGGAGCTGCTGAGCAACATAGCCAAACGTCTCAAGGTTCCCCAGATCAAGCTGCCATGGGGGCTGCATGAACGGCTCTGGCCGATCAAGTACATCATCTTTCTCGGACTGTTCGGGCTGTCGTTCTATTCGATATCCTACGCCGAGATGGCGGCCGAGGTGGAGCCCTTCAAGACCGCGATCATCCTCAAATTCGTCCGGGATTGGCCGTTCGTCGTCTTCGCCGTGGCCTTGCTTGTCGCGAGCCTCTTCATCGAACGCTTCTACTGCCGCTACCTTTGCCCACTGGGAGCCGCGCTTGCCATCCCCGGCCGGATACGGATGTTCGAATGGCTGAAACGCTACCCCGAATGCGGCTCGCCCTGCCAACGCTGCGCCAAGGAATGCCCGGTCCAGTCGATCCATCCCGAAGGCCAGATCAACGTCAACGAATGCATCTACTGCATGCATTGCCAAGAACTCTACCACGACGACCACCGCTGTCCGCACATGATCCAGGTCCGGCTGAAGCGAGAGAAGTTCATGGCGCTTTCAACGCCGGAATCGCGCGGCGAGAAGCCACCGAAAACGGTCGTCACTCACAACGGAAAACCGATCGAACGAGCGTAATCCGGCGCGCGACATTCCGGTCGCGGCCACAACAAAGGAAGAAGAGCATGTCTACGGAAGACAACCAGCGGCGGTTCAACAGACGCCAGCTACTCGGAACAACGGCGATGGCTGCGGCCGCCGGCGCGGCCGCAGCGGGGGGAGCCCTGAATTTTTCGGGCGGATTCGCCACTCCAGCAGCCGCCGCGGAAACCGGCCGCCAGACCTGGGAGGTCAAGCCCGGAGAACTCGACGAGTACTACACGTTCTTCTCGAGCGGCCAGAGCGGCGAGGTCCGCATCGTCGGCGTTCCTTCGATGCGTGAAATCATGCGTATCCCGGTTTTCAACCGCTGCAGCGCGACAGGGTGGGGCCAGACGAACGAAAGCCGCAAAGTTCTCACCGAAGGTCTGCTTCCCCGGACAGTCGAATTCCTTAAGGATCGGGGCGGCGTCTATCACAACGGCGACCTCCATCATCCGCATCCCTCCCAGACGGACGGCACCTACGACGGCCGCTACCTCTACGCCAACGACAAAGCCAACACCCGCGTCTGCCGCATCCGTCTCGACGTCATGAAGTGCGACAAGATCATCGAGCTTCCCAACCAGCACACGGTCCACGGTCTGCGGGTTCAGAAATATCCCAAGACCGGCTATGTGTTCTGCAACGGCGAAGACGGGGTGCCGATCCCCAATGATGGAAAGGTCCTCGACGATCCAAAGAACTACCAGGCCGTGTTTACGGCGGTCGATGGGGAGACGATGAAGGTCGCCTGGCAGGTCATCGTCGACGGCAATCTCGACAACGTCGACGCCGACTATCAGGGCAAGTATTGCTATTCGACCTGCTACAATTCCGAAAACGGCGTCAATCTCGAACAGATGATGTCGAAGGACCAGGACTGGGTTGTCGTCTTCAACATCAAGCGCATCGAAGAGGCGGTAAAGAACGGCGATTTCAAGGAGATCAGCGGCGTCCCCGTCATCGACGGGCGGCATGGCTCCCGGTACACCCGTTACATTCCGGTGTCGAACGGCCCCCACGGGATGAACACCGCGCCGGACGGGATTCACGCCGTCGCCGCCGGCAAACTTTCTCCAACCGTAACCGTTTTCGACGTCCGCAAATTCGACGACCTCTTCGACGACAAGATCAAGCCTCGCGACACGGTGGTTGCAGAGCCGGAACTCGGTCTCGGCCCGCTGCACACCGCGTATGACGGCCGCGGCAACGCCTACACCACCCTCTTCATCGACAGCCAGATCTGCAAGTGGAACATCGAGGACGCCAAGCGCGCCTTCGCCGGCGAGAAGGTCAATCCAATCCGTCAGAAGCTGGACGTCCACTATCAGCCGGGACACAACCATTCTTCGATGGGCCAGACCAAGGAAGCCGATGGCAAGTGGCTGATCTCGCTCAACAAGTTCTCGAAGGACCGATACCTGAACGTCGGACCGCTCAAGCCGGAGAGCGACCAGCTTATCGACATCTCGGGCGACGAGATGGTTCTGGTGCATGACAACCCGACCTTCGCGGAGCCCCATGACGCGACAATCGTCCATGCATCTAAGATCAATCCAGTCAGCCTTTGGAGCCGCGACGACCCGTTCTTCGCCGATGCAGTCGCGAAGGCGAAAACGGACAACATCGACCTCATGACGGACTCGCAAGTCATCCGAGACGGCTACAAGGTACGCGTCTACATGACGTCCTCGGCGCCGGCATTCGGCCTGGAGTCATTCACCGTCAAGGAAGGCGACGAGGTCACCGTTTTTGTCACCAACATCGACGAAGTCGAGGACCTGACCCACGGCTTCGCCATCGTCAATTACGGCATCAACATGGAGATCGGACCGCAGGCGACTTCCTCCGTCACCTTCACCGCAAGCAAGCCGGGGGTCTACTGGTACTACTGCTCGTGGTTTTGCCATGCCATGCACATGGAAATGAAGGGTCGCATGTTCGTCGAGCCTAAGTCGAGCTGATGCGCCAAGCTTCTGTCATGGCGGTGGCGGTCCTCTGGACCGCCACCTATTCAACCGCCGGCGCAGCGGATCGCATCGTTACGCCCTCGGACAACGAGGACTTGGCGGCGATCGTGGAACAAGCGGCGGCGGGAGACAGGATCATTCTGCGTCCCGGCAACTACAAAGGGGCCTTCACGATCAGAAAGCCAATGGTCGTGCAGGGCGATCCCGGCGCGGCCATCCTCGGCAACGGCCGAGGCACCGTCGTAACCATCGATGCGCCGGACGTGACGTTGCGTGGTCTAGAAATCCGTGGATCAGGTTCAAATCTGGAGACGATGGACTCCGGCGTGTTCGCGACCGCGGCGGCGAAGGACGCCGTGATCGAAGACAGCCTCGTGACGGAAAACCTTTACGGCATCTACATCCATGGAGCACAGGATTCGATAACCCGCGCAAACAGGATCATCGGCCGCAAGGAAGGCCGGCTGAGCGAAGCGGGAAACGGTGTGACGGTCTGGAACGCGCCGGGTGCCAAGGTCCTGTCCAACGACATCAGCTACGGTCGCGACGGAATCGCCACCAATGCCAGCAAACGAAACGTCTTCAGCGAGAACCGTTTCCACAACCTTCGCTTTGCCATTCACTACATGTACACCAACGACAGCGAGATCCGGGGGAATGTGTCGATCGGCAACGTGGTCGGCTACGCGATCATGTTCTCCAGCCGGCTGAAGATCATCGACAACGTCTCCGACGGAGATCGGGATCACGGCGTGCTGCTGAACTCCGCCAACAGCTCGCTCGTCACCGGCAACATCGTCCGGGGGCGTCTGCAGCCCGAAAGCCGGTGGACCACCGCCGGCTCGCGCGAGTCGACCCAAGAACTGCCCTCGGACGACGAGCCGCCACGATCCGACGGAGACGTGTCCGGTCTGCGCGCGGGCCCCGAAAAATGCGTCTTCGTCTACAACGCAAACAAGAACCGTCTCGTCGGCAACGAGTTCAATGGCTGCGGAATCGGCATCCATTTCACGGCGGGATCGGAAGGAAATATCATGAGCGGCAACTCTTTCATCAACAACCGTAACCAGGTCAAATATGTGGGGACACGTTATCTGGACTGGTCCCAGGACGGCCACGGCAACTACTGGAGCGACAACCCGGCATTCGATCTCGATGGCGACGGCGTCGGTGACAACGCTTACCGTCCCAACGATCTGATCGACAAGGTCTTATGGACCTCCCCGCAGGCGAAGGTCCTGACCACAAGCCCGGCAGTTCAGTTCATACGGTGGGCACAGGCGCAGTTCCCCGCCCTGCTCCCTGGCGGCGTCGTCGACAGCCATCCGCTGATGGAGCCTCCGGCGGTACATGCGGAAGTACGGCAATGACACATCCGACCGTTCTCCTATCCGGCGTGGCCAAGCGCTACGGCGCGGTGCAAGCAGTCAAGGACGTCTCCTTCGTTCTGAACGAGGGTGAGACGGTCGCGTTGGTGGGCCATAACGGTGCAGGCAAGACGACGCTGATAAAGCTGATGCTGGGCCTCATTCGCCCTTCGGCCGGGAAAATCGCGGTGATGGGGGAAGATCCCGCGATCGGCGACTTCTCAGTGCGTCAGAGACTTGGCTATCTGCCTGAAAGCGTTGCCTTCCACATGGCCCTGACAGGCCGGGAGACCCTTGCCTTCTATGCCCGGCTGAAACGCGTCGCGGCCTCGAGCTCCCTGGACCTCCTTGAACGTGTCGGCCTGAGCGCCGCCGCGGCTGACCGGCCGGTGCGTACCTACTCCAAGGGGATGCGCCAGAGACTGGGCCTGGCGCAGGCGTTGCTAGGCGAACCGCGCATTCTGCTGCTCGACGAGCCGACGAGCGGACTCGATCCCGCGCTGCGGCGGAGATTCTATGACCTGTTGAGCGAACTCCGCTCGAAAGGAACCACTATCCTCCTGTCGTCGCACGCCCTGACCGAACTCGAAGGCCGGGCCGATAGGGTCCTGATCGTAAACGACGGCGTCACGATCGCCGATGGTACGCTTGACGATCTCCGGGCACTTGCGCGGCTTCCCACCCGTATCAGCATTAAAGTTCACAATGGCGCCGGTTTCGGAAGTTCGGAGAACGCAAAGGTCGCGTGGAAGTTAACGGGCAACGCAACTTTCGAAGCTGACGTGGCGATGGAAGACAAGATAGCCCTCCTTAAAGAGGTGACCGCCAATCCCGGCGACATAGCAATGCTCCACATTAACGAACCCACTCTGGACGACCTTTACGCACATTTTCTGAACGGCAGGAGGGCGCGAGCATGAAGAATGTTCTGATCGTCGCCTCCAAGGAGATCCGCGAGGGCCTGCGCAATAGATGGGTCCTCGCGACGACGCTTCTGCTGGGCGCGCTGGCGTTGACCCTGTCGTTCCTTGGTAGCGCACCCACGGGAAACGTCGGAGTGAACAGGCTTGACGTGGTCATCGTGAGCCTCTCCAGTCTCACAATCTTCCTGGTGCCGCTGATCGCGCTCCTCCTCTCGCACGACGCAATCGTGGGAGAGATGGAGCGTGGCACGATGCTTCTGCTTCTCAGCTACCCGATCGGGCGGAACCAGGTGCTCCTGGGCAAGTTTCTGGGCCACATCGCCATACTCTCTTTCGCGACGCTCTTCGGCTACGGCGCGGCAGCCGTCGCCTTGGCCGCCACCGGAACGGAAATCGACGCTGCGAGCTGGGCGGCTTTTGCCGCGATGCTGGCGTCGTCGGTGCTCCTCGGCGCGGTCTTCGTGGCTATCGGCTACTTCGTCAGCGGCCTTGTAGGCGAACGCAGCACCGCGGGCGGCATCGCCATCGGCGTCTGGCTCTTCTTCGTGCTGATCTATGACATGGCCTTGCTCGGCGCATTGGTGGCTGCGGGCGGACACGCGCTGCCCAGCGGCCTGTTGGACACCCTTCTGCTGTTGAACCCGACCGATGCATATCGCATGTTCAATCTTGGTTCGGGCGAGGCACGCGCCTTCTCCGGCATGGCGGGTGTCGCGGGCCATGCCGGGCTTAGTCCTATAATGCTGATGTGCGCGCTCGCAGCCTGGACAATCGCCCCGCTCGCACTCGCGGCCCTAACATTTTCCAGGAGAGAGCTATGAGGAACCTGATTTTCGCGTTGGCTTTCCTGTCGCCCCTATTGCTGGCCGGATGCGAGGAAAAGCCGCAATCAGCGCCACCTGCTCCTTTCGCGCTGACAACCGACGCCATTGGCAGGTACTGCGGAATGAACGTGCTCGAACATGCAGGACCCAAGGGGCAAGTCATCCTCGACGCTCAGGTCCGAGAACCGATCTGGTTCTCCTCGGCACGCGACGCGCTGGCCTTCACGATGTTGCCAGAAGAGCCCAAGGACTATGTGGCGATCTACGTCTCAGACATGAGCAAGGCCCCTAGCTGGGACAAGCCCGGAGCGGACAACTGGATCGACGCGAGAAAAGCGTTCTACGTCATCGGCAGTTCGCTACGCGGCGGCATGGGAGCCGAAGAGACGGTACCCTTCTCGACCAAGGAGGCGGCCACCCAGTTTGCAGAAAGCAAGGGTGGCCGCGTAGTAACGTTTGGGAATGTCCCGCACGACTACGTCCTGGGCTCGGGCGCGGAATCGGACACTCCCCCAGCCGCGGAGGAGAAGGTGGAGACACATGATCATGGCTAGAACGGTCAGTCGTCGTCGAGCTATTGCAATCTTCGCGGCCGCCGCGGGTCTGCCGCTGCTGCGAGCTGCCCGCGCCGCAATCCCTGCCACGGTATGGACGGGACAGGCTCTGGGCGCGCCAGCGACGCTGATATTGAATCACGAAGACCCGGTCGAGGCCGCGCGTCTAATCGAGCTGGTTGTTGCCGAAGTCTCACGGCTGGAAAAGGTGTTCAGCCTCACCAGTGTCGATTCAGCCCTTGCAGAATTGAACCGGACGGGAGCGCTGGCAGCCCCTTCACCGGACTTGGTGTCCTTGCTTGAGTCAAGTCGGAGCTTCTGGGGCCTGACGGGCGGCGCATTCGACCCGAGCGTTCAGCCACTCTGGGCGCTTTTCTACAAGCATTTCTCGGCCCCGGATGCGGATCCATCGGGACCGGCGAAAGCCGCGGTCGACCTGACGCTCAAGCGGATAGGGTTCGACGGAGTGGTGTGCAGCCGGGACCGCGTCGTCATGCGCCCGCGCATGGCGCTGACTTTGAATGGCGTCGCGCAGGGGTACATCACGGACCGTATCGTCGATCTCCTGCGAAACGCGGGCGTGACGAGCAGCTTGGTCGACATGGGAGAGGATCGGGCGATCGGCTCTAAACCAGACGGCACACCCTGGCGGATCGGATTGGCGGAGAGTGAGGACGACGATCGTCCCGAGCAGATATTGGACGTGATCGACAGGGCCGTCGCCACTTCCAGCGCCGCAGGTTTTCATTTCGACGCCGCGGGGCGCTTCGGCCATATCCTTGATCCGCGTAGTGGCCGCACACCGGCCATTTATCGTCGGGTCTCGGTCGTAGCCAACGACGCGACGACGGCAGACGCCCTTTCGACTGCCTTCAGCTTGATGGACGAGGCCAGCATCCGACTGATCGTCCGGGCCCATGATCTGCTCGTGGATATTGTCCGCGCAGACGGCAGTTATGCCCGCTTCGAAAGCGAAGGGTGATCGCGTCCCTTTCGACAACGACCGCGAGCCCGCGAATGCGCAGGCGGAAACGCGATCGCCATCTTTGCTGCAGGCGCGTGCATCTGACCGTCGCGCCAGGCTCCGCCAATCCATCACATTCATGCAAAATCTCCCGCACGCCGGCGGTCCGTGCCGGCCTCGCCCGAAAGGAACCGCCGTATCCTTTGCACAACTTTAAGGTTCGCTAATGTTTCCCCGGTATGCTCTGCGGCAGTACATGGCGGTGCACCGATGACATTAGACAATCTGGAGCGCGAGGGGAGTGCCGGCGCTGTTTGCCCTTGCAACATCGAGGTCGGCCCGCCGGCTTCGACTGGCGAACGGCACGCTGCCGGCGTAGACGCGATTGTCGCGGCGAATTTTGCGGACGCAACGAAACTGGCACTGATTTCTGTCGACCCGCGCGGACAGATCCGCTTTGTGAACCGGGCAGCGGCCGTACTCTTCGGATACGTTCGAGAGGAGATGATCGGTCGTCCAGTCGAAATTATCATTCCAGAACGGCTGCGGAGTTCCCATGCGCGGGGTTTCGCCCGCGCGATGGCAGGTGATGAACTCAACCTCGGCGGCAAAGCTGTTGAAGTCTACGCCATCCGCAAGGACGGCGCAGAATTTCCGATCGAGCTGACGTTGTGCGCTTGGCACGACGGCCGCAAGATGGGCGCCGGAGCGGTGATAAAAGACATCACCGAGCGGCGGGAGAGAGACAGTCGCCTCCTCAGACTAGCAAGCCAGGATCTCCTGACCGGGCTTCACAACCGAAGCCGGTTTGTGGAGATCCTGAAAATTGAAATGGCTGCCGGCCGTCCCGCAACCGTCTTTATTGTCGACATCGACGGCTTTCAGGACGTCAACGACACGCACGGTCACGTCGTGGGTGATTCCATCTTGCAGTCCGTGGCGGTGAGACTTCCCCATCGTCTGCCGGCTGGCGCCGAGGTCGCGCGTTTCGGCGGCGACGAGTTCGCGGTGCTGCTGCCTAATCTCGGCGACCGGGCGGCCGCGACGGCCGTAGCCGAGGGGATCCGTGAAGCCTTTGCCATGCCGTTCGAAGTCGGCGGACAGATTCTGGACTTGAGTGCCAGCATCGGGGTCGCAGTGTCGCCTCTCGACGGCGACGACGCCGACGAGCTGGTCGCAAGCGCCGACCTGGCGCTCGTGCAGGCAAAATCAGGCGGCGGCAGGGCGTTGCGCATGTATGACCGCGCGATGAGGAACGAGGCGAACGCGCGCCGCGCCCTTAGGGACGAATTGCTCAGGGCCCTCCGCTCTCGTGAGCTCGTGCTGTATTATCAGCCACAGGTCCACATCGCGTCGGGGATAATTTTTGGCGTGGAGGCGCTGATCCGCTGGCAGCATCCTCAAAGAGGGTTGTTGCTGCCGGGGGCATTCCTGCCCGCGCTCGAGCAGAGTTCGCTGGCGCTCGAAATCGGTTGGTGGACCTTGGACGAGGCATGCAGAGTAGCCGCGCTCATGAATGCAGCAAGCCCCCACGCGATAAAGATGGGAGTCAATCTCTTTCCCGCCCAGCTACATGCGCCGCATCTATCTGCAAAAGTCTCCGAAGCTCTCCAGAAGCACGGTCTGGCAGCCGGGCTGCTTGAGCTCGAAGTAACCGAGACAATCGCCCTTCACGACGATGACAGATCTCTCGAAGCCATGGAAATGTTGCGTAAAATCGGCGTCGGTATTGCGTTCGACGACTTTGGGACGGGGTATGCGTCGCTCAGCTCACTACAGCGCTATCCACTGACCACGCTGAAGATCGACCGCGGGTTCATCTCGGACCTTGCTACAAAGCCGCGCGATGCGGCCATCACTCGCGCACTGATCGCGATGAGCCGTGAAATGGGTCTCGAAACGATCGCGGAGGGCATTGAAACATTGGAGCAGGAGGCCTTCCTTCATTCGCTCGGTTGCCCTGCTGCACAGGGCTACAAGTACGGAAAGCCGATGTCGTTCGAAACCCTGGAAAGAGTCCTGCCTCAGCTTTGCGGAGGGTGACTTTCAGTCTCGGTCATAGGTGGCTTCCGAGCTGCAGCCAGCCTTCCACCCGGACTAGCCTGCAGTTGCCCGCCTAGACACCACCAAAACACTGGCGGTGCCCCTGCCCTGATGGATGCCCTCGATCGTTGCCGAAGGCTGAAGTCCTCGCGACCGTTATTTTAAGAGCACGGCCACCCACCCCACCAAAAACGCGACTGTCGGCAAGGCAAAAAACGCCGACGCGGCCAGCTGCCGCCACAGCAATTGCTGGTACAGACCACCGACCCTGAAGGAGAGTGCGACAGACCAGGCGCCGGCGGCCGACACCGTTGCCGCCCGCAGCAGATCGACATAGGGGATCATGATGCCGTCTGATCGAAGCTGGCCAATGGTCAGGGAAAGAAGGCCACAGAACAGCGACGCTGCAGCGATCGGTATTAGCGCCTGCGCCAGATGATGCAGGACGTAGAAGCGCCTTCGTAGGATGACGCTGCTGAACGCAAGCGGCACAAGAAACATGCACGAGGCGAGCACCGTCGACGCCGCGATGACGAGGATCAACGCCGCGGCGTCCACTATTGTCATGACGTCGCTGGCCGCAGGATAGTTCGTCAGGATCCACCAGGGGAGCCGAAGCGATAGGGGTGACATCCAGTGCTGGTTCACGCAGGCCTCGACCAGCCATTGTCTCGTCACCTGGAACACTCCGCTGTTTGACCAATTCAGCGCGGCTGGTACCAGCCCCAGCAAGACTGGGACAATGAGAACCGTATCCCACCATGTCGCCGTCCTTCCCGACCCGTGCACGATGTCGCTCGCCGGCTTCCGCCAGGCCAGTCGGATGGCGCCTCTATGGCTGCTGCAGCGACCGCACATGTGACACGCGGAGGCGCCCTGCATCGTCTTGATCGGAACCAGCGGCGCACAGTTGACGCCAGCCTTATGCCGGACCGGGTGATCCGAATTCCGTCTCCAAGCCTCGGGTTCTACCCGGAAGTGCAAGGGCGCAAGCTTTCCGACAAGCCCAAAGACCCCGCTGACCGGGCATAGGAACCGACACCACACCCTCTTGGTTTTACCGTAGCAGGCACCGATCGCCATTGCCGCGAAAGTCGATCCGCCAAGCAGCAGCGCCGCGGGCTTTGGATACTGGTAGATGCTGGTTAGCTGGCCGTAGACGGTCGTCGAGACGAAGGAAACGGCCGGCCAACCAGACCATTTCATCCAGCTTGGGATCGCCCTACCGGCGCCCCGCTCGCTGGCAAATTCCGATAGCGCGCCTTCCGGACACAGCAGTCCGCACCAAAAGCGCCCGACCAGCGCGGTGCCGAGCACGACGAAGGGCCACCAGATGCCCCAGAAGACGAATTGCGCGAAACGTGTCAGGTTGCTCCAGATAAAATCCGCGTTCGTGGGAAGCGGTAGAAGAAGCGGAACTGTCAAAAGGAACACGTAGGCGACGATCATGATCCACTGCAGCCGCCTGATGAGCGCCTGCCGCTGCACCAGCATGTCCCCGAGGCCGGCGACGAACCGCGCTCCGACCCGAGGGGAGCTCATGCCGGAACCTCATCGTCAAGCGGCGGAGCATAGGCCACCGACGCGACGAGCCAATAGAAGGCAATCCCCAGGATAGGCAGCAACTCCGGTCGCGAACGGTAGCCGGTGAGGCCCGCGATAAAGGCTCCGAAGCCGCTGCCGTCGTCCAGGAGCGAGCTCGAATCCCAGAGCGGCACTGTCATGGGAGAAACAAACCCGAGCGAAATCGCTCGGTCGATGACGACCATCGTCAGTCCGCTTCCCAGGACGAGCAGGAGTCCTTGGCTAAACCGTGCCAAAACCTTCTTCGAGGCCTTTGTGGCCCCCACCTTGAAAGCCCAGAAGCACGTTGCGGCAAGTGCGAATCCCGAAAGCCCCGAAGCCAGTACCAAGCCAGTCTCCGAGTCCGTGGACGAGGACATGACACCTGCGAGAAAGACGACGGTCTCGGCGCCCTCCCGAGCAACGGCCAGCCCGGCCAACATCGAGAGTCCCAGCCAATTGCCTGCTCTCACATGTGCTATGGCACGAGTTTGCAGTTCGTTGGAAGAGCCCCGTTCCTGCCGTCGCATCCAAAAGACCATTCGCAACATCAGGAATGCGGCGACCGATGCCATGACCATCTGAAGGATTTCTTCGGCATCACCCTCCAGGACGTCTGCGGCCGTATTCATGATGCAGGCCAGGATCGCCGCAAAGACGAGCCCGCCTACGACACCACTGGCAATACATATGGCGGCTCGACCGCGCGCAGCCGGGACGTCCCTCATGGACCACGTCAGAAGTATTCCAACGATCAGCAGCGCTTCGAATGATTCCCTCCAGACCACCGCTGCGACTTCGACGAATTGAAGATACAGATTCGAGCTCATTTTGCGACCAACCTCGCCGGTGGCATGTCAAGATGGAAGTCATCGAAAAAGGCGTAGTCGCCCGGATCTAGCGAACGAAACACCAGGAAGCTGGATGCGCCGGGCGCGAGAACCTTCTCCTTGCGCAACGGGATGCTCTCGAACTCGATCGGCGTCGACCCGTCGTTCTGAAGCTGGAGCTTGAAGCGAGTGTTCGCCGGCACTTCGATCACCGTCGGCGATATCAGGCCGTTACTGAAATGTACCCGGAACACAGGATCTGCTCCTCCAGCCACGACCGGTGTCGCCCCAAACAGGGCCGCAAGAAGAAGCGGGAAGTGTAGAGACGACGCGGGCATTAGTAGCCGCCTTTTTTGCCAACGCCGGCGAACACGAAATCATAGTTCAGCGTGAATTCGGCGGGCCAGGGTGCGACGCCTGTCTCCTTGTCGATGTGCCGTCCGAAGCCCATGTATCCGTGGCCGCCCGGATGGACGGTCAGCTCCAGGGTATAACGGCCGGGTCCGGATAACTTCACGTTGTCGCCGTAATGAGGCCCGTCGCTCGCAACCATAGGCTCAAGGGAGCCGCTCTCTTCTTTCCCGCTGTCCACATTCCTTATTCGGTACTCGACGTGCAGGTTCGGGACCCAGTCGCCTTCGGCGAAGCCGTTCTTGTTTTCGGTCGTGGCATGAATGTCCGCCTCCAGATGAATGTCGGATTCTGATGTTGGGCGCGTCATGCCAGGCGGGTCCATCTCGATGGGCTGCAGGTATACCGCCGCGACCTCCATTCCAGCCTCGATCTGCGGCGCGCCGACCGGGTATTCGGCGGCATGGGAGATGCACGGAACGGCTGCGAGCACGAGGAAAGCCGAGCGAAAATTTGAGGTGCGAGACATTCGAAATCCTTAAAGATGACAACGCTCGTCACCTTTATCAGGGCAGAGCCTTCCATCTTTGCGCTGGCGCAAAGAGAGCGAGCGGGGATGGGATCTCGCTCCGACACGCCATCGGCCAGCGAGGCGGCTGGACCTGTGGTGGACACCACCTCTCGGAGTAGATCTCCGACAAGGAGTGAAGAAGCCAGGAGGTCACGGCGAACGTCCTCATCGTCGAGAGGCGCTGGGGAGCATTTGACGAGAAGGTGGAGTTGATGTCCATCAAAGACGCGAGCGGGCAGAACATATTAGAGACGTGCGAATCCCAGGAGGTTCGCGTGACCGAGTTCTTTTCCGCCTTCGCGCTTTTTCTCGCGCTGCATTCGATCCCAGCGGTTCCAGCTATACGTTCGACCATCATCAGCCGAATGGGACGCACCGGTTACTTTTTCGGTTATTCCGTGGCATCGACGCTGGCGCTTGTGTGGCTTTTCGCGGCGGCATTATCGATGGACTACATTCCCCTGTGGGAATTTCATCCGTGGCACGCCGTGGTAACCTTCGCGCTCGCGCCGCTCGGGGGCTTCCTTGTCATTGCCGGCCTGCTAAGCGCCAATCCGCTCTCGGTTTCGATCCGCACGTCAGGAGATTGCGGCGCCATTGTCAGGATAACGAGACATCCCGTGCTCTGGGGCTTTTCGATCTGGGCGCTGGGCCACATCGTCGCAAATGGCGATCTGCGTTCACTCCTGCTGTTCGGCGGCTTTGCTCTCTTCGCCCTGGGAGCTATCCCAATGGTCGAGAAACGGGCGAAGAGGCGCCTAGGCGCGCGCTGGCAGCTCCTGTCGATGGGCACGTCGATATTACCGCTGAGGGCGAGCCTGAACAGCAAGCTACCGGCGCTCGATCTGCCGGTCGTCGTTGCCGCTGCGGCGACGATCGCTCTGACGGCCTGGCTGTTATTTGGCGGAGGTCATGCTCTGCTTTTCGGCGTCGATCCCGTAGCTGCCCTCGGGTGATCGAAGGCGGCCTCACCGGACCACGCCCGCGACTGATGGGGAACGGGAATTGCGAGTAGATCGACGGCGCGACGGGCGAGATGCTCGACCACCTCCCCAACGGACTTGGGCTTGTTGTAGAACGCCGGGACGGGCGGCATGACGATTGCGCCCATTTCGGTGACGGCAACCATGTTCCGCAAATGGCCAAGATGCAGCGGCGTCTCCCGCGTCATCAGGACGAGCCTGCGGCGCTCCTTGAGCTGGACGTCGGCTGCGCGCGCCACCAGCCCCTCGGAAAGACCCGTGGAGATCGCCGCAAGCGTCTTCATCGAGCATGGCGCGATTATCATTCCTGAAACCGGGAACGAGCCGCTGGCGATCGCGGATCCGATATCCCTGTGGTCGTAGGTCCTGTGCGCCTTCAACATCATGCGGCCATAAGCGTCGACACCCGCTTCGTGAGACAGCGTTCGCTTCCCACTCTCGGTGATAACGAGATGCACGCGAACCCCGAGATCGTTGAGCGTCTGCAGCACGGCCACCCCTAGAGCCGCGCCGGAAGCTCCCGTGACGCCAAGAACCACGTCTATCTGCTCACAAGCCTGCGTCATGGCGAATCCTTTCCCACATCTCGGCCGCCCGGCCGGCAAGTTCCGCCGGCATTTCCAGCACGCGCCCCCATTCCCGATCGGTCTCGGCGCCGAGCTTGTTGGTCGCGTCGATACCCATCTTCGTCCCGATTCCTGCCTTCGGGGACGCAAAATCCAAATAGTCGATCGGAGTGTTCTCCATGACGACCAAGTCTCGCGAGGCGTCGAAACGGGTCGCGACCGCCCACATGACCTCTTCCCAGTTCCGAACCGAAATGTCCGGATCGACGACGATCACGAGCTTCGTGTAGTTGAACTGTGGAAGAATTGACCAAAGCCCCATCATGATCCGGCGGGCCTGTCCCGGATACCGCTTGTCGATTGAAACGACCGCCGCACGGTAGGAGCACGCCTCCGGTGGCAGCCATAGATCGCATATTTCGGCGAACTGGCGCTTGACGATCGGAACGAACAGCTCGGTCATCGCCTCCCCCAGCCGCGAAGGCTCATCCGGGGGACGGCCGGTATAGGTCGAAAGATAGATCGGCGACTGCCTGCTGGTAATGGCCGAGAGCCTCACCACCGGAAAGGCTTCGACCGAGTTATAGTAGCCGGTGTGATCGCCGTATGGTCCCTCCGGCGCGGTTTCATCGGTGGAAACGGTTCCCTCCAGTATGATCTCCGCGTTCGCGGGAACGTCGAGGGGAACGGTCAAGGCGCCCGAGATCTCGGTGCGCGAGCCGCGCAGGAGGCCGGCGAAATTCAGCTCGCTCATCCCTTCCGGGAGCGGGATGACGCCAGCCAGCAACGTGAAGGGATCCGCGCCTATCGCGATTGCGATCGGCATGTCCATTCCCTTCCGCTGCCACTGTCGAAAGTGCTTCGCCCCGCCCCGATGTGCGAGCCATCTGACGATCAGCGAGGTACGATCCCGCACCTGCATCCGGTAGATGCCAACATTGACGTCGTCGGGGTCGTCGGGGCTGCGCGTGATGACCAGCGGCCAGGTTATCAGCGGAGCAGGTTCGCCTGGCCAGCACCATTGAACAGGCAGCATTCCAAGGTCGACTTCCTCGCCTCTTCTAACTATCTCCTGGGACGGAGCTCGTCGGCGATACCTCGGCCGCATGCTGCTTGCGGCCTTGAGCAGCGACAGCTTGCTCCACGCCTCCTGCAGCGACGACGGAGGGGTTGGATTCTTCATTTCGACCAACGCGTCCGCAAGCCGCGCGAGGCCCCCCGCTCCAACGCCGAACCCCAGCTCAATTCGCTCCCGGCTGCCGAACAGGTTGACCACAACGGGTATCGGCGAAACCCTGCCCTGCGCGTCGACGGGCGCCTTGAAGAGCAGCGCCGGACCGTTCTCGCCGAGCACTTCCTTGTGGATTGCCGTCATCTCGTGAACCAGAGATACGGGCTCGTGAATGGCCAAGAGCAGCCTGCGCTGTTCAAGCTCCTGCAAAAACGACTGTAGGTCCGCGTGCCGCCTGATCTTTGAAATGTCTTTTTCCATCCTCGATGCAATCAGGCAGGAAATCCTTGTTGTCTTTGTCCGGGATCAAACAGCGTGATCTGAAGAACGCTTAGGATGCCTCGATCATTCGAAGAGGCTTCAATGCTTGCCCCACATCGCCTGACGGCCGCCGCCCGCCTGGTACCACTGCCGATAGCTGCGCGTGTAGCAGCTCTGCTTTTCGGACAGGTCCTGAAGGTCCACCCGACGATTTTCAATCGACTTGGCGAATACGAGGGCGCGCGTTTCGGCTTCGTGCCTTCCGACCTTCCTTTCGGCTTTGCTATCCGACCTGTCGAGCGGACCATCAGAACATTCCGGACGGGGGCGATGCCAGCGGTGGACGCCACGATATCCGGGCCCCTGTTGCTGATGCTCGCGCTCGCGGAGGGACGTGTCGACGGCGACGCGATCTTCTTCGCACGCAAGCTCACCGTGACGGGAGACATGGAGGCGGTTCTGGCGCTTCGAAACGCGCTCGACGACAGCGGGATCGACATGGTCGAGACGATCGGCGCCCTCGCCGGCCCCATGCGCCACTCCTTGACGGGAATCCTCTCGTCCATGAGGCGCGACGTCCTGAAATTACATGGTGTCGCATGGAACTGATCTGCCCGGCGGGCACCCCCGCGTCCTTCCGTGAGGCCGTCGACGCCGGGGCCGACGCCGTGTACTGCGGATTCCGCGACGAAACGAACGCACGAAACTTCCCAGGGCTCAACTTCGACATCGCCGAACTCCGCAGGTCCATCGCTTACGCACGAGCACGCAATGTGAAGACGTTCGTGGCGCTCAACACGTTCATGACTGCCGGCAAGGAAGCGCTCTGGTATCAAAGAGCCGACGAGGCCGCAGACGCCGGAGCAGACGCCTTGATCGTGGCCGACTTCGGTCTGATGGCCCACGTGGCGGAACGGCACCGGAAGCTGCGGCTTCACATATCGGTCCAGGCGTCCGCCTCGAATCCGGACGCAATTTCCTACCTGGTGGAGAACTTCGGCGCCGCACGAGTGGTGTTGCCAAGGACGCTGACCATCTCCGACATCGCCCGCATATCGAAGCGGGTAGATTGCGAGCTCGAGGTGTTCGTGTTCGGCGGTCTTTGCGTCATGGCCGAGGGCCGCTGCTCGCTTTCCTCCTACGCCACTGGAAAATCGCCCAACATGAACGGCGTCTGCTCGCCTGCGAGCCATGTCAGGTATCGGCAATTCGGCGGCGATATGCTGTCGGATCTCGGCGCCTTCACCATCAACCGCTTTTCGGCAACCGAACCCGCGGGATATCCGACGCTGTGCAAAGGGCGTTTCGACATTGCCGAAAGCAAGACATACGCCTTCGAAGATCCGGTCTCGCTCGACGCCATGGATCAGCTAGACGAACTGCGTGCCGCCGGAGTCAAAGCCCTCAAGGTCGAAGGGCGCCAGCGTGGGCGGGCCTACATCGCCGAAGTCGTCTCGACGTTACGAGCCACCATCGCCGCCGCCCCGGCGGAGCGTTCTGTCCTGATGAAGCGTCTGAAGGCTCTCAGCGAGGGGCAGCAAACGACGCGGGGCGCCTACGAAAAACGCTGGAGATGACAGATGACGTCCGCTCTTAAACTCACATTGGGACCGGTGCTCTATCTCTGGCAGACCGAACGCTGGCGCGATTTCTATTTCCGCATCGCCGACGAAGCGCCGGTGGACACGGTCGTCCTGGGAGAGACCGTCTGCTCGAAGCGGCTGCATTTCATGGAATCCGAAACAGCGGCAGTTGTCGAACGGCTGGAGTCAGCAGGAAAGGAAGTGCGGATTTCGACGCTCGCGCTCGTGACACTGGACCGCGAAGCCAAATATCAACGCTCGCTCGCCGACGACGCCGGCCATATGGTCGAAGCGAACGACCTGTCTGTGCTTCACGCTCTGAGGAACCGCCGTCATACGATCGGCCCGTTCGTCAACGTGTACAACGGCGCCTCCGCCAAGGTGCTCGCCCGAAACGGCGCCACGGCGATCTGCCTGCCGCCGGAGCTTCCCGCCGCCTCGATAGATGAAATAGCAAAATCGTGTCCCGACGTGGCGCTCGAACTCTTTGCCTTCGGCCGGGTGCCACTCGCGATCTCGGCCCGCTGCGCCCACGCGCGTTCCAAGGGACGCACGAAGGACAACTGCCAATTCGTCTGCGAGGACGATCCGGACGGTCTGACGGTCAAGACCCTTTCCGGGCAGCCGTTCCTTGCACTGAACGGCGTGCAGACCGTTTCGCACTCATGTCAGGCCTTGTTCGAGGAGCCCGCCGAGATGCTCTCACTGGGAATCTCATCGCTAAGGCTCTCGCCCCAGGCCTGCGACATGGTCGCCGTATCGTCGCTATTCCGGCAGGTTGCCGACGGAGCGATCGCACCGATGGACGCTTCGACAAAACTGCACCTGGTTTACCCCGATGCGCCGCTGTCAAACGGATTTCATCATGGTCGAGCCGGGGCGGAATGGATCGCCAGAAAAAGGAACACGGAAGGATCAGTCCTTTGACAACGACGAATGCCCCGTCATCTCTAGCACCCGACAGGCGAACGCTCTCCGCTCTCCGCCAAATAAAAGCCTTCGCCAAGAATCCCGATCTCGACTGTGGCTGCTCTTCGGTCATCGGAGAGGTATTGGTGAATCTCGTCCCGCGGCAACGCGCGGCCGTCGTTCAAGAGCTGTTCTCTTCGGCCATCCGCCAGAGAACCAAGGTTGTCACGCTCCTTGAGCTGCTGAAGGAACTCGACCAGCTGGGTCCTGCGACCGACATCGGCGAAATCGAGGAGGCAGCTCTGATCTTCGACGACATGGCACAGCAGGCCCGCCTGGGATCGCAGCTCCTCAGAGCTTTTGCGCTGAACCGGAACAATGCTCGCCTGGACTCTGCGGCGGTCTTACCGACAGGCGCCGTGGAGACTGTAGCATGATGAGCGACAGGTACCGGCAGCGACATGCCGACGTGCTCGAACTCTTGAGTTCGGGCGCGTTTCTGGGCGGTGAGCCACAGGCCGCGCTGGAAGCATTCCTGATCCATACGTCGCCATCGACACGTTCGCACGATGGACCGCGGACATTCGGCAAGCCCTCTCGACGGGAGTACACGACCAATGAATGACGATATCCAGTTTACGAACGCCGCCTTCGGATTCGATCCCATCACGAGGACCGGCTCCTTCGTTCTCGTCCGGAGCGGCGAGACTCCGTGCATGGTATCCGTGACCAGGAGAGGAATACTCAATGCGGCGTCGCCGCCGCGCGCCACCAATGCGCGGTTCATGGAGTGTATCGAAAACTTCAGAGAGATTGCGATCGCGAAACAGCAGAGTGGCGAAAGGCTGCTGACCGTGACAGCCGAAGACGTCAGGCGCTGGAGGACCCGACGGAACGCAATGCCCTGCCTACAAACGGAAGACGACGTTTCAGCTCTGATCAGCTCCGCAGCGCCAGTCATCTCACTTGGAGACTATCGTCGCGGAAATTGCGCCTGATCAAACATCCGCCGCTACGCAGAGGCTAATCTCAGCGGCGTTCAACGGAGTGAAGACCATGGGAAGCTTTAGCGCGTGGCACTGGATAGTCGTTTTGATCATCGTCCTGATCCTGTTCGGTCGCGGCAAAATACCTGAACTGATGGGCGACGTCGCGCACGGCATCAAAGCATTCAAGAAGGGCATGGAGGACGATCGGGCCGATGAAGGCAACAATGGCGACCCGGCGTGAGAGCGGCTCGGAGCCAAGCCAGCCGCCGCAGGAACTAACAGTTCGTGTGCCGCGCTTGTCGAACACGCGATCGATTGTCACCGCTGCGGTGCGCGAGTGTGTCAGTCATCGTCGAGCATAAGCGCAGTGGCCATATAGCCAAGGCCCATGGTGCTGGCGAACAAATATACGAACAAACCCTGCGCGAGGTAATAGTCTGTCGAACTGGCCGCAGACATTCTTAAAAAGCCGTTGTTCCAAATCACAAGGCCGGCAATGCACCCCAAGCCGGCCCCGGCGACAAAACGTGTGAGCATGAACGAGATCAAACCGGGCATCGAAGCACCCCCGTCAGCGTTCACATTTAACGGACGAGCACTGCTCGAGTTCCCGGCTCAACAATGATTTTCCATAGAACATGGACGATCGGCATTCGCCACCCGTTACAAATGACAGGTGTGACCGCTGAGATTGTTCACAGTCCCCTGCGGGTCGTGGATCGCCTCACTTGGGAATCTAACGGCGCTTTGCATCTTCCAATGTCGGCAAAAGCATCCGGTTCTCGTGGATAGCGACCGCCATGCATTTCGGCTCAAAAGCCCCTAAAATTGCATCAATATCCGCAAAATCTCTTTAGAATTGTATTTGTAAGCTGCGCGGGATCTTCGCAACAAACTATGCCAAGGACCGACCACCGTGACCCGTCGTTCAATCATATTGTCCGCGATGCTCGCCCTCTTGATCGGTGTCGCCGTTGTGATCAAATTTCAGCCAAAATCCATGGCTGGAGTGGAGAGCGCCTTTGGTTCCTGGGATCTGCGCCGGAGCGTTTCGCTCGCCTTCGATCCTCAAAACAGGACAAGCGGCGCCCACCCCTATGAAAGCGCAAAAATCGTTCGAGCCGCAATTCTAAGTTCGGATTTTGAAACGGCCCGAAGAGCGACGCAAAGCGTTCTCAAGTTGGGTCATTCGCCGAGCCCGAACATAGATCCTGTCGCCAAATTCCTCGATGCCCTCATTGATCCGACCGATCCGAACTTCGGAAAGCAGCTGAACGCGTGGGTGGAGAAGAGCCCTGATAGCATGCCTGCTCATTTGGTTCGCGCGAAGTTCTACCACGACTTGGGCTGGCTGCGGCGTGGCGATGGATATGTTAATACTGTTAGCGAAGATGGGATGCAGGCCTTCGTGGATGCGATGGGAAATGGCGAGGCGGACGTCAATCGGGCACTTCAGCTTGATAGTGCCGAACCCTTTCTTCAGTCACTCCGTTTGGAAATCCTCCGTGGCTACGGCTATTCGGACAAGATGGGCCTGGCTTTCCAAGAGAGTGTTTCCAAGTTTCCAGCGTTCTTTCCTCCCTATGATCTCCTGCTCTCGACCCTGCAGCCGAAATGGGGAGGGAACATCGACACCATGTTCGGCTTCGTCGATCATTTTCGGTCAACGGATCCCGACGGCATTGCAACCAAGCTCTTGGATATCGACGTTTACCGCTACCTCTTGAGCACGGCATCAACGCAATGCTCGGTTAACAGTGACAACAGCGACTATCAGCAGCTTTCTCAATGTGTTCGTGAGTTCATGAAGGCCAATGCAACTGTCGAGCGCGAGAGCAGGCTCGTCGAAGCGTTGGCTGCCCTCGGAAAGAAAAACGACTATATCGCCACGAAGGCTGTCGAGAAGCTCATTTCCTCTATGATCGACACGGCAGGGTCCGAAACCTATGTCGGACCGACACTCCTGGCTGCAGCCAATGCATATGATAGCGATACCCGTCTTAACGAAGACAGCAAATCCCGGAATCACTACATGATCGATAGCCTAGTTGCGAAAACCTGGCTTCGGCAGGGCAATCTCGATAATGCGCTCACGAAGTACCAGGAGGCTCTACGCGACCTCCCACTCAGCAAGTTCCCCTCGAGTTCGGAGCAAGACGCAGCAACCGCTGAGATCAAGGAGCAACTTGCGAAGGTCTACGCGAAGCGAAGTCGCTACGCCGACTCTGCCGAGGTGGCGCGAGAAGCGGTTGCCCTAGGTGGTGGTGTCGAGGCTCAGCTCTGGGTGTGCTACGACAGTTACTGGCTGAAAAATTATGATGCTGCAGTCGCTGAATGCGCGGACATCGTCGATGATCAAGAAAGCGGACTAAACGCCCGATATTGGCGCGGATCCGCTTATCGCGAACTACACGATGACGCCAACGCGATCAGGGAGCTAAGCGTCGTCGCGGAATCGAAGAGTAACTGGCGGGTATCGGCCGCGATTGACTTGTCGATGATTTACTTTGGTCAAAACGACAACACTGCAGCTCTCAACGTCCTGAATAAATACGACTACCTGTATGATCTCAGGTCGGCGAACAAAGATGACGTCGCCGTGGCGTTCAACAATAGGTGCTATGCGTATATGGAGCTGGGGGATTATAAAAAGGCTTTGGACGACTGCACCAGCTCCCTCGCCAACGGGAGCATCCCCGACGCTTACAAGAAACAGCAGGAGCTGTTGAAGCGGGTTGCGTCCCGCTGACGCAGCAGTCGACGTGCAGAGGCCTGAGCGCCCAATGGCCATTGGCCAAAGCTTCTTGGCAATGGGCCTGTTATCGTCTGAGTTTCCAGCTTAAGTTTACCCGATTTTCCGGCGCGCAGGTGTGAGCGCCCGGACGGCTGCATCCTCAACTCACCGAGCCTCCGCACCCCCTCGTTAGCAATTTATTGACCATAAGCTGGCTTTAGTGAGCCTGATGGATGCGGCGTTTCCGCCCGTCGTCGAGTGTTCGGTGTAAGACGGGATTGTTGGTGTTGAGCTATTCACTGCAAGGTTTGTCAGGCGGAATTGCCACGCTCCTGTCGCGTGCGGAACGCTTCGCAGCGCGGACCATTCTGCCGGCTCTGTTTGCACTTCCGGCGCTTGTCGGTTCCGCATCATTTGCCTCGGCTGAGGATCGCGCTCTGAAGCTCTTCTTTACCCATACGGGCGAGAAGGCGACGATCACCTATAAGCGCGACGGAAAGTTCGACCCCAAGGGCCTTGCCCAGATCAATCGGTTTCTGCGCGACTGGCGAAGGAACGAGCCGACCCGGATGGATCCCCGGCTGCTCGACCTGGTCTGGGAGGTGTACAAGCGCAGCGGCGGCAAGGATTATATCCACATCGTCTCCGCCTATCGATCTCCCACCACCAACAACATGCTCCGCAACCGGTCGCGCAGCACGGGTGTCGCCAAGAAGAGCCAGCACATGCTGGGTAAGGCGATGGACTTTTACGTTCCCGGCGTGAAGCTTGCGACGCTGCGGGCGCTTGCCATGCAGATGCAGGTTGGCGGTGTCGGATATTATCCGACCTCGGGATCGCCCTTCGTGCATCTCGACGTCGGCAATGTCCGGGCCTGGCCCCGCATGTCCCGGCAGGAACTCGCCCGAATTTTCCCGAATGGGCAGACGATGCATCTGCCGGCCGATGGCCGGCCGCTGCCGGGATACAATCAGGCGATTGCGAACTACAAGAAGCGCGTCAGCCCCACCGCGATCCAGATTGCCAGCACCGCTGGAGAAGACGAAGAGGTGGTTGAGTCGACCAGGCCGAGCGGCGGCGCCAGAGACGGCAACCTGGTGACGGCGCTTCTGCCGACGCCGAAAAGCCGGGCAGTGAATGCGCTCGCGCTGCAGACCGGCGTGGCCGAGCGGGATGACAAAGGCTCGGCTCCGGATCTTTCATCTTTGCAGATTCCGACACCGGCGATGCGCCCGCCTGCCCTTGCGCAGGACGCTGATGTGGACGACGAACTGGAGACGGCGTCGATCGGCCCGATTGCCGTACTTCCGGGGAGACAGACGTCGGCTCTGCCTGATCACGCCCGCTTCCATCCCCGCATTGTTGCAGCGGAGGCCTCCAGGCCGGGCGCCAGCATGATCGCCGCCCTGCCCATGACCGCTTCATGGGAAGATCCAGATTTCCTCGGATCGACCTCCGACGCGGCGTTGATGAAATGGGCGCTGCATTCTCCCGGCGAGGCGATGGGATTGAGCGCGCCTCGTATTTCCTCCCGCACGGTTCATCGTGAGGCTGAGGTCGCGACGTCAGATGATGAGGTCATCCCGGTCGCGGCCAGAGGCCCGTTCGATGCCAGCCGGTTTGCGGTTTCGCCCCCGGAGGGCTGACCTCCCACGTCAGTGTGTGCGCTGCGCCTGAGACAAAAGTAGGCGCCGCGCCCCATCGATATCATCGAGATCATGGTGATGGGGAGCTTGGGAGCGACCTTGCGGTCAGTCGCAGACGATGCCGTAGATTTCGCGATATTGATCCAACTGTTCTTTCGGGCCGGCCAGCAGCAGCGGGCAAGCGGTGTAGTTGCCCTTCACTTTCCCATTCTCGGTATACATCCAGTCGAAGATATCCGACTTCTCGAATTCGACGCGATCATCGGGCTTGATGTTGCGGATGTATTCCGGCGTATCGCTCAGAAGAGCGGTGAAATGGTCGCCCGATGCCTTGATCTGATAGACCCACATGAATTCCACATTCGGCGCCATCTGGTCAGTGGTCAGAACCACGCCCTTCGCCTTGTCCGTGAAACCGAGCTTGATGCTGTAATTTTCGGTTCCGGCCGGTGGGTTGCCCAGTTTCTCGAGGAAGCCGTCCAACTCGCTATTGGACTTCTCATGGGCTTTGGCCATGGCCGGATCGCCGGGCGCGATTAACTGAACGTTGTCGGTGGCCAGAGCGAGCTCGGTGGGAATGATCAGAACGGATAGGCCAAGCATTAAGAGGACTGAAATGACGTTGCGCAACATTCGATGGGTCCAAGATTGTTGTTACTATGTGACGCAACATAGCTATCTGGGGTTGATCTTCAATATCGGCTTGATGCACCTGCGCCGCCGCAAGCAGCCCGAGTGAAACGTGCTGCAAAATCATGTACCATACCCGATGCGGAATTCATGTTGGGGGGCCAGGGCATGAAGCGTAAATTATCTGCCATCCTCGCCGCTGACGTCGTCGGTTACTCCGCACTGATGGAAAAGGACGAGGCCGGAACATTCGGCCGTCTTCAAGCGCGACGCACTGAACTCTTTGAGCCCGAAATTGCAGCGCATCATGGGCGGATTTTCAAGCTGATGGGCGACGGCCTGCTCGCTGAGTTTGAAAGTGTCGTAGATGCTGTCGAGTGTGCCGTTTCCCTTCAGCGTGGGATGGCGGATCGCAATGCCTCCGTTTCGGAGCAGGAGAGGCTCAACATCCGCATCGGCATAAACCTGGGCGAAGTGATCATTGAAGGCGACGACCGTTATGGCGAAGGCGTGAATGTCGCCGCCAGGCTGGAGCAGCTGGCACCGGGGGGTGGAATTTGCGTTTCAGGCAAGGTCGCCAGGGAAGTGGGCAAAAAGCTTGCATTTGGCTTTGAGCCCGGCGGGCTTCAGAAGGTCAAGAACATCGAAGAACCTGTAGACGTCTATTATGTTTCCATCGACGGCTCGCCGCTCCCGCGGTATGCGCGTCGGCGAGGCATCGTCCGTCACTGGTGGCCCGTCGTACTGTCCGCGGGTCTCGTGGCGGCAGTGATCGCCGCAGGTGTTACGCAAAACTATCCGCTGACAGCCACCTCTCCCGCGACATCCGGTGCAATGCCTGCGGTCGCCGTGCTGCCGTTCAAGGACCTGAGTGCCGGAAAGAACCTTGGATACCTGGGAGAAGGCATCGCAAGTGACGTGATCGCCATCCTTTCCCGTTTTTCCGATATTGCGGTCGTCTCGCGAACTTCGTCCTTCGCTTACGAGGACAAGGAGGGCGATGTCCGCAAAATCGGCAACGAACTCAGCGTCGGCTATGTCGTCGAAGGGAGCGTGCGCAAGGAAGGTGACAGGGTCCGCATCGTTGCAGAACTGATCGATGCCGGGACGGGCGAGCACGTCTGGGCAGACCGTTTCGACAAATCGGGGACGGATCCGTGGGCGCTTCAAGACGAGCTGACGGGCAAGATCGTCGGTGCGATGACAGGCGAATGGGGAGCCATCCGCAGGGCTGATTACAGTCACGCCTGGGGCAAGGACAGCACAAACCTCGCGGAATATGATTACTACCTGCGCGCCGAAAGCCAATTGAACCTCTTCACCAAGGACGGTGTCGAGCAAGCCGGTGAGATCTCGCAACAGGGGCTGCAGGTGTTCCCCGACTCCCCCTTGCTAACAGTGGAGTTGGGATGGTCCCATTGGTTGAAAGTTGGCCTGCTCTACAGCTCCGACCCGCAAGCTGACCTTCAGGAAGCCGGCCGACTGGCCGACAAGGTCCTCTCGAACAAGAACCTCAGCCCGCAGGTGGGGCGATTGGCACACTGGCTGCGTGCCTGGCTTTTGACGCTCAAGCCCGATCATGACGCAGCTGTCGCGGAGATGAACAAGGCCATCGCCGCCGCGCCATACAATGCCTTCACGCTCACCGATGCGGGTAGCATCTTCCTACAGGCAGGCGAGCCCGAGAAAGCACTGGAAATGACCGATATCGCAGCAGCCCGCGATCCCGGCTTGGCCTGGTTCTTCAACTACGTCAAAGGTTTCATTTTTATCGTGATGGGTAGAAACGAAGATGCCGTCGAGGTGCTCAAAACAACAGAATTTGCTGACGCGCCACTCCAGCTCGCCATTGCCTATGAGCGCCTTGGCCGACAAACAGAGGCGCAAGCAGCCGTCGAGCGGATGCTGAAGTCAGCCCCGGATGCTACAATCGAGTCGTGGCTGCAGGCCTGGCATTTCCGGGATCCATCGGTACTCAGCCAAGCCGCCGTGGATTTGAAACGCGCTGGACTTCCTGACGGCCGCACTCCCTGAGCATTGAGCCCATGCTCGCTCGACCAACCCGCTGAACAAGTGCTCGCATGGCTGCCACTTTGCACCTGAGATGATTGAAATCAGGCCCGGCCGCCGCGTTAGCACGGTGTTAGCGCGCACCATCTACTGTGGTGACAACAAAGGAACCCGGTTATCCATTGCAACCGAGGCAGATGGAATAGCGACGAGACCTGAGATGCCGACGGCTGACGGAGGATACATGAAACTGGTTCTAGGCAGCTCGATAGTGTCGTGTGCCATCCTGCTATCCAGCGTGTCGGGGCTCGCCGCCTCCGGCGGGTGGCAGACAGATGGCCAAGGCACGAGATACTGGCACGTCACGCCACGGCCCGGACAATGCAACATAAGCCAGGCGAAAAACCTGGCGCTGCGGGCCGGCATCTATCGCAGCGAGGTTATCCAGCAGGATGACAATGTCATCGTGCTCAGAGGTCTGGATCAATCGGGCGACCGGCGGGTGATCGGCTTCGGCAACATCAGGGGATGCCCTGAGTTGGATGGCTATGAGGACGGGCACTTCTGAGGGCATGGGGCAGCGCGCCAGCGCCGCCTACAGAAGCTTCTTCAGAACTGTTGCGTATGGATTTCGGCCATAGCGCGACTGAGGTCGTCGATCGGGTTGCCGATCGACGTCTGCGTGCCTTCAAGCTCCTTCGGCATCTTCCAGCCGGGATCAATTCCCTGCATGTTGGGCAGCTCGTGCGCGATGCCCTTATGGCAGTCGATGCAGGTCGCCTTGCCCGGAAGCAGATATTGCGTGTGGATCGCCGCGGCTCTCGGCGTTTGTTTCTGCAGGTCCATGGCGACGGCCGAATGGCAATTGCGGCATTCGAGGCTGTCATTGGCCTTCATCCGGGCCCACTCGTTCTGCGCCAGGCCGAGACGGTGCTCCAGAAACTCCGGCCGGGTGTCGATGGTGCCGAAGATCTTGCCCCACACTTCCTTCGAAGCCTGCATCTTGCGGGCAATCTTGTCCGTCCAGTCATGGGGAACATGGCAATTCGGACAAGTGGCCCGCACGCCCGAGCGGTTGGAGAAATGGATCGTCCGGGTCAGCTCCTCATAGGGATTGTCGTGCATCTCGTGGCACGACACGCAGAAATTCTCCGTGTTGGTCAGCTCCAGGGCGGTGTTGAACGCACCCCAGAACATGACACCGCCAATAAAGCCGCCGAGCGTGAGCACGCCCAATCCGATCGTCGCGGCCGGCGTCGTCAGGACCGACCATGCCCAGAGAATGAGGTGTTTCACCCAAGCGATCATCGTCATCACTCGCTTCCCGCAGGCTTGAAACCAAGTTCGCTCATATCCTTGAACATGCTTGGCACCAGCGGTTTGATGTCAGCCTGGGGAACGTGGCAGGCCGTGCAGAAATAGCGCCGGGGCGAGACATCGGCGATCATCTGGCCGTCCCGCGTCATGTAGTGGGTGACGCTGATCATCGGGGCGCCGGAGTCCTGAGCGAACTCCCGCTTGTGACAGGAGAGGCACCGGTTCGCGTTGACTGAAAGCTCATAACCCTCGATCGAATGCGGGATAATAGGCGGCTGGTCGGGATAGGCGCGCATCTGCCGGCGGTCATCGACCACCCATCGCGGCAGGACGGCGGCGGGCTCGGACTGCATGGCCTCAGGCGGCCCCTGAAGTTGGGGGACATTCTGGGTGACGACCTCAGCGATCGATGCCGTCGTGACGAACACCAGCAAACCCGCTGCAATGGCTGTCCATTCGGGTCGTCTCAACCGACGACGGGGAGAATCTTGACCGCGCATTTCTTGAAATCCGTCTGTTTCGAGATGGGATCGGTGGCGTCGAGCGTGACCTTGTTGATCAATTGGCTGGCGTCGAACCACGGGACGAAGATGACGCCGGATGGCATCCGGTTCCTGCCGCGGGTGTCGATCCGGGTGCGAATTTCGCCACGCCGCGAGACGATGCGGACTTCGGCCCCCTGGTTGATGCCGCGTTTTCGCGCGTCGTCGGCATTCATGAAACAGCGCGCCCCGGGGAACGCCTTGTAGAGCTCGGGAACCCGCATTGTCATCGAACCGGAATGCCAATGTTCAAGCACCCGTCCCGTCACCAGCCAGACATCGAACTCGTCGTCGGGCGATTCTGCCGGAGGCTCGTAGGGTGCTGCCAGGATGACGGCCTTGCCATCAGGCTGGCCGTAGAAATTCAAGCCCTCGCCGGATTTCACATAAGGATCATATCCTTCGCGGTATCGCCATTTGGTTTCCTGCCCGTCGACGACGGGCCAGCGCAGGCCTCGAACCTCGTGGTAGTCGTCGTAGGGCGCCAGATCGTGGCCATGTCCGCGTCCGAATGCGGCATACTCTTCGAAAAGCCCCTTCTGGACATAGAAGCCGAAGGCCTTTGCCTCGTTATTGTCGTAGTCGGCACTGATGTCTTCGAGAGGGTACCGGTCAACCTCGCCGTTGCGAAACAGCACGTCGAAAAGCGTCTTGCCGCGATAGGTTGGATTGGCGTCCAGCAGCTCCGCCGGCCAGACCTCGTCGGTGGTGAAGCGCTTCGAGAACTCCATCATCTGCCAGAGGTCGGAGCGCGCCTCGCCCGAAGCCTGCACAAGCTGGTGCCACACATGCGTCCGGCGTTCGGCGTTGCCGTAGGCGCCTTCCTTTTCCACCCACATGGCGGCGGGCAAAATCAGGTCGGCACTCATCGCGGTGATCGTCGGATAGGCGTCGGAGACGACGATGAAGTTTTCAGGATTGCGATAGCCGTTATAGGTCTCGTTGCTGGTATTCGGTGCCGCCTGGACGTTGTTGTTGACCTGCACCCAGTAGAAATTCAGCTTGCCATCCTTCAGCATCCGGTCCTGCTGCACCGCATGGTAGCCGGGTTTTTCCGGGATCAGGCCGTGAGGGACGTGCCAGATTTCCTCGGCATGTTTGCGATGCTCGGGGTTGGTCACCACCATGTCGGCAGGCAGGCGATGGGCGAAAGTTCCGACCTCGCGCGCCGTACCGCAAGCGGAAGGCTGACCGGTCAGGGAAAATGGACTGTTGCCCGGCTCGGAAATCTTGCCCGTCAGAAGATGGAGGTTGTAGACCATCTGATTGGCCCAGACGCCCCTGACGTGCTGGTTGAAGCCCATGGTCCAGAGCGACATGACCTTCCGGGCGGGATCGGCATAAAGCTCGGCCAGTTGCTCGAGAAACTCCGGATCGACGCCGGTCATCGCTGCCGTCTTCTTCAGCGTGTAATCCGAGACGAAGTCCTTGAAGGTCTCGAAATCCATCGGCTCGGTCTTGCCCGGATCGGCCGAATTTGCGGCCTTGACCTCGATCGGATCATCAGGGCGCAGGCCGTAGCCGATATCGGTCGCGGCGCGGGCAAATTTGGCATGTTTCTCGACGAATGCCTCGTTGACCCGCCCGGTTTGAATGATGTGGTTGGCGATATAGTTCAGGATCACCAGATCGGTGCCGGGCTTGAAGACGATGGGTATGTCGGCCAGATCCATGCTGCGATGGGTGAAGGTGGACAACACCGCGACCCGGACATGCGGTTGGCCGAGGCGACGATCGGCGACCCGCGTCCACAAGATCGGATGCATCTCCGCCATGTTGGAGCCCCAAAGCACGAAGGCGTCGGCATTCTCGAAATCGTCGTAGCATCCCATCGGCTCGTCCATGCCGAAGGTTCGCATGAAGGCGACGGCGGCAGACGCCATGCAGTGGCGGGCGTTTGGATCGAGGTTGTTCGACCGGAAGCCGGCGCGCATCAGTTTCGTGGCGGCATAGCCCTCGAAGATCGTCCACTGGCCGGAGCCGAACATGCCGATGGCGGTCGGCCCCTTCTCCTTCAGAACGCGTTTGCACTGCGCCGCCATCACGTCGAAGGCCTCATCCCAGCTCACCGGCTCGAACTCGCCTTCCTTGGCGTAGACGCCGTTCTGCTTGCGCAGCAGCGGCGTCTTCAACCGGTCCTGGCCGTACATGATCTTCGAAAGGAAGTAGCCCTTGATACAGTTCAGGCCCCGGTTCACTTCGGCCTGCATGTCGCCGTGCGTGGCGACGACCTGGCCCTGCTTGACCCCGACCATGACGCCACAGCCGGTCCCGCAAAACCTGCAGGGCGCTTTCGACCACTTTATCTCGAGCGCATCGATGCCGCCGGGCACCTGCTGCGCGGCGGCCGGAAGCGTTATGCCCGCGGTCGCCGCGGCTATCGCTGCCGCGTGCGCCTTCAGGATGTCACGACGGGTCAATTCACCGGCCATCTACGCCCCCTCCGTTTCGACATGCTCGAAAACCATATTCGCGGAGATCACCCCATCGAACAGCGATATGCGCGACAGGCATTCGCCCATCATGCCTGTGCTTGTCCCTTCGATGACGATGACAATCTTGCCGCCGCCATGACCGTGGACTTCAACGTTTCCCATCATCGCCAGTCGGCCGAGAACGTTCAGCGTTGCGGTCGGCAGCGTCGCGATGACCGCGCTCGATATGTGATAGAGCGATGGTGTTTCAGGCATTGCCACCCTCCAGTCCGTTTGTCCGGGTCGCGATTGCGCCGACCGGACAGACCGGAAGGCAGGCGTCGCATCCGGTGCAGAGCGTCTCGTCGATCTCCGGGAGAAACGGCCCGCCGATCCGCGGCCGGAATCGGATTGCATTCTCGGGACAGCTTTCGTCGCACGACCGGCAGGCAACGCCCCGCCTGGACAGGCAGGCTTCCGTCACCATGGCCGTGTGAGGCAAGGATGTTGAAGCGTCCGGCTCGGATGCCGGGTCGGGACGCCCGAGGAGCAGTTGTCGGCGAGACAGCGCTTTTGTCTGCATGGCGCGCCTCAATGACCGGGAGGACCGGGAGGTCCGAAGACGATTTGCCACATCCAGACGGCGAAGCCGTAGCTGCCGACGACGCCGACGGCGATCACCGGCCAGATGCCGAAGGCAAGGACGAAGAAGGTGACAAGCTCGATCTTCCGCCTGTTCGGCCTCTGCGGGCCCGCGGAGCCGCCTTGGACCGGCTGTAGCATCTCACTTCCTCCCCGCATGTCATCGCCGGCATTTGATGCTGGTCCTGGCGTGCCGAGGATTGCATACCGCCCTGCCTTTGGGCACGTATGTTACGGTAACTAACGGAGCGGATTGCCGATGTGCGGGAGGTTGGGAACCGGGGTTCCGATGGGCAGAGAGTGCGAGCTTGCGACCTGACCGCCGGGAGGCCGACGGATTGTTATGACGCTCTCGAAGGCGGCTGTATCGCTGTCTTCACGGACTCATCGGGCCCAGGCAGAGGGGCCCATGTCTCGGCAAGTTCGGATCACACCCGCCGGGTGCGTCGCGGATTCCTCCACCCCTACTCGCTCTGCCGCAAATTCCTGATCCGGTCGAACAGCACCGCCAGCACGATCGCCCCGCCGATAAACGTTCCCTGCCAGAAGGCATTGATGCCGAGCAGCCCGAGGCTGTTGCGGATCACTTCGATCAGCGCCGCGCCGACCAGGGCGCCGAAGGCGGTGCCGATGCCGCCGGCGAGGTTGGCGCCGCCGATGACGGCGGCGGCGATGACCTGCAGTTCCATGCCGGCGCCGATATTGGTGGTGACGGCGCCGAGCCAGCCGGTCTGGACGATGCCGGCAATGCCGGCCGAGAGCGCCGAGATCATATAGACGGCGACCTTGATGCTGCGCACGGGAACGCCGGTCAGCGTCGCGGCATGTTCATTGCCGCCGATCGCGAAAATATAGCGGCCGAAGCGCGTCCAGCGCAGCACGAAGCCGGTGATGAGCGCCAGGATGACCATGTAGAGAACGGGGTTGGCGATGCCGAAAAACCAGGCGCCGCCGCCGAGCGCGAGCAGCTTGTCATGGTCGGGGCCGAATTGGAAAACGACGGTGTTGTTCGAGGCGACCATCGCTAAGCTTCGCGCAATCGACAGCATGCCGAGCGTCACCACGAAGGGCGGGAAATTGAGATAGGCAATCAGCACGCCGTTGAAGGCGCCGATCACCAGCGCCGTGACGATCGCCGCCGTTATGCCGACTTCGATCGAGTAACCGGCGTTCATGGTCACCGCCAGCACCATGCTGCAGAGGCAGAGCACCGAGCCGACCGAGAGATCGATGCCGCCGGTGATGATAACGAGCGTCATGCCGAGCGCGATGATGGCGACGAAGGTGACGTTGCGGGTGATGTTGTAGAGGTTCTTCGTCGTCGCAAAGGAATCGGTGGCGAAGGACAGGAAGAGGCAGGCGAGAAGCACGGCGATCAGCACCCAGAATGTCTGGCCGCCGACAAACTCCGCAAGCCGGCTACGCTGCTTCTGTGCAATCGTCTGGTCCAGTGTCACTGCCATTTCGACCTCTCACTCCAGATAGGGCATTTCTCCCTCGGGGATATTGACCCCCAGGAAACAAGCAGCGCCGCTCAAACCTGTTCGATGGCGCCTGTTATCAGACCCGTCACTTCTTCAGGCGAACTCGCGGCAATCGCCTTGTCGGCGACTTTCCGGCCGCGGCGCATGACGATCACCCGGTCGGCGACGGTGAAAACATCGGGCATACGATGGCTGATCAGTACGACCGCGATGCCGCGGTCGCGCAGCTCGCGGATCAGATTAAGGACTTCGGCCACCTGGCGGACCGAAATGGCCGCCGTCGGCTCGTCCATCAGCACGATCTTGGCCTCCGACAGCATGGTGCGCCCGATCGCCACCGCCTGCCGCTGGCCGCCCGACATCTGCTTGACAAGATCGCGCGGCCGGGTTTCGGATTTCAATTCCTTGAAAATCTCGCCGGCGCGCCGGTACATCGTCTTGTAATCGAGAACCTTCAGGGGGCCGATGCCGCGCCGGAGCTCGCGGCCGAGGAAGACATTGGCGGCCGCCGTCAGATTGTTGCAGAGCGCCAGATCCTGATGGACGATCTCGATGCCGTGCTGGCGCGCCTCGACCGGGCGATGCATGACGATCTCTTTGCCCTCCAGCCGCATCGTGCCCTCGCTCGGCCGGAAGTTGCCGGCGATCATCTTCACCAGCGTGCTTTTGCCGGCGCCGTTATCGCCCATCAGGCCGACGACCTGACCGGCTTCGAGCGCGAAGGACACGTCGTTGACCGCCTGGATGGCGCCGAAATGTTTGGAAATATTGGTGAGCTCGAGAACCGCGACCAGCCGACTACCCTCCCCGGAACCTACAGGCCTGCCTTCACCGCCAGTTGCCGAATACCGGCTTCCAGTCAAACGCCTGCGATCTCGCTCGGCCGATCTCCTCCCGGAAAAGCGATTGCGCTCATTAATGCAAAAGCGCCAGGAATCGTCAATCAATAGTCCGCTAAATCAGCCCCTCATCACAAAAATCTATTTTGTACGATAAATACAGATTGACGCCGGAAACGCGGGGATATTAGCTGTTACTGGGGAGAGAAGTATGCTGATCCTTGTCACCGGGGCTACGGGCAAGGTCGGGCGGCGCTTCATTACTGGGCTGCTTGACGAGCCGCAATTTTCCAAAGCACGCATTCGCGCGCTTTGTCATAATCGCGTGCTCGAAGAAACCGACCGCATCAGTGTGGTGAAGGGCTCGATCGCCGACAGCGATGTTGTGGCAACGGCAATGGACGGTGTCACCCATGTCGTGCATCTCGCCACCTGCAAGGAAATCCCGGCCGACGTGATGGATATCACCGTCAAGGGTCTGTTCTGGCTGCTTGAGGCGTTCCGCGCCAGCCCCACGGCAAAGCAGTTCATCCTGATCGGCGGCGATGCCGGCATCGGGCATTTCTTCTATCGCCATGACGGGCCGGTGACCGAAAAGACGCCGCATAAGGCCTATCCCGGCTGCTACGCGCTGTCCAAGGTGCTGGAAGAGGTGATGCTCGAGCAGTTCGCCATTCAGTACGGTATCAATACCTGCTGCCTGCGGGCGCCGTGGATCATGGAGAAGGACGATTTCAAGTACACGCTGTCCTTCGGCGACGATGTCTTCGGCGGGCCGGACTGGAAGACGCTGGTGCCGGCGGCAGATGCCGAACGTTACGCGCATGATGGCACCGTGCCGCTGTTGCGCGATGCCGATGGGCGGCCGCTGAAGCGCAATTTCGTGCATGTCGACGATCTCGTCGCGGCGATCCTTGCGGCAATCGACAATCCGCGCGCCAAGGGCGAGCTTTTCAACATCTCGATGGATCGGCCCGTCGATTACGGCGAGGTCGCAGCACACCTTGCCCGCACCCGCGGGCTCGGCTCGGTCGACATCGAAAGCCAGTTTCACTCGAACTGGATGGACAACAGCAAGGCCAGATATCTGCTGGACTGGAAGCCGGTCTACGATCTGGAAAGGCTGATCAATTCGGCTTGGGATTACCAGCGTTCGAAGGAGGAGCCTCGGGTCGTCTGGTATCCAGGTTGATGACGCGGCGGGTGCAGAAGCGCCCGTCTTTTTCAATGGGAGGAAGCTATGAGGAAGGCATTATTGCTTACAGCTGCAGTCCTGGCGCTGACGGCCGGACAGGCGCTCGCCGCCAAGAAGCAGCTGGTCATCGTCGTCAAAGGCCTCGACAACCCGTTCTTCGAGGCGATCAACCAGGGTTGCCAGAAGTGGAACAAGGAAAACGCATCCGCCGAATATGAATGCTTCTACACCGGCCCGGCATCGACCTCCGATGAGGCCGGCGAGGCGCAGATCGTCCAGGATATGCTGGGGAAAGCCGATACTGCGGCCATCGCCATCTCGCCGTCGAACGCCAAGCTGATCGCCCAGACGCTGAAGACGGCCAATCCGAGCGTTCCCGTGATGACGCTCGATGCCGATCTTGCGGCCGATGACGCGGCGCTGCGCAAGACCTATCTCGGCACCGACAACTATCTGATGGGCGCCAAGATCGGCGAATATATCAAGAAGGCCAAGCCGAAGGGCGGCAAGATCTGCACCATCGAAGGCAATCCCGGCGCCGACAACATCCTGCGCCGCGCCCAGGGCATGCGCGATACGTTGAGCGGAAAGAAGGGACTTGCGGCGCTGAAAGGTGAAGGCGGCTGGACTGAAGTGGCCGGCTGCCCTGTGTTCACCAATGACGACGGCGCCAAGGGCGTGCAGGCGATGACCGACATCCTCGCCGCCAACACCGACCTCGATGCCTTCGGCATCATGGGCGGCTGGCCGCTGTTCGGCGCACCGCAGCCCTACCGCGACCTGTTCAAGCCGATGGCGGACAAGATCGGCAAGAACGAATTCGTCATCGGCGCCGCCGACACGATCGGCGACGAAGTGGCGATCGCCAAGGAAGGCCTGGTCACCGCGCTCGTCGGCCAGCGGCCGTTCGAAATGGGGTATAAGGCGCCAACCGTGATGATGGACCTGATCGCTGGGAAGAAGGTCGAGGATCCGGTATTCACCGGGCTGGACGAATGCACCAAGGATACGGTGGATACCTGCATTCAGAAGTGACCGTGGTTGTCGGGTTCGTGCTTGGCAAGATGCCCCTCACCCTAACCCTCTCCCCGTAAAAACGGGGAGAGGGGACGTGCCCTGCGCGAGTTTGGTGGGGACCGAGAGGTTGGAGCTTGCCCCCTTCGCCCCGCAAGCGGGGAGAAGGTGCCGGCAGGCGGATGAGGGGCAGCTCGCGACCTCTGAGCAGGCGCTCCCGACATCACAGCTGCGCCCCGATCCAGTCCGAAAATGCCTGCATCGCCGTCGTGACCGGCCGCGACTGCAGGCGCGTCAGCCAATAGCTGCCGAGCGATATGGCGGCGGCGAAGGGCTGGACGATCGCGCCGGAGGAAAGATGCCTTGTAAACATCGATGGCGGGGCGAGTGCGACGCCGAGCCCCTGCAGGGCGGCCTCCATCATGCCGACGGAGGAATCAAAGACGATGCCGGCATTGACCTGCGCAGCCGGGGGAACGCCTGCCGCCTGAAACCAGCTGCTCCATTCATCCGTCCGGTAACTGCGCAGCAGCACCGCCCCGGCAAGATCTTCAGGCGACTGCAGACGCTCCGCCAGTTTGGGGATGCAGAGCGGCGAGAGCGGCGCTTCGAACAGGCGCTGCGCCTCCGTTCCGTGCCATGAACCGCTGCCGAAGCGGATGGCGAAATCCAGCCCCTCGGCGGCCGGATCGACCCGATTGTTGTTGGTGGAAATGCGGAGATCGATAAAGGGATGCCGGCGCTGGAAATCCGCAAGCCGCGGCAACAGCCAGCCGACGGCAAATGTGCCGACAACGCCGAGAAACAGCAATTCCCGCACCTGCCCGGCTTCGATCCTGTCCAGCGTCGTCGCCATCTGGTCGAAGGAGGCCGTCACCGTCGGCAGCAAAGCTTCGCCTTCCGCGGTGATTTTCAAACCGCGGGGAAGACGCTGGAACAGCGCCACGCCCAATCGCGTCTCCAGGCCTTTGACCTGCTGGCTGACCGCCGCCTGGGTGACGCAGAGCTCGATCGCCGCACGGGTGAAACTCAGATGCCGTGCCGAGGCTTCGAAGGCGCGCAGGCCGTTCAAGGGGAGAAATTGCCGAACCATTCGAGCCCTAGAAATTCTTGTGGCTGCTGCGAGATATCATCATTTGTGATTGCAAAATAGCGCCGTTAAACGTCGTACCCATGCGCTTTTGCGCTTGTTTTGGCTACTCTGTCGATTGGAGGATGACGGTTATGAAAAGCATTCGGATAAGAATATTATCGGCGGTTTTGCTCTCGGCCGGCGCTGCCACCAGCGCTTTTGCCGCCGACGAGACCAAGTTGAAGGCGATCACGGATGCGGCAATCAAGCCGATCATCGAGAAATATGCCATTCCCGGCGTTGCCGTCGCCATCACCGCTGACGGCCAGGACCACATCTTCAACTATGGTGTCGAATCCAAGGACACCGGCAGGCCGGTGGCGCCGACCACGCTCTTCGAACTCGGATCGATCAGCAAGACCTTTACGGTGACGCTGGCATCCTACGCGGAAGCAAGCGGACAGCTCTCGCTGTCGGACAAGGTCGGCAAATTTCTGCCTGGAATGAAGGGCAAGCCGTTCGGCGATATCGCCCTGATGAACCTGGGCACCCACACGGCAGGCGGATTTCCGCTGCAGCTTCCCGATGAGATCAAAACCGAAAAACAGCTGCTCGGATATTTCGAGACCTGGCAGCCCTCCTATGCCGCTGGGGCGCAGAGAAGTTATGCCAACCCCAGCATCGGCATGCTCGGCTATATCGTGGCGAAAGCCATGCATGCGGATTTTGCGGCTTTGATGCAGGGCAAGCTGTTTGCCGGGCTCGGCTTGAAAAGCACTTATATCACTGTGCCGAAAGCGCGGCTGGCGGATTATGCGCAAGGTTATAAGCGCAGCGGCGAGCCCGCCCGGATGACACCTGCCGTTTTCTCATCCGAAGCCTATGGCGTAAAATCCACCGCAGGCGACATGATCCGCTTCGTCGCCGCCAATATGGGCCTGGTCAAGCTCGACGAAAAACTGCAGCAGGCGATCACCAGCACCCATATCGGATATTTCAAAGCAGGGGCGATGACCCAGGATCTCATCTGGGAGCAATATGCCTATCCCGCCGCGTTGAACGACTTGCTGGCGGGCAATTCCCCCGCAATGCTGAAGACCATGCCGGTCTCGGAACTGCGGCCGCCGATGAAGCCGCGCGACGATGTGTGGATCAACAAGACCGGCTCGACCAACGGCTTCGGCGCCTATGTCGCCTTCATCCCCAAACAGCGGCTCGGCATCGTCATCCTCGCCAACAAGAACTATCCCAACGATGATCGCGTCGCCGCAGCCTATCAGATATTGACCGCGCTCTCGGCCGACTGATCGGAAAACAGGCCATCGCCTCCACGGCTAGCGCACGGCATCAATTGAATTTTGTATCGCGCTTCCGAAAATCGAGTCAGACTTTAGCCCGATGCCGAGCCAGCGCCCTCGTGATACAGAAACTCTTGCGATCGACGGGCGCGCCTCGCCCGCAGTCGTTTCGTTGCCGAATGTGGCGGTACTACTTTAAGTAAAACATATGAATAATTAAGATTAATAAGGGAGTATTTTCTAGAATACTTCTAATGAATTGCCACGCCTTAAAGGTGATGCTAATAAACGCTTACCTACTCAACGTCATAAGGCGCAATGCAATGAAAAGCGTATTGATTTCTGGCGGGGCTGGATTTATCGGCTCGCATTTGTGCGACAGGCTTTTACTTAGAACCGACGTCGAAAAGCTGGTTGTTGTTGACAATCTCTGGACGGGACTTTTCGACAATATCGCCCACATCCGGGATCCCCGCTTCCACTTCGTGAAGTCGGACGTCGAGACGCTGCGCAGTTCTGAAAAATTCGATGAAATCTATCATCTTGCCTCACCGGCATCGCCGCCATGGTACATGAAGGAGCCGAAGAGGACGATTTCCGCCAATCTTCTCGGGGCATTCCGGCTGCTGGAGCTTTTGAAGAAGGGTGGACGTTTCGGCTTTACCTCGACCTCCGAAGTCTATGGCGACCCGCTGGTATCGCCGCAGCCGGAATCCTATAAGGGCCAGGTGGACTGCACCGGACCGCGCTCATCCTACGACGAGAGCAAGCGCTGCACGGAATCGCTGCTGTTCGAAATGCAGCGCACCCAGGGGCTCGACCTCAAGGTCGTCCGTCCCTTTAACATTTACGGTCCCCGCACCCGGTCCGATGACGGCCGCGCCGTCTCCAACTTCATCACCCAGGCGCTGGCGGGCCGGCCGATCACCGTGTTCGGCGACGGCAAGCAGTCGCGCAGCTGGGGTTATGTCGATGACGTCGTCGACGGTTTCGCCCGCTATTTCTGGATCAATGAAACCGACTACAAGGGACCTCTGAACGTCGGCAATGATCGCGAGATTTCGGTGCTCGAAGTCGCACAATATGTGTCCAAACTAGTCGGCGGCGTGCCGATTGTCTTCGAGCCGTCACCGCCTCAGGACCCGACCAACAGGCGGCCGGACCTCACCAACGCCAATTACGTCATGCCAGAGTGGTCGTGCAAGATCAGCTACGAGCAGGGCGTGGCCATGACGCTTGACTGGTTCAGGGACCAAATGAAGGCGCACGCTGCAGAATAAACGAGCATATGCTGGTGGTTTTTGGCTCGGCGCATCGCGCATAGGCCCGGTAGGGCGTCTGAACCTGGCGGTCGGCTGCAGCAGCGTCGGCCGCTACGATTTACTCGTATTGTCATAGAGTGCTGAACGCAGTTTCGCCTGCACCCACTGGATGTGCTGTTCGATCATATGCACGTGGAAACTCGGGTTATTGAGAGTATTCAATGTAAAGTCGGACAAATTCGGAGAGGCGCTGATCGGCTGACCCTGCCATTCGGCAAGCGCCACAGGAAGATATCTATGTATTGCCTGGCGGTTTAGCCACGGACGGAAATGCCGTGCGTCCCACGGTTCGGCGCCGATCCGATGACCCATGTCGCCGACGTGTACCGTCCCATTCATGATACGAGCAGCGAGGGGCCGGCGTTCCGCCAGCATAGCTTCGGCTGCCTCAAGGCCTTGGTCCAGGTCGATCTCGAGCACGTCGATTTCGTCATTTGAAGCTGGATCCGTCGGAAGCCGCCAATCCTCGCCCAACACTTCCGCGGCGCCGCGAAGATAATGATATCCACTGCACTGTCGCTCCACCTTCTCATAGAGCCTGCGAAGGCCAGCCTTTTCCAACATTTGCAGGACGCGGGGGCCAGCCTTGACGAGGGGGTCAAGGACAGAACCGGCGCGGGTAGCGATGGTCCTTTGCAGACGCCTCTTCCAGCCTTTTCTTCCGGCGAACCGATGGATCGCGAGCAGCCGTTGTATGTCGGGGTGCTTACGAGCCATCAAGGCATCGGAGCGCCCCTCTTGATGCCTGCGCACCATCTTCCCGGAGAGTGTCGTCGTTTGATGTTCGAGATGATAGCCCAATGCGTCAGGAGCAAAACGAATTGGAACTCCTTTTTTGATCAGGCGCAGACCAAATTCGAAGTCTTCTCGTGCACGGGCGAATTGAGGATCGAGCCCCCCCATTGCGTGAAATAGTTCCGCATCCAGCGAAAGGTTTCCTGTCAGCACATCGGTAAAGGCGAACTGATGTCCAGGGCGGGACACGCGCTCGAAGTGCCTCGTCCACCACGCGCGCGCGCTGAGGCGGAAGCGATCCTTTGCAATGTGCGGAAGTGGCGGGTAGGGGCCCATCACGACGCCCCCAGGGTGGCGCTGATGTTCAACGGCGTGCGCCCGAACGAAGGTTTCCCCAGGCTCAATGTCGTCATCAAGGAAGATCAATAAACGGCCGCTCGCGACCTGCGACCCCGCATTGCGGGCGAGTGCCGGACCGACGCCCGGCAACGTGAGGGTACGAAGCGGAACGCGGGTACGAAGCGACAAGAGCATTGTCGACGTGTCATCCTCACACCCGTCCGCCACAACCAGGACCTCGAACGCTGGGGTCCCCTCTCGCTGAGCATCGAGCTTGCTTAAAAGCGATCTCAGCATGGCAGCACGATTATGCGTTGGTATGATAACGCTGATGTCAACCACGCTTATGCCCTGCCTCCCCTGCTCGCGCCCTCACCCGCGCCCTCAGATATCGAACCGGGCCGCTCACAGCACCTCTGACCTGCGTTAAGGCGTCGTTGTAAGGCAGGCTGAATTGGTGTGTCCGTCGAGGCTGAAACAATCGCCGAAGAAGCCTGCTGTACGAACGAAACATGCGAGGGATCGCACGCGGGTTTCCCTCGAACAGGAGGGCCTTCGTCAAGATGGCGAACGATGCAACCTCGTAGCCATACATCTGCTGCTGCAGTTCCTTGCTTGAGCGACGATGGCGGTGCCAGTTCAGAGCCTCGGGATCGTAGATGATCCGATATCCGGCTTCGAGCACACGCCGGAACATGTCTGTGTCGCCACCAGCCAGACTGAGCGTTCCAGCGTCGAGAGCCTCGTCGAACCACCCCACAGCGTCGACGATCGTTCGGCGCAATGCCATGTTGACACCGGCACCCGCATGCCATCCGGTGAATGGGTCCAGGTTATAGGCATCATAGGCCTGGCGCCTGAAACCACGGCAAAAACCGCCAAAATGCTGAAAGGCGATCTGCGAGTCCGTTTCCAGCTCTGCCGCCATGGTAAGGCCGGTTACAGCCAGCACGAGGGGGTCTTCGAAATTGCGAAGCAAGGTTCTAAGCCATAACGGGTCGGGAACCGCGTCGTCGTCGATGAAGGCGACGACGTCTGCTTCTGTGTTGCGAAGGGCAGTATTGCGCGCGACGTCAAGACCAGGCCGCGGTTCGCGCAGATATCTCACAGTGTCGAAGCGCCCGACCAAATCTCGCGTGGCCTCGTTCGATGGGGCATTGTCGACGACTAGAATATCGGCCTTATCGGGCATAGCCAAAAGCCCGGTGAGGCAGCGTTCCAGATCTTCGGTACGATCGCGCGTGCAGATCACCACGGACGCTTTCGGCAGCTGACTTGGAGCAGGCGACGGATCAGGGAGGGCCAGCCGATGCCTCAGCCAGGCTTCGAAGACCGACGAACTGGCCGCAGACAGAATCCGGTCCTTGATTGGTATCTTGCCGCCATCGGTGTCGAAGGCGATCACAGCCTGGCCGCACGGACGACCGGCGACCCGGATCAGCACAAGTGCACCCTGATAGTCATCGGTCGGTTCAAAATCTGGCGGAAGGTCAAGAATGTCGATGTCTCGAACCGCAAGGCGCATCAGGAGTTCCGATCCGAGCTGTGCTGACCCAATGAGCCGTGGCCCGGCGAGGTCGCGGTGGGGCGCGACTGCACCTGCTGCCACTGTGTCGGAGGATTCAGCATACCCTTTCTTGGGCCGGGGCCGGTCACGGCGAGAGGATAGACTTCGGCATGGTAATCGTAAACCTGCTGCCAGTCCGCCGAAAAAAGGCCCACCGTAACGCGATAGTCACCCGGCGCCAGGTCGACACGATTGAGTGTTGTTTCGACGCGCACCGTGTCCGTGTCTACGACGGGGGCGAATTCGGCCAACTTGCTGTCGGTCTCGAAGCAGCACGTATCGTCCGCAGCGTAGATGCCGATGACGATAACGGCGTTGCGATCTCTGGTGGCGCCAACATAGGTCAGTGAAATCGACAGCCGGTCGCCCGCAACGATGGTACTTGTCGGCGTGCTTTGCTCGTTCAGCAACGCTAGGGCTGTGATCTGGAGTTCGCCGTTGCCGAACCGGCTGACCTGCGGCACAAGTTCGACGGGCAGTTTCGTAACGGCGAACGGTTCGTGCTGGACGCTGGCGACCTTCGCCTCGACAGCCGAGGTATAAAGCGGGAGCATTTCGTCGATTGGTCCGTAGCCCACGACGCGACCGCCTCTCAGGAACAGCACGTGATCGCAGATTTCTCTTACCTGCGAGACGTCGTGTGACACGAAGAAGATAGTGGCGCCGCCGTTCAGTATCTCCTTCACTCTTGCAATGCACTTCTGCTGGAAGGCTTGGTCGCCTACGGCGAGGGCCTCATCGATAAGCAAGATGTCCGGGCGCACATGGACTGCCACGGCGAATGCCAGGCGCATGCGCATCCCGGTGCTATAACTGCGAACCGGGTTCTCAACGGCCGCCTCCAGCTCTGCGAAGGTTACAATCTCGTCAAACCGCTCGGCAACCTCGGTCCGCCGCATTCCTGCGATAACACCCAGCAGGAAGATGTTCTCGCGCCCCGTCAAATCGTCGGTCAGGCCCGCCCCGATGTCGAGCAAGGCGCCAATTCGCCCCCTCACCTTGATCTGCCCTTCGTCGGGACGACCAACGCCGCCGATCAGACGCAGCAAAGTGGACTTCCCGGCCCCGTTTAGCCCGACCACGCCGACAGCTTGCCCAGGCGCAACCGCAAAGCTGATGTGGCGCAGGCCCCAAAAGCTTTTCGACTTTACCACGGACCGTCCGGACAAAAGGTAACCCTTCAAGGTGGTGGAACGTGCACCCCCTTGCGGACGGTAGCGCTTGCCGACGTCATGGACGGTAATGGCGCCTTGTCTCATAGTTCGTCCACGAGGCGTGCGCTGCCACGCTCGACCAGACAGATGCCGGCAATGAGCATCGGCAAAGAAACCAGCGCAGTCTTCCAATAGATATCAACGGGAGGCCACGCGTGTTCGACGAAAATGGCGCGGTAGCCCTCGAGAATCCAGGCCATCGGGTTCCAGGTGTGAATTAACGCCATCGGCTCGCTTGCCTTAAGTGGACTGTAGAACACGGGTGTCAGGTAAAAACCCAGCATCAAAATTACGCCTACCAAATGTTGAGTATCCCGGAAGTGGACATGCGCAACCGCAACAAGATAGGACAGGCCCATCATGAACAGCGCCTGCGCAAGGAAGACGAGTGGAAGTGCGAGGACGCTTAAAGTCGGGCCGCCGGTCTCGATAAACGAGATGACGAAGAGGAGTGGCAGAGCGAGCAGAAGGTGCACTGCCTGTGTGATGACCGCGACAACAGGAAGTATCCCGATCGGAAAGCCCGGCCGGCGCACCAGTTCGCTGCTGCCGGTTATGGAAGTCGTCGCTGCGGGTACCGCAGTGCTGAGCCAACCCCAGGCCAACACGCCGGAAAAGACGAAAGTGGTGTAGTGGGGAATATCTAGGGGCAGGACGTGACGAAAGATCAGCGAAAAAACCAGCAGCTGGCTCAATGGCCGCATTAAGGACCAGCCGAGGCCAATCGCGGACCGTTGATATCTCATCTTCAGATCGCGTGTCAGAAGTTCTAACAGCAAATCGTTCCATTGCAGACAGACGTGGATCAAGGGCTTCCACTGATCACGACGCCAGTATTGGTCCCGTCGTTTCGCGCGATCCAGCGCATCATCCTTGAGATGTTCAGGCATTTAGGCTCACTCTTGCCACCGGTTAAATACACCTTGCCTCAAAGTAGTAAAGATCATCATACTCGCGAACTGACACGGTACACTAGCGTGATCGTTATCGTAGGAAGCAACAATTATGCCGATGGTTTCCATCATTACACCGGCGCATGAAGCGGAAACAACGATTTCTTCGACCTTGGAGAGCCTGATAGCGCAAAGTCATGCCGACTGGGAATGTGTCATCATTGATGATGGTTCAACCGATCGGACTGCTGAGATCGCGGACCGTTTTGCGGCCCGGGATACGCGCTTCCGTGTGCTGCGGCAGGAGCAGAGCGGCGTTTCAGCTGCTCGCAATGCGGGACTGGCACAGGCGAAAGGCGACTGGGTCGTCTTTCTCGACTCTGACGACGCGCTGGCACCCTTTCACCTCGAAACCATGTTGAATCACACACGAGCTTTGCCGCAGGCCGACATTCTGCATTGCGGTTGGCGCCGCCTGAAAGATGGTGCTCCCTGGTGGCAGTCTCACCCCGCGGTGAAAATGGACAATCCGTTTGCCGAAACAGCGCGCTATTGCCCCTTCGCGATCCACGCCGCCTTGCTTCGCCGGTCCCGGCTTGCAGAAATCGGCGGCTTCGATCCAGAGATGACAATGTGCGAGGACTGGGACCTGTGGCAGCGCCTCGCTCGAGCTGGCGCCGAGTTTGCGCCGGTTGAAGGCCTGATGGCTGACGTTAGCGTAGAGGCCGGTTCGCTGTCGTCAAACAGGGTTAAGCATCTCGATTTTGGTCTTAAGGTGATCCGGCGCGGCCACCATTCCGATCCGCGCATTGCCTATCCAGTGCCGGCCCTCGCCCAGGGAATAACACAAGCCGCGTTGGGAACAGCGTGCTGGTATCTCGCGACCTGGCTCGTCGGCGCCACAATAGGTCAGGGCGACAATCCTGGCGAACTGCTTGACCGGGTGGCAGAGCCTATCCCACCTGACGCCGACGCCTACGCGCTCAGCGCAATCATGATGGACGGGATTGTGGTCGGCGCCTTCCCGGGCGAGCCGATTTGGCCCGGACTCTGGTCGAAGATCCAGGACAAGCTTCCCGACCTGGAGGCTTGGTTTAATCGGCATAGTCCCCAAGAAGCTTTTGGTTCGCTGCTGGTTCGTGCACTGGAACGAAAGATCGCCGACCAACTGCCGACCGACGTGCCCGCCACGATCGGAACAACGAGGATACAGCCAATCGATTTGGATCGACCTATCGTCGACCTTATCTTGCCCGGCATTGAGCGGCTGCGCTGTTGCATCTGGCGAGGCCCGACGCTGCTAGGGCAACTGGAGTTTGTTGTCTTCGGAGCAATCGAAGCCGATGCCATACGAAATCGACTTAGGATGATGTTCGGCCTGGAGTTCGACGATCCGACGGACCCAACGGCGGTGGCAGAGGACGGCTTCGTCAATCTTCCTGATCAGGATGACGGGCGCGTCGCCGCCGCCAGCATGGCAGCGCCCAGCCACCGGGGGGTAGCTCAACGGGTGCTGAAGCTCATGGCGAAAATATCATATTGGGCAGAAGCTAAGACAGTCGCGGGTTGGGGCAGCAAGGAGGAGCCGGCACCAACACCTGTCGACTCAATATTGGGCGTCGCGCATGCCGGGCGCGCCGAATTCGATCGAATCGTTGAAGAGGAAAGTCAGCGGGCAGTTGCAGCCTCGGCGCAGATGTTAAAGGAGACGCCGTCGAAAAAAACCGGCCCGGCGGGCGATGAGGTGCCGAGGTACGATACGGAGGCGTACTGGGAGGAACTGTTTTCCCAGGTCGATCCTTGGGACTACCGAAACAACTATGAGACTGTGAAATACCTTCAAACACTCTCGGTGTTGGACGATCGGCGCTTTTCAAACGGCCTTGAGCTGGCCTGCGCGGAAGGAACCTTTACACGGATGTTGGCCTCCCGCGTCGACAACCTGCTGGCGACCGACATTTCGGCGTCGGCAGTCGCTCGAGCGGCCTCGCTCCAGGACGATGATTCTGCGGTAGCCTATCGGCAGTTGGATCTTTTGCGCGACGAGCTGGAAGGGCCTTACGATCTCATCGTCTGCAGTGAAGTTCTGTACTATTTCGAGAACAGAGAAAAACTTCGGCAGATTGTCGATAAGATTGCAGGCAGCCTTCGCCCTGGTGGTTGGTTCGTGACCGCCCACGCCAACCTCCTGGTTGATATGCCGAATGAGACGGGATTTGGGTGGCCGCATGAATTCGGTGCGGTCGGCATAGGTGAGATGTTTGACCAGCATCCGGATTTAACTCTCTCGGTTGAAGCCAGGAGTCCGCTCTATAGAATCCAAAGGTTCGAGAAGGTGGAGCACGGGGGCTTCCTTGAGCCGACACGCGTGGAAGTAAACACAGCGCAGCCTTTGCCTCTTCAGGTCGCCAGCCAGGTACGCTGGAGAGGGGGGCAAGTTGTGGAAGCCGCCGCCGACTGGAACGATGTCCCGATCCTGATGTACCATCAGGTTTCGGACGACGGTGCTGAACAGCTGGCTCGATACCGCCAGTCTCCGGAGGCTTTCGAAGCTCAACTGGCCTTCCTGCGCGACGCCGGATGGCGCGGCATGACTTTGGATCGGCTGCTTGCTTGTTTCGATGAAGGTGCCAAACCGCCCGAAAAGACATTGGTTCTGACCTTCGACGACGCTACACGCGATTTCATGACGCATGCCCTCCCACTGCTACATCGATACGGCTTCCCATCCTCACTCTTCGTCCCAACCGGCAGGGTCGGCGGCTCTGCAATATGGGATTCGGCCTATGGATCGCCAGCTCCACTGCTGACGTGGGAGGAACTTGCGGCAGTCGCGAAAAGCGACGTGACGCTCGGCGCCCACGGTGTCCGGCACGTGCGTCTATCTGCCCTGGCACCGGAGAGCCTGTTGCGAGAGCTTGCCGGCTCCAAAGCCATGCTTGAAAAATGCCTGGGTCGGGAAGTGCTGGCGATCGCATATCCGTACGGCGACTTCGACCCCGCTATCCGGGACATAGCCGAACAGTGTGGTTACCGGATCGGGTTAAGCTGCGTCGGCGGCGCAGTGCGGGCGGATGCAGATAAGCTCGCATTGAAAAGACAGGAGGTTTTTCGCGGGATCACCCAGTCAGAGTTCGCAAATCTGCTAGTTAGCTGAGACAAGAATGGGGTGGTCCACCGTCCAACCCGCATCGTACTTTGTTCCTAGAGCAAAGCGATGATTGGGATTTGGAGAGAAATTGGGTTCCTGCCTCAGCCATGATCGAGCCTTTTTTTTGAGGTTCGCCATTGCCTTTGCTCTCGCGTCGACCACAAGCATCTCCGCGGCAATGGGCTTGTCATATCCCGACATGGTAGCCACAAGTCCGATGAGCGCGCGGTATTGGCCTTGTTCAACCGCCCTCTGGGCGAGCCACCGGCCACAGCGGCTTAGGCCTGCCCGGATTGCAAGAACCTTTTCCGGGTGCCTCTTTAGCATTTCATCCGCGACCAGAATCCAGGACCGAAGCATTCGCGCCAAATTGGCTGACATGTTGTCGGGGGTTTGGCGATAGCCGACTAGATGATCCGGCACTACTGCAAAATGCGAGAGTTCAGCGGCTAGGCAGTAGAAGAGATAATCTTCACATCCCTGCGCCTTGCGCTGCTGGAGCGAGGAGTCAAATCCTCCCGTCGCTTCGAGGACAGTCCGCCGTACAAGTGGCGAGCTTCCATTTCCAATGAAGTTTTGAGCAAGTACGTCGTCGAGCACATCTCCCTCGACGGAAACCTCATTGCTCCGGTAAATGACGTAATTGTTGTGGTCGATCATCGCATACCAAGTGTAGACCAGCCCGACTTGTGGCCCCCCTGACTCCAATGCCACCAACTGTCGCTCAATTTTATCGGGTGACCAGAGGTCATCAGCATCTAGGAACGCCACCAGGTCGGCAGAGGTAGAGCGCCAACCCGCATTTCGAGCAGCAGCGACCCCTGAATTTCTTTGCTTCAATACTCGCACGCGCGGATCGATTTCAACGATTTCTTGCGCAATCGCCAGGGTATCGTCCTTAGAACCGTCGTCCACAACGACGATATCGAGCGCGCGATGCGTTTGATTGCGAACGCTGCTGATTGTTTCAGCCAGAGTTCCTTCCGCGTTGTAGGCTGGGATTACAACAGCAACAGTGACTTCACTTCCTGCCGATTTCTTCAAGCTCTCAACTCCGAAATCCACGCCATCGCAAAGATGGTTACGCCAGATGGACGTTTGAGTTTCCATAAACGGAGTAATGGTTATACGACAAAGATATTTCTAGCCAGCAGCTGTTGGTAGTCGATAGATTGCCGCTACAAAAGCGACGCGGCCGCCAAAAAGACGGTTACCATCTACCTGTGAGGAAGCTGACCTGTATCCATCCCGCCTCGCCGAGACCCCGACGAGGGCAACTCCGTTCCGCATCGCTCAGGCCTCGCATTGGGGTGGACCAAACGGTATGCTCAGTCGCGCGATCGGCGTTCTCACCGGCTGAGGCCGCCCGAAATGCGATCCACAGAACTCTCGTCATCATCAAGTTGATACAGGAGGTTCGTTGCGGATCCGGTCTTGCGTGGCCTACCGCGTGCACAAAGGCAAAGTCGCCGCCTGCTCTTGGAAATGATGGTTGGTTGAGAATGCTCGTCGGAGTGAGCTCTCCATTTGGCAGCCATTGAAGGATACTATTCCCGGAGAAACACAATTAAAGTAATTGTATAATTACCCCAATAAAAATCTTAGACAAGATCGAATTTAGCTGCAATCATACCGACGCACTGTGCAAGCATTTCTACCGGAGGACCCGCCACCCACCCCGGCGGGTTCTCTGCTTTGCTTCCCGGACGCTTGCCGCAAATGCGATTGCTCTTGCCTTTGTATCGGCATACAAAAATATTGCTTTGAATAATGATATCACCTGGCAGAGATCTGCCTGATGAGACAAACTCACATTTTTCCAACTGAAAACTGGAGGCCCGCCGCCCGCGCGGGCGATATCGGAAGCTATATTTCAATGGCGAGCCCGACACCTACCTACGCATCGATGTAATTTTACCAACAACCGATGTCACACAGCCGATATCGGAACATGTTAATCACTAATAAAACCACAAAAACCGCAATACAATACATCGCGTCATTATATACGCATAAAATTTACGTCATCTTTTAATTGATATTTAAATACAACCTCCATCTGAAACTTATTATTTAACCTTTTGATAAAAATTTTCTTGAGCACTCCGATTACTGGTCGCAAGTTATTCTGTCTTTAATTACCACCGACCCCGGTTCCAGTTATTATCAGGAGGGCAAAAAGTCAGCTGAAGCCGCTTCCCACCTCGGGTTTCAGCCGCGCCGCTAACTTCGCGGGTACACCGGATGGGGATCACACCCGATAGCTCGGCAGTCGTGGAGATGACCGCGCGCCGGAGCGTAGCCGGTGCGACTTAGGAGCGTCCCGTGACGGCAGTAGAGATATACGATGGTGCAACATGTCGCTAAATCAGATGGTTAGACCGCAGACACAGCGCAGTTCCGCCGGCAGCAGCGGGTCGGTCCGTCTCAACCGCGGCGCATGGGTTCCGGCATGTCCGGCCGAGATACCGGCGCCAAGCCGCGACGTCAGCCTCGTTCGCGATCTTCCGACACGAAACGACCGGCCTTCTTCGAGCCCGTCCCGTTCAACACGCCGAAGGCGTCTTATGGTGCGCCACACCTGTGTCGAAATGGTCGCACCTCGACAGGGAATTAACCCTTCATAAAGCATTTGCTTGCTCAACTTATAATTTGTGTCATGGTCACTGTAAGTAGTGAGGGAGCCGACCTGATGAGTGATATAGCATCGCATATTCCGGAATTTGGTTACGATGAACGCGTGATGATCTGCCGGAAGCAGATCGAGAAGGCGGTTTATCAATTCATTGCAAATACGAAGGTCGAAGGGTGCGATCCGGCGGAAGTCGCAATGGCCATCGCAGACATTGCCGACGATTACATTTTACTCCTGGCCCAGAAGCGCAATTTGACCCACTGAGATGAGGGATCGGCCGTCGATCGGCCGATCGCGCACAAGCCATGTGAACGCGAAATCGCGCCGCTTCCCTTCCCGGAAGCAACGTCGAAGAGACCGTAACTCTTCGCTTGTAGCCGTCCAGCGGATCGTTTCCGGCAGATCCTGAACAACGCGTCGACCATCCGCAGCCCCCAACAGGCCGAACCTCTCCAAACAGCCGTTGAGATGGATTTGCCCAGGCGTGAGCTTGAGCCCGTTATCTCCCCCCGCGAAGGGATCGAATGATTCCGCGAGCGCACCTCCATAACAGCACAAACATAACCGCGAAGATCGGTGTTGATTTTCGCGGTTATGCGTAAGTTTGAAGGCGTGACGCATCGCGCCGAGCGTTATGTCCTTTGTCCAATGCATATCACCCGGAACGCTGGACACCTCCGGGCGACAGGCATTAGAGCGGTTCAACCGTTATGGAAGCGCAGAACCGCTCCAGTCGTTTGTTTTAGTGACAGCTCACACTCACTTGCGGAACCGGCGAGCTCAATTCGGCCAGTTCCCTGGTGAAGCCTTCCCCCACTTCCTGCTTCACCGCCTCGAGCGCCAGATCGAGGCAATTCGTCGCGAATTGCAGCTTGACATCGTCAGCGACCTGTCGCGCGTAGGCAATCATCCGCGCCAGCGCGATGAGTTCGTTCAGACCATCTTCCGCCCCTTGGTCTGCATTTGCCTTGGCAATCGATGTCACGCCCATGAGCATTTCTCCAACGAATTGAAGCAATGATACGCGCGCAGAGGTGTTTGAGCCCGTGAAAAAAGCGTGACACAACCCCCGGTGAGAATTTCCGCTTTCGATTTACAATGCAGAACGCGTACGGAACGCGGTTGAATGCAGCTTCCAGGGCAGACCGGCGTTCGATCTTATGTCGCGGGCGTCCTGCACGGCTTTCAGCAATTCCAGGGCATCGATGCGTTTTTGATCGATAGAATTCGAAAGAAGCGTCGCCAGCAGCTGCGGACGGTCCGGCTCGGCTATACCGGCGCATTGCTCGACGATCGCCCGCCACGTCCGCCTCTTGAAAAAGATCGCGTTTGCCGCATCTTCGAGCCGCTCGCGCAGTCCAGCTGCCAGCAGTCCGCTATCGTCCATCGCATCGAGCGTGGCGCTGACATTGACGAGGGGTATCGTCAGCGGCTTGCTGCCGAGCGCGCTCGGCGCGTGCATGAGTGCGACGGCGGCATCGTCCACCAGCCGACCGGTGCGATAGTCCTCGAAAATGCGGCCGATCCCGATCATCCCGAACGGATGGCATTCCGCAGCCCGCAAGGCGCCCATGCTTGCTGCCCCGAGAACGGCCACGCCAAGCGAGAGAGCATGGAGAATTTCCTTGTGCCAGACCGGTGCGGCATATTCGAAGCCGCCGTCGATCAGGCCGATGACGTTGGCGCCCTGTTCCACCTGAGCCAGGACATCGCCTTGCATGGCAGGCGGCAGGACGCGGACCGCCGCGCCGGCAAGCGATGCCGCATCGGGAAGGCTGGGACCTGCGAAAATGATCTTCAAAACCCGATCGCCTTGGCCAGAGCCCTTGTTCCAAATCGCCGGGCGCGCTCCCCCTCGGGATTTTCGAGCTCAGGGATAACGATCTTGACGACGCTGAAGGGAAGCGTGTCGTCGCTGAGGCGGACTCGGATGACTGAAGCGATCCCTCGGTTGCGCAGAGCCTCAAGCACTTGTTGCAGCAGCTCCGTCAGATTCCGTGCCCGATAGCCTGCCGCGCCGTCATGGCGGAGGGCGGCAGGCGGTGCGGCAACCGCGTCGAAGGCCCGCCGCATCAGCGGCGGGAGGGGCCTTAAGAAAGTGGCAGGAGAAATATCGTCCCTGGCGCCGCTGATATAGGTCAGCCGGGATTGCACGGCTTCCGTCACCGCCCGAATGGCCGCCCGCACGGGAGACGGGTGCGCCCCGGTGCCGCCGGTCACCTCGACGAGGCGAATGTCCCTGTCAGCGTAAATATGCCTGGAGCCTGGAATGAACTCCCCAGGACCCAGCATGGCGGTGAAACAGGGGATCGCGATGTCGCTGGTGATATCGAACAGCCTGAGCGCCAATCCCGATGCTTCGATCTTGTCGACCAGCCCGTTCAGGGCACCATCCTCAAAGCCGCGAGGATCGACGCAGCCGGCATAGAGATCGGCCTCCCCGCCCACCTGCCACAACACCTGAGCGTCACGCTCGATGCGCTCCAGGACGCCATGAAAAATTGCCTCCTCGACACTGTTTCCCGAAGCCAGGCCATCCGACGACATCCAGTATCGCGCGTCCCGCGTCCGGTCGAGCACCGCCGCTTCGAAGGGGATGTGGATCTCGTCGCCGCTGAGGATATCGATGCCGGCAACCCATTCGGTTTCGTCATCCGGCCCGAGATCGGGTTTATGGACGGCGGTCAGGCAGCTCAACCTGTCGACTTGGTAGCCCATCGCCTGCAGGCGGGAACAGGAACCGTGGACGCGCTTGACGAAGGGTTCGCCGGCAACGGCCCGTTCGAGGGCCTCCATGACAGTGGATACCTTGGCGTCCAGATCCGTCAGGCCCTTTCCCTGAGCAATCACGATCGACCGCGAATTCGGGGCATAGGCGCACCAGACGGGAATTCCGATATCATCCAACCCGGTATGTCGCGCAACCCTGGTAATGCCGAACCTGGCCAAAAAAGGTTCGACGCGGGAAAGAGTCTCCCCTGGCGATATAATCCTGTCGGAATAGTGGGCCGGATGTAGGGCTGAATTCATAGCGCACCGGCATAGATATGGGCCGTCATCAACAGCCCCTTGATCGGACGGCGGAGCAATCACCATTCGTCTCGATCAACCGCAGATCGCCGACTGTCTGCAGGTGATGCACCATCCGTCCTCAGCCGTTTACAACCGGATCCTGCAAATCACCGTCGATCTCCGACAAGCCGGCAACGGCCAGACTCTTGGCCAATGCCACCAGTTTTTGCCTGATATTCGGATCCTCGATGGCGATGAACGCCTTGTTGAGCGCCAGCCCCTCCTTCGAGGACAAGAACTTGTTCAATTCGCTCGTCTCGCCTTCGATCGGTCCGGAGCCACCGTTCTCGAAGAAAAAGCCGATAGGCACGCGAAGAATCTCGGATATGCGCTGAAGGCGGCTGGCGCCTATCCGGTTCGTTCCTTTTTCGTATTTCTGGATCTGCTGGAAGGTAATGCCCAGAAGTTCGGCCAGACCATGCTGGGTCATCCCGAGCGTCTTTCGCCGCACCCTGACGCGGTTGCCAACATAGACGTCGATCGAATTCGGGGATTTAGCCTTCATGTGAATAAGTCTCCCACTTTATCAGCATGCCAGCCGTATAATGGAGAGTTTAAGCAAAAATGCAACTAAAAGTAAATATTTCGTAAGGATTTTTTTCGGCGCTGCTCACAGTATAAACAACCTGCGCTCGCGCACTGCTGTTCGAAATGACGGCCGCTTGGACACCGCCTCTAAAGAGGCTTTCGAGCCACGGCGATCATCGACTTGGCCAAAACAGGAATTCTTCCGACATAACGAAAACGGACCTTATCGAAGCCGGCATCCAGCAGCAGCATGCTCAGTGTGTTTTTCGACCAGAACTTGATATGCCCATGATCCTTCAGCGGCATGAAGTGATCATCCATTTTCCCCATCGCCGCGAGTGCAAGGTTCTTCAGATAACCGTGATAGGGCGTCGACATCACGGCGACGCCGCCCGGCTTGACAAGATCGTACATCGTCGAGGCGAATGCCCTCGGATCGTAGACATGCTCGACAACCTCCAGGCTGATGACGGCGTTGAACGTGCCGTACTCCCGGGAAAGATCGTCATAGGCCGAGCCGACATTCAGCGGCAGTTCGGGATAATTGATATTGGCCTTGGCAATACCATCGCTGGAAGGATCAACGCCAACGACATAATAACCCTTCTCCGCAAGAGCAGCGGCCGCTCCACCCGTACCACATCCCAAATCAAAGACGTCGTTTTTCGCAGAACCGGCGAAATGGCTCTCAAGCGCGTCAAGCACGGCAGGTAAGATGTAGAAATGCGCGGTTGTCGGCTTGGCATGAACATAGGTAGTTGCGTCTAATTCGACGGACATGTCCCCCTCCGCGATTGCGCGGCAGACACTATCGAAGAATGCGTCCAAAATTTGATGAAATCCGCCAAACAGCAAGGATAGAAAAAGATATAATCTGGAGTTTTATTATTAAAAACAAAAGCTATGCGCGAAATACCAAAAATTCGAACACAGAATGCACAAGCTGATGGAGCATCGTAGAAAATACTTTAAATAATTCAATGGATTCATTGAATTCAGAATATGAGTGAAAGCAATATCTCAAAGTTACGAAACACCAGACCAGCAGCGACCGCCTTCATGGAGCTAGCAGTGACATTGCCCGTAGCCGCATGAGCGGTTCCTGATTGAATGGTGCTGCATCTTCACCGAATCTGCCGCGCCCATCCTGGTGGTGAGGCATAAAGGCGCCCAATTGCCGACACGAAGCCAAAGATATTTAACGGATAAATGTATACTGCTGGATTTAGACAGCCCGATCGAAATCCTTCTCGGACCGGAGAAGACAAGCTTGCCCGATAATTCGCCGTCCGCAAATGCGAAACAGCCATTGGGAAAACCGACGATTCCCGTGGTCTTCTGGTTGCTGCTGACGATCTCACTGTCACTGGTCATGGGGACGGTGCTTCTTTCCAACGACATGAAACACTTGAAGACGGTGGGCCATTATTTTGGCTTCGATCTCTTTCCCCCTGACGTTACGCCGCCTCCCCCCAAAGCCCTTCCGCGCCCGGCGCCGCCCGCCACTTTTACGCTTCCCTTGCATCTGATCGACCCGCCGGTGGCGCAGACCGTGTCGACCTTTCTACGCACATGGCGAATATCCGGGCCTGCAATGTGTGCAGCTCTGCGCGATGCCGGTATCGAAACCAGCGATTGGGCGGCGGCGAGCTTCAACGCCGATACGTTCGAATGCTTTTTCGAACATGGCGCCAAGCGGGAAAAGGATCAGCTTCCGAGTTCCATCTTCGTCATCGTTCGCGGCGACGCCGCCGGCGTGATCAGCAATATGCGGGTGAAAATCATCAATCCCGAGACGGATCAAAACGGCCAGCTCGATCCCGCTATCCTGCGAATTTTCGAAACCATGTTGCGGCAACCGCAATGGCTGGATTTTCACGAGACGTTGAACGCAATCAAGAATCTGAAGGACGTCAAGGAAGACGGTTTCGGAGCCAGCATCAACTTCGCCCGTGAGGTGCTCAATCCCGACCGCTATAACTTCACGCTGTCGCTGGATGCGACCTCCGGGCCCCAGAAAAGAACAAGAAGCTATTTTTCCGACAGAACATGGCTTCCATCGCCCGAACCAACGGTCGAGACAGACGTGCCGTCGGCACAGCTATCCACGCCTGCCGATGCCGAGGCACCGGCAAGAAATGCGGACCATCCGCGCTAGTTTTGCGGCAACGACATGCGTAAAAGCAAAGAGCTAAAGTGCAAGGAGCGAATCTGAAAGATCGCGACGCACTTTAGGACCTGCCGAGATTATCCGTCGGTTTGTCACGCCATGTAACTTGCATCGTCGTGATGCCTGGCCAGGATCCTGTAAAGCTCTTTCAAACTTTCCGCGCTCGGCCGTTCGGTGCCGTCTCCGCCCGCCAGGCGCCAGAGACGCTCGACATTGAGGTCCTGCGTGACCTGGGCAAGATCATCGCTCAGAGAGCGAAGGGCGACCGCCGATCGACGCAACCGCAAGGATGTTCTGATCAACGCTGCAAACAGGATGACAATGACGCCGACGACGCCGAAGACAAGGGCTGCGAACTGCCGGCCGTCGAGAAGGAATAGATCGTTTCGGACGGTCGCCATAAAAAAAGCGGCATTTTGAAATGCCATATGAAAACAGCTCATCAGATAGCTAAACCAATATTCCATCGCGAGCGCCCTCCAGAACGGTTTATATCTTGGAGCAAGCTGGAAAGTCTAGCAGATACCGACAATATCCCCTAGTTCGACAGTATATTTGAGGTTGCATTACTCTACTGAATTGAAACACAGACCCCGAGATGGATCGTTGCCGGCGAGCTCGGCCCGTTAAATTCCGCCGCGGACATGAAAAAAGCCAACAGTGAGAGATAGAATGAATAGAAGACGTTTCCTCGCCTCGATTCCGCTTGCTCTGTTGTATGCCAATGCGGGCGACGTCCTCGCACAGGTGCCTCCGGCGAGAGGGTTGCGCGCCGTTGCCGACAGCAAGGCATTCCGATTCGGATCGGCAATCGACCTGCAGAACATCAACGACCCAATCGCCTCCAGGATCTACACCGACAACGTCAATTCGATAACGCCGCGAAACGAGCTGAAATGGAATGCGACAGAAAAGAGACCGGGTGTATTCAGCTTCAAGAATGCCGACCTTATGGTTGCATTCGCACGCAAAAACAACATGAGGGTTTATGGCCATACTTTGATCTGGTATCGCGTCCCGGAGTGGGTGTCTGAGATCACCGACGCCAAGACGATTCAGGCGACGATGAACCGTCATATAAAACAGGTTGTCACTCGCTATAAGAACTCGATCGACGCTTGGGATGTGGTGAACGAGCCGTTGGAATATGATGCGCCGGATCTGCGGGATTGTGTTTTCCGACGCCTCCTTGGCGACGACTATATCCGTATGAGCTTCGACATGGCACATCAGGCCAATCCCGGTGCGACGCTGGTGCTCAACGAAACGCATCTGGAGAAAAAATCCGACGTGTTCGAACAGAAGCGCGCCCGCATACTGAAAATCGTCGAGGACCTCGTCGCCCGGAAAACGCCGATCGGCGCGGTCGGGCTGCAGGCGCATTTCCGGCCCGGCCTCGACCGAATCGATCCGGAAGGAATGGGGCGCTTTTGCGCGGCGCTGAAGGACATGGGGGTCGGCGTTTTCATCACCGAACTCGATGCGTCCTGCCACTTCCTCAACCGCGACAAAGGCTTCACGCCGGCGTCATACGGCGATATTTTCAGTGACGTGATCACCGTGGCGGCCGAGCGTGGCGACTTGAAAGGCGTGACGGTATGGGGCATGTCGGAAAAATACGCCGAGCCCGACGAGAAGGCGGCCGGTCCCGACGCGGCTTGCACGAAGCGCGTTAATCTTTACGACGAAAACAACACGCCGAGAAGTGCGGTTGATGGCATCCGACGGGCAATAGAGGCGATGTGATGCGTAAGAAAACAACGGAGACGTCGACAGATTCATGAGAAAAGCCGTTATTTACGTGGAAAAATTTCTGCCTGCCAGCCAGGCATTTGTTCTCAATCAGGCGGTGGCATTTCGTTCCTTCGAAGCTGAAATTCTTGCCGGTTCGCGAATTTCTTCCGCCCATACCAAAAAATCCACGGTTCCGGTTCATGACATCCGTCGGTCTCCCGTTGCGCGGGCCGGTGAACTGCTTCTGAAAATCCCCCAGATCGGCCTTCCCTTTCTCTTTCCCGCGATCGGCAATGCCGATGTTATCCACGCCCATTTCGGCAAGAACGGTTATGTCATCGGGCCCCTGGCGCGCGCCGCCGGCAAGCCGCTGGTCACGACATTCCACGGCTTCGACGCCACCTATGGCGGCGATCCAAAAAAGCCGGGCGGCTTCAACCAGGTGCGCTTCTTTGCCAAGGGACGCCGGGAGATGGCCGGCTGGAACAGCTGGAATATCGCCGTTTCCGATTTCATCCGCGACCGGCTGCTGGCGCTCGGCTTTCGCGCCGATCGGGTCTTTCGCCACCATATCGGCATCGATCTCGACCTCTTCAAAATGGAACCGCGTCCGCGAAAAAAAGGACTGGTGGTTTCCATTGCCCGTTTCGTCGACTATAAGGGCCACCGCTTCATGATCGACGCGCTGTCGCGCGTGGCGGCGACCGGCACCCCGGTCGAATTCGTCATGGTGGGTCAGGGACCGCTGAAAGAGGAAATCGAGGCGCTGGCGCGTCGTTCCTTGCCAAGCGTCACGATCCATGAAAATCTGTCGCAGACTGAGATAAGGGATCTGCTCGCCAGTGCGGAGCTTTATCTTCATGGCAGCGTGACCCTCGACAATGGTCACGCCGAAGCGTTCGGCCTCGCCAATCTAGAGGCGGAAGCCGTCGGAACTCCGGTCGTCGCATTTCGCTCGGGAGGCGTGGGCGAAGCGATCGAAGAGGGGAAAACTGGTTATCTCGTGGAGGAGCGGGATGTCGCAGGAATGGCCGAAGCCGTCGGAAGGCTGCTCAACGACCAGTCCCTGTGGACAGCCTTCAGCGCGCGGGCACCGCTTCTGGTGGCCGAGCGCTTCGACTTACGTCGTCAGACGGGAATGCTCGAGGACTATTACAGTTCCGTGCTAGACGAATTTTCCAGCCGGGGTCGGACTTGATGGTGCAGACAGGAAAGAAGCCGAAGTGGGGACTGAACGTATTTCGGCCGCTGCGGAACAGCATAGTGACGGCCAAGTGGCTCTATTATACGAAATTCTGGGGTATGGACATCGATCCGACGGCGAGCTTTTCCCTAAGCGTCCGGTTCGACAAGACCAATCCGAAAGGCCTTCATATCGGCGCGGAAACCTATGTCGCCTTTGAGGCGGCGATCCTGACCCATGACCTCACGCGCGGGCTCTACCTTCACACGCGAATCGGCAAACGCTGCTTCATCGGCGCCCGCAGCATCATTCTGCCCGGCGTTGAAATCGGCGACGAATGCGTCATCGGCTCCGGCTCGGTGGTGACCAGAAGCGTGCCGCCGCGCTCGCTCGTGGCGGGCAATCCGGCAAAGATCATCCGCAGCGACATCAAGATCATTTCGCGTTACGGACGCATGGCACGCGAAGACGAAGCGGTCTCGCAGATCGTCACGCACTTGCCGACTGGAGAAGCACGATGAAGATGTTTGCCTATCGCGGGAAACACGAGAATTTTGGCGACGAGCTCAACCATTGGCTCTGGGAGCGGCTGCTGCCCGACTTCTTCGATGATGACGAAGGTCAGCTCTTTCTCGGCATCGGTTCGATCCTCTACGACAATTTCGACCCGAACATGCAGAAGATCGTCTTCGGCTCAGGTTATGGCGGCTACACCAACCCGCCGAAAGTCGACGGCAACTGGACCTTCTATTTCGTGCGTGGAAAGAAGACCGCCGAAGTCCTCGGCATCGATCCGAGCTACGCCATCGGCGATTCGGGCATCCTGACGCGCAGCTGCTGGGATGCAAAAAGCATCGAGAAGCGCTACCCCGTCTCCTTCATGCCGCACTACGAAAGCGCCATGTACGGCAGCTGGGACAAGGTCTGCGATCTCGCCGGCATTCACTATATCGATCCGCGCTGGTCGGTGGAAAAGGTTCTGACCGAAATCAGCGCATCACATAAGGTCGTATCGGAAGCCATGCATGGCTGCATTATTTCGGATGCGCTGCGCGTTCCGTGGCGGGCGATCCGGCCGATCGCGCCGGGGAACAGAGCCAAGTGGTATGACTGGGCGAGTGCGCTCGATCTGGAGATCGATTTCGACCCGATCGGCCCGTCGAACCTCGTCGAGGTCGGAGCGTCGCTCGTGCGGAAAAATACCACCCTGTTGAAGAACATAACGTTCCGTCACCGCCGCATCCGCCAGTTGACTGGAAATTACGTGTTCGGTTCGACAGTCAAGACGTTGCAGCGGGTGGCGGAGAAGCCAGGCCAGCTCAGCACCGACGAGTCGATCGTCAGAGCGCATGAGAGAATGCTGGTCGAGCTGAACCGGCTGAAGCAAGATTTTTCCAAGAAAACGGCAAGCGCCCTTTAAGATCGCAACCGGTTTCGTGACGAGGCAATAAAGCATGATGCTTTTCGACTCCTTCAATACCCTCTGCGCCCGCAAGGGTGAGACGCACCTTGAATGTGCATGTGGTCCGCTCAAATGGTCGATGTGCTCGACCTCGGGAGCCGTTCGCCCATGAGCAGTGTGACCGACCGACTGATTCAAGGCAGCATGTGGCTGAGCCTGTCCCGCGCCATCGTCAACGGGCTTTCGGCACTCAGCACCTTTGTCCTCGCCTGGTATCTCGTACCGGCGGATTTTGGTCTCGTCGCCATTGCAACGACGATCCAGGTCATCTTGAGTTCGGTCACCGAGCTTTCGCTCAATCAGGCGCTCATCCGCCACGAGTCTCCGAGCGAAACGCACTTCAGCGCGGTTTGGACATTGAGCGTGACGAGAAGTGCCATATTGGCGCTGCTGTTTGCCGCCGCGTCCTATCCGATCGCCGAGTTTTACAATGAACCTCGTTTGACGAGCGTGATGCTTGCTCTGAGTTTCAGCCTGCTCCTGAGCGGTCTCGCCAATCCGCGCCGCGTCATGCTCCAGCGCGATCTGATCTTCTGGCAGGAATTCGTCCTGAACGTCTCGCAAAAGCTCGTCGGCTTCATCGTGACGGTGGCAATTGCCGCGATCTACCAGAGCTATTGGGCGCTCGTGATCGGCACGCTTGCCTATCAGGTGACCAATATCATCGTCTCCTACACCGTCTTGCCGTTCTGGCCGCGCATCACCTTCCGCCATGCCCGGGAACTGTTTTCCTTCTCGGTGTGGCTGACGGCCGGACAGATCGTCAATACGCTGAACTGGCGGATCGAGTATCTGCTGATCGGCAAGATGCTCGGCGCCACGCAGCTTGGTCATTATACCGTCGGCAATACGCTTTCGACGCTGCCGACGCGCGAGGCGACGGCGCCGTTGAACCAGACGATTTATCCGGGCTTTTCCAAGGTCCGCAACGATCCGGTCCGGCTTATCGCAGCCTATCAGCGCGCGCAGGCGCTTCTGGCTGCGGTGGCGCTTCCGGCAGGTATCGGCATGGCTGTTGTGGCTGATCCGATGATGCGGCTGGCCTTGGGAGAGAAGTGGGCTCCCGCCATCTTCATCGTCCAGGCACTCGCATCGGTCTTCGCCCTGCAGACGCTCGGTTCGCTCGTCCAGCCGCTCGGCATGGCGAAGGGCCATACCAAGATGCTGTTCATCCGCGACACGCAGATGCTGGTGGTTCGCATTCCCATCATCATCGCCGGCCTGATGATGGCCGGGCTTCCGGGCGTCGTTTATGCGCGTGTGTTCACGGGTCTGATTTCGACCGTGGTCAACATGCTTCTCGTCAAGCGGCTGATCAATCTGCCGTTCTTCCAGCAGCTCGCGGCGAATTTCCGCGCCCTTGCGAGCGTCGCCCTGATGGCCGCCGGCGTCTGGGGATTGTCGCATATCCTGAACACCCCCACCGACAAGCCGGCGCTGGCCCTGCACCTTGCCATCCTCGTCGTCACCGGCGGTATTCTCTATATCGGTTCCAGCTTTGTCCTTTGGCTCGCCATGAAGAAGCCGAATGGACCGGAAACCGAAGTTCAGCGTATCGTCGTCAAGTTCCTGTCAAAAGCCAAGCGTATTGCCGTTCCCAAGTCGGCTTAAAGCTAAAACGAACATTAAAAAGTGAGGCAGAATGACCAGCCTATCCAGATCTGAGCTGATCGCAAAACTCAATGGCATGATCCATGATTGCCTGAAGGACTATGTCTCGCGCGACGAGCCGCTCGCGATCCTAGACTTCCCCGACATCCGCAATTGCGGCGATTCGGCCATCTGGCTGGGTGAGATGGCCTATCTCAACGATCGTTTCGGCAAGCGCCCGGACTATGTTTCCAGGCTATACGACTTCTCCGCTGAAGAGCTGAAACGGCGCGTTCCCACAGGCCCGATCTTCATTCACGGTGGCGGCAACTTCGGCGACATCTGGGTTGCCCATCAGGATTTCCGTGAAGCGATCATGGAACGTTTCCCCGATCGGCAGATCATCCAGTTCCCGCAGTCGATCCACTACAGTTCGGCTGAGCGCATTGAGCAGTCCAAACGGGCAATCGGGCGCCACAAGAATTTCGTGCTGCTCGTGCGCGACGAAGAATCGAAGGAATTTTCCGAGAAACATTTCGACTGCACCGTGCGCCTATGCCCCGATATGGCTTTCGCCATCGGCGCGCTTCCGGAACGGGCGACGCAAATTCCCGTGCTCGCCATGCTGCGGGAGGATGCGGAGCGCGTTGGCGGCACCGATCGCAATATCCCTTCCGACATTCCTGTGGAAGACTGGATCACCGAGTCAAAACGGAAGGTGAATATCGCCAAGAAGCTTGGAGTAGCTTCGGCCTATCTCGCTTTGAAGCCAAGCGAAGTTGCCTTGCGCAGGCTGGACGCGGCTGCGCACAACCGCTTCGAACGCGGCATCAGCCAGATCTCGCGTGCCCGCGCAATCGTCACCGACCGCCTGCACGTCCATATCTGCTCGGTGCTGCTCGGCCGTCCGCATGCCGTGCTGGACAACAGCTACGGAAAGATCCGCCGCTTCATGAATGCATTCTCCGGCGGAACGGATCTTTCCTACAAGGCAACTTCGCTCGAAGACGGGATCGAGTGGGCGCGTCACCAGGCAGCCAATCGGCGTATCGATAACAAAGAAGCTGTGAGCTTGCGGGCTTAAGGGGGTTATTCGATGCCACTTGTCACCTTCATTATCCCGGTCCGACATCAGGACAATGCCCGCGACTGGAGCAAGCTGAAGGCAAACCTCAGCCAGACCGTCGCCTCCATTTCCAACCAGACCAATGGAGACTGGCGCGGGATCATCGTGGCCAACGAAGGCGCCGACCTGCCTGATCTGCCGGAGAAGTTTTCCGCCGTGCGCGTGACTTTTCCGCCGAACGACCTGCATGAACTCGGAAAGGGCAGCAAGGAAGACTTCCTTGACGCCTTCCGCGCTGACAAGGGCCGGCGTGTCCTGAGCGGCATGTTGACTGCCGCCGATAGCCGCTTTTTCATGATCGTCGACGACGATGATTTCGTCAGCTCCCGGATCGTGCAGCACGCATCCGAAAATCGGGATGCCAACGGCTGGACGATCGACCATGGTTATATCTGGGACGACGGCGGCAATTTCCTGTTCGGCCATGATGATTTCAGCCATCTCTGCGGCACGTCGCTGATCATTCGTGCCGATCTCTACGAACTCCCCGGCCGCTTCGAGGATGCTTCGCTCGACTGGATCAAGTCGATGCTGGGCAGCCATGTCCGCATTGCGAACATCCTGTCCCAACGTGGAGCGCCGCTGACGAAACTTCCCTTTCGCGGAGCGGTCTATCGGGTTGCCCACGGCGGATCGCACAGCCAGGCGCCGAGCCTGCTGCGGCAGTATTTCCTGAACCGCGGCGTGCTCACCAAACCGCGGCGCTGGTTGCGCAATCTTCGCAAGCTGAGGGTACTCGGTGAAAGTCACAGGCGCGAGTTTTTCGGCAAAATACGGTCGAACCCCGCGTAAGGCGCCGATCCCGTTCAAACATGGCACAGGCAGTCAAAATATGAGACTTTTCGCTTTCGACTTCACCAAGAGGGTTGGTCACTGATGTCGGATCTATTCGTCAGCGTGCTCTTTGCATCTTATAATGGCGCCAGCCGACGGGTGCGCCATATGTTGGATTCCTTGGTGCGCCAGGAACTTCCCCATGATCGATGGGAACTGATTGCTGTCGACAACAACAGCAATGACGACACGTTCGATCTTTTGAAGTCCTACAGCGACAAGCTTCCGATCACCATCCTGCAGCAGCGCACGCCGGGAAAGTCCGGTGCGTTGAACATGGGCTTGGATCGGGTAAAGGGAGATCTCGTTGTCCTGACCGACGACGACATTCGCGCCGAACCGAATTGGCTGACGGCAATCGTCGACTGCGCCGCTGCCCATCCCAGCTATGGCGTCTTCGGCGGCAGAATCGTCCCCGATTGGGAAAAGGAGCCGAAGGATCGCTTTATCGACTGGATTCCTATGGGATCGACATTTGCGATCGTTGACGAGACACAAAGCGGACCATGCGACCCGACAAAGGTTTGGGGCCCGAACACGATTGTTCGGCGTGAGTTGCTGGGGGCGAGCGTCCGCTATCGGGAAGACATCGGTCCTCTTCCGGGACCGATGTTCGCAATGGGCGAGGATGCTGAAATCATCATCCGCCTCGCAGCCAGCGGCGCCAAATCCTATCGATGCGCCGAAGCCGTGGTTCATCACTGGATTCCTGCATCGAGCGTCACCGAGGACTGGGTGCAGAAACGCGGCGAGCGTCTTGGCTATGGCATGCCGGCGCTGTTTCCCGACGAGGTGCCCGGAGGAGTGAGGTTAAGCGGCGTGCCGCTTCCGACCTGGATCGAAAGCGCGCAATGGGCATTCCGGGCAGGCACGCTTTATCTCCTGCCGCAATCCAAGAAGCGTTTCTGGGCTATCTGGAAATATTACTACATGCGGGGGTATCGCGCGGGAATTCGCCGATATGCGCCTCAGACGCTGGCGCGGTGATCGATGGCCTTAGCAATTCGAAATATTACAGCGTCCTTTGCGCGTCTGAAAAGACGCGCGGCGCTGTAGGAGGCGGTAATTTGAAGCTCTCGGTGCTCATCAATAATTTCAATTATGGTCGCTTTCTCGGCCCATGCATCGATAGCGTGCTGTCGCAGACCTACCCGGACTTCGAAGTGGTGGTGGTCGACGACGGATCGACGGATGATTCCCGCGAAATTCTTGCCTCCTACGGGGATCGGATTCTGCCTGTATTGAAGGAAAACGGTGGTCAGGCCTCGAGCTTCAATGCAGGTTTTGCGGCCGCAAGCGGCGATATCCTCTTTCTCCTTGACGCCGACGATACGTTTTTGGCCGGCAAACTCGCGCGGATCGCCGAGATCTACGATCGCAACGAGATCGACTGGTGTTTCGACCGAGTGACGACCGAGGAAAGCGACCAGCCGTCTGCAGAACTGCAAGTGACGCTGTTCGACAAGCGGGACACGCTTCGCAAGGGCGGCTTTCCCTCGCTTCCGGTTCCGACATCGGGCCTGAGCTTCCGCCGCAGCCTGCTCGCCCAGATATTGCCGATGACCGTCGCGGCAGACGTTGTCCTCAGCGACAATTATATCAAGTTTGCCGCAGCCTATCTCGGTCGTGGCGCCATCGTCGAAACACCGCTGACCTTCCAGCGCATTCATGCGTCGAACCGCTATACCGGCACAAGCCGGGCAAAGACGCTGCGCCCGCGGATCATGATCGCGACAGGCCTGGAACTGGCACGCCGATACGATGGGCTGCAGGCACTCGGCAAGAGCCTGGTGGCCGGCGGCATTGCCGAGACGACATCGCTGCTGAAGCTTAGGAGCGAAGCGCGCAACACGGTGACCGGCGGTCCGTTCGGCGATACTGCCGCAACCGAGGTGGCCCTGATGGCGGCGCGCAAGCGTTTGGCAAATATGCTGCGGAAAGGACAGGCATGAACCAGCAGGAAACCTTCCCGCACTCATCCGTCGGCACCGATCAGGCAGGTGCACCGTTGAAGATCGCCGTCGGGGTACTGACCTATCGGCGTCTGGACGGTATCGCCAAGCTGCTTGACGTCATGACGCGCCAGATCAGGCACCCGGCCCGCCCCTATCATCTCACCATGGTGATCGTGGACAATGATGCGGCCGGCAGCGCCAAGGCAACGGTGGAGGGCTTTGGCCAGACGGGCGCCTACGACCTGATCTACGTCGTCGAGCAAAACCAGGGCATCCCTTTTGCGCGCAACCGCGCGCTGGATTCGGCACCGCCCGGCACCGACCTCTTCTGCTTTCTCGACGATGACGAATGGCCGGTCAACGGCTGGCTGGACGCCATGCTGGAGACCCGTGAGAAAAACCGCGCCGATTGCGTCTACGGCCCCGTCCAGCCGGTCTATCCGGAAAACCCGCCGGAATATTTCATCAAGGCCAGAGTATTCGAGCGCAAGAAGAACATCGACGGCCAGCGCATCGGTTATGCGGCCTCGAACAACGTCATGTTCGACTATCCGCTGATCCGCTCATGGAATCTTCGTTTTGAGGAAAAGATGCGGTTCACCGGCGGCACGGACTATCTTTTCTTCAATCAGGCCATCCGCCGCGGCATGCAGATTTTCTGGGCTGACAAGGCCCTGGTCTATGACATCGTTCCCGCCAACCGGATGACCTGGAAATGGGTGTTGCAAAGACAGTACCGACTGGGCAATACCTTCGCCGTCAGCGAGGTTCTGCATGGCAACCTCAAGCGCCGGATCTATCGCGCCGCCTATGGCGCCACGAGGGTCGTGCTCGGGCTGGTCATGCTGCCGGCGATCCTGATTTCACCCTACTGGGGCATGCGCGCGCTCACCCATGTTCTGCGCGGCGCCGGCATGGTTAACGGGATCCTCGGACATGCCTATCAGGAATACAAGCCCAATGCCGCCCACTGATATTATTTGCAGAAGCGCTCTTGGAGACGTTCTGGCTCTTACTATGTTTCAGCCAAAAGCATCATGTCTAATAACATCGATGAACTTGATGGCTTCAACCAACCGGGCGAAGAATGGTACACTTCTGCTGAACCATCGTGACACAACCGCTGTTCGAACAGAACGGTTTTTCGCTCTTACCGTCGGTCAAACATAGGAGATGCCTGTCTATGACTGAGAAAAAATTGAAGGTCCTCGCTGCCTCGTCAGGCGGCGGTCATTGGGAACAGCTGATGGCCATGCGCGGCGCGTTCGAGGGCTGCGATATCGTCTTTGCTACGACCATTCCCGGGTTGCTTGCCAAATATGATATTCGCGACGGGCTGGTCCTTCCCGATTGCAGCCGCGACTCGATTACCATGTCGATCCGGTGCTTTTTCAGCGCCTTCGCCATCGTTATCAAGCAGAGGCCCGATGTCGTCATTTCCACAGGTGCCGCGCCCGGGCTGTTTTGTCTGCTTGCCGGCAAATTGACGGGCAAGCGGACGATCTGGATCGACAGCGTCGCCAATGTCGAGAAGCTGTCGCTGTCGGGGAAATTGGCCGGCCGTATCGCGACGCTGTGGCTGACGCAATGGCAACATTTGTCGCGGCCTGATGGCCCCCACTACGCAGGAGCTGTGCTTTGATCCTTGTCACCGTCGGAACGCAGCTGCCGTTCGATCGCCTCGTCAAGGCTGTCGACACTTTCGCAAAGGACCTGTCCAGACCGGTTCTGGCGCAGATCGGCAAGGGCACCTACACGCCACAGAATATGAAATGGATCAAGAATATCGAGCCGGCGGACTTCGACCGGGTCTTCTTCGATGCAAGCGTCATCGTCTCTCATGCGGGAATCGGCACGGTGCTGACCGCGAAACGTTTTGGAAAACCGATCATTCTCGTGCCCCGGCAGGCATCCCTCGGCGAGCACCGCAACGATCACCAGCTTGCCACGGTAGGCCAGCTCGCGGGCCGGCCAGGCATCTATGTCGCGCATAGCGACGATGATCTGAAGAACTATCTTCTCGACGATCTGGACAGCCCCTCTCACGAGGATCCGTCCGAGCTTGGACGGGCTTCGCTGGTCAACTACCTTAAAGGCTATCTCGCGACAGTCTGACCCGGCAACGCGTTAGCCGTTGTCCCGGAGCATTCGCCACCTTGCGGGCGGCGCTATCCGCAAGCAGAGATCTTTCATTCCCTGCAATTGCCGCCGGCAATATGTTTGACAAGTTCCGGCACGATGATTTCGGATGCAATGTCAGGCAGGGGATGGGCGCCATCAGGAATTGCCGCGGCCAGATCCCCCGGCGTCAGACGCTGCCAGTTCGGCCGGTGGTCGACAAACTCGAGACCGCGTTTCTCTGCTTCCGCCCGATGGGCCGAGATGTAGCTGCCGACAAAGGGACGGATCAGTCCACGCAGTCCCGAAAACGGATTCATCGCCATGACGATGATCCGCGTTTGCGGCAGGCGCTGCCGAAGCTGATCGAGGATGTCGCCGATATCCTTTCGGCTTTGCGCAAGCGACACGTACCGCTGCAATGCTGCGTCGTTAGCGTAAAGCTCAATCAGAACGATATCCGGCTGCTCGGCAACGACGCGATCAATCTGGGTCAGAGCCCAGAGCGACGTCTCCCCACTCTTTGCAACGCTCTCGATTTTCACCGGTCTCTTCAGGCAGGCTGCAAGCCTTGTCTCGAGAGCGGGCTGCCATCCTCCTCGGGCTGTCAACGATGTTCCGAAAGCGACTATTTTCAACGGCGGGGAATTTTCGGCATAACCGCTTTTCGGGGCCGAGAGCATCACCAGACACGCCAAAAGCAGAAGCCATCCATAAGTCGGTCGTCTCTCGATTGGCAGCGTTCGCCAAAGCCGCAAACTTGTCATGGAGGAATCATATCTCAGCGGAACCGGTAGGTCACGCGTCAGAAATCCGGCTGGAAGGGCAGCCATGCCCTTCTTCAACCAAGCTGCAGCAGCCTTGAGACAATGTCATGACGATGACCGCTCACGCCGCTTGTGACGCGGCACGGCCGCGCCATCATTCCTCACGAAATACGTGCTGCATCTGATCGGTCAGCGGCTTCGTCAGATAGGAGATAACGTTTCTGTCGGCGATCTTGATGAAGACTTCGGCCGGCATGCCGGGATAGAGCTTTATCGACTTCAGCTTGGCGATGCTTTCAGCCTCCGGCTTGACGCGAAGGGGATAATAGCTGATGCCCGTCCGCTCATCCTTGACGACATCGGGTGCAATCGAAGTGATCTCACCGCGCACGTCAGGCGTTGTGCGCTGATCAAAGGCGCTGAACCGAACATCGACGGACTGGCCGACGTGAAGCTGATCGATATCGCGCGTGGCGACTCTCGCCTGAACCGTGAGATCTTCATTTTCGGGAACGACGAGCATCAGGGTCTCACCCGGATTGACGACGCCATTGACCGTGTGAATGGAAAGCTCGTGAATGCGCCCGCTGAGCGGCGCGACAATGTCGAGACGGCGGAGCTGATCGAGCGCGGTTCCGCGGCGCTCTTCATTTTCGGCGATCTTCGCCTCGACGTCGGTCAGTTCCTTGGCGATCTCCGAACGGCGATCCTCGTCCAGCTGGAGCGACTGGCGATCGATCTCGATTGCCTTGCCTTCGGCCTCTGCCTTTGCAGCGATTTCCTGGCCGCTATTGCCTTGAAGGTCGGCGCGGGCGCGTTTGAGTGCATTCAAACGCTGCAGCGTGACCAGCCCCTTCTTGTAGAGCGTATCGACGCCTTCGAGCTCTTGTTCGATCAGGCTGAGTGAATCATTGGTAGCGTTGATCTGAACGACCAATCCCTTGATCTGCTCGGCCAGCTGATCCTTGCGCGACGCCAACTGGCTCTTCATTCCCACGAGCGCCGACCTGCGGCTGTCGAACAATTTCGTCTCGCCGTCGAGCAGATCCCGCGCCGCCGTGCTGGATGTCAGATCGCTGATGTTTTCCTCGACATCGAATGACTCGGCGTCGATCCGTTCGGCCTTCAGACGGGCACGACGCGCATAAAGCTGAGCGAGTGTGCTTTCGACGATCGAAAGCTGTGCTTTTGTCGTCGTGCCATCGAGCTGTATCAGGATCTGTCCGGCCGTCACATGGTCATTTTCGGAGACCAGCAGTTTCGATACGATACCGCCTGTCAGGTGCTGGACCTTCTTGACATCGCCGTTGACGACGACAACGCCTTCGCCGATGACGGCGCTCGACAGCTCAGTCGTTGCTGCCCAACCACCGATGCCGCAAACGAGAGCTATCGACAATACGCCGACAATGGCGACATGGCGATTGAGGGAGCGTTTGGATTCACTGATGACTTTTCTCACAATCTTCCTTCCGGCCTATTCAGCCGCATTCATGCCGTCGACCACGACCTTGAGCTGAGCCACGCGATCGGCAATCGGCGTACGCGCCGCCGGTTCCGGCCGGCTGACCCGTGCCAGAACTTCTTCCTTCGGACCGAATGCGATCATCCGGCCGTCCTGCATCATCAGCACGAAGTCGCAGACCGCCAGAACCCCGGACCGATGCGCGATGACGACGACGATGCCGCCGCGTGCCCGCACGCTCATGATCGCGGCGCTCAGCGCCCGCTCGCCTTCCTCATCGAGGTTGGAGTTCGGTTCGTCGAGCACGACGAGGAAGGGCTCGCCGTAAAGCGCTCTTGCAAGCGCGATACGCTGTCTCTGGCCGGCCGAAAGTGCCGCACCCCCTTCACCGATTTCGGTTTCGTAACCGTTCGGCAGACGAAGAATGAGATCGTGAACACGTGCCGCCCGCGCCGCAGCGACCACCGCCTCAGGCGACATCTCCTTGGCGAAACGGCAGATATTCTGCGCGACGGTTCCTGAGAACAGTTCCACGTCCTGCGGGAGATAACCGATATGCCGGCCAAGGGCATCGCCATCCCACTGGTCGAGTGCTGCGCCATCGAGGCGAATGGATCCCCTGACGGTCGGCCAGATGCCCATCATCGCCCGCGCCAGCGACGACTTGCCCGAAGCGCTGTAACCGATGACCCCGAGGGCGCTTCCTGCTCTCAGCCCGAAGCTGACATCGGAAATAACCAGGCGCTGGCCCGCCGGCGGCCCGCTTGCCAGCCCCTCGACCGTAACCTGCTTGGAAGGCGCCGCGAGCGCGAGCGGTGCCGGGATTTCTGGAATGGTTTTCAGCAGGTTCGCAAGCCGCGCCCAGCTTTGCTGGGCGGAAACGAATCCGCGCCAATTCCCGATCGCCGCTTCCACAGGCGCCAGAGCGCGAGACGTCAGAATAGAGCCCGCGATGATGATGCCTGAAGAGGCCTGGCCTTGAATGACCAGGATCGCACCGGTCGCAAGCGTTCCCGATTGCAGGGCAATACGGAAAATCTTCGACAGGGTCGCATATCCGTTGCCGACATCCGACGCCTGCCGGGTGATGAGCCGGTATTCTTCGTTCTTGCGGTCCCAGATCTCGGCCATGGTGCCCGCCATGCCCATTGCGTGAATGACCTCGGAGTTGCGGATCGAGGTCTGCGCAAAGGCATTGCGCATATTGGCGGCGTCGGATTGCTGTTTTGACAGCGTCCGCGTTCCCTGGTTGGTCAAGAACGTCAGGATGGCAAGAACCAGCGATCCACCGATCGCGATATATCCGATCGCCGGATGAAACAGGAAGCAGATCACGATGTAGAAGGGAAGCCACGGCAGATCGAACATCGCCGTCGGGCCCATGCCGGACAGGAAGGTTCTTATCTGGTCGAAGTCGCGCAACGGCTGAAGCCCGTCCCCGCCGATTTTGACTTTCAGCGGCGCCTTGATGAGCGCCCGGAACACGCGTCCGTTCACCATCTCGTCAAGCGCACCGGCAACGCGCACGAGCATCCTGCTCCGGAGAACCTCGAACGCGCCCTGAAACGCGTAAAGAGCCAATGCAAGTATCGCCAAGGCAGCCAGCGTCGGTATGCTTTTGCTCGGAATGACGCGATCATACACCTCAAGCATGAAGAATGAGCTGGTAAGATAGAGAATATTGATAAGCGCGCTTGCTATGCCGATAAAGACAAGTCCCCCCTTGCACTTCCGCAAGGCTTTGGACGGCTCACTGGCATCGGTCGCTGAACTCTGAAACACGAATTAAATCCCTCTCTACCGCATCGCATACAGACAAATAAGCCTGCGTATATCGCAGCTACAGGCCTATCAAGGCCAGACAATGACATAGCTACTTCGGACGTTCGGCACTGGTGCCGAAACCCGCTGACAAGTCCAAAGCTTATTACATGAACCCCACTGAAAAATGACCGAAAATCCCCATTTATAGCGAATGATTTCAGAGGCCCTAGCTTAACGCTACGCTAAATATATCGGCCTAAGCAAGGGAAAACCGCAAATCGCCCAATAACGGTTCAAAGAGATGAACAGGACGCGCCCATAGACGCGAGATTTACTGGGGGATTAACTATAAATTCAGTCTATAGTTTGTTCTGATTATGACCCGTGGACATATTTTGCCATCGCCATCTCGCGCTTTCGACAGCCTTGCAGCAAGCATCGGCATTGAAGCCGGGAAACGTCAACCGGGCGAACACGACCGATTGACGCTGTCTCAGCGTTGGTGGGCTTCAGACCAACAAGTGCGAGGCTTGGCTGGAATGAAATGCATCGACATTGATGTAAATACCCAGCGAGTCCGTGTCGATGTGCGAAGCACCGTCGGAAATTTTGTACTGGAAGGATTCGCTGACGTTCCCGTGAAGGCCGACGAGTTTCGCTGCGTCCACGGTGTAGGTGTAATCGCCATCACTCTCAATATGGATCACACCGTATTTGCCCGTTACCGTCAGCCCATGTTTATCCACGGCACTGTCGCCAAAGCGACGCAGCAGCACACTGCCATTGGCGGCACTGTCGTTTTCAAGAAGGTTTCCATGATATGCGCTGCCGGTGTCGGCCGAAATCTTCAAGTTGTCGTGGACAGCGACAATTTTTGGGGCGGCGACTGAGGGCGTGGTCGCGACCGGCGTTTCGGTCGCAGCCACTGGAGCGCTTACCTGGGGCTGCGCCGGTATTTCCGCGGGATGCTCGACGACCGGTGCAACAGGCGTCTGCTCGTGGCTCGTTGACGTATCACCATTCGTGCCGCCGGCGGCGCTGTCGAGTTCGGCCTGCGCTTGCTCGAATGTTTTGTTGTCGCCGACAAAGAACGTGTTTTGCGCAGCGATTGTGGCAGGCATCGTCAGCGTCGATACATCGCTGTCGATGATATTGTCATAGAAGGAGCCCGATGCTGGCCGGTCGACCTTAAGCGCCGAGGAGGACAGATCGTCAAAGACGTTGTCATGAACATCGATATTCTCGCGGATATAGACGGGATTGCCGGCGGCGCTGACCAGAACCCCATACACGCCGTCATGGATATAATTCCCGCTAATATCGTAGTTCTTCGCATCGCCCTGATCGCCAAGGCCGATGCCGTAGGACCAGCTGTAGCCGCCATATCCCGAGATGTTGTTGTCGTGAATGGCGATGTTGGTGCCCGCCTGCGCGCTCAACCCGAAGCCGCCGCCAACGAGCGTATTGCCCTCGACCAAAGCATCTTGAGCTCGGACCAGTACCAAGACACCTTTGGCGCTGTTGGTTTGCGTTTGCTCCAGATGATTGTCCTTGACGAGAATATTGCTGCTGTCGTTGAGCTGAATGGCGTCTGCGGCACTTCCCTGGCTGTTGGTGACGGTGTTGTTGATCAGGGTGACGCCCTTGACCTTTTCCATCCAGATCCCGTCGGAATGGACACCGGTCAGTGTGCTGTTTTCGATGGTGATGTTCTGGCTGCTTTGGAAGCTGACGGATCCGGGCTTTCCGGCAAGGCCGGTATTGCTCACCTCGACATTCCGTACGACCCAGTTCGACACGTTTCCTGCATATATCGCGTTCGCCCCAGTATCGGCGATCTTGATATTCTCGATCACGATATTCGAGGCCTTGGAACCATGGATGCCGTCATTGCTGCTGTGAATGACCGGGGCGTCGCCAAGACCGTAGCTGCCAATGGTGATCGGAGCCGCAACGCTGCCGGAGTATTTCAAATCGAATTGTTCATTGAACACGCTTCCGGCAGCAAGCAGCACACTGTCGCCAGGGTTCAGCCTCAGGGATTCGACGGCGGATAATGTCGCGAAAGCCGAATTCTCCGCGGTTCCACTGTTATGATCGGACCCTGTCGCTGAATTCACGTAATAGACGGTCATGCTTCGATCTCCCCAAGGTAATGGAAATCTTCTAAGCGTGGACCTCTCTCCGCCGGCTAAAATGAAACACTAAAATTCTTTCTATCTGCCGATATTCTTCATCGTCAGGCGAGTTTTCTTCGTCTCTGATGTATTTTCCATGGCGTTAAAGTTGCAACGCATGACAAGAATGTATTTTTACTAGAAAGCAGTTCGATGGCAGTCCTTTTTCCGTAACCGGCGGATTGCTGTGATCATGTTGCTACAACTAAGAAGTTTGTTCCTCAGCGTATCCAACAATAGAAATGACAGTGACGACCTTAATAGGATGTAAGAGAGGCTATCGAGATAACACGACAAAATCACCAAAAGAGATTGCTAGCCCAATGTGATTATTTGACAATTTCATCTGCACGGAAGTGACTTCCTGTATTCCTATTGATTGCTTCCGAATAAAACTTCTTACCTTGTGAAGAAATATGTTCAATCGTCCGATATGCCGCGTATTCACTTATTATTAATGCGCCAATCCGCCGGTGTTTCGTCCAATTACTCCGATTGTATGTGTGCCATTATTGCACATCGGCACTCTAATGTTAATATCATGTTAATCTCAGCCTTGACTCTCTGTATTAATATATCCTTAATCGCACCCGTCGCTAAGGTTAAAATTGGCCAGCGAAGATCAATTCAGGAGAGACAACAATGGCTATTCACGCAACCGACGATTCTGCCACATTTCTAGAAACCGACGTCATCTCGGGAAATCTGCTCAGCAACGATTCATCCGACAACGGCCACCTATTCCTTCGCGCATTCGACCAGCAGAGCGTTGGCGCCAAGCAAGGCAACAGCCAGGTTACTGAAATCCAGGGCGACTATGGCACCTTCTTCGTCAAACCGGACGGCAGCTACACCTATGTTCTGAGCGATGCTGCCAAGGTTAACTTCACCAATGGTGAATTGCTCCAGGAAAAGGTCTCATACAAGATCTCCGACGGCAGCGGTCATACCGATGTCGGCCTGTTCACCCTGAACATCCAGGGCGTCACCCAAGTCAAGCCGATCGCTGTCGACGACCACTACAGCTTCAACGAAGGCAGCCCGATCAGCGGTAATGCGCTCGACAACGACATTGCCGGCGACAATGGACATCTCTTCCTCCGTCAGTTCGCTGGCACGAATGTCAACGGCAATCCGAGCGCAACGACCGACGTCGCCGGGACCTATGGCACGTTCCATGTCAAGTCGGACGGTTCATTCACCTACGATCTGGCATCGGATATCGCTCCTGGCGATCACGTCACGGAAACCATCCAATATTATAAGATTTCCGACGGCCAAGGTCACACGGATGCCGGCGTTCTGACGCTCAATATCACGGGCACGGATTTTGTCTCGGGCGCCAGCGTCTAATCGTTCATCAGATAATCAATAGACGACGCCCGCCGCGCAAGCGGCGGGCGCTATTGCCCCTAAAACCCTGGTTGACGGGGGTTCTGACTCTGCAGCTGTTCTCCCTAATGCATGTCGCCCGGAAGTGTGCAGCGGTTCCGGGATAGCGACATGCATCAAAACAAAGAGCTAAAGCGCGTCGCATGAATCAAGTTTGATGCGACGCGCTTTAGAACCGCCGACGATTACTTGCTGCAGCGCTGCCGGAATCGCGCTGTCGCTCCATCCCCAAGCCCTGCCCAGGTTCGATCGAAGATTGGGCGGAGTTGTGGACTGATCTCTTTAATGGTGGCGTTGCCCCTGCAACGGTCGCCAAGTTTCAGCATCGTCACGAGATCGCTATCGAGCGCAGCCTTTGCCGTTGAAAGCGTCGCAGTCGTAAAATCATTCCAGAAGTAAAACCGCGTCAGAATCATCGACTCGTCGTGGGGCGCAAGAGCGACGGACCGCTTCATCATTTCCGCAACCGAAAGCGGATCTTCCGCAATGACGGATTGGACGGCGGCGAGACGAAGCCAAAAATTGCTGTTCGTCGGCATGCACGAAAGCGCATGTTGCATGTAGTGTCGGGCGCTCGATGCCGCGGCAGCCCAGGCATCGTAATTGACGTTGACGTTCTGCCGATCGAGTTGCGCCAGGACAAGTGTCACACCGGCGGCGACAATGTCCGACCGACAATAATGTCCATCGACAATGTCGATGGTCCGCGCCGCATATTTGGCTGCAACATCATCGGTGACGGTCTCGCCGTGCTCGAGCCTTTCAGCGACGATAGAGATACTGGCGGTTCTTATCGAAGCGTACAGCTCTCTGCCGGCCAGCACCGCAAAGACTGCGGTGACGACAAGGAAAACAATCCGTGTGACCGAAACGAACGGACCGCGAGGCATCAGCTTTCAGTGTAGTATCGCGAGTAACGCTTATAATAATACTCACTGGAGCCGAATGTCCGGTAAAGCTTCATCTGCGACGGATCGACCTTGGTCAATATAGCGCCGACGCATTTCGCATAGAGCTCCGGCTCGGAGAGCAGCGTCGACTGCACGACCTTGCGCGATGTCTTTCCCCACTCGATAACGAAAACCACTGCATCGAGCTTCGAGTTTATAGCGCGCGCATCGACGACGGGCGCCAAGGGCGGCAGGTCGACGATAATGTAATCGAAGCTTTGACGCGCAATTTCAAGAAGCTGGTCCATGCCGCGTGACGCGAGCAGCTCCGACGAATGCGGGACACGATACCTTGCAACCGTCGGCAGAAATGCAAGCTTTGTCTTGGGATCGAGAAGGATCAGATCCTTGAGCGGACGGCCATCGACGATCGCCTCGAGCAAGCCGGCCTCGGCATGACGACCGATTGCTCGGGTCGCACCGGGATTGCGCATATCGCCGTCGATCAGCAGGCAGCGGGCGCCTTGCATTGCCAGAAGCTTGGCAAAATTGATGGATGTCGTCGACTTCCCTTCGCCGGGCAAGCTCGACACCACGCCGATGACCTTGCAGCGCTGGTCGGCTGCACTGAGGTCGATCGCAATCTTGGCGCTTCGAAGCGTCTCGGCAAACGCCGAGAGCGGGTGCTCCTCGACATAGGTCGTGGTCTTGCTACCCCTGGCGATGCTTCGCGGGTTGCTGGGATCGACGAGTGTCGGATCATCGATGTTATCGTCAACCAGCGGCATGACGCCAAGAGATTCGACATCGAGCACTTCCTTGACGTCGTCACCGGTACGGAAGAACCGATCCCGGAATTCTCGGAAGGCACCTATGCCGCTTCCGACCGCACATCCGAGGAACATCGCAAAAGCGACGACAAGGGCTCTCTTCGGAGCACTCGGCTTCGTCGGTGTCTCTGCCATGGTGATGATGCGCGCAGCAGTAATCGGGAAGCTCTGCTGCTGGATGGCTTCCTGGTAGCGCGTCAGGAAACTCTGATAAAGATTCTTGTAGGTGTCGCGCGTGCGCTCGAGTTCGCGAACCTGCACCTGCGTTTCACCGGCCGTCGCGGCAACGCCAGTCGCCTTTGTGACACTGTCACGCAGAGAATTCTCCCGTGACTGCGCGACCTGCAGCTCGCTTTGGTAGCTCTCGGCGATGCGGTTCAACTCATCGAACATGAGTCTCTTATATTCTTCCATCTCCGCACGAAGCCGAACCGCCTGGACGTGATCAGGACCGAGCCGCGCCTCGATTTCCGTCTCGAGCTTGGAAGCCTCAAGATATTTTTTGCGCAGGTCGTTGGAAATGGAGCTGTCGAGCACGTCGGTGACGATCGCGTCGGTTTGCTTGGCGTCGATGATCGATTTGACGCGCGCATATTTTGCCTCGGCCTTCGCCGTCTCAGCCTGAGCATTGATCAACTGCGTGTTGATCTCGGAAAGCTGCTGCTCGCTGATCAGCGTACCGGATCCGGCCTCGACGAGCCCGTGCTCGCTGCGGAATTTCTGAACAGCAAGGTCGGTGTCCAGTGCCTGCTGCCGAAGCTCTTCGATACGCTCCTGCAGCCATTCGCCGGCCCGGCGTGTCGCCTCGTATTTCGAATTGAGTTTATCGACCAGATAGACGTCGGCAATGGCCGCGGCGATCTGACGCGCCATATCGGGTGACTGCGAGGTATAACTGACATCGAGAACGTAGGATTTGCCGACACGTTCGACATCGATATTGCCGGCCACAGTTTCCGCAGCGTACCGCCGTTGCATTTCCGGATCGGGCGCTACTGCCGCATCGTCCGCAAACCATGATTTGAAGCTGAACAGAGACTTCAGCGTTGCAACTGAAAACAGCGAATTCCGCTGCGCGTTGAACACCGGATCGTCGACCAGTTTCAACTTATCGACGACGGCATAGGCAATCGTGTCGGACTTCAACAGCTCGACCTGGCTAAGGACAGTTCCTTCGTCATCGTCCATCTGGCCGAAAGCCGCCAGCTGGTTGATGACCTGATTGTCGCTGCGGTCGATCAGCACGCTCGTGTCGGCGGTGTAGACAGGCACCGACGTCAGGACATACACAATCCCGAGAATGGCGAAGGCGAACGCGCACGCCGCAACCATCCGCCACTGTCGGCGGGCAATCGCGATGAGCTTGTCGAAATCGATGAAATCAGCTTCGTTTCCCGTATCGCGGGAGGGGTCGATACGCGGCGTAAGTTTATCTGGCGATAGCAATTTCGATCTCCAACAAATCAAGCGCTAAGATCTAAGGGCAATTCCAGCTATTGTATGACCGCGACGCTCGGGCTCGTCGATTGCGTCGTGTCGGAGGAGGATTGACCGCCTCCACTTGTGCTGACGATCGTCGTGGTCGTCGACGACGAGTCGTCGCTGGCATTCGACACCTTCAGCGTCCCCGCAGTCGTCGCGGCGCCGTCATAAGGCGTGCCATCGTCCGATCCAGGACCTGTCTGCCCAATCGATCCCGTGTTGCCGATACCGGATGCTGCTGCGGCAGCGCCACCCGGGCCGAGCGCTGCGGTCCCACCTTCTGCGAGGACCTTTGCAAAGGCTGCGAGCAGCGGCGCAAGGTTGGGATCGGCACTTGCCGCATCGGCAACGGCCTTTTCGATCGCCAGCTTGAACTGCTGATCCGACACCTGGCAGCTGTTTGCGGCCCGCCCAAGACCAGAGCCGATTGCCGCCATCTGCGCGGCAGTGGCCGCCTTGGCCTGTTCGATCACCGGCGACAGCGCGTCATTGCTGGTCCCGACCAGGGCGCGAACACGCGACGACAAAATCAATGGATCGGACATGTCGAGCAGAACGGCGGGGTTGGCCGTAAAACCGCTGACATCAACGGAAGTGAGATTTGCCGGGCCCAGGCAAGCAGCCGCAAAAGCGTTTGAATTCATGCCGGCAAACATCGCCACGGCAATTCCGCTATATGCAAGCTTACGATAAACACCAATTCTTGCCATAACATAGTCCTTCATCAAATCCGCTATATAGGCCGCCGACATCGATCACTCGCGATCGATGTCGGCTTGCCTATTTCAATCAATTTCCGAGATCCTGGACCGCGTTGCGAGTATCACGCGCGTCGTCGGTCACGCCGGAAACAGTGGACGATACCGAGTTTACGATGTCAAGGAACTTGACCAGTTCAACCGAGTCCGAATTGGAAATATAGATAATATCCTTGTCTTCCATCTTGAATTGCTGAACGGCAAACAAGGTCGCCGGATCGCGCAGATTCGCGCGGACGATCACCGGAACCGTCTCACCCGCAAATCTCGTCGTGTCGACGTTCATCGACTGAACCGTTTTCTTCGGGACCAAGCGATAGAGCAAGACCTGGGCCGGATCGGCGCGGTCATCGCGCAGACCGCCCGCCTTGGCGATTGCTTCTCCGAGAGTCAGGTCGGATTCTTCGAAATCGAAGCGGCCGCTGACGCCAGCGGCGCCGAGCGTGAGATAGGTGCGGCGCTCATGATCGATCGAGACCGTATCATTCGGCGCAACATAGATATTCTCCGCCGGATTCTTCAACAGCGTGTTGTAGGCGACGGTTGCCGTCTTGCCGCGACGCTGCAGCGTAACATTGGTTTCGATATTGTTGGTGGTCAAACCGCCGGCGGCGGAAATGACATCGAGAACACGCTCACCGGCCGGGCTGATCGTGATGCGCTGAGGATTGTTGACGTCACCGAGCACGGCCACCTGGCTGGAGCGGTTGGTTGTCGTCGTGATGACCACCTGCGGTTCGATCGCGCGGCTCGCGAGCCGATCCTCGACATCCTGCTCCACAGTCTCCTTCAGGCGACCGGCGGCCGGAACGCGACCGGCATAAGGGATAGTAATCGTCCCGTTTCTATCGATGGTCTGCTCTGGCAGGGAAATGTAATTGCCCGGTCGGCTGCCGGCATCGGACGGAATGAAGAGACCGCCGGACTGAGCTTCGAAGATGGCAACCTGGACGACGTCGCCATAACCAAGCGGAATTTCAGGCGCCCCGCCGCGACCACCGCCAAATCCCTTGAAGGACGTCGGCTGGGGAGAGGTAAAATAGGGCAGAACGTTCTTGCTGAGATCGATCAGGGCGTAGTCGATGCCGACGCGACGCTCCTTCGTTGTCACTTTCACTGCAGCATCTCGATCAACATCTTTGTGATCGGGACCGGATCTTGGCAACGATGTGCAGCTTGCCAATATAGTGGTTAGCGCTACAACAATGGCGACGCGTGTACTACCGATACGAGAACAACCCATAGAATAACCTGTGTTGACGCCCCTGAAGCTACTGCCCCGCAATCTGACAAAATACAAGACAAACCCCGATCAATAACACTGAAAGCCGATTAACATTCCCCTAACTGTGGCAGGCTGGCAACGCCAAGCCCCTGAGGAAGCGAATAACGACCCAGTTTAACTTTTCTGGCGCCGTAAAAACCCGAGGGCTAGACCCGCTATAAAATTTCTTGCGTTTCAGAGTCAACAGTTCGCACCTGCACAATCGCTATTTTTCAAAAACCTTCATAAACCATCTGTTTAAATTTTAGCGGCTGAGCGGCCGCTCATATGCCACATCCGCTTCTCCGTTGCTGCGCCCAAGGCTTATCGCGACGACCGCACTGAGGAAGGCGGAATAAAACACGGCAAAACCCGGTATTTGCAGCGAAAAATCGACGGCCGCATGAAGAGCGACCAAAACCGTTGCCGCCAGGCCAAGCAGCACAAAATGCCTGAGACGCCGCCTTTGGGCAAACCCCTGCCGGAACACCTTGGCAAGGACCGCGAAGGCAAGGATTGCCGTGACCGGGAACAAGATCCCGAGGCCCAGGAATCCTTCGAGATAGAAATTATGCGCTCGGTCGAAGATCCCGAAAATTCCGCAGGCAGAATCGCGGTAGGCCGGAAATACGGCCCGGAAGGTTCCAAGGCCGGTCCCGGTCAACCAATGATCCGAAATGGCACGCCATATGCCCGGCAGGATGCAGAACCGATCATCATCCTCGAGCCGACGCTCTTGCGCGCGCAAAATCGCCTGGCCTGCAAACACCGACAGCAGCGCGACGATGAAAACCATCGCTGAGAGAAGTTTCAGCATCGAACGCCATTGCGGCGCCGGTTTCAGAGAACGCCGCGAGCCGTTCCAATTCATGGCCAGCCACGGAAAATAAATGAGGGCGGCAATAAAGGTCGCGAATATGCCGGCGCGCGAGCGGCTCAGCATCAGTGCGGTGAAACATGCGCACAAGAGCAGCATGTAGATCCACGATTTCAACAGAAGCGTGTTTCGGCCCGGCTCGCCGGGCGGATGGTTTGAATAGGAACGAGCGATGTCTCTGACCAGGGTCAGCATCAGCAGCGTTCCAAGCCCGAGGAAGGTCGCCGCCGTATTGCGGTTGACGAAGACCGCGGTCAGGCTGTCGAGGTAGGCCTGTTTCTCCACGACGATCAGGATGTTTGGGAACAGTGAAAACTGGATCAGCCCGAACACAGCGATGATACCAGCTGAAAGCCCGAGGACGGTCAGCACTTTTCTTGCGCGCCGATCAGTATCGCATAAGAGAAGCCCCGTCAGGAAGGTGACGAAAGGCAGCGCCACCGCGAGGATCGACGCTAGCGTGTCGGCCGGAGCGACCGAGATTGCCGCGTACTCGACACCTGCCAGATCACGAGCAGCACGCCAGGCCGGGTTTGCCAGCCAGTTGGAAGGCAGCTCGATGGTCTGGATGAACGTCCAGCCCGTCACCACGACGAGCACCAACAAAGCGCTGCTGAAGACCCATCTACTCTGTCTCGGCTCTCCGAACAGCAGTGCCGAAATGGCGCCAAGGGCAAACATGCCGATCGCCGCAAAGGCGAAGGGAAAGGGCGTAACGCTCCCGAACGGAATGAGCGTCAGTATAACGAGGCCGATAAACGCAAGGAGAAGAGCCTCTCGCAAGACCTGCCGATTGATGAGGTTAGATAACATTCGATTTCTTCACCAGCGGGCAGCAATAACGGAATTGCAACCCAAGCGGTCAATATGCACGTACTAACATAAGTTGCATATCAATGGCTTGCGTGTTAAAGTGCAACAGAATTTCACATCGTTTAAAATTGTCGCGAAAGACTTAAGCCAATCGAGACAAGCCCCGGCTATGCTCCGTCAAGCAGCAGGAACGGGACAGACGTTCTGCGGCCAATACTTGGCAGATCACTAAATCGCCATGCCATTGACTGGGACAAAAGGCAAGCCTGATCTCAACCGGTTGCCCTGAACGGGGATTTAACAGATGAAGAAAACATTCGTTACACTTCTGGCACTGGCCTTTACAGCAGGAAATGCCTGCTCGGCATTTGCCGCCGGTCCCGCAGGTTTTGCCCGCGGCCTTAACGGCAATTCTGCGGTCAGTTATATCTCTGAAAAAGGCAAGATCATTCCGCCCTTCGCCCAGGTATTGTTCTGCGCCCAGAACCCGGCCGAATGCCGTGACAACAACGGTGTCTCCATCATCGCGCTCACCGATGAGCAGATGCTGCAGCTGAAAACCGTGAACGGCGCCGTCAATCGTACGATGATCGGCAGGAACGATTCCCGCAGCGAATTGAACGGCGACGTCTGGAAGGTGAATGTCCGCAGCGGCGACTGCGAAGATTTCGCCCTCACCAAGCGCAGCCGGCTGATTGCGATGGGCTGGTCGTCGCGCGCTTTGCGGATTGCGACCGCCTATACGCCCTCCGGTGAAGGACATGCCGTCCTGGTGGTCAGGACTGATAAGGGCGACCTCGTGCTCGACAACAGGCAAAGCAGCATCAAGAACTGGCGGGACACCGATCTGCGCTGGGACAAGATTCAATCGGGAACAGACCCCTATGTCTGGTACCGGCTGTAACAGTGGGCGCAGCAAAATAAACTGAACGCACCTCCTCGAGATCGAAGTCGAGCCGCTCTGATGGGCGGCTCGACTTGTCATATCGCCCACATAAACCTATGCTTTTTGCTATCGGCAGGGCCACCGACACAGAGCTGCGGCGCCCCGAGTTCGATTTCCGGTGTGGGTATCAAGCGATCTTCGATATTGTCTTTTCGCCCAGATTAAGTATGACGGACGCCCATGCTGCGACGCAGCATGATGTCCTACTCTAATGATTTGAGGGAATTATGCGCATCACGATGATTGGATCAGGCTATGTCGGCCTCGTTTCAGGCGTTTGCTTTGCGGATTTCGGCCACGACGTCATCTGCGTAGACAAGGATCTGAGTAAGATCGAAGCCCTTCGCGAAGGCCGCATTCCGATCTACGAGCCGGGTCTGGAACAATTGGTCGCCGAAAATACCAGCACCGGCCGGCTGTCGTTTTCGACGGATGTCGGTGAAAGCGTCCGTAGCGCCGATGTCGTCTTCATCGCGGTCGGCACGCCATCCCGGCGCGGCGACGGCCACGCGGACCTTTCCTATGTCTACGCCGCTGCGCGCGAGATTGCCACTTATGTGGAAGGCTTCACCGTTATCGTCACCAAGTCGACGGTGCCGGTCGGCACCGGCGACGAAGTCGAGCGCATCATGCGCGAAACCAATCCTGCGGCGGATGTCGCCGTCGTTTCCAATCCGGAATTCCTGCGCGAAGGTGCGGCGATCGAAGATTTCAAGCGTCCTGACCGTATCGTTGTCGGGCTGAATGACGACCGGGCGCGCGAAACCATGACCGAGGTCTATCGTCCGCTTTACCTCAACCAGGCGCCGCTGGTCTTCACCACCCGCCGCACCTCGGAACTGATCAAATATGCAGCCAATGCCTTCCTCGCGATGAAGATCACCTTCATCAACGAGATCGCCGATCTCTGCGAACGGGTCGACGCAAACGTCCAGGACGTCTCGCGCGGCATCGGTCTCGACGGCCGTATCGGCGCCAAGTTCCTGCATGCCGGCCCGGGTTACGGCGGCTCGTGCTTCCCCAAGGATACGCTTGCTCTTGCCAAGACGGCGCAGGATTACGACGCGCCGATCCGTCTCATCGAGACGACGATCTCGATCAACGACAACCGCAAGCGGGCCATGGGACGCAAAGTCATCTCGGCCGTCGGCGGAGACATTCGCGGCAAGAAGATCGCCATTCTCGGCCTGACTTTTAAGCCGAACACCGACGACATGCGCGACAGCCCGGCGATTGCCGTCATCCAGACCCTGCAGGACGCCGGCGCCAAGGTGGTCGGCTACGATCCCGAGGGCATGGAGAACGCCCGCAAGGTGATCGAGAACATCGAATATGCGAGCGGTCCCTATGAAGCGGCCGCCGATGCGGATGCGCTTGTCATCGTCACCGAATGGAACCAGTTCCGCGCGCTCGATTTCAATCGCCTGAAGCAGTCGATGCGCGCTCCGGTCCTGGTCGACCTGCGCAATATCTACCGCAGCGACGAGGTCCGCAAATACGGCTTTACCTATACCGGCATCGGCACCAATCTCTATCAGGAATCAAACGCCTGACAGGTTCTGGTGAACCGGTAATCGTCCTGACGCCGCGGAGCAAATCCCGCGGCGTTTTGGTTTTCAATGCATGTCGCCCGGAAGTGTGCAGCGGTTCCGGGATAACGACATGCATCAAAACAAGAGCTAGAGCGGGATGATTTTAGGTGGAATCGCAATTGGGATTCCCTTTTGGACGCAAATCAGATTCATCCTTCTGGCCGGTAAGGAGGCCGGTTTGGATGGCGAGACCTTTTTCGAATGATCTGCGAGAGCGTGTTGTCGGGGCGGTGACGCAGGAGGGGCTGTCGTGCCGGGCTGCGGCCAAACGCTTCGGTATTGGCATCAGCACCGCGATCGATTGGGTACGGCGGTTCCACGCAACGGGCAGTGCAGCACCCGGCCAGATGGGCGGCCACAAGCCGCGGGCGATCTGCGGTGGCCACCGGGAATGGCTTGTCGAACGCTGCGCGCGAGTGCGTTCACGCTGCGCGGGCTGGTCGCGGAATTGGCGGAGCGGGGTCTGGACGTGGATTACCGGTCCGTCTGGGCCTTCGTCCGGGATGAAGGGCTGAGTTATAAAAAAAGACGCTGGTCGCCAGCGAACGGGAGCGACCCGACGTCGCCGCCAGGCGGGCGCGCTGGCTGAAGCATCGCCATCGCATCGATCCGGCCCGTCTTCTCTTCATCGACGAAACCTGGACGAAGACGAACATGGCGCCGCTCAGAGGCTGGGCGCCGCGTGGCGAACGGCTCTTGGGCAAAGCTCCTTTCGGCCATTGGAATACGATGACGTTCATCGCCGCGCTTCGAACCGACCGCGTCAGCGCACCATGGATCATCGATGGCCCCATCAACGCCGAGCGCTTCCTCATCTATGTCGAAAAGGTGCTGGTGCCAGAGCTCAAACCTGGCGACATCGTCGTGATGGACAATCTCGGCTCGCATAAAGCCAAGGCGATCCGGGTCGCCATCCGCAGGGCCGGCGCCCGACTATTCTTTCTGCCGCAATACTCCCCAGATCTCAATCCGATCGAGAAGCTCTTCGCCAAGATCAAACACGGGCTGCGACAGGCACAGGCCAGAACCCGCAACGCCATCGACGACGCACTGGCAGCCATCCTCCAAACCGTCTCGCCAAAAGAGTGCCTAAACTACTTCAAGGAAGCCGGATATGAACGGACGTAAAATCATCCCGCTCTAAAGCGCGTCACATGAATCAAGTTTGATGCGACGCGCTTTAGCGCACTGCGCCAAAAGGCCTGAACGCGCTTTAGTTGAGGAGCCCGACCCGCGTTCCTTTTATCGTCAGCACGGTCAGCCGACCCGTCGCCGAGACCGCGGTGTCGATGCCGATCCGTTGCGGACCGAATGTCGGGGTTCGCGCCGGGGTATGCCCGTGGATCACCAGGACGGGAAGCTGCGGCCCGTCATCCAGGAAGGGTTGGCGGATCCACATCAGGTCGCTGTCCTTCTGCTTTTTAAGGTCGATGCCCGGTTTGACGCCGGCATGGACAAAGACCACCCTGCCCATCCGCAGCATGATCGGCAGCGATTCCAGAAACTGAATATGCCGCTCGGGGATCATGTTGCGAATGACCCGGGCAATCATTTCGTTTCCAGCCGCCGACTGTAGCAGATGCTCGATATCGATGCCGTATGAGTGCAGTGTCTCGGTCCCGGCAAAGCCGAGCCATTCAAGAATGTGCGCCGGTTTACGATAGAGCTTGACCAGTTCCGCGTCGTGATTGCCGCATAGCGCGAAACGCTGAAATCCCGGCGGCGGGCTCTTGCTCAGGAACTCCAGCACCGCGCTCGAATCAGGCCCGCGGTCGACATAATCGCCGAGCATCACGATAAGTTTCGGCCCCGGAATGCGCGCTGCGTCCTCCTCGATGCGGCGATGCGCCTCGACGAGCTCCTTATAACATCCGTGAACATCGCTCATCGCATAGACCGCAGCGAATTCGCCTTCGGCAAACGTCAGCCGAGCGCGTCCTTTGCGGTTGCCGGCCAGTATCCGTATCTGTTGTCGCCACGGCCCGAGATAGTTAAACATGTAACCCATATATGAGGTCCGACAGCCCTCGAGGGTGTCGGAAAAGCTCGATTTCCTGCCCATCCTTGCATGGGTATAAGGCCCAGTGCTCAAAAAGAAATGGGCCCGATCACGGCCTCATCGAAATTGTAACCGGAACCCCGCGTGAAGAGGCTATGGGGCCGTCGCCCGTGAACCGACAGCACTTTTCCCGCGTCGTCGATCGCTGCCGGAACGGTCTCCTCCCCACCGGACACTCAGCCTCGCGTCGAATCACCCAATCCTCACTTGATCCCTTCCGGCTTTCATGCGGATCGGCTTTCGCAGTCACATCGTGCTGCCCTTACGCAACGTCCCCGCGACAGCGAAATTATGATTGCGAGAAACGCAATTTGTATTCGGCCGTTTTAGAAGGACATCACGGTCAATATCGCGCTGTATTTTGGTAGATGAGGGTTAATTCAGCGTTAAGCCATATTATTCGTTCCAGCAGCGGCTGTGTCCGCCGCTAGTTCTCCAAACCAAAGAACTTCCGCCAACCGGATTTCCACAGGCGACACCTCCAAAAAAGCTGCATAAATCAACTATAGCGAGAGCCTGTAGAAAAAAATGAACGCTTAAGCTTATCACGCTTGACGCTACTGCACCGGCGCATGATGATGGCGCATTGCGAGCGTGAATGACATTCTTTACCGGGATTCTCAGATCCAAAACTGCGGGGTGCAAAGTGGAAACTGCGGTTGATTCGAAACTTATCGAGGCGATCAGCTACGACGAAGACAGCCGGCATCTACGGGTCTATCTGACAAACGGTCAGAGGCGGGAATATGAAGGCGTCCCCAAGGGAGTCGTCGTCGGCTTGACGATGGCGGAATCCCCGGGAAATTTTTATATGACGGCAATCAGAGGCAAATATCCTCCCCGCCCCTAATGTGATCTTTAATTTCAGCTAAAATGCGGGACCGGCATCACCGGGCCCGCAAATCAGTGCCACCGACCAGCGGCATATTCCATCAATAGCCGCTGAAGAAATCGCGAACTGCATTGATCTCGAGCGGCGCAATCTCATGGCCGCCGGGATGCCAGACCGTTCTGACATCAGCGCCGCGATCCTTCAGATGCTCAGACAGCGCCTCGGTCACCGGGACGGGAGCGATCGGATCGCGCTGCCCGGCCGTCACCAGCACCTTTCTCCCCGCAAGAGTTGCCTGGGCTTCGGGCTGAAACGGAATGAGCGGGTGCATCAAAACGGCAGCATCGAAGATGCCCTTCTCGATCAGCACATTGGCAAGAATGTTTGCGCCATTCGAAAAACCCAGACCGAGAATTTGGGAAGCCTGATACTTGTCAGCCAATGCCTTGACATAGGCGGCCATCTTCTCCGTCGCCCGTGAAAGATCTGCCATGTCGTAGACCCCCTCCCCGGTGCGCCGGAAGAACCGCGCCGCGCCATGTTCGGAAACGTCGCCGCGCGGCGAGAGGACCGTCGCTTCGGGCAGCAGGCGCCGGCCGAAATCGAAGAACTGGTTCTCGTCGCCACCGGTGCCATGCAGCACCAGCAGAATGGGTCTATCAGGTGCACCGGCATGCAGCCGGTGCACATATCCAGCTTCGGTCATAGCGCTCTCCTTACCCTTCAAGCGGCTGCAGGTGCTGCTCGAGCAGTGCGCGAAGATGAGCGTGCTGCTGGGGCAGCTTCAAGGCTTCGCCGAGATGGGCCGTATCCTCGTCGCGGTCGAAGCCCGGCTCATTGGTCGCAACCTCGAACAGCACACCGCCCGGCGTGCGGAAATAGATCGCCCAGAAATAATCGCGGTCGATCACCGGCGTCACCTGATAGCCGGTATCCATCAGCGCCTTGCGCACTTCGAGCTGCTTTTCGCGGTTTTCGACGGCGAAGGCGACGTGGTGAACGGAGCCGGCGCCTGGAAGCGCGCGGGCAATGTTCGGCATGGTTTCGAGATCGATGAGATGCGCGCCGTTGCCGTCAGGCTTGATCAGCCGCTTGACGCCGTCCCGTTCTTCGGCGACCTCGTAGCCCATGAACCTCAGGAGTTCGGCGGTGGCGCCTTCATCCCTGAGCCGCATCGCCACGGAATGGAAGCCGCGGATGGCGTGGTCTTCGCTGATGCCGCCGTGTGTCCAGGGCCGGCGGGCATCGTCCTTGACCTCGACGAGCGCAAAGCCGTCACCGTCGGGACCGGAAAAATTCAGGCGCTTTTCGCCGAAACTTTCCTCGCCCTTCAGCCCGCCGATATTCAACGCGCTGAAACGATCGCTCCAGAAGCCGAGCGAGCCTTGCGGAACGGAGAAAACCGTCGTGCCGACCTCCCCGGTGCCGGGACGGCCCTGCGCCATCTTCGGGAACGGGAAATAGGTCATGACAGTGCCGGGCGCACCGGTCTCGTCGCCATAATAGAGGTGATAGACATCGGGCGCGTCGAAGTTCACCGTCTTCTTGACGCGGCGCAGCCCAAGCGCATTGGTGAAGAATTGATTGTTGGTCCGGGCGTCCTCCGCCATCGACGTGACGTGGTGCAGACCCTTGATCTGATCGAGCATGTGAGACCCCTTTCTTGCCCGCAATTCGCAGGCTTTCGATGGGGCTAAGATGCGCGCTGAAACTCCGTGGGAACAGACCCCTAGACCAAAACGCATTGTCTTCTTTTAGTGAACGAACACCGGTTTGCGTTCACACCTCGATATCTTTGGGATCGGTCGGCAACTGCCAATCGATCGGGGACCGACCGCGCGACTGTAGGAAATCGTTCGCCTTCGAGAAATGCCCGCAGCCGAAAAATCCGTTATGGGCCGAAAGCGGCGAGGGATGCGGCGCCCTGAGCACCAGATGCCGTGTTGCATCAACAAAGGCGGCCTTGCGCTGGGCATAGGAGCCCCAGAGCATGAAGACGACGGATTCGCACTCGTCGTTGACTTTGCGGATGACGGCGTCGGTAAAGCGCTCCCACCCCTTGCCCTGATGGGCCGCCGCCTGCCCTTCCTCGACAGTCAGCACGCTGTTCAGCAGCAGCACGCCCTGCCTTGCCCAATGTTCGAGAAAACCGTGACGCGCCGGCGCTATGCCAAGATCGGTCTGCATCTCCTTATAGATATTGACGAGCGAGGGCGGAATGCGCACGCCCGGCCGCACGCTGAAACACAGCCCATGGGCCTGCCCCAGCCCGTGATAGGGGTCCTGCCCGAGAATGACGACCTTGACGCTGGAGATCGGTGTCAGGTCGAGGGCGCGGAAATATTCACTGCCCCGGGGGAAAATGCGCTTACCGCCCTGCTTCTGCGCGACAAGAAAGGATTTGAGCTGCTGCATATAGGGGCTTGAGAACTCCCCCGCCAAGGCGGCTTTCCAGCTCTCTTCGAGACTGACTGATGTATCGCTCATCCAGCAAACCCTTCGCATATCACGAAACAACGGACACACGGTTCTAACAAAATCGATCTACGCTGCAATGCCTGTCGGCTCGGCAATGGGTCCAGGGAGATAGAATCGGCGAGAGAAGATTGCGAGGGCTGTCCGAGGCACGGCCGTCCGTGTTTAACTATATGACGGCTTTGGTATTTACGCCGGCTGGCAGCCTGAGTAGAACCTTATGATAAACCGGAGACATGTCTTCAAATGAAATTCGGCACGAGCGGCCTTCGCGGACTTTCAGTGGATCTCAAGGGACGCGCCTCTGCGCTTTATGCGACGGCGTTCGGCAGATATCTGCTGCAGACCGGCAAGGCGCAGCTCGGCGACGCCATTCTGATCGGCCGCGATTTTCGCGATTCGAGCCCCGATATTTCGGGAAATTGTGCCGGCGCACTCGCCGCACTCGGCTTCCGGGTATTGGACTGCGGCAATGTCCCGACACCCGCCCTTGCCCTCTATGGCCTCGAGAGCACCGCTGCATGCCTGATGGTGACGGGCTCGCATATTCCGGCAGACCGCAACGGCATCAAGTTCTATCGCCCGGACGGCGAGATCGACAAATCGGACGAGGCTCATATCACCGCATCGGCGGCCGAGATCGAGCGAACCGGCGAGACCGTTGCAGAGGGCCCGGCTGAGACCGAAGATCATGAGGCGATCTGCCGTCAGCTGTTTTTCCAACGCAACGCCGACCTGCTGCCGCAAGGCGCGCTAGCTGGCCTGAAGATCGGCGTCTACCAGCACAGCACCGTCGCGCGTGATATGCTGGTTGACGTTCTCGCCCATTATGGCGCCGAGATCATTGCTCTTGGACGTTCGGAGAGTTTCATTCCCGTCGACACCGAAGCCGTTTCCGAAGAGACGGTCACGCTGATGAAGCGCTGGGTGTCCGAGCACAAGTTCGATGCGATCGTCTCGACCGATGGCGACGGCGACCGCCCGCTGGTCGCGGACGAAACCGGCATGCCGCTGCGCGGCGACCTTCTCGGCCTTGTCGCAGCCAATTTTCTCGGTGCCGGCACGGTTGTGACACCGGTGACCTCCAATTCCGGCATCGAGGCCGCGGGCGCTTTCGCTGTCAGGCGCACTCGCGTCGGCTCGCCCTTCGTCATCGCAGGCATGGAAGAGGCAGTAGCCGCCGGCCAAGATCATGTCATGGGCTTTGAGGCCAATGGCGGGCTGCTGACCGCAACCCCTTTCGATATCAACGGCAGATCCGTCAGCGCCTTGCCGACGCGCGACTGTTTTCTCCCGATGCTTGCCATCCTGTCGCTCGCCGCCGTTCGCAGGCAGCCGCTTTCGGCCGTTGCCGCCTCTTATCATCTGCCCTTTGCCGCCGCCGATCGCCTGGAGAATTTTCCGTTGGAGACGAGTGCGGCGCTGATGGAGCATCTGCGCGCCTCCGGTGAAAACCTTGCCGCTTTCCTGCAGCCGATCGGCGAGGTGGCGGCGAAATCCGACATCGACGGACTTCGCGTAACGCTGAAAGACGGCAGAATCATTCATTTCCGCCCCTCCGGCAATGCGCCCGAAATGCGCTGCTACGTCGAAGCCGGGAGCGAAACCGCAGCCCTGGATCTGCTGAAGACAGGGCTCACCCGAATAACGGACTGGGCAAACGCCCGCTAAACATGCCACGAACAAGCTTTTTTCAAGGAACCCGCCTATGACGCAGAAAATCGTTCCCGTGATCATGGCCGGCGGCAAAGGCACGCGGCTCTGGCCGCTTTCCCGTGCCACCGCACCGAAGCAGTTCATCCAGTTCGTCGGCAACAAGACGCTGTTTCAGGAGACGCTCGAACGCGTTTCCAACCCGGAGCTCTATGAAGCCCCGATCATCGTCACCAATGAGGAATTTCGCTTCCTGGTCGCTGAGCAGGCCCGCACGCTGGGCGTCCCGCTCGCCGCGGTGCTGCTTGAGCCGGTCGCCCGCAACACCGCCGCCGCGGTGGCCGCCGCCGCTACCCTTGCCGCCGAGCTTTTCGGCAAGAACACCATCATCCAGATGCTCGCCTCGGATCACGAAATCCTCGCCGACAAGAGCTATTTCGATTGCATCCGCATCGCCCGGAATGCTGCAGCCGACGGCAAGCTCGTTACCTTCGGCATCAGCCCAACCGAGCCGGCAACCGGCTACGGCTATATCGAAATCGGCGATGCGCTTGAAAACGGCGCCCACAAGGTCAGCCGTTTTGTGGAAAAACCAGCATTGGAAAAGGCCGAGCAGATGCTTGCCGACGGCGGCTTCTATTGGAACTCCGGTATCTTCATGTTCCCGGTGGAGGAACTCATCGCCGAGCTGCAGGAATATGCGCCCGACGTGCTGAAGGCGGCGAGCAAAGCCGTTTCCAAGGCAAGCCGCGACCTCGACTTTACCCGTCTCGACGCCGACCATTTCGCCAAGAGCCCCGATATCTCGATCGACTACGCGATTATGGAAAAGACCTCCAAGGCCGCCGTCGTCCCCTCCCCGTTCAAATGGTCTGATATGGGAAGCTGGGATGCCGTTTGGAAATCCGGCGTGCGTGACGACAACGGCAATGTCGCCGCCGCAAACACCACCGTCGTCAACACGCGCAACTCGCTGGTCATGACCCACGGCGTGCATCTTGCCGTCCAAGGCATGGAGGATGTGGCCGTCATCGCCAGCGAGGACGCCGTCTATGTCGGACCGCTCAAAGACAGCCAGAATGTCGGGCAATTGGTCAAGATGCTGGCCTCCTCGTCTGCGACGGCGAAATTCACCGAAACCCATCCGACATCCTATCGCCCCTGGGGCGGCTATACCTCGATCTTCAACGGCGATCGCTTCCAGGTGAAGCGTATCTTCGTGACGCCGGGCAAGAAGCTTTCGCTGCAGAAACACCACCATCGCTCCGAACACTGGGTCGTCGTCAAGGGAACGGCCGAGGTGACGGTCGGCGAGACCGTGCGGATGCTGCGCGAAAACGAGAGCGTCTATATTCCGCTCGGCGAAGTCCATCGTCTCGCCAACCCCGGCAAGATCCTCCTCGAACTGATCGAGGTGCAGACGGGCTCCTATCTCGGCGAGGACGACATCATCCGTATCGTCGATGAGTTCGGAAGAACGTGACGTCGCAGCCGAACCGCCGGCTAGAACAGGATGATTTTAGGCCCGCTTGGCCTAAAATCTGAATCCTGTTCTAAATTTAAGAGTTAAAGCATGATGTCATGAGAAAACCGCTTAAACTTTTCAGCATCATGCTTTAGGCCCAAACAATGCCGCCTTTTCCGGCGCGACCGCCATCGCTGTTGAATTCGCTATCGGACTTCTCGTAGAATGGACGCACCGAGAGACATGACCGGAGATATCCCCTGATGCGCATCCTGCCCGCCCTCGCCGGATTTCTTTTAATCATGGCCCCGGCAATGGCGTTTGCCGAAACCGGAAAGATGCGAACCGCAAGCGAAGCGGAAATCCGCGAGCACCTGCCGGGCACGTCGGAGCTGAAAGAAGGCAGCAACGGTTACGAATATCGCCAGGGCAACAGCAATGGCTACAAGATAACCAATGGCCAGGTGTGCGTCCGGTTTGCCAACAAGTCGACCGACTGCGTCAGTGTGAAGACCGACGGCGAGAAATTTCAGATGATCGACAAGAAGGGCGGCAGGACGAAATTTTGACTTTGACCGGCAGCTTATTTTGCCGGTGAAGTCTCACCGCCCCTGTCGAGAACGAATTCGGCGATCAGACCGGAATGGTTCGAGCCAAGATTGTCATCGAGACGTTTCAGCGATGTCAGATAAAGCGGCGCGCGCGCAAATATGTGATCGATGGCGATCCCCAATGAGCCGGCAGCAATCGGCCATGTCGCCGGTTCGGGCACGATCGTCTTCAGTCCCTGTTCGCGCAGGAAAGCCTGGATGCTCGGGGCGATCGACGAAGAATTGAAATCGCCTGACAGCACCACAGGGCCGTCGATCGAGCCAAGCGCTTTGGCGAGATCATCCAATTCAGCCATCTGGAAATCGTCGAAATATGGCTTGGTCAGATGCGCCGATACCAGATTGATGGTTTCGCCGCCGAAGTCGACGCTCGATATAACCAGCCTATTTTTTCGCAGACTGCCCATGCTAACGACCTGCTGATTGACGAACGGGCGTTTGGACAGCACCAGCGTATCGCACGTATCCTTCCCGGTGTCGCAACCGATATGATAGGGATAGGTCTTGAACAATTGCTGCAGATGGAACGTCAGCGGCTTGGCTTCGAGCAAATTGACGACGTCGGCATTCGACGCGATCACCATGTCGGTGATGGCAGTCGAGTTTTTCCAGTTGTCGATCGCGATGTTGAACGACATCAGACGAAAAAGCGGCGGCCTGTCCGTGCCTCTGCCGTCCTCCGAAAACTCCCGCAGCATGATGACGCCGTGAGCGATGAGAAGAAGCGAGACAAACAGAAGAACGAAGCCGTAAATCTGTCGCCTGACAGCCAGAATGACAAGGCTGGCGGCCACAAAGACGACGCCGAAGTGAACCTGAAAGCTGTAGAGAAAGGACAGCAGCCAGAAGTTCGTGACATAGCGTAAGGACACGATCGCGATGGCAACGGTCAGAAACGCGCAGAGAATCCAATAAATTATCTCTCTCATCGATCCTGACCTGCTTGCAGACGACCCGCCGGCCATAACATGCAGGCCGAAATGTTGCAACGCAGCATAATGACCGATGGCGGCGGCCCGCCTTCGGGCGATATCGGCGGCTCTCCGTCATCCGGCAGCGCAGCGCGCAAATATGTCGGCAACCGCAGCAAAGGCGGCGGACACCTTCTCTTTCAAAGATCTATCGACTCGGCCTCTTCTTATCTTGTAAGTGGGGTCACGCGATACGGAATCGGCTTTTGCCGTCGGCAGCGAGCCGAGAGAAGGTTGGAATGCGCTACTTCATTACCGGGACGGCCGGCTTTATCGGTTTTCATCTGGCCAGGCGCCTGCTGCAGGAAGGCCACGAGGTCACCGGCTTCGACGGCCTTACTCCCTATTACAACGTCAAGCTCAAGGAGATGCGCCATGCAGCACTCTCCCAGTTCCCGGCCTTCAAACCGGTCATCGCTATGCTCGAGGATCGCGAAGCGCTTGAGGCGGCGGTTGTCGCGGCCAAGCCGGACATATTGATCCACCTCGCCGCCCAGGCCGGCGTGCGATACAGCCTGGAAAATCCCGAGGCCTATCTTCGATCGAATGTCGAAGGCTCGTGGAACATCATGGAAATCGCCCGGCGCGTCGAAATCCGTCACCTGATGCTGGCCTCGACGTCATCGATCTACGGCGCCAATGCGACCGTTCCCTTTCACGAGACCGATCGCGCCGACGAGCCGCTGACCATCTATGCCGCAACGAAGAAATCGATGGAGCTGATGGCGCATAGTTATGCCCATCTACATAAGATCCCGACGACGGCCTTTCGCTTCTTCACCGTTTACGGCCCTTGGGGCCGGCCCGACATGGCGCTGTTCAAATTCACCAAGAACATGCTTGAGGGACAGCCGATCGAGATCTACGGCGAAGGCAATATGAGCCGTGACTTCACCTATATCGACGATCTCATTGAGGGGATCGTCAGGCTGTCGGCAATCGCCCCTGGTGAGGATAACCGCCTGGACAACGTGGCTGTCGAAACGCTTTCGCGCCAGGCGCCCTTTCGGGTCGTCAATATTGGCGGCGGCCAGCCGGTCAGCCTGATGGATTTCGTCGAAACGGTGGAAAAGGCGCTTGGCCGTCCGGCCATCCGCAAGATGCTGGCGATGCAGAAGGGCGACGTCCCGCGCACCTTCGCAGCACCCGATCTGCTCGTTGCGCTGACGGGTTACAAGCCGGATACGACTTTGGATGTCGGCGTCAAGGCCTTCGTCGACTGGTATCTCGACGTCCGCGGCGAACTCGACGCCTAATTGGGTTATCCCCGGCGCCGACCCGAATTGTCTTTCCTATGACCAGGAATATCAGCGCAGAAACGCCGCCGCTTCAACCGCGTCGACCGCCTTCGAAAACACATAGTCGACGACAACCGTCAGTGTCTGCGAATAGGCCTTGAGCTGATCAGCCTTGCCCTCGATTTCAGCAGGGCCGCGCAGGACGAAAGGAACGCCCGGGCGCACGAAACCGGCGCGTGTCGTCAACGGAATTTCCGGCGAATGGCCGATGGCGGAGGTGTACATCAGGTCGCGGCCGAGGCTGGCGGGACCGATGGCGAACGCCGGCCCGGCGGCGGCCGTGATGGTCAGAGTCAAAGCGATGGCGGCAAGAATTTTGTGCATGTCGAAGTCCCCGTTTGCGGATCGGCGGGCTTCGCTTTGCCCGTCTCCAAACGATCGACGCGTCTGTCCACGCTTCGGTCGCTTTCATGAGGCCACTCTACACATCAGTATTTGCAGGGCTTTTAAGGGGATCAGTCAAATTTTATGAAATTCGGTTTTCTGTCCCGATAGGGCACACGGGAAAACGCTTTCTCCGCCCTGAGGTCACCAGGGCAAGATCGGCGGAATGACGAAGGATGCTGACCGCAATCTAAAACATGTCGCGCAAAAGTGTGCAGCGGTTTTGCGGCAACGACATGCGCAAACACAAAGAGCTAAAGCGCGACGAGCAAATCTGAAAGATCGCGACGCGCTTTAGAGAACGCGATCCAGCTTCTTGTTGATATGCAGGTTGGGCATCAATCCCGCACTTTGCGCGGCATGATAGGATTCGCGCGCCGCGTCGAACGAGATCGACCACATGATGGCGCTCAGGAGCAGCGCAATAATATAAATTTGGATACGCATCTCATCGGCGATACGGAAAGAGCAAGGCAGTTTTGTGTCAAAAAATGACCGCGGAAATAGAAAAAATCGGCGGGGTTTTCCCCGTGCGTTTGGGATCAAACATATCAGTATCGCGTGAATTAGCGATGGTCCGTAGCCACCTTTTGGCAGCCAACCCCGAGCCACCTTGAGAACCCTCAGAGGTCCGTTTGCCACGGGCCTCTTTGCTTTTTCCCCGACACTTGCCGAAGGCGGCCGATATCCCTCGACATATAGAGCTTGACGGAAAATATATCAATCGATTGACTTATTTCATAAGCGGCGTTATAAAACTGTCATGAACCAGGAACATGACACCCAAACCCCGCCAGCATCCGCCCGCGCCGAGGCCGCGCGCCAGAAGATGTTGGCCGCCGCCCTCGACGTCTTCGGCCGCTACGGTTTTGACGGCGCCTCGACACGGCAGCTGACCGAAGCCGCCGGCGTCAACCTGCAGGCGATCCCCTATTATTTCGGCAGCAAGGAAGGCCTCTATATCGCCACCGCCGAGTATCTGATGGCCCGCATCGATACGCATGTCGGCGACATGAGAGCGCACATCGGCACGCGTCTCATGGCGCTCGACGCCGCCGGTGAAACACTCGGCGAAACGCAAGCCCGCCTGTTCCTCACAGAAATTCTCCAGACGATGGTGACGCTTTTCGTCGGCAAGGAATCCGAATCCTGGGCCCGCTTCCTGATCCGCGAGCAGATGGAGCCGACCGAAGCCTTCGCACGGGTTTATCAGGGCATCATGCGGCCGATGATCGAGATGGGCCGGCGGCTGATCGGCGCCATCCTGCGGGAAGATCCCGCCTCGGAACACGTGCGCCTGCGCACCTTCAACCTTATCGGCAGCATCCTTGTGTTTCGCGTCACCCACGCGGCCGTGCTTGCCCAGATGGAATGGGACGCCGTCGGCCCGAAACAGGTGGAAACCTTGCGCGGCCTCGCCGCCGAACTGGTCGATATGCTCGGCCCGTCGACGAAGGGAGGCGCGGCATGAAACGCCTCGTCCCCCTCACCTTCCTTCTCCTCGTTGCGGCAGGCGCCGCCGCCTGGTGGTACGGCCTGCCTGAAAAGCTCGGCTGGTTGCCCGAGACCCGCCGCGAATTCGTCCTTTACGGCAATGTCGATATCCGCCAGGTCTCGCTCGGTTTCCGCGTCAGCGGTCGCCTCTCCGAACTCCGCGTCGACGAAGGCGACGTGGTCAAGAGCGGAACGGTTCTGGCCAAACTCGACGCCGCGCCCTATGAATTCGCCGTCCGCTCGGGCGAGGCCAACGCCGCGGCCCTTCGGGCAACGCTCGACAAGCTGAAGGCTGGCCCCCGCCCGACCGAGATCGCCCAGGCGCGCGCCGCCTATGACGAAAGCCTCGCCGATCTCGAAAATGCCAACCTCGCCTATGACCGAGCCCGCCAGCTTCGTCCGCAGGGCACGATTTCCGAAGCGACGCTCGACCAGGCGACCGCTGCAAGAGCGATGGCCGCCGCCCGCTCCGAGTCCGCCAACGAGGCGCTGAAGCTGCTGCAGGAGGGTTCGCGCATCGAGGATATCGCCGCCGCCGATGCGCAGGTGAAGGCAGCGGAGGCAACGCTCGCCTCGGCCCGCACCTCGCTTGCCGATACCGAGCTGCGCGCACCGAACGACGGCGTCATCCTCTCGCGTGTGCGGGAGAACGGCGCCATCGTCTCGCCGGCCGATACCGTCTTCGTGCTCTCCCTGACCGAGCCCGTCTGGGTGCGCAGCTATGTCGCCGAGCCCGATCTCGGCCGCATCCACCCCGGCATGAAGGTGTCCGTCGCCTCCGATACGGCACCCAACAAGCCCTATGAAGGCACGATCGGTTTCATCTCGCCGGTCGCCGAATTCACCCCGAAATCGGTGGAGACGCCGGAACTGAGGACCGATCTCGTCTATCGCCTGAGGATCGTCATCGACAAACCCGGCGCGGATCTGCGCCAGGGCATGCCGGTCACCGTGCGCCTTCCCCATCCTCAGGCAGACGGACGATGACCGCCGCCGAGACCGCCCCCCAGGCAGAGCGGGACGATAGGCCGCTCGTCCGCATCGACGGCGTCACCAAACGTTTCGGCGATGCGCCTGCAGCCCTCGACGCCGTCTCCGGCATCATCGGCGGCGGTGCCATCACCGGCCTCGTTGGCCCCGACGGCGCCGGCAAAACGACGCTGATCCGCCTGATGACCGGCCTGATGCTGCCGGATGCGGGGACAGTGGAGGTTCTCGGCTTCGACACCAGGAAGAACGCCGCCGGGATCCAGGCGGCAATCGGCTACATGCCGCAGCGTTTCGGCCTCTATGAGGACCTCTCGGTGCAGGAAAATCTCGATCTCTATGCGGATCTGCGCGGCTTGCCGAAGAGCGAGCGCGCGAGCGCCTTCGATGAGCTGCTCACCTTCACCGACCTCAAGCGCTTCACCGGCAGGCTCGCCGGCAAACTCTCCGGCGGCATGAAGCAGAAGCTCGGGCTTGCCTGCGCGCTTCTGAAGAAACCACGCCTGCTGCTGCTCGACGAGCCCGGCGTCGGCGTCGACCCGATCTCGCGCCGCGACCTCTGGAAGATGGTCGAGAACCTGACTATGGAAGGCATCGGCGTGCTCTGGTCGACCGCCTATCTGGACGAGGCGGAAGCCTGCGACCATGTGCTGCTGCTCAACCAGGGAAAGCTGCTCTTCTCCGGAAAACCCGCGGAGATGACCGAGCGCGTCAACGATCGGGTCTTCAGGGTGTCCGATGTCACCGGGCGCCGCCGGCAGGTGCTTGCCGAGCTCTTGCAGGCCGATGGCGTCATCGACGGCGTGATCCAGGGCGAGGCGATCCGCCTGGTGGCGGCCAAGGACAAAAAGCCCGATATCGGCAAGGCCGGCGACGGAGCGACGCTCGCCCCGGCCCCGCCCCGCTTCGAGGATGCCTTTGTCGACATGCTGGGCGGCGGCCCCGGCGGCCGCTCCAGGCTTGCCGAGGCGCAAGAGCCGCTGAAAGCCGAAGGCGACCGGCCGGTGATCGAGGCCAAGGGCCTGACGAAACGCTTCGGCGATTTCACCGCCGCCGAGGATATCAGCTTCGATATCCGCCGCGGCGAGATCTTCGGCCTGCTCGGCCCGAACGGCGCCGGCAAATCCACCACCTTCAAGATGCTTTGCGGCCTGTTGAAACCGACCGGCGGCGAAGGCCGCGTCGCCGGCTTCGACCTTCGCCGCGATGCCGCCGAAGCCCGCAACCAGCTCGGCTACATGGCGCAGAAATTTTCGCTCTATGGCGATCTCACCGTCATGCAGAATCTCGAATTCTTCGCCGGCGTCTATGGCCTGCGTGGGCAGCGCAAGCGCGAACGCATCGCGCTGATGACCGGCATTTTCGATTTCGACCGCCACGCCCATGAGCCCGCCAAGGACCTGCCGCTTGGCCTGAAGCAGCGTCTGGCGCTTGCCTGCGCCGTCATGCACGAACCGCGCGCCCTCTTCCTCGATGAACCGACATCGGGCGTCGATCCGATCACCCGGCGCGAGTTCTGGACGCATATCAACGCGCTTGTGGAAAAAGGCGTCACCGTGCTCGTCACCACGCATTTCATGGACGAGGCGGAATATTGCGACCGCATCTCGCTGATCTACCGCGGCCGCTCGATCGCGCTCGGCTCGCCCGATGAATTGAAGGCCCGGGTGGCAACGAAAGAGCAGCCGGACCCGACGATGGAGGATGCCTTCATCGCCCTGGTGCAGCAATCGGAAGCGGAGGATGCCGCATGAGCGCCTCTTCCGGCCGGCGCCGGCGTCTTTTTGCCCTCGTGCGCAAGGAGAGCTTCCAGGCGATCCGCGATCCGAGCAGTATCCTCATTGCCTTCGTGCTGCCGCTGATCCTGCTCTTTCTCTTCGGCTACGGCGTCTCGCTCGATACCACCCGCACCCGCATCGGCCTCGTCACCGAGGAACTGACGCCGCTGACACAGGACCTGTCGGCCAGCTTCCAGGCCTCACGCTATTTCGATGTCGCAATGAGCCGCGACCGGCGACTGTTCGAAGAAGACCTCGTGCTCGGCAAGGTGCGCGGCATCGTCGTCATCCCGGCCGATTTCACCACGCGTTACACCGCAGGCAACCGTCCCGCCATCCAGGTAATCGTCGATGGTTCCGACCCGAACACCGCCAATTTCGTCCAGAATTACGCCCAGGGCGCCATCGCCAACTGGGAACAGCAGCGGCAGGCCGACGTCGCCTCCCGCAGTCCCGCCATCGCGGTCGAGCAGCGCTTCTGGTTCAATCCGGAACTCACGAGCCGCAATTTTCTCGTGCCCGGCTCGATCGCCATCGTCATGACGCTCGTCGGCACGCTGCTGACCTCGCTCGTCGTCGCCCGCGAATGGGAACGCGGCACCATGGAAGCGATGATGGCGACGCCGGTGACGGCGGTCGAACTGCTCACCGGCAAGATCCTGCCCTATTTCCTGCTCGGCCTCACCTCGATGACGCTCTGCGTACTGCTTGCGGTCTTCCTGTTCGGCGTGCCGTTCCGCGGCTCGGTCGCCGCCCTTTACGCGCTTTCGGCCGCCTTCCTGATCCCGGCGTTGGGGCAAGGCCTGTTGATCTCGACGGCAACGAAAAACCAGTTCCTTGCCTCGCAGCTGGCACTGATCTCCGCCTTTCTGCCGGCCTTCCTGCTCTCGGGCTTCCTGTTCGAGATCAATTCGATGCCCAGGATTATCCAGTGGATCACCTTCATTGTGCCGGCGCGTTACCTGATCCCCAGCCTGCAGACGGTGTTTCTCGCCGGCGACATCTGGCCGATGTTCGGCCGGGCGATCTTCGTCATGCTGGCGATCGGCGCCATCATGTTCGTGCTTGCGGCCCGCAGCACCCGGAAGAGGATCGGCTGAGATGTGGACAAGGCTTTACGCCCTCATCGTCAAGGAACTGCTCGCCGTGCTGCGCGACCCCAAGGGCCGCGCCATCCTGATTGGCCCGCCGATCGTCCAGCTTCTCGTCTTCTCTTACGCCGCGACATTGGAAGTCCGCAATGTCGACGTGATGATCCTCAACCGCGACAGCGGTCACTGGGGCCAGGAGCTGATCGAGCGTATCGACGGCTCGCCGACCTTCCGCCGGATCGAGATGGCGGGAAGCCAGGCAGATATCAGGGTGGCGATCGATAATCAGACGGCCATCGCGGCGATCGAAATCGGCCCGGACTTTTCGCGCAATATCGAGGCGGGAACGCCTGTTGATCTGCAGGTGGTGCTCGACGGCCGCCGCTCCAACGCCTCGCAGATCGTCGCCGGCTACCTCTCGCAGATCGGCGGCGCCCTTGCCGCCGAAACACCGGCCGGCAGACGCGCCGGCGCCGGCATCGTCTCATCGGTGCCGCGCAACTGGTTCAACCCGAACCTCACCTACCAATGGTTCATGGTGCCGAACCTGATCGCCAGCATCGCGCTTTTGATCGGCCTGATCGTCACGGCCTTATCGATCGCCCGCGAGCGCGAGCTCGGCACTTTCGACCAGCTGATGGTCTCGCCGCTGCGCCTGCACGAAATCCTGATCGGCAAGCTGATCCCGCCGATGATGATCGGCCTCTTCCACATCACCGTCTATATTCTGGCCGCCGTCTTCCTGTTCGAGGTGCCGCTGCGCGGCTCGCTCTTCCTGCTTTACGGCAGCGCGGTCTTCTATCTCGGCTCGGTCGCCGGCCTCGGCCTCTTCATCTCGGCGCTGTCGATGACGCAGCAGCAGGCGATCCTCGGCGCCTTCCTGTTCATGGTCCCGGCCATGCTGCTCTCGGGCTTCGCGACGCCGATCGAAAACATGCCGGCATGGCTGCAGCCGGTGACGCTGATCAATCCGCTGCGTTATTTCCTGGTTATCGTCAAAGGTGTTTTCCTCAAGGATATCCCCTTGAGCGAGGTGGTGAACCAGGCAATCCCGCTGGCGCTGATTGCCGCCGTCACACTCAGCGCCGCCGCCTGGCTCTTCCGCCGGCGCCTGGAATAATCCAATACCGCCGCATGCTTCGGTCGCCTCACAGAATGTGAACCGGCCTGCCAAAGCGTGACTCTCTCCTGCCGGAACCTCGGATTGGCGTGGTCGTTACCCAAACGCAACCCCAGCAAAGGAGAAGCAAAATGTACAAGATCCTACTTGTCTCCAGCGCCCTTGCGCTGTCGTCTTTTGCCACCAATGCGTTCGCTGATGGCGCCGTGACCGGTGCAGCCGGCGGCGCCATCACCGGCGCAATCGTCGGTGGTCCCGTGGGTGCTGCCATTGGCGGCGTGGCCGGCGGTGTCGCCGGTGCCGTTGTCGATCCGCCGCCGCGCGAGGTCGTCACCTATGTTGAGCAGCAGCCGGCCCCGACCGCCTCGGTGGTGGTCCAGGAGCCGATCGTCGTCGGCAAGCCGCTTCCGGCTGATGTCGTCGTGACGCCGGTGCCCGACAATCCGAAATATGCCTACACCGTCATCAACGATCGCCACGTGATCGTCGAGCCGCGCACCCACCGCGTGGTGCAGGTGATTGAATAAGCAAGCAACCGAAGCCGCCTGCTGCGGCTCGGCAACTTCCGGCCCCGCCTCGGCGGGGCCTTTTTTCGTGGACTTGCGAAAACGCATTATGCTCGTCGCCGGTTCATGCCTTGTAAGCGATGAGCACGGCACCGCCGGCGATCATGATAACGCCGAGCCAGTTCGGAAGCGTCAGGCGTTCACCCAGGAAGAGCACCGCAAAGACGGCCACGAAGACGACGGAGAGCTTGTCGATCGGGGCAACCCGGGCAGCATCCCCGAGCTTCAGAGCCCGGAAATAGCAAATCCAGGATGCGCCGGTGGCAAGTCCGGAAAGCACCAGGAAGAGCCAGCTCCGGCTCGAAACCGAAGACGGCTCCTGCCAGCTGCCCGTGATATAGACCATCATTGCCGCCGCCAGCAGGATGACGATCGTGCGAATGAAGGTCGCGAAGTCGGAATTGACGTTCTCGACGCCGACCTTGGCGAAAATCGCCGTGAGCGCTGCAAAGCCGGCGGAAAGAAGCGCCCAAAGCGGCCAGCTTGTCAGTAGGCTTTTCATGCCGCTTGTCCTTGCCCCGTTGCGCCTCAATCCCCAGGAAGATCAGACTTTCAGCTCGCGCCGCTCGCGCTCGGTCACCATGGCGAGATCCAGCACCTTCTGCAGGTTGGCGGCGTGGCGGAAGTTCGGGTCCGGCTGGACGCCGGTCGCCACCGCCTCGGCAAAACGCTCGTAGTTGGTCGCCACCGGTTCAACCTCGATCTGCGTCCAGGTGGCGGTTTCGACACCTTCGCCGAGGCAGCCATGCAGCTCGGAACCGTTGGGACGATGGATGACCTCAAGGCTGCCTTTTTCGCCGTAGATGCGCAGCTTCAGCTCGTTCAGATGGCCCGTGGCCCAGCGGCTGGCGTGGATAACGCCGAGCGCGCCGTTGGCGAAATCGACCGACATGGTGAAGCTGTCATTGGCATCCAGCATATATTCGCCGATCTGGCCGCCCGGCGCCTTGTTGAAGGTCTTCAGCCGCGCAAAGACGTGGTCGATGTCGGTCGCTGCGCCATAGGCGGCGAAATCGAGGATATGGATGCCGACGTCGCCAAGCACACCGTTCGAGCCGTGGCCAGTGGAAAGCCGCCACAGCCAGGTCGATTCCGTGCGCCAATCGCCCCAGGCGCGCGACACGAGCCAACTCTGCAGATAGGAGGCTTCCACATGTCTGATCGTGCCAAGCTCGCCTGATAGTACCATCTCGCGGGCCCGCTGCAACGGCGCGACATTGCGGTAGGTCAGGTTCACCATGTTGATGACACCGGCCTTTTCCGCCGCCTCCGTCATCTCCAGCGCCTTCGCATAGTTCTCCGCCAGCGGCTTTTCGCAGAACACATGTTTTCCGGCGGCAATCAGCGCCATGGTCGTCGGGTGATGGATGCGATCGGGCGTGACATTCGTCGCCGCATCGAATTCACCCCAGGCGATCGCCTCTTCCAGGGACAGAAACCGCTTTTCGATGTTGAACTTGTCGGCGAAGGCGGAAAGCCGTTCGGGATCGGTGTCGACGGCGCCGACCACCGTCACGCCATCGATGAGGGAAAAGCGGGCGAGCTGGTTTTTCGCCATCACGCCCGTGCCAAGAACGAGTAGTCGCATGGATGCTCCTCAGCGGTAACCGGCTTCGCCGGCCTGGTGCAGTCTCGGGCCGCGTTCGACGATCGGCTCCAGTGCCTTTTCTACCGGCACATTTGGGGCGTCGGTAATGCCAGTCAACGACCCTTGCGGGTTGTACGCCCATTTGACGCCATTGATCAGCACCTTCTGAACATTGGCGTCGTGATAGGTCGGATAGGTCTCGTGGCCGGGGCGGAAATAGAAGATGTTGCCGGCGCCGCGCCGCCAGGTCAGACCGGAGCGGAACACTTCACCGCCCTGGAACCAGGAGATGAACACCGTTTCGAGCGGCTCCGGCACCGAGAACTGCTCGCCGTACATCTCCTCGTTCTCGAGCTCGAAATGCTCGCCGATGCCGGCGGCGATCGGATGGCGCTGGTTGATCGTCCACAGCCGCTCGCGCTCGCCCGCCTCGCGCCATTTCAGCGCGCAGGGCGTGCCCATCAGCCGCTTGAAGATTTTCGAGAAATGGCCGGAATGCAGCACCAGCAAGCCCATGCCTTCCCAGACGCGCTTGGCGACGCGCTCGACGACGATGTCGGAGACGGCGCCGTGATCCTTATGGCCCCACCAGGTCAACACGTCGGTTTCGGCAAGGCGGGCTTCGCTCAGCCCGTGTTCCGGCTCCTGCAGCGTCGCCGTCGTCGCCGAAATGCCGGGGTCGGTATTCAAAGCATTGGCGATCGTCGTGTGCATGCCCTCGGGGTAGATGCCGCGGACAATCTCATTGGTAGTCTCGTGGATATTCTCTCCCCAGACGACGGTGCGAATGGCCATGATGTGCTCCTGTAGAAACTGGAAGTATCGAGAGGCGGGAAGGCAGAGATTCAAAGCGCTTTGGAAAACAGCGCCGGCTGCGCCTCGTCTCCTCCACGTCTCAGCAACACATAGACCTTTGTCAGGAATTTGACAAAGGGGAAAATTTACCGCCGGGAGATCGAAAATCAGGCAGTAAATATCACAGCAATATCAATGAGAAACCGATTTCGAGAAGAGATTGACGACCACAACGCCTGAAATGATCAGCCCGAGCCCGACGATCGCCGGCAGATCGAGACGCTGCTTGAAGAAGACCAGGCCGACCGAGGAAATCAGGACGATTCCCAAAGCGCTCCAAATTGCATAGGCGATGCCGACAGGGATGCTTTTCAGCGTCAGCGACAGGCAGTAGAAGGCGGCCGCATAACAGGCGACGACGAGCACCGTCGGCCCGATGCGGGTGAACTGCTGCGACAGCTGCAGCGCGGTCGTGCCGATGACCTCGAGCACGATGGCGGCAAACAACAGCCCGTAGACGGCGGCCTGGCTCATGGCGAAATTCCTTCGGATTATTTCCCGGTCAGTTCGACAAGGCGATCGATGAGATCCCGCCTCAGAACGCCGTCGATATCATGGCTTTCCAGCGTATCTGCGAACCACAGCCCGTCGGCGGCAAAACGCACGACCTGTGCGTCGAGGGAGGAATCGGTGCCGACATATTCCTCCGCCCGCGCCTGCACCCATTGGCGCCAGCGAAGACGCAGCCGGGGTTCGGCAAGAAGCGCGATCGTCACCTGCGTCCAGCTCCTGGAATCGTCGGGACGATCCTTGAGACCGGATACGGCCCGCAGATAGGCGCGGGTGAAACGGCCCTGCGGCAGCGGATCGCCGCGCATCAATTCTTCTATATCGGCGTCGAACTTTTGAAGCAGGCTCTCGAACAGGGCATCCAGCAGCGCATTCTTCGTCGGGAAGTGATGCAGCAGCCCGCCCTTGCTGACGCTGGAGGCGGCGGAGACCGCATCGAGCGTGACCGCGGCCATGCCTTCGCTGGCAGCAAGGCGCGCCGCGACATCCAGCAACTGCTGGCGCACGAGGACAGGTTGTTTCTTGCGATGATGAGCGTTCGACATGCAATTAAAAGATACCGTCTGGACGGTTTTGTCAAGGAGAATCGGTCGAAGCCCTTGCTCTACAGGCATTATGCGCAAAATGCCGCGGCAGCTTGATGACAGTTGCGATCATTTTACCCCCGGTGCATGAAGGTGGCAGACGGGGAATGACATCTGGGATGGTTTCGTGACGGAGAAGGTCACCACTCTATATGAAGCGATCGGCGGCGATCCTGCCGTGCGGGCGCTGACGCAGCGTTTCTACGAACTGATGGACAAGCTGCCGGAGGCAAGCAACGTGCGCGCCGTGCATCCGCCGAGCCTTCACGGCAGCGAAGAGAAATTCTACGAATATATGAGCGGCTATCTCGGCGGCCCGCCGCTTTATACCGACAAACGCGGCCATCCGCGCCTGCGCAGCCGCCATTTCGTCGCCGAGATCGGCCCCGTCGAGCGCGACGAGTGGCTGCTCTGCTTCCGCCGCGCCCTCGACGAGACGATATCAAGCCAGGCGCTGCGCGATCTCATCTGGGCGCCGGTGGAGCGGCTCGCACATCATATGCAGAATAAGGAATAACCATGAGCCTGAATGCGCGTCTGGAGCCAGTGCTCTTTCTTTTTGCCGGCCTGTTCGGCGTTGCCGGCGTGGCTCTTGCAGCTCTTGCCGCCCATGGCGGCGGGCAAGCCAACCTGGCGGCATCGGCATCCGCCATGTGCCTCGCGCACGCCCCTGCCCTGCTGGCATTGGCTCTCGGCACCGCCAAGCTCAAAACCGCCTGGCTGGCCGGTTTTCTGATGATTGTCGGAACTCTGCTTTTTGCGGGCGACCTCGTTGCCCTGCGCTTTACCGGTTCCGGTCTCTTCCCCTATGCGGCCCCAACCGGCGGCTGGGCGATGATGCTGGGTTGGCTGGCCGTTGCCGCAGCCGCTATCTTGCGGGTGCGGGCGTAGAGTTTTGACAATCGCCGCCGGTTCCTTGGGCAAACAAGAGTGGCATGAAGGGCGTGCCGTGCAGCCCCCTCATCCGACCCTGCGGGCCACCTTCTCCCCGCTGGGGAGAAGAGGGAGAATGCCACTTCGTCATCGATCTCATTAACCGAAGTGCCGTTGAGCTGGCGGGTTCATTTCGGCAGTTTCGGCGCGCCTTGCTCCCTCTTCTCCCCAGCGGGGGTCCGAAGGACGGGCGAGACCCGCGGCTCGCCCAGGCTGGTGGCCCGAAGGGTCGGATGAGGGGGCTGCTGGCGCCGAGCTAACGTCAGTAGTTATACGCCCTCGACGACGTTGAAGCCTTCGAAAACCGGCGGCCCCTTGTACATGGCCTTGCGGTCGCCCGCGTTTCGGTGCGCCGCGCGAAAATTCTCGGACTTCGTCCAGTTCTGGAAATCCGCTTCGCTCTTCCAGACCGTATGAGAGGAATAGAGCGTATAGCCCTCCTCTTCGCTGGCCTTGCCGCGCAGCAGGCGGAATTCGACGAAACCGGGCACGTCGGCCAGGCTGGAATCGCGATTGCGCCAGACCGTCTCGAAATCACCTTCGTTCCCGGTTGCGACCTTGAAGCGGTTCATTGCGATATACATGCGATCTCCTTACGCCTTCCTCTTGCCGGCCCTTGCCGCATAAGAGGGAAAGGCGACAACATTATTGCCGTTTGCCGCCGCCGGGCCAAGTGGCCTCGTCGTCGCTTCTCCGGGCATACGCGCTTCCCAGGTCGGGAACAGCGCCACATTCTGGTAGATCTCCTGGCGTTCAGTATGCTGCCGGAAAAGTTCGTAGAGCTCGGGCACGAGGCCCTCGCCCGTCTGCGCGGCAAGCTTGTGCAGGCCGATCATGGTGAAGCCGTCGGGACGCTGGTCATTCATCGGGAATTGTCTCGCTCGTTCATCGTCTGCAGCGCACGCTCCAGGCTGGACTTGCTGCCGTTGCGCAGCGGGATGAAGGCCTTGCCGAACTTTTTGCAGCCGGTCTTCACGCGCAGGCAGGCATCGTGGCTGATACAGTCGATCGGGCAGAAGACGCAGTCGACCGACGGCAGCACGGTATCGATGCGGGATACCGCTTCGCGCAGCCCGCCGTCATGATGCAGGAGTTCGGCGCCGAAATTGCTGGCGATCTGGCGAAGATGCGCCACCTGGCAGTCACGCCCGCCGACATAGAGGAAACTGCGGCCATCCAGTTTGGAACGCCCGGCGGATGCCTGAGCAACGCCCTCGCCCGCGACGTCGCGGACCTCCCGGTTCGATCCCTTCTTGCCCTTGCGAGCCATATACCACCCGTTCACTCGTTGATCGTCACACGATTCCTGCGTGTGCGGGTGGACCTTATTAAACTTGATTTTTAGAGTAAAGTATAAAGTTGATTATTTTTATCATATTTTATCGGGCTGTCACCTGGATTGGAAAAGTGTACGAGCGCGAGGATCCGGCCCAGTCATCCGGCATGGCGGGAAGACTGCAGGAAGCGACCCGGGAAATAACCGCACTATCCACATCAGCCAATCCCGAACCTCGGACAAGGCCCGATGCGGTAATGTTTCCGTTGCGGTTGATCGTGATACGAACATTCAAGGACGCGGATTCGCGACGATATCGCGATTCAATCCGGTCGACGCAACGGAATAGTCGCGAGACGAGCTTGCCTTGGTAGTTGGCTTCGGAGGCACCCCCGGTCCCAATCCTTCCGCCCGACGTGCGTGAATTGTTGTCGGAGTTGGCGTCAGCCCGCCCGTCGGCGGCGCCCCTGCGCGCCTCCTGGTTGGCATCCCCCTCGGAGCCCTGCGCCTTCTTTGGAGGCTGTTTTTTTTCCACCGGCTTCTTTTCAGCCGGTTTTTCCAACTTTGGTTTTGGCATCGGCATGACGATCTCTGCTGGCGGCTCAGGCTCAGGAGAAATTGCGGCCGTCTCAACAGGTTTAATCTCTTCCGGCTCTGACTGTATCGCGGCCGCGACGGGAGGCTGCGCGGATGTTATCGGCAGCTCCGGCGATTGCTCAGGCACTATTGTTGACATCGGCTGTGCGACTGAGGTTTCCGCAGGGCTTTCCGATACGAGGACTTCCGGTTCTGCGGCCGTCACCGTCTCCGCGGACTGACGCGTAACCTCCTGCGTGGGCTGAACAGCTTCAACAGGCTCCGCGTCAGTCGGCTGAACAGTTTCCGGTTGAACGGCTTCCGGCTGTACTTCTGCGGTCTCGACTGGCTTGATAGTGTCAGGTTCAACCGCTTCTGGAACGACTTCTTCCTGTATAGTCACCTCGGTCTCGCCGGCTGCGCTCTGATCGGCGTCGGAACTCCCGAGCATGACGACGCTGATCGCTTCGCCTGCCTCCATCAGCATCTCATCCGAGGGCTTAGGCATAACCGCAAGCAAGGTGACGGCCAACGCAGCATGAAAAAAGAACGAACCGACACAAGTCAGCGCCAGCCGTCGCCGCACCGGCTTCTTCTCGTCATCCTGCTTTTCCACCGCCGCATCCATCGGCGGCGCGGTGAGCGGAGCGGCCGGTGCGGTTTCTGGATGGTCGGGAAAGGAGGATATCTGCGCAAAACGTGTGTAGTGGATCACCGTTTCGCCGGCCGGCTGCCGCTGCGCGTTGCGCAATTCGGAAAGCTCGTGGCCGGGATGCACGCCCGGAACATTGTCGTTCAGGCTACCATCGGCGTCCGCCTCCCCGATGAGCACCTGTCTCGATCTGGACTTCGCTGAAATCGCCATTGTGTACGCCTTCGACAGCCTGAAACATGTCCGCCGGGGATCATCCCCGGCGTTATCTTAGCCCTCGAAGGGAACCGAAATCTGCGAGCGGGTGACGAGACCCTTCATGCATTCGCCCGCTGCCGGCCCGTCGCAGACCGGGGTGTCGTTGATGAGGATGCGGGTCACGCTCTCGCATTTGACGTTCGGCATATCGAACTGGCGCACGCGCTTCTTGCCCTGCGGCAGATCGCGGAAATCGAGCACGGTGATGCGGTCGACGGCATTCTTGTCGTTGAAGAAGGCGAGCTCGAAGGAGACCTTGTTGATGGCGGCAGGCAGTTGGTTCAGCGCCACGAAGGTCATCATGCAGCCCTTCTGCGAGGGCACCAGCGCATTGAGTTCGACATCGAGGGAAGCTGCCGGTGCCGCCTCCTGCGCCTGACATACGCTTGAGAACGCCAACGCCATGCCGGCCGCAACAGCCGCAAACCTACCTGTCATAAAACCTTCTCCGTCATCGTCGCGAGCCGCCGGCAGGCAGCGCGTATCAGCAATTTCGAAAACTTGAGCGTAATAGTCTCCTATTGCGTCTTTAAAAAACTATGAGTAAGAAAGTCAAGATAAATGTCATCACAACCGGGGACCTGATCCCCGGCCTCACGGAATTGCCAACCGAAATGATGGTTGAAAAGCCAGATAACTTTAAGCACGTGCCGCTGCCGAGCGAGCCCGCGGCGCAGCACAGGATCGTCGAAAGCGCAGATCTTTTCCGCGGCGCGAACGAGATCATGATCAGACACGAGGGCGTGACCTATCGCCTGAAGATCACCCGTCAGGGCAAGCTCATTCTCAATAAGTAGAGCCAACAGTAGGTAACACATGACTGAACAGACAAGACCGGCGCCAGCCGAAATCCGGGCATTTCGCGCCGAAAATCCGAAGTTGCGCGAGCGCGATATCGCCGCCCAGTTGAAGATTTCCGAGGCAGCCCTCTTCGCCGCCGGAACCGGCATCAGCGTCACCCGCATCGATGGCAGCGCGCTGAAGCTTCTCGAACGCGTGGCGAGCCTCGGCGAAGTGATGGCGCTGTCGCGCAACGAAAGTGCCGTGCACGAAAAGATCGGCGTCTTCGAAAACATCAAAAGCGGCGTGCAGGCCGCAATCGTTCTCGGTGAGAATATCGACCTGCGCATCTTCCCGAGCCGCTGGGAACATGGCTTCGCCGTATCCAAGAAGGATGGCGACCAGCTGCGCCTCAGCCTGCAATATTTCGACAAGGCGGGCAACGCCGTGCACAAGGTGCACCTGCGCCCGAATTCGAATGTCGAGGCCTATCACGCGCTGGTTGCCGAGTTGAAGCTGGAAGACCAGTCGCAGGACTTCGTCGAGGCCGAGACCGCAGATACCGTCGATGAAACCGCCGACGTCAGCCGCGACGAGCTGCGCGACAACTGGAGCAGGCTCACCGATACCCACGAGTTCTTCGGCATGCTCAAGCGCCTGAAGATCGGCCGCCAGGCGGCCGTGCGCCGCGTCGGCGACGACTATGCCTGGAAGCTCGACAGCAGCGCCACGGCGGAGATGATGCATGCCTCGGTGAAATCCGGCCTGCCGATCATGTGCTTCGTCGCCAATGACGGCATCGTCCAGATCCATTCCGGTCCGATCTTCAACGTCCAGGCGATGGGCCCATGGATCAATATCATGGACCCGACCTTCCATCTGCATCTGCGCCAGGATCATATCGCCGAGACCTGGGCGGTGCGCAAGCCGACTAAAGACGGCCACGTCACCTCGCTGGAGGCTTACAATGCGCAAGGCGAGATGATCATCCAGTTCTTCGGCAAGCGGAAGGAAGGGTCCGACGAACGCGTGGAGTGGCGCGAGATCATGGAAAACCTGCCGCGGGCAGCAAGTGTCGCCGCATAAGGATGGCAACGATGACGATGCGTAACAATCTGCGCCGGATTCGCCCCTGGCAACTGGCACTCACGGCGGCCGTCATGGCACTGCCGCTGATCCCGCCGGCACCGGCGCTCAAGGGCCTCACCTTCGTGCGCGCCGCCCACGCCGAGGACAAGAAGCTCGACACCTCGCGCCTGGTTTCGGTCGGCGGCGACATCACTGAGATCGTCTATGCGCTTGGCGAGGAAAGCCGGCTGATCGCCCGCGACACGACGAGCATCTATCCTGAGGCGGCGCTGAAGCTGCCCAACGTCGGTTACATGCGGGCGCTCTCGCCGGAAGGCATCCTTGCCATGAACCCGACGGCGATCATCGCCGTCGAGGGGTCGGGCCCGAAGGAGGCGCTGGCTGTGCTCAAGAATGCCAGCGTGCCCTTCGAGACCGTGCCGAGCCCCTTTACCCGCGATGGCATCATCGCCAAGATCGATCGCGTCGGCGCGCTGCTTAACGTGCCCGAAAAGGCGAGGACGCTTGAAGACAAGGTGGCGGCCGATCTCGATGCGGCGATTGCCGACGCCGAAAAGCGCCCGGAGGCCGAACGCAAGCGCGTTCTCTTCATCCTCAGCGCTCAGAACGGCCGGATCATGGCATCGGGCACCGGCACGGCGGCCGATGGCATCGTCAAGCTCGCCGGCGCCATCAACGCCGTCGGCGTATTCCCGGGTTACAAGCCGCTGACCGACGAGGCGATCATCGAAGCCAAGCCGGACGTCATCCTGATGATGAACCGCGGCGATGGCGCCGGCACCAAGAACGAGGACCTGCTGGCCCAGCCGGCGATCGCGCTGACGCCGGCTGGCGAGAAGAAGGCGATCATCCGGATGGACGGCATCTACCTGCTCGGCTTCGGCCCCCGCACCGCAGCTGCCGCGCGTGAGCTCAACGCGGCGATCTACGGGGGCTGATCATGGCCCTGCCGCAAGCCATGGAACGAAGGCGACCATTCTCGATGGTGGAGATCAGCGTAAACCGGCAGGCGGGCGACAGAACGCGGCTCGCCTTGCTGGTCATCGCGCTGCTCGTCATCAGCTCGGTTTTCTCGATGCTGTTTTCGGTGACGACGGGCGCCTCGGATGCCTCGATCCTCGACGTTGTCGGCAACATGGCCGGTTCCGAGGCGGCGCTGAGCACGCGCGACCGGATCATCATCTTCGACATCCGCCTGCCGAGAGCGATCCTCGGCTTTCTGATCGGCGCCTCGCTGGCCGTTTCCGGCACGGTGATGCAGGGACTGTTCCGCAACCCGCTGGCCGATCCCGGCCTCGTCGGCGTCTCCTCCGGTGCAAGTCTCGGTGCGGTTATCATGATCGTGCTCGGCGGCAGCCTTGCAGCGCCGCTTCAGGCGCTTCTCGGCATCTATGCCCTGCCGGCGGCCGCCTTTGGCGGCGGTCTCGTCACGACGCTGCTGCTCTACAGGATCGCCACCCGTCACGGCCAGACTTCGGTGGCGACGATGCTGCTTGCCGGCATCGCGCTCGGCGCGCTCACGCTCGCCCTGACCGGCCTGCTGATCTACATGGCCAACGACCGGCAGCTGCGCGACCTGACATTCTGGAGCATGGGCTCGCTGGCCGGCGCCACATGGACGAAGATTGCCGCCGCCGCCCCGATCATCCTCCTATCCTTCACCGCCCTGCCCTTCATGGCGCGCGGCCTCAATGCCATCACCCTCGGCGAGGCCGCCGCCTTTCATATGGGCGTGCCGGTGCAGCGGCTGAAGAATGTCGCTGTCGTCGGCGTCGCCGCGGCGACCGGTGCGTCCGTCGCCGCCAGCGGCGGCATCGGTTTCGTCGGCATCGTCGTGCCTCATATCCTGCGTATGGCGATCGGCCCTGACCATCGTTACCTGCTGCCGGCCGCAGCTCTTCTCGGCGGCTCTCTGCTGATTTTCGCCGATGTCCTGGCACGCACCCTGGTCGCCCCGGCCGAACTGCCGATCGGCATCATCACCGCGGCGGTCGGCGGACCGTTCTTCCTGTGGATTCTGCTGAGGCAGCGTTCGCGCCTTGCCCTGTGAGTGCTGTCGTGAGTGACGAGATGATCGAAGTGTCCGGCCTTTCCGTGCGCCTTTCCGGCAAATCAATCATCAGCGATGTCGCCTTCACGGCCAAGGCCGGCGAGCTGACGGCGATTGCCGGGCCGAACGGCTCCGGCAAGACGACGACGATGAAAGCCATCTCCGGCGAGCTTGTCTATGGCGGCTCCGTGCGCATCGGCGGCGGCGAGGTGAAAGAGCTGAAACCTTGGCAGCTTGCCGCCCTTCGCGGCGTGCTGCCGCAGGCAAGCACCATCTCCTTTCCCTTCACCGTCCGCGAGATCGTCCGCATGGGCCTGACATCGGGCATCAACCTCAATCCCGACAAGGCCGAGCAGACGGCGGCCGCCGCACTTGCATCGGTCGACCTGACCGGCTTCGAAGCCCGTTTCTATCAGGAACTCTCCGGCGGCGAGCAGCAGCGCGTTCAGCTTGCCCGCGTGCTCTGCCAGATCGCCGAGCCTGTCGTCGATGGCAAACCCTGCTGGCTGCTGCTCGACGAGCCGGTCTCAAGTCTCGACATCAGCCACCAGCTGACGATCATGACGCTTGCCCGCAATTTCTGCGAACGCGGCGGCGGCGTCATCGCCGTCATGCATGATCTCAACCTGACGGCGCTCTTTGCTGACCGCCTCGTGCTGATGAAATCTGGCCGCCTCGCCGTTGCCGGCGGCATCGGTGACGTATTGACGGACGAGACCATGCTTTCGGTATTCGGCTGCGCGCTGCGGATCAACCAGGTACCGGCCGACGGCACGCCCTTCGTGCTCGCCCATAGCGCCGTTTCCCAGCGCTGACCACCCGCGCGGCGGAACTTTTGACCGCCCGGGGCGTTTTCGGCAGTGATTTGGGTCAATGCCGCGCGATATCTTTCACGCAACGGACGGTGGTGACCCCAGTGCGAAATAGGCGGGCTTGCGCGCGCCCCAGCCAATGGAGACAGCCATGAGCTATTCTATCTTCCAGTCCGGCCGCAGCCGCCGCAACGGCACCTTCCACAATCTGGAATCCGGCATCGAGGAGCAGGTCGAAGCGCTGCGCGACGAACTCGCGGAACTGACGCGCCTCGTCGGCAAGAATTCGCGTCACCAGAGCGAGAAAATCCGCAGCCACGCCGGCGCCGGTTATGAGGAACTGCTCAGCCGCAGCGAGGATCTCTTACGCGAATTGCAGCACGGCTATGAGCGCGGCACGACCGAAATGCGCGACACCGTGCGCAAACATCCGCTTGCAACCCTCGGCGCGGCTGCCGCTTTCGGCCTCGCCATCGCCTTCCTCGCCCGCCGCTGAGGAAGCGCGATGCTGTCGATCCTCAGTCTCGTGACGGGCGCAAGCGTGCACCGAACCGTTGCACGCGCCAAGCGCAATAGCATCTTTATCGCGCTCGCCGCGCTTTTTCTCCTCACCGCCTACGCGCTGGCCGTCACCGCCGGCGCTATCTGGCTCGCCGGCATTTACGGCGCGTTCGGCGCCGTTCTCTTCCTCGCCGCCTGCGCGCTGCTGATCGCCATCATCGCACTGGTGGTGATGGCGGTTATCAATGCCCGAGAAAAACGTCGCGCCCGCGAGCGCCGCGCGGCACTGGAATCCATGGCAGCAGTGGGGATCGGCCTGATCCGCTCTCAACCGCTGCTGACCGCCGGCATACTGGCGGCCATCGTCGCGGCCAATCTGGTGGGGTCGAAGCGGGAGGATTGATGGCTTGGACAAGGCGCCCCACCCTGACCTTTCACCAAAACCAGGGAGAAGACCACTCAATTGGTATGGGATGGATGCTTTAACGGTTCATCCCATCTCTCCAGCCTTCAGTTCCTGATGTCCGGAGCGGCGCGCGAAGTCCACTCATGCTTCGGCCGTTGAGCATCAAGCCGGAGGAGTCTGGGGCAGGCCAGAGCCGGATAGCTGCTCTCGAGACCGATTGCCAGCCCCTCGGGAGAGTTTTATCTCGAGTGGGTATAGGCATGCCACGTTGTCTGCGGTTTAACAGTTAGTGGACAACCGCTCATGAACGCCGTTACTGGCAGCGAGCATCGCAACCTCCTCCTCTTGCGCCAGTGAAAAAATTAGGCAAGGACGGTCGCCCATCCTCCCTCATTCCTGTGCCTGTCACAGGAATCCAGCCACGGCGCGTCCGCGCCGTGAATGAACCGAACCAATGGAAAAGTCTTTCGCGCCCAAGGACTTGGGCACACTGGATTCCTGTGACAGGCACAGGAGTAAGGGTGAAGAGGGGTGCCCTAATGGCGTCGGCCAAGCAGATGCTCGTTCTGCTCGACCAACCGACAACACCAAAAAAGCCAGCGCCCCAACAGGCAACCGGCTTCTCTATCACTTTCTCAGAAAGCAAACGCCTTCGACGTCAGCGGCGCCGAGGTGGCGTCGGGGCCGAAATCGGCTTCGCCTGATATCTGCAGCAATTCCTGCAGCCGCTGGCGGGCGCGGTTGACGCGGCTCTTGATGGTGCCGACGGCACAGCCGCAGATTTCGGCCGCTTCCTCGTAGGAAAAACCCGAGGCGCCGACGAGGATGATCGCCTCGCGCTGATCCGGCGGCAGCTGGTCCAGCGCCTTCTTGAAGTCCTGCAGATCGAGGGCGCCGTATTGCGAGGGGTGCATCGCCATCGATTCCGTGAACAGCCCGTCGCTGTCCTGGATCTCGCGGCCGCTCTTGCGCATCTGGCTATAGAGTTCGTTACGCAGGATCGTGAAGAGCCAGGCCTTCATATTGGTGCCCATCTCGAAATGATCCTGTTTGGCCCAGGCCTTCATGATGGTGTCCTGGACGAGATCATCGGCACGATCATGCCGCCCAATGAGCGAAATTGCGAAGGCGCGGAGACTTGGGAGGGCCGCCAGCAGTTCCCGCTTGAAGCTGGGTTGCGCTTTATCTTCCATGCGCATGATCCTATTCGGCCATCTTGGCAGAGGCCATCATTTCGGCATGGTCAAGCTTTTCGAGAAGGTCGAGAAAACGATCGGGAATCGCCTCCTCCTGCGCGGAGGCATAGAGCGACCGCAGCCTGACGCCGATCTGATTGTTCGGGTCCAGGATATCGCTTGCCCGCAGCTCCAGCTTGCGCTGATCGGCTGCTTCTTTCTTGCGTGTCGTCATCAATTCGTCTTCTCGCCAGTTATCTGTTGGGGCGTGCACGGGGCTGATTGCGATTTCAACCATCGACACCGAGCCTTCGCTTGTCGATGTCGCTGGCATATTTTGCTGGGTGGGTCAAAACGCTACGCCCTTTCTTCGTCGGCTTGATAATGCGGCGCGACAAAAAAAGTTCCTGCCGTTCCGGAACTTTTTTATCAAGGCGACGTTAACCGCTCATTGGAGCCAATGACCGGCCTGCATACGGGAGCACTTAATGACACTTTCCACTCGAATTGCGCCGCACCTTCCTTATCTGCGCCGCTATTCCCGCGCCCTTACCGGCACTCAGACTTCAGGCGACGCGTATGTCGCCGCCGTTCTCGAAGCTATCATCGCCGATCTCACCATTTTCCCGGATACGGCGAATGACCGGGTGGCACTCTACAAACTGTTTACACAATTGTTTGGTTCCACCGCCGTCCAGATTCCAGAGCCGACCTCGCCCTATGCCTGGGAACAGCGCGCCACCCTGAACCTTTCGAAGGTTTCGCCGGGCGCCAGACAAGCCTTCCTGCTCGCCTCCGTAGAGAATTTCCGCGTCGCCGAGATTGGCGAAATCCTGGAACTCGACGAACAGGATGTCATGCGTCTGCTCGACATGGCGTCGCAGGAGATTTCACGTCAGGTCGCCACCGATATCATGATCATCGAGGACGAACCGCTGATCGCCATGGATATCGAGCAAATGGTCGAAAGCCTCGGCCATCGCGTCACCGGCATTGCCCGCACCCATGCTGAGGCCGTGGCGCTCTACAACAAGACCAAGCCGAGCATGGTGCTGGCCGACATTCAGCTGGCCGACGGCAGCTCCGGCATCGACGCCGTCAACGACATTCTCAAGACCTCGAGCGTGCCGGTGATCTTCATTACCGCCTTCCCGGAAAGGCTTCTGACCGGCGAGCGCCCGGAACCGACTTTCCTTGTTACCAAGCCGTTCAACCCAGACATGGTCAAGGCATTGATCAGCCAAGCTCTTTTCTTCAACGAATCGACCAGAGTGGCTGCCTGAGACGCAATTTTCCGGCCTTCGGAACCAAATCGCCAAAGCAGACGTTCCGGTGCTACCGGGACGCTCCGCTGCTTTAACGGTTTTTGCAGCGCTTTGTTCTAAAGTTGACGGGCGGCGTCCCTATGGGCGCTTCCTTCAGCGACGTTCAAGATGTCACAAGGAAAGGCGGCCGAGTGAATACCACTGAACCATTATCCGGCATGCCTTTTACCTTCGAGGGCAAAGCCGCAATGATGGAACGTGCGCTCGGCAGCGCCGGGATTTCAATCCTCTGCCAGGATGACCGGCTGGCAATCTTCTATGCCGAGAATCTGCCGCCGCATTTCGCAGCACTCTTCACGCCGGGCGAAGGCGATGCCGCCCTGTTCGGCGATGCGCACGGCCGGTATCTGACGGCGCTGAAACACAAGGTGCTGGAAACCGGAATGCCAAATAATGCCGAGGTCGAGATCGACGTCGACGGCGAAATGCGCACCTATGAACTGAAGATCCAGCGCACCGGCAAACGCGGCACCCATGGACTTCTCTCGGTCATGGCGGAAGTCACCGAAAGCCGGCATCGTGAAAAAGTGCTGAAATCGCTGTTGCGCGAACTTTCGCACCGCTCCAAGAACCTTCTCGCCATCATCCAGGGCATCGCCACGCAGACGGCACGCAACACGCTCTCCCTCGACACTTTCCTTCTCAAATTCCGCGGAAGGCTGCAATCCCTGTCCAACTCGCAGGATCTGATCACCGATTCAAGCTGGCGCGGCGCCTATCTCTTCGAATTGGCCGAAAAGCAATTCGCTCCCTACTGGCCGGAAACGGCCGGCTCCATGCCGATCTACGGCATCAACGCCCATCTGACGCCGAACGCCGCCGTCCATCTCGGGCTCGCCCTCCACGAACTCATCGTCAACTCCGCCTCCTATGGCGCGATATCCGGTGGCGCCGCCTCGATCACCTTGAATTGCCGCGACGCCATGATCGGCGAGAAGAAGGCGATCGAAGTCACCTGGGCCGAGGTGCTGCAGAACCAGACGGAAGTCCACGAATTCAGCGACAACAGCTTCGGCCGCACCGTGCTCGAGCGTGTTGTACCCTCGTCGGTCAACGGCAAGGCGGAGCTCAACCTCGTTCCCGGCCGTATCGAATATCGGCTGACCATTCCGGAAACCGAATTCGAAATCTTCAAGCGCGTGTGAAAACCTGACACCTGGGAAACGGGACGGCCGAACGGAAAAACAGCCGGTGCGAGGGCGGCGCACCGGCTGTCTTCACTCACCGGGAGGGGACCGTGAGTACGTCCGGATAGTGGGTTGGGGGCGCGCATGTTGGGTCGATGCGATCACCATCCGGATATCGCAATAACGACGACCTCAGACATTGGTTCCCTCCACCCACAAAAAAATTCGACTTTTTTGTATCTTTTTTCGGATGTCCTTCTCCCGCCCCACGCACAACCGTTTCGCCGATGTGCACCTGTATAAATTAAGATGATAAAACAGACACTTGCCTCAACGTGCCGAAGGCAAGTCCGTCAAAATTTTACCGTTTGATAAATTTTTAAACCTGAGTTACGCTTTCCCTTACAGGCCGTTTACCAATAATGAGGGAACTTCAATGGAACGACTGGAAACTGGGATTCATGCCGGCCGGCTTTCGCCCGCCGAGTATGAGGCTAATTTTTCCGATCTTCATCCGCGCCTCGACAATCACGAGGCGCTGGTCGCCGCCGACCGCTGTTATTTCTGTTATGACGCGCCGTGCATGACGGCCTGTCCCACCTCGATCGACATTCCGCTGTTCATCCGCCAGATTTCGACCGGCAATCCGATCGGCTCGGCCAAGACGATCTTCGACCAGAACATCCTCGGCGGCATGTGCGCCCGCGTCTGTCCCACCGAAGAGCTCTGCGAACAGGCCTGCGTGCGCAACACTGCCGAAGAACGCCCTGTCGAGATCGGCCGCCTGCAGCGTTATGCAACCGATACCGCCATGCAGGCCGGCAGGCAGTTCTACGCCAGGGCCGAAGCATCAGGCAAGACGATCGCCGTCGTCGGCGCGGGCCCGGCCGGCCTTGCCGCCGCCCATCGACTGGCCGTGAAGGGCCATTCCGTCGTCATCTATGATGCCAGGGAAAAATCCGGCGGCCTCAACGAATACGGCATCGCCACCTATAAGACGGTCGACGATTTCGCCCAGGCGGAAGTCGACTATGTGCTTTCGATCGGCGGCATCGAGGTTCGCCACGGCACTCTTCTCGGCCGCGATTTTTCGCTTGCCGATCTGCAGGCGCAATATGACGCCGTCTTCATCGGCATCGGCCTTGCCGGCGTCAATGCGCTGCGCATCGACGGCGAGAATCTCGCCGGCGTCGACGACGCCGTCGATTTCATCGCCGCACTGCGCCAGGCCGAAGACAAGAGCCAGATCGCCATCGGCCGCCGTGTCGTCGTCCTCGGCGGCGGCATGACGGCGATCGACGCTGCCGTCCAGGCGAAGCTGCTCGGCGCCGAGGAGGTGACGATCTGTTACCGCCGCGGCAAGGAGCACATGAACGCCTCGGAATATGAGCAGGATCTGGCAAGCTCCAAGGGTGTTATCATCCGCCACTGGCTGGCGCCGAAATCGATCCTGTCGCAGGACGGCAAGGTCGCCGCCATCGAGGTGGAATACACGCGGATCCTCGAAGGCCGCCTGATCGGCACCGGCGAAACCGGCGTAATCGCCGCCGACCAGATCTTCAAGGCGATCGGCCAGAGCTTTGACGCCTCGGGCCTCGGTTCGTTGCGCATGGAATCCGGCCGCATTGCTGTCGATGCCGACGGCCACACCTCGCTCGACGGCGTCTGGGCCGGCGGCGACTGCGTCTTCGGCGGCGACGATCTCACGGTTTCCGCCGTCGCTCACGGCCGCGACGCGGCTGAATCCATCCATCGCACCCTCACCGCAGCCGCCGCTCCGGCTGTCGCGGTTGCTTGAAGGGGAGAATGAATCATGGCTGATCTCCGCAATAATTTCGTCGGCATCAAGTCCCCGAACCCGTTCTGGCTGGCCTCTGCGCCGCCGACCGACAAGGCTTATAACGTCGAGCGCGCCTTCAAGGCCGGCTGGGGCGGCGTAGTCTGGAAGACGCTCGGCGAGGAAGGCCCGCCTGTCGTCAACGTCAACGGTCCGCGCTACGGCGCGATCTTTGGCGCCGACCGCCGCCTGCTCGGCCTCAACAATATCGAGCTCATCACCGACCGCGACCTCTATACCAACCTGCGTGAAATGAAGCAGGTGAAGATGAACTGGCCGGACCGGGCGCTGATCGCCTCGATCATGGTGCCCTGTGAGGAGCAGGCCTGGAAGTCGATCCTGCCGCTCGTCGAAGAGACCGGCGCCGACGGCGTCGAACTCAATTTCGGCTGTCCGCACGGCATGTCGGAGCGAGGGATGGGCTCAGCCGTCGGCCAGGTGCCGGAATATATCGAAATGGTCGTGCGCTGGTGCAAGCAATACACCCGTATGCCCATTATCACCAAGCTGACGCCCAACATCACCGACGTTCGCCGTCCTGCCCGCGCCGCCAAGGCCGGCGGCACCGATGCCGTCTCGCTGATCAACACGATCAACTCGATCGTCTCGGTCGATCTCGACAACTTCGCCCCCAACCCGACGGTCGGCGGCAAGGGCAGCCATGGCGGCTATTGCGGCCCAGCGGTCAAGCCGATCGCCCTCAACATGGTGGCCGAGATCGCCCGCGATCCCGAAACCTACGGCCTGCCGATCTCCGGCATCGGCGGCATCACCACCTGGCGGGACGCCGCCGAATTCCTCGTTCTCGGCGCCGGCAACGTCCAGGTCTGCACAGCGGCGATGACCTACGGCTTCAAGATCGTGCAGGAAATGATTTCCGGCCTTTCTGACTGGATGGACGAAAAAGGCCATCGCAGCCTCGACGATATCACCGGCCGCGCCGTGCCCAACGTCACCGACTGGCAGTATCTGAACCTCAACTACATCGCCAAGGCGAAGATCGACCAGGACGCCTGCATCAAATGCGGCCGCTGCCACATCGCCTGCGAGGACACCTCGCATCAGGCGATCACCAACGTCGTCAACGGCCTGCGCCATTTCGAGGTGATCGAGGAAGAATGCGTCGGCTGCAATCTCTGCGTCAACGTCTGCCCGGTCGAGAACTGCATCACCATGGAGCCGCTTGCCGCCGGCACCCTCGACAAGCGCACCGGCCGCACCGTCGACCCGAACTACGCCAACTGGACGACACACCCGAACAACCCTATGGCCCGCCAGGCGGCGGAGTGATCGGCTTGCCACGCCGCGGAGAAGATCGCTCCGCGGCGTTGCGCTGAGCCGGCAATGGAGTTAGGGGGTTCATGCTGCACGATCGCAGCGTGTAACCGCAGAGGAGGCAGCCATGGCTCGCAAACACCTCACCGACTTCAGCTTTTGAGGTCACGTCGAAACGACGTAAATCCTTCCCGTCCGAAGCCCGGGTCAAGACCGGTTCGCAGATCGTTCATGGCGACGTCGAACTGATCGAAAAACTCGGCCGCAACGATCCCTGCCCCTGCGGTTCCAGGAGGCGGTTTCAAAAACTGCTGCCTGCAATCCGGCCGCTATGACGGCATCGAACGGGATCACTATTTTTAGAGACCGCGATTGAACGTGACGGCGCCCTCCATCGAAGGGCGCCGTCTATTATTGGATCACAGCTTGAAAGCCTTGACCTCATTGCCTCGCTCGATGGTCCGGTTGGCAATGAAGCGTCCGGATTTGACCGCCTCCTGCTTTTCAGCCTCGATTTGATGCAACATCGCTTCGAGACGCCGAAGCGCCAAGGCCTTGTTGCGGTGCTGCGAGCGTTCGTCACGCGCCGTCACCACCAGACCTGTCGGCCGGTGCAGAATACGAACGGCGCTGTCGGTCGTATTCTGATGCTGCCCGCCCGGCCCGCCTGCTCTCAGCGTCTCGAAACGCAGGTCGGCGGGATCGATCGTCACGCCACCGCCCTCCTGGCCGGGCTCGATACGCTGAACCGCAACGTACCAGTTCTGACGTTTGTGACCGGGACGCACCGGGCTCTTGAAGGTGAACCTGATCGAGCCGCAATAGCCGCTGGCAATCCGCTCCGCCTCGAGACCATCGAGGCTGACGATCGCCGACTTCGCACCGTGCCGATCCGGCATCGGACCGAGGCTCTTCTCGAAGCTGCAGCCAAGCCCGACCGCCTCGCGCTCGATGATGTCGAGAAGTGCGAAGAGCGCCATTCGACACTCCACCGGGCCGTTGCCCGACGTCACGAGAAGATCAATAGCGCTCATGGCCGCGTCCTCCTTCCCGGCGATATTCAGGCTTTCGACGACGCTGTTCGACCTCCGCCTCGTCAACCGCCTTCTTGAAGGTGACAAGCGGCCGCAAGCTGGCGAGGCCGACGATGAGCCCCGCCTTTTCGAGATCGTCCACCACCTGTCCGGCATCCTTGTAGGCCGACGCCGCTTCTTCGACGACGAGGGCGCGATCGTCGCAGATGGCGATACCGCCCCATGAATTGCGCAGCAGCTGTTCGCGTTCGGACCGGTTGCGGCCGACCCGCCCATGCATGGTGGCGCGGTCATATTTGCGGCCGGCCCCATGAGAGATGCCGCCGAGCGAATGACCAACGTCGGCACTCGCGACAACCACATGGCTGAGGCTTGCCCGAGATCCCGCAACCGGCGCGAGTTCGCCGGGTGCGACGGCCGCAGAGCCCTTATAATGCACAAACCCGCGATCTGAGCGACGAACGAGGTTGTGCGGTATATCGGTGATGAGGCGCAGATCGGCGCGAAGTGCTGCAGCAGCCCGAGCTGCAATCAGCCGCCGGTTTAGCGATGCCCAGGCAACGCAGCGATCATGGCTCGCAAGCCAGGCAGCGCCTACCTCCGAACCGGGATCGAGGCCGGCGGCAAGTCCCGAATGAGCGGCCAAGGTCTGCGAGAAGACCGTGGCGCCAAGGGCGCGTGAGCCGGAATGAACGAGCAGGTAAAGGCCCTGATCGTCGAGACCGGCAGCCCGCCCGCCCTCGGCAACATTTTCCATCGCCTGCAACTCGCAGAAATGGTTGCCGCCGCCGATCGTGCCCAAGGCATCGGGGGCGAGATCGGCAGGCAGTCCGATTTCGGCGAGCCACTCGCGGCCTTCTCCGATTGCCTGTGTGTCAAGCCGGCGAAGCCGCTCAGCCGCCTTGTCGATCTTCAGCTTGCGCAGCGGCAGATCGAGGCCGAACAGCGACATACCGCAGCCGATATCGTTGCCGATCAGCAGCGGATGCAGCCGAGATGACAGCAGGGCGACGCCGGTCGCACCATATTTGCCGGGATGCAGATCCGGAAAGGCGGCGATCTCCAAAACACCCGGCAGTCGGGACATCTCGTCGAGCTGGTCCAAGGCAGCACCTTCGATCCAGGCAGAACCGGAAAAGAAACGATTGATGACCGCCGGATCCGACGCCGACGTCATCGGGGAGCTTTCGCTCCCGATAGAATTGCCCATGATAATGAACTCTGGATATGAGTGGTCTTTCATCACCGGAAACGGCGATGTTCAACCGGCATACGTCAGCCATTGGCTGAGTTAAGCCGAAACCCTCTCGGGGCGTGCGGAGATAGTCGTCATCGTGGCGCTCCCTTTATCCAGAACAATAGAGAGCGCCCGTTTAGGCGAAGTAAAGCATAAATGCAAGCATAAGATGCCTCAGCCGCCGAACGACTTCCGATAGGCATGCGGGCTCGTTCCCAGCCGCCTGCGGAAATGGTGGCGCATTGTCGCCAGAGTGCCGAAGCCGCTTGATATCGCGATGTCGTCGAGCGATATCGCAAGCTCTTTCTCGAGAAGGTCGCGGGCATGGCGCAGCCGCTCCTTCAGCAGCCATTCGCCGACGCTGAGACCCGTCGTCGCTTCGAAGCGGCGCTGGAAAGTGCGCATGCTCATGCCCGCTCTTTTCGCAAGCAGCCTGATCGGCTGCTCCTGCGAAAGGCTTTCGCGCATCCATTCGATCAATGGGCCGAGACGGATGCCCTCACGCTCTTCCGGAACCGGGGCGCTGATGAACTGCGCCTGCCCTCCTTCGCGGTGCGGCGGCACGACGAGGCGGCGGGCGACGCTGTTTGCGGCCTCCGAGCCGAAATCGCCGCGCACCACATGCAGGCAGAGATCGATGCCGGCGGCACTGCCCGCCGCCGTCAACAGGCTGCCCTCATCGATGTAGAGAACGCCGGCATCGAGCGCGATATCGGGATAACGAGCGGCGATCGAGGCGACATAACGCCAATGCGTCGTCGCCTTGCGGTTGGCAAGCAATCCGGATCCGGCCAGAACCGCAACGCCGGAGCAGAGCGACATGATGCGCGCGCCGCGCTGATGCGCTGCCCGGAGCGCCTCGGCGAGCGGCTCGGGCACCGGTGCGTCGATCGCCCGCCAGCCCGGTACGACGATCAGATCCGCCTCTTCAAGTATTTCTAATCCCTTGTCGACCGCCACCGTCAGCCCGCCGGCGGCGCGAAGCGGCCCCGGCTCGATGCCGCAGACCGAGAAGCGATACCAGCCTTCGCCCATCTCCGGGCGCGGCAGGCCGAAGACCTCGTAGGCGATGCCGAATTCGAAGGTGCAGAGCCCGTCATAGGCAAGGGCTGTGACCAACGGTCCTTTCGTCTGCTGTGGTGATAAGTTTGGCATGATCTTTACGCTGTCGGTCATGATGGCCAATTTCGCAAATCTCTAGCATCGGCGATACCAGGCGGCAACTCCAACATGGAAAGGAAAGACCGATGCCAAGCCCCGTCGCTGAAATCCCTGCAGCCGCGCCTGATCTCGCCGCCGCCCACTATGCCGCCAAGCTCGCCTTCGAAACCGATTGCTCGGATGTCCATGCCGCCTTTGCCGGCGCCAAGGTCGATTTCATCCTCCTCGACGTGCGCACCCCGGCGCTGTTTGCGCAGTCCCACGTGCCCGGCGCGATCAATCTGCCTCACGGCAAGATGACCGCCCACCGCATGTCGGAATGGCCAACGGACACCCTCTTCGTCGTCTATTGCGCCGGTCCCCATTGCAACGGCGCCGACAAGGCCGCTTTCCGCCTCGCCAAGCTCGGCCTCAAGGCCAAGCTGATGATCGGCGGCATGACCGGCTGGGCCGACGAGGGCCTGACCTTCGAAAGTTCGGCCATGGCCGCCGAATAGGAGGTGATGCCCGTTCATCGGGCGGCGAGACAGAAATTGAGGGAAGCCCATGTTTTTCTATGGGTTTCCCTGGAAATACCAGGATGCTGCAATATATCGCTAGTTCATCCTCACAAGAACGGCATCTTATGCCGTATTCCTTAGAACACGGTCCGCATGTCACTTCGCAGCGTGCTTCGCGCACAAACAGCAGATTGCCACGCCGAGGTCGACAAGCTTTTCGGCACGTTCGACCTCTCACATAGACAGCAGTATGGAATTTTTCTGCGCGCCCATGCCCGAGTCGTGCCGGCGACTGAAAATGCCCTTGAGGAAGCCGGCATTGCCCGCCTGCTGCCCGACTGGCCGGAACGACGGCGCACGCAGTTGCTGTTGGCCGATATCCGGAAACTCGGCGATCCATTGCCCCCGCTGCTTCCGCCGCCGGCATTGCACGGCGAGGCAGCGCTCTGGGGCGCCCTCTACGTGCTCGAAGGCTCCAAGCTCGGGGGCGCCCTGCTTGCCAAATCCGTGCCCGATCACCTGCCCGGCAGCTACCTCACACCGCAAGGTCCGAAGGGCGCCACGAGGATCTTCATGGATCGTCTCGATGCCAGCGGTATAGACGATCCCGCCGCCGCCATTTCCGCAGCCCGTGATGTTTTCGGCCTGTTTTTGAAAGCCGGGCAACTCGAACTGGAAGCCGTCCCATGAGCGGCACCTTTGAACCCGTCGATTTGACCAATTGCGACCGCGAGCCGATCCATCAGCTTGGATCGGTTCAACCCTTCGGCTTTCTGCTGGCGATATCCTCGGACTGGATTGTCACACGCGCCTCGGCAAATCTGGCGGAGTTCCTCGCAATTACCCAGGCCGACGCGCTCGGTCGTCCTGTCACCTCGCTGATCACGCCAGAGTCGCTCCACACAATCCGCAACAAGCTGACCACGCTGCGCGGTTCCGACGTCGTCGAACGCATTTTCGGCATTGCCCTGACATCAGCTCAGGACAGGTTCGATATTGCCGTGCACATGAGTGACAGCGGGGTCATCATCGAAGGCGAGCACTGTCAGGAAGACAGGCACGACGCCCCCTCCCTTTCCATGCGCAGCATGATGTCCCGTCTCGACCACACAGAGACGATGGAGGCTTTCTTTCGCGACGGGGCAAGACAGGCGCGCGCCCTGACCGGCTTCGATCGGGTCATGGTCTACCGCTTCGACGACAGCGGCTCCGGCGAAGTCGTGGCCGAAGCGGCCCGGGCCGGCATCGGCTCGTTCCTCGGATTGCACTATCCGGCATCCGACATTCCGGTGCAGGCGCGGGCACTCTATCTGCGCAACCTGTTCCGCATCATTGCCGATGTCGACGCCGCTCCGGTCCCGATCCTCCCGCAGCTCAACGAGAATGGACAGCCGCTCGATCTCTCCATGTCGGTGTTGCGTTCGGTCTCGCCGATCCACATCGAATATTTGAAGAACATGGGCGTCGGCGCCTCGCTCTCCATATCGATCGTCGTCGACGGCAAGCTCTGGGGCCTGTTTGCCTGCCATCATTACGGTCCGCGCCTACCCTCGGCGCAAAGCCGCTCCACCGCCGAACTGTTCGGCCAGATGTTTGCGTCACGCCTTGAAAGCCGCGAACGGCGGCTGGCGCTTGACTATGAGACTAAGGCGCGCCGGATCGCCGACCGGCTTCTCACCTCCGTCGCCGACAATGCCAGCCTGCTCGACGATCCGGCCTGGCTGATCGAAGCGCTCGCCGACGCCATTCCTGCCGACGGCATCGGCGTTTGGATCAACGGCCGGCTGGCGCTTGCCGGCATCGGGCCGAATGAGAGAAGCTTCGCAACCCTTGTCCGCCATCTCAACCGCAATGCCGCCGGCCGCATCTATGCCGTCGACAGGCTCGCCGAGACCTATCCGGATCTCGAACTCGACGAAGCGGTGGCGGGCATGCTCGCCATCCCGATCTCGCGCTCGCCGCGCGACTATGTCGTGCTTTTCCGCCAGGAGCTGGTGCGCACCGTCCGCTGGGGCGGCGACCCGCACAAGCCGGTTGAATACGGCCCCAATGGCCCGCGGCTGACGCCGCGCAAGAGTTTCGACGCCTGGTCGGAACTGGTGCGCGGCCGCTCCCTGCCCTTCACGGAGGCCGAGCGCCGTGTCGCCGAAACGATCCGCATCACGCTGATCGAAGTGGTATTGCGCCTCACCGACGAGGCCAGCATGGCGCGCCAGGCCGCCAACGAGCGCCAGGAACTGCTGATCGCCGAACTGAACCATCGTGTCCGCAACATACTGAGCCTGATTACCGGCATCATTCGGCAATCGCAGGCGACGTCGGTCAGCGTTGGCGACTACATCCGTCAGATCGAGGGCCGCGTTCAGTCGCTGGCCCGCGCGCATGACCAGATCACCCGCGATCATTGGGCGCCGGCGTCGCTGCGGCAATTGCTGCTGGCCGAGACGGCCGCCTATCTCGGCAAAAACGCCCAGCGTATTCAGATGCGCGGAGCGGACGTGTTGCTGGAGCCGCAAGCCTTCTCCACCGCAGCCCTTGTTTTCCATGAGCTGATGACCAACAGCGCCAAATATGGCAGCCTTTCCGGCACCGGCAGCGGCACCGTCCAACTCGGTTGGCACCGCGATGACGAAGGCAATCTGCACATCGACTGGCGCGAAAAGGATGGTCCGCCGGTCGTCGAGCCCAAACGCCACGGCTTCGGTTCGACGATCATCCGCCGCTCGATTCCCTATGACCTCGGCGGCAAGGCGGACGTTCGCTACAACAGAGATGGGGTCGAAGCAGATTTCTCCATTCCGGCCCGATATGTTGTCACAGCGACGAGCGAACGGTCAGATCCGGCTGCGGGTGGCACGGCCGATCATAAGCCGATTGCCGGCGATCATCGGCCGCTCTCCGGCCTGACGGTGCTGCTGGTGGAAAACAACCTGATCATCGCGATGGATGGGGAGGATATTCTGCGCCGCCTCGGCGCCGACGTGGCAACGGCGCCCAGTGTCGCCGAGGCGATGGAAATCCTGGCCGGCCAGTCCTTTGACCTGGCGCTTCTCGACGTCAATCTCGGCGATGAGACGAGTTTCGGAATTGCCGACCGGCTGGCAGCCGAAGGCGTGCCCTTCGCTTTTGCTACAGGCTATGGGGAAGGCATTGCCCAGGCAAACAGCCACTCGGACGCGCCCGTGCTGCAGAAGCCCTATACGATGGACGGTGTGACGGACACCCTCGCTCGCCTGCCCGTTTTGAACAAGCAATAAACGTCAGCTCTCAGAGCGATCCGGGCGCAGCCCGCCGATGAAGAGCTGTTCCAGAAACCGCGCCGCATCCTCGAAGCGCCCCTCGCCGGAATGCTCCTGCCCGAGCACCGCACGCACCTGCACGTCGAAATCCGCGTAATGCTGCGTCGTCGACCAGATGGAGAAGATCAGGTGGTAGGGATCACATTTGGCGATCTTGCCTGATTTCGTCCAGGCGCGGATGACCTCCGCCTTCTCGTCGACCAGTTCCTTCAGCGGCCCCTTCAGCTCGTCCTCGATATGCGGCGCGCCCTGCAGCACCTCATTGGCGAAGAGCCGGCTTTCACGCGGAAAATCGCGGGCCATCTCCAGCTTGCGTCTGATGTAGCTGCGGATTTCCTCTTCCGGATTGCCCTCGGCGTCGAAGGCGCGCAACGGCTCCAGCCAGGTGTAGAGCACCCGGTCGATCAGCGCCCGATGCATCGCTTCCTTGGTGCGGAAATAATAGAGCAGGTTCGGTTTCGACATGCCGGCCACTTCGGCGATCTGGTCGATGGTCGAGCCGCGAAAGCCGCTTGCCGAAAACACGTCGAGCGCCGCCTCCAGGATCTGCTCTTCCTTCTCCTCCTGAATTCGCGTCCGCCTCAGGGTTTTCGCTGCTCTCGGTATGGTCACAGGCTGTCGTTTCCCCTTGAAATTCAACTTCTTCGCTCAAGTTTTGGCAGGAGGCGACCCTGCCGCTTTCTTGAGCAACTGCCCGTATTTTTATCGGCAATTTTCGTGATTTTCGTCTTGAGCCCGGCGGTGGAAGTTGTAATGTTTACCAATCGGTCAAATTATCCGCCAGATGAAAAACAAAGGCAACTGGCGATTTTCCGGCGCTCGACAAAAGCAATAAGAGGCGTTGGAATAGACCACGGGAACAGGCGGGCATGCCACTTCGCATGGCTGCCGCAAACAGGTGAGGGCTTGAAGAATGGTGGCAGCACCAGGCGAAAACATGCGCGTCAATGGCGACCGTCTCTGGGACAGTCTCATGGACATGGCGAAGATCGGCCCCGGCATTGCGGGCGGCAACAATCGCCAGACGCTGACGGATTCGGATGCCGAGGGCCGAAGCCTTTTCAAGACATGGTGCGACGAAGCGGACCTCACCATGGGCATCGACCAGATGGGCACGATGTTCGCCACCCGCCCCGGCACCGATCCCGATGCCCTGCCCGTCTATGTCGGTTCGCATCTCGACACCCAGCCGACCGGCGGCAAATATGACGGCGTGCTCGGCGTGCTGGCGGCCCTCGAAGTCGTGCGCACCATGAACGATCTCGGCATCAAGACCAAACATCCCATTGTCGTCACCAATTGGACGAACGAGGAAGGCGCACGTTTTGCCCCGGCCATGCTGGCCTCAGGCGTCTTCGCCGGCGTGCACAGCCTCGACTTTGCCTATAATCGCAAGGATCCCGAGGGCAATCTCTTCGGTGACGAACTAAAACGCATCGGCTGGCTCGGCGACGAAGAGGTCGGTGCCCGCAAGATGCACGCCTATTTCGAATATCACATCGAGCAGGGCCCGATCCTCGAGGCCGAAGACAAGCAGATCGGCGTCGTCACCCACTGTCAGGGCCTCTGGTGGCTGGAATTCACGCTGACCGGCAAGGAAGCTCATACCGGCTCGACGCCGATGAACATGCGCGTCAATGCCGGCCTTGCCATGGCGCGCATCCTGGAAATGGTTCAAGGTGTCGCGATGGGCGAGCAGCCGGGCGCCGTCGGCGGTGTCGGCCAGGTGTTCTTCTCGCCGAATTCGCGCAACGTGCTGCCCGGCAAAGTCGTCTTCACCGTCGACATCCGCTCGCCCGACAAGGCCAAGCTCGACCGCATGCGGGCAAAGATCGAGGCGGAAGCGCCAAAAATCTGCGATGCGCTGGGTGTCGGCTGTTCCGTCGAGGCAATCGGCCATTTCGCGCCTGTTACCTTCGACGAAAAGCTCGTCACCTCGGTCCGCTCCGCCGCCGAACGCCTCGGCTACAGCCACATGAACCTCATCTCCGGCGCCGGCCACGACGCCTGCTGGGCCGCCAAGGTCGCCCCTGCAACGATGGTCATGTGCCCCTGCTTTGGCGGGTTGTCACACAACGAGGCGGAAGAGATCTCCAAGGAATGGGCGACAGCGGGTGCGGATGTGTTGTTTCATGCGGTGGTGGAGACGGCGGAGATTGTTCCGTGACCATCGATCTGGACGCAGATCTGGACAGGATGAGCCATCCCGACCTGCTATCGGCGGCGCGAGCCATGCGCCACGCAATCCGCAGCCACCGGGACACGTCGGGCCACGAACTCTGTTGGCATCATCCCGATCTGTGGTCGCTCCTGCCGGACACCCCGACGGGCGGACAGATCGTGCCTCATTGGCCTCAATTCATGCGCGGTTGCATCCGCTATCGTCAGTCATTGGATAAACAGCTTGCGCAGGCACCGCGCAGCGACAGGGAGTTCGGAGAATGAGCACGGTCATCAAGAACGGCACCATCGTCACCGCCGACCTGACCTACAAGGCTGACGTCAAGATCGACGGCGGCAAGATTATCGAGATTGGTCCGAACCTCTCGGGCGACGAGACGCTGGACGCCTCCGGCTGTTATGTCATGCCGGGTGGTATCGATCCGCACACCCATCTCGAAATGCCCTTCATGGGCACCTATTCCTCCGACGATTTCGAGAGCGGCACGCGCGCCGCCCTTTCCGGCGGCACCACCATGGTGGTCGATTTTGCCCTCCCTGCCCCCGGCCAGTCGCTGCTCGAAGCGCTGACCATGTGGGATAACAAGTCGACGCGGGCCAATTGCGACTATTCCTTCCACATGGCGGTTACCTGGTGGAGCGAGCAGGTCTTCAAAGAGATGGAGACCATCGTCCGCGACAAGGGCATCAACACCTTCAAGCACTTCATGGCCTATAAGGGTGCGCTGATGGTCGACGACGACGAGATGTTCGCCTCGTTCCAGCGCTGCGCCGAACTCGGCGCGCTGCCGCTGGTGCACGCCGAAAACGGCGATGTCGTCGCCTCGATGTCGGCAAAGCTGCTCGCCGAAGGCAACAACGGTCCCGAGGCGCATGCCTATTCCCGCCCTGCCGAGGTAGAGGGCGAGGCCACCAACCGCGCCATCATGATCGCCGACATGGCCGGCTGCCCGGTCTATATCGTCCATACCTCCTGCGAGCAGGCGCATGAAGCGATCCGCCGGGCCCGTGCCAAGGGCATGCGTGTCTACGGCGAACCGCTGATCCAGCACCTGACGCTCGACGAGAGCGAATATTCCAATCCAGACTGGGACCACGCCGCCCGCCGCGTGATGTCACCGCCGTTCCGCAACAAGCAGCACCAGGACAGTCTCTGGGCCGGGCTTGCCTCCGGCTCGCTGCAGGTGGTCGCTACCGACCATTGCGCCTTCACCACGGCGCAGAAGCGTTTCGGCGTCGGTGATTTCACCAAGATCCCGAACGGCACCGGCGGCCTTGAAGACCGCATGCCGATGCTCTGGACCCGCGGCGTCAACACCGGCCGGCTGACGATGAACGAGTTCGTCGCCGTGACCTCGACCAACATCGCCAAGATCCTCAACATCTATCCGAAGAAAGGCGCGATCCTCGTCGGCGCCGATGCCGATATCGTCGTCTGGGATCCGAAGCGGTCAAAAACCATCTCGTCCAAGAGCCAGCAGTCGGCGATCGACTACAACGTCTTCGAAGGCAAGGAAGTGACCGGCCTGCCGCGCTACACGCTGACGCGCGGCGTCGTCGCTATCGAGGAAAGCACCATCAAGACCCAAGAGGGCCATGGTGAATTCGTCCGGCGCGAACCGGTGACGGCCGTCAGCAGGGCACTCTCCACCTGGAAGGAGATCACCGCCCCGCGCAAGGTGACGCGCAGCGGAATTCCGGCGACCGGCGTGTGACGATGTTCCATGACCAACCGGCCATCAACCGGAGAACGGCGCCTTCATGTCGATGACCTCATGCCGGCACCAGCGCATCCAACTCCGGCAGCAGCACGACGCTTTCCTGCTCGTTGGGATCGGTGCGGGCGATGATCGCCGTGCACGGCGTGCTGCTGAGGTTTGCCGGCATATGCGGCACGCCGGCCGGGATGTAGAAGAGTTCGCCGGCATGGACGACGACGTGCTGCTCGAGCCGGTCTCCGTACCAGGTATGAGCCTCGCCGGAGAGCATGTAGATCGCCGTCTCATGCGCCTCGTGCAGATGCGCCTTGGCGCGCACGCCGGGCGGGATCGTCAGCAGGTGCATGCAGATGCCCTTGGCGCCCACCGTCTCGGCCGCGATCCCTTGAAAATAGCTGAGCCCCTGCTTGCCGTCATAGGCATGGTTGGGCCGAACGATGTGGCAGGTGGGTTTTGATGTCGCGTCCATTCTCTTCCTCCATAAAATGTGCCGCCGGCAGGGCCTGTGGCGATGGTAACATGCAAACCGCCTCCCCGCGGCGAAAACAAGAACGGTCGCATTGATGCAAGCACCCTCCGTCGTATCCGCCAAGGATCTCTGTCTCACCTACCAGGCGAATGACGGCCCGGTGAGGGCTCTGAGCGATGTCAATCTCGATGTCCGCAAGGGCGATTTCGTCTCTTTCATCGGCCCGTCCGGCTGCGGAAAGACCACCTTCCTGCGTGTCATCGCCGATCTCGAAAAGAGCACTTCGGGCGAGATTTCGATCAACGGCATGACGCCGGAAGAAGCCCGCAAGGCCCGCGCCTACGGCTATGTCTTCCAGGCACCGGCGCTCTATCCCTGGCGCACCATCGAAAACAATATTGCCCTGCCGTTGGAGATCATGGGTTATTCCAGCGCCGACCGGACGAGGCGCATCGCCGAGTCGCTCGATCTTGTCAGCCTCACCGGCTTCGAGAAGAAATTTCCCTGGCAGCTCTCCGGCGGCATGCAGCAGCGCGCCTCGATCGCCCGCGCGCTGGCCTTCGATGCCGACCTGCTGCTGATGGATGAGCCCTTCGGCGCGTTGGACGAGATCGTCCGCGACCATCTGAACGAAGAACTGCTGAAACTCTGGGCCCGCACCAACAAGACCATCTGTTTCGTTACCCATTCTATCCCCGAGGCAGTCTACCTCTCGACCAAGATCGTGGTGATGTCGCCGCGCCCCGGCCGCGTCACCGACGTAATCGACTCGCCCCTGCCGGCCGAACGCCCACTCGACATCCGCGACACCCCCGAGTTTCTGGAGATCGCCCACCGAGTCCGCGAGGGGCTGAGGACGGGGCATAGTCATGAGATTTAGGCGGTTGAGTTCGAGGTTTACCCCCCTCTGCCCTGCCGGGCATCTCCCCCACAAGGGGGGAGATCGATATGCCGAACCGGCTTCCCCAAACAACGAAAGATCCCCGATCCAGCATCGGATCAAGTGGGACAGACGCACCATCCTCTTGCCGATCTCCCCCCTTGTGGGGGAGATGCCCGGCAGGGCAGAGGGGGGTAGCTACACACTCAACGCCAATACCTGGGGGCGGTTGCTGTGAAACCCGACACCTTCAAAAACAAGATCGTTCCCGTCACCACCATTCTGCTCGCCCTCATCGCCATCTGGTATGTCGCAGCCGTGCTGATGAACGCGCCGTTCCAGCGCGATATGGACAGCCGCGCCGGCGCCACACCGACGACCATCGAATTCATCGGCAAGACGCTGGCGCAGCCGAAGCCGATCTTGCCGGCGCCGCATCAGGTGGCGCAAAACGTCTATGAGAACACCGTCCTGCGCAGCCTTTCGAGCAATCGCAGCCTAATCTATCACAGCTGGGTGACGCTCTCCTCCACCCTGCTGGGCTTCGGTTTCGGCATGCTGCTCGGCATTCTTCTTGCGGTGCTGATCGTGCATAACCGCGCCATGGACCGCTCGCTGATGCCCTGGCTGGTAGCGAGCCAGACCATCCCGATCCTCGCCATCGCGCCGATGATCGTCATCATCTCCTACAATGTGCTGACCGGCGATAATGCGCTTGCGCATCTGTTAAACCTCGATTCCGACGCCTCCCGCCTCGTCTCCAAGGCGCTGATTTCCACCTACCTTTCCTTCTTTCCCGTCGCCGTCGGCATGGTGAAGGGCTTGCGGTCACCTGAGATCATGCATCTCGACCTGATGCGCACCTATTATGCGAGCCCCATGCAGACCTTCTGGAAGTTGCGGGTTCCGGCCTCGATCCCCTTCCTCTTCACCTCGATGAAGGTCGCAATCGCCGCCAGCCTCGTCGGCGCCATCGTCGGCGAGCTGCCGACTGGTGCGGTTGCCGGTATCGGCTCGAAGCTGCTGGCCGGTTCCTATTACAGCCAGACCATCGATATCTGGGCGGCTCTCGTCGCCGGGTCGCTGCTGGCGGGCATCCTGGTTGCGATCGTCGGCCTTGCGGCGAAGATCGTCGACCGTGCCATGGGCGGGAGGCCGGCATGAGACATCTGACCTTCTCCTGGCAGGGCGTGACCGCCCTCCTCTTCTGCATGGCAGCGCTTGTCACCCTGCCGCTTCTGGCCGAAGGTGCGGCGCAACCCTTCACCGACGGCACGGCAAGCCTCGTCTTCACCATCGTCGTTGCGGCTGCCCTGCTGTCCTTTGCGCCGCAACCGGCGGCCTATCGCGCCACAGTGCTGTTCATCGGCGCGCATGGCGCCGCCTGGATGCTGCTTTCCGCTCTCTCCGGCAATGAGGGCATGGCGACGCGGGCTTATTTCCTGCTGCTGTTTTCCTGCTGGCTGCTTGCCTGGCGATGCGTCACCGAGTTGTCGAAACTGCAGCCCGTCACTGCTTTCGGCAAATCGGCGCTCCAGCTGCTGATCCCGGCGATCTTCGGCGCCTGGATCCTCATCCTCTGGGAAGCCGCGACGCGCGGCGCCGGCATTCCCTTCATCATCCTGCCGCCGCCGAGCGCCATCGGTGCCCGTATCATGGCCTCCCTGCCTATCCTCGGTGCCGATGTCAGGCAGACGATCTTCAAGGCGGTGCTGATCGGTTATATCGTCGGCTGCCTCAGCGGCTTTGCCGTCGCGGTGCTGGCCGACCGCATCACCTTCCTCCGCCGCGGCCTCCTGCCGATCGGCAACATGGTGTCGGCCCTGCCGATCATCGGCGTCGCGCCGGTGATGGTCATGTGGTTCGGCTTCGACTGGCCGTCGAAAGCCGCCGTCGTCATCATCATGACCTTCTTCCCGATGCTGGTGAATACCGTCGCCGGCCTTGCCGCCTCCGGCAGCATGGAGCGCGATCTGATGCGCACCTACGCCTCGAGCGACTGGCAAACACTGCTCAAGCTCAAGCTTCCGGCCGCCATGCCCTTCATTTTCAACGCACTGAAGATCAACTCGACGCTGGCGCTGATTGGTGCCATCGTTGCCGAATTCTTCGGAACGCCGATCGTCGGCATGGGCTTCCGCATCTCCACCGAGATCGGCCGCATGAATGTCGACATGGTTTGGGCGGAAATTGCCATCGCGGCGCTGGCCGGATCGATCTTTTATGGCATCATCGCCCTGACCGAACGGGCGGTGACGTTTTGGCATCCGTCTATCCGTGGTGGCTAGGCGCGCACGGGCTTCGCAAATGGGGTTCGGGCATAACTTCAGAGGGTAAGGATAAGAAAATGAAAAAGTTGATGGTTGCAATGATGGCGAGCGCGATGACGCTTGCCGCTGCCCAGGCGATGGCCGCCGACAAGGTGGTGCTGCAGCTGAAATGGGTCACGCAGAGCCAGTTCGGCGGTTATTACGTCGCCAAGGACAAGGGCTTCTATAAGGAAGAAGGCCTCGACGTCGATATCAAGCCGGGCGGCCCCGATATCGCCCCCGAGCAGGTGATCGCCGGCGGCGGCGCCGATGTCATCGTCGATTGGATGGGCGGTGCCCTGGTTGCCCGCGAAAAGGGCGTTCCGCTCGTCAACATCGCCCAGCCCTACCAGAAATCGGGCCTGGAAATGATTTGCCGCAAGGATGGCCCGGTCAAGACCGAAGCCGACTTCAAGGGCCACACGCTCGGTGTCTGGTTCTTCGGCAACGAATATCCTTTCTTCGCCTGGATGAACAAGCTGGGTCTCTCGACGGAAGGCGGCGCGAACGGCGTCACCGTGCTGAAGCAGAGCTTCGACGTGCAGCCGCTCGTCCAGAAGCAGGCCGACTGTATCTCTGTGATGACCTACAATGAATACTGGCAGGCGATCGATGCCGGTTTCAAGCCGGAGGAACTGACGGTCTTCAACTATACGCAAATGGGCAACGACCTCTTGGAAGACGGCCTCTATGCGATGGAAGACAAGCTGAAGGACCCGGCCTTCAAGGAGAAGATGGTCAAGTTCGTCCGCGCCTCGATGAAGGGCTGGAAATATGCGACCGAAAACCCCGACGAAGCCGCCGAGATCGTGATGGACAACGGTGGCCAGGACGACAACCACCAGAAACGGATGATGGGCGAAGTCGCCAAGCTGGTTGGTGACGGCTCAGGCAAGCTGGACGAAGCGCTCTATGCCCGCACCACAAAGGCGCTGCTCGACCAGAAGATCATCAACAAGGAGCCCTCCGGCGCCTGGACGCACGACATTACTGACGCCGCATCCAAATAATCGTCGCAAACAATGCAAAAACGAAACGCGCGGGAGATCTCCGCGCGTTTCTTTTATCCGCCTGATAAAAAACGCCTTGCAACTGTCGCATTTGTCGGGCGTCAAACGTCATGGGGGAAGAAGCAGGATCAATCATCGTCATGTTCACATAACCCTCCGGTGATTGATTCAGGTTTCGATGGTAATTATTATCGGCTCATGGGGAATTGTTTTCTGCCGGGCTTGCATATCGAGCAAATCGATACCAACTAAAAGCCGATTTGCCGGCGAGGGACGAAGACGGCAATGATGTGCGGATACCCCTGAGAATGCAGGAAAGGCAGTGGCCTGGTCGCGAGCTGAGTGGCAGACGCGCGAGTTCGGCTAAGCTTGTTACAAGATTGGACGAAGACGCATGGCACGCAAGCCGATTGAAATTCTAGGCGCCGCTACCCTTTTTGCAGCAGCTCTCGCTGCATCCACGGCATTTTCGCAGGAAAAGCCGGTCGAAAAACCGCAGCAGAATCTGCCGGCGATCGTCGTCACCAAGGCTGTGAGTCGCACGCTCGTCGACCGTGTCATCGGCACGGGAACGATCAAGCCCGTCGAGGAAGTTTATATTCAGCCGCAGGTCGAAGGCCTGTCGATCCGCACGCTGAAAGCCGATGTCGGCGACAAGGTTCAGGCGGAAAGCACCTTGGCGACGCTCAACGACGACGCGCTGGTGCTGGAGAAGAGCCAGATGATGGCGACGAAAGCCAAGGGTGAGGCAAGCCTCGCCCAGCTGCGCGCCCAGCTCATCGAGGCGCAGGCCAATGCCGAACAGGCAAGGCAGCAGCAGGCCCGCGCCCAGGAAATGGTCAAGAAGGGCACGGTTTCCACCGCCCAGGTCGAGCAGGCCGATGCGACGGCCGCCGCCGCCAATGCCCGCGTCGTCTCCGCCGAACAGGCGATCGAGGTCGCCGAGGCCGATCTCAAAGTCTTCGACAGCCAGATCGCCGATGCGGATCTGAAGCTGGCGCGCACCGATGTGAAGACGCCTGTGGCCGGCACGGTCTCGGCTAAGAACGCCAAGGTCGGCGCCATTGCCGCCGGCAACGGCGATCCGCTGTTCACCCTCATCCGCGATGGTGATGTCGAGCTTGTCGCGGAGGTCGCCGAAAGCGACATCGTCAGGGTCGCGGCCGGCCAGAAGGCGGCGATTTCGCTGTCCGGCAGCCGCGAGAAGCTGTCCGGTGCCGTGCGCCTGGTGTCGCCGACCGTCGATCCCACCACCCGCCTCGGTCTCGTCCACATCTCCATCGACGACGACAGCAAGGCGCGCTCCGGCATGTATGGCAGCGCCGAGATTATCGTTCGCGAGACGGAGGGCGTATCGCTTCCGCTGACCGCCGTGCTCACCGGCAATGAAGGCTCGTCGGCCCGCAAGGTCGAAGATGGCGTGGTGAAATTCGCCAAGGTCGAGACCGGCATCCAGGACGGTGCCTATGTCGAGATCGTCGATGGATTGAAGAGCGGCGACGAGGTCGTGGCCAAGGCGGGCGCTTATGTCCGTGACGGCGACCACATCACGCCGGTGCGTGAACAGCCCCCGGCTTCCAACTAAAGAGACCATCCGATGAATTTTTCAGCCTGGTCCATTCGAAATCCGATCGCGCCGCTGCTGGCCTTCTGCCTGTTGATATTCATCGGCATGCAGTCCTTCAACAAGCTGCCGATCACGCGCTTCCCGAACATCGACGTTCCCCTCGTTTCGATCAGCGTGACGCAGAGCGGCGCGTCGCCGGCCGAACTCGAGATGCAGGTGACAAAGGAGATCGAAGACGCGATCGCATCCATCACCGGCATCGACGAAATCCAGTCGACGGTGACCGACGGCAGCTCGCAGACCAACGTCATGTTCCGCATGGAAGTGCCGACGGAACAGGCCGTGCAGGACGTCAAGGATGCGATCGACCGCATTCGCAGCGACCTGCCGGCGACCGCCGAGGCACCGATCGTCACCAAGGTCGATGTCGAGGGCCAGGCGATCCAGACCTTCGCCGTGTCCTCGCCCGACATGTCACTGGAAGAACTCTCCTGGTTCGTCGACGATACGGTCAAGCGTGCGCTGCAGGGCCAGGCCGGCATCGGCCGCGTCGACCGTTACGGCGGCGCCGAGCGCGAAGTGCGCATCGAACTCACCCCCGGCAAGCTCGATGCCTATGGCATCACCGCAGCCAGCGTGAACGAGCAGCTGCGCGGCACCAACATCGACCTCGGCTCCGGCCGCGGCCAGGTGGCCGGCAGCGAACAGGCGATCCGCGTTCTCGGCGATGCCCGCAACGTCGCCGAGCTCGCCGACACGACGATTGCGCTGCCGAACGGCCGCTTCGTCAAGCTGTCCGATCTCGGTGTCGTCAAGGACACCTATGAAGAGCCGAAATCCTTCTCGCGCTTCAACGATACGCCTGTTGTCACCTTCGGCGTCTTCCGTTCGAAGGGCGCCAGCGAAGTCAGCGTCGCCGAAACCGTCGCACAGAGCCTCGAAAAGGTACGCACCGAAAACCCGAACGTGAAGATCGAACTGATCGACGATTCGGTTTATTTCACCTACGGCAACTACGAAGCCGCCATCCATACGCTGCTCGAAGGCGCGCTGCTCGCCGTCATCGTCGTCCTCCTGTTCCTCAGAAACTGGCGTGCGACTCTGATTTCGGCCATCGCCCTGCCGCTGTCGGCGATCCCGACCTTCTGGGTCATGGACATGATGGGCTTCTCGCTGAACCTCGTCAGCTTCCTCGCTTTGACGCTCGCGACCGGCATCCTGGTGGACGACGCGATCGTCGAAATCGAAAACATCGCCCGCCATATCAAGATGGGCAAGACGCCCTATCGGGCGGCGATCGAGGCGGCGGATGAAATCGGCCTTGCCGTCATCGCCACCACCTTCACCATCATCGCCGTCTTCGTGCCGGTTTCCTTCATGCCGGGCATTCCGGGCCAGTACTTCATCCAGTTCGGCCTGACCGTCGCCTTCTCCGTCTTCTTCTCGCTGATGGTCGCACGCCTCATCACCCCGATGATGGCCGCCTATCTGATGCGTGCAGAAGATGGCGTCGACGACCATCATGACAATGACAGCCTGCTGATGCGTGGATACACCCGACTTATCCGCGGCACGACGGGGCGCTGGTACACGCGTTATGCAACGTTGTTTGTCGCGTTCGGCTTCCTGATTGGCTCGGTTTTGCTGCTGATGCAGGTTCCGGGCAGCTTCCTGCCGCCTGAAGACGCTTCACGCATCGTGCTCTCCGTCGAACTGCCGCCCAATGCGAGGCTCGACGACACCGAGAAGACGACGGATGCGATCTATGACAGGGTCAAGGATATCAACGGCGTCGAAAGCGTCTTCGTCCTCGGCGGCGCATCGCCGAAGGGCGACCTCGAACTGCGCCGTGCGACCATCACGCTGGCGCTCCACAAGCTCGACCAATCGCTGATCAAGAAGATGGTCAACGACGGGCTCGGCCACATCCCCCTCATCGGCCCGATGCTGCCGAAAGTGGAAGTCCACGGCCGCGAGCGTCCGCAATGGAATATTGAAAAGGAAGTCTTCGCCAAACTGCGCGACATTCCCGACGTTCATATCCTGAAGCTTAACGACCGCGGCGAACGCGACCTCTCCTTCAACTTCCTCTCCAAGAACGAGAAGGACCTGAACGACGCCGTCGGCATCCTGGAATCGAAGCTCCGCGCCGATCCGCTGCTTGCCAATGTCAGCGCCGACGGCGCCCTGCCCCGTCCGGAACTGCAGGTCTATCCACGCAAGGACGAAGCCGCACGCCTCGGCATCACGCCGCAGCAGATCTCCGAGACGATCCGTGTCGCCACCATCGGCGATGTCGATGCGGCCCTTGCCAAGATCTCGCTCGACGATCGCCAGATCCCGATCCGGGTCCAGGCGGCAGTCGACATGCGCCGCGATCTCTCGGCCATCCGCGCATTGAAGATCCAGACTGCCAGCGGCGGCACCGTTCCGCTCGCAAGCGTCGCCAATATCGACTACTCGGAAGGCGTAAGCTCGATCAAGCGCAACAACCGCTACCGCGTCGTTGCGATCGGCTCCGACCTGCCTCAGGGCGTGGCGCTCGACACGGCCTCGGCCCGCTTCCGCCAGATCGTCAGCGATGCCAAGATTCCGGCGACGGTGCATCTTGCCGAAAGCGGCGACACCAAGGTGCAGAGCGAGATGCAGCAGAGCTTCGTCAACGCCATGCTGATGGGCTTGCTGCTGGTGCTGACGGTGCTGATCCTGCTCTTCAGGGACGTTATCCAGCCCTTCACCATCCTGCTCTCGCTGCCGCTTGCCATCGGTGGCGTCGCGGCCGCTCTGATCATCACCAGCAATCCGCTGTCGATGCCTGTGATGATCGGCATCCTGATGCTGATGGGTGTCGTCACCAAGAACGCTATCCTGCTCGTCGATTTCGCGATCGAGATGCGCCACCATGGCATGGCCCGCGTCGAGGCCATGGTCGAAGCCGGCCGCAAACGCGCCCGGCCGATCATCATGACCTCGATCGCCATGTCGGCGGGCATGCTGCCCTCCGCGCTCGGCGTCGGCGAAGGCGGCTCGTTCCGCGCGCCGATGGCGATCGCGGTAATCGGCGGCATCATCGTCTCGACGGTGCTCTCGCTCGTCGTCGTGCCTTCCTTCTTCCTGATCATGGACGATCTGTCCCGGCTGCTCGGCTGGATGTTCGGTCGCCTGGTCGGCAGGAAGGACGAGGAGGAACTGCCGCTGTCGCGCGAGGATCTCACCCGCGTCACCCGCGAGAACCGCGACGATATCGACTCGCTGGAGGAGCGGCTGACCGCGATCGAAAAGCCGGAAAGCAAGCGCAAGAACGCCAATGGCAAAGACACCAACGTGCTGCGGCTGCCGCCTTTCGCAGCGGAATGAGCAGAACGCAGAACATGAACGGGCCGGGAGCGATCTCCCGGCCCGTTTCATTTTGCCGTTCTCGCCGCTATCCGCAGCGTCGGTCTGCAGCGGCAAGTCTGCCCGTCAGAGCCCGCCCTGCTCCCTGAGAAAGCTGACAATCGAGCTGACGCCGTCGCCGCGCTTCATGTCGGAGAAGACGAAGGGGCGGCTTGCGCGCATGCGCGTCGCATCCCGGTCCATCACCTCGAGATCGGCGCCCACATAGGGCGCCAGATCCTTCTTGTTGATGACGAGAAGATCCGAGCGGGTGATGCCGGGCCCGCCCTTGCGCGGGATTTCCTCGCCCTGGCAGACCGAGATGACATAGATGGTGATATCGGCAAGATCGGGCGAAAAGGTCGCTGCCAGATTGTCGCCGCCGGACTCGATGAAGACCACGTCGAGATCCGGGATCCGCTGGTTGAGGCCGGCGATCGCCTGAAGATTGATCGTCGCATCCTCGCGAATGGCGGTGTGCGGGCAGCCGCCGGTCTCGACACCGACGATCCGATCCGAAGGCAGTGCCTGCATGCGCACCAGCGCCTCGGCATCCTCGGTCGTGTAGATGTCGTTGGTAACGACGGCGACGGAATAGTCGTCGCGCATCGCCTTGCAGAGCTTTTCGGTCAGTGCCGTCTTGCCCGAGCCGACCGGTCCGCCGATGCCGACCCGCAGAGGTCCGTTTCTTGATTTCATATGCCTTACTCCAATCGAACCCGATGATAGCGACGCCGAGGGCGCACGCCACCGTCAAATGACGCAGATGCTCGGATAATTTACGCCATCACGAACGGAACAGCCGCGTCGCCTGCGTCTCATGGCGCAGGCCGGCAATATCGGCCTGCACCGTAGCCGAGCCGAGATCGTCGAGCGTCGAGGCCGCTGCCCGCCGCGCGACCTCCGTGATGCACTCTTCGAGACCGGCAAGCACGGCAACACCGTCCCTCTGGCCGGTCACGCCGAGGCGGATGCCTGAGGAAACCGCCTGCGAGGCATAGGCATGCAGGAAGACGGCGAGCGCCTTCTCAGGCCCTATGCCGTGCGCGCCGGTGACCGCCCCGACCGCGACGGGATAGGCGGCCTTGTCAGGCAGTCTTTCGAACACGCCATCGGGCCAGGCGCGTGCCGCCGTCAGGAAGGCTTCGCCGAGCAGCATGGTTTCCTGATGGCGCTCGCGCGATCCGGCAAGCGCCTCCGCAAGCGCGGCGATCTCGGCAAGGCGCGCGGGCTCTTCCTGCCACCTGTGGCTTTCGGCCAAAAGCACCGCATCGTTCCAGACCGAACCATGGCCGATCAGCGTGCCGATCCAGGCCGCCAGCGAGGCGGCATCGGTGACCAGCCCGTCCGCCACCGCCCGCTCCAGCCCGCCCGAATAGGCAAAGCTGCCGACCGGAAAGGCCGGCGAGAGCCATGCCGTCAGACGCAGCAATGCCTGCAGCTCACGATCTCCCGTCATCGAGCCTCAGTCGTGTTTATGGTCGTGATGATGTCCGTGGTCATGGTCATGGTCATGGTCGTGATCACATCCCGGCCCATGCACATGGTCGTGGCCGTGATCATGTTTGTGCTCATGCCCATGGTCATGCGCCGCATGACCCTGATCGTGCGAATGCGCGCCATGGGAATGATAGGCGCCGCGCGCCGGCTGGAAGGGTTCGTCGATGTCGAGGACGGTGGCGCCGAGCCCCTGCAGCATGCTGCGAATGACGTGGTCGCGCAGGATGACGATACGGTCTTCCTCGATCTGGGCCGCGAGATGGCGGTTGCCGAGATGCCAGGCCAGCTCGACCAGATGTGTGCGGTCACGGCCGCGAATTTCAAACAGTTTCTCATCGGCCGCGAGAATCTCGATCAGTTCGCCGTCGTCGCGCACCAGCAGGTCGCCATTGGCAAAAAGCACCGGGTCCTTGAGATCGAGCATGACCATCTCGCCATTTTCCAGATGCAGCAGCTTACGGCGCAGATGGCGCAGATCGTGCGGCAGCTTGACCTGGGCGGTCGGATGGGAGGACGGGGTTCCGGCGGGAAGATAAGAGGTAACGCGCTGCATGATATGTCCGTTTTGCTGAGGCGACCATGCAAAATAGCCTTTCCCGATGCAAGCACCAATGGCCTTTGTGCCCGCGTCGGCCTTTTATATTCCGTAAGCCTGCATCACGTTGTCGCTCTCAACGCCCCTGCCCCTGGCCTCGAGGCCATTATCGGCGAGCCCGTGCCAGGCATGATGCAGGCCTTCCCGCTCATGTACGACCCGATTGCGCCCGAGCGCCTTGGCGAGATAGAGCGCCCGGTCTGCCGACGCATAGACCGCCTGCTTGTTACGCCCGGCGGCGAGATCGGCGACACCGCCGGAAACGGTGATGCGGATATCATGCCCCTCGGCTGCGATGGCGCCGCCTGCGATCCGGGCCCGGACACCTTCGATGCGTTCCATCCGCGCCTCCAGCGGCTCGCCGGAGATGATGACGCCGAACTCCTCCCCGCCCAGCCTTGCGACGACGGACATTTCGTCGAAGGCAGATATGAGCATGGCCGAGACCGCGGTGATGACGGCATCGCCGCAGCCATGGCCGAAGCGATCGTTGATCGCCTTGAAGCGGTCGACATCGAAAATAACAAGCGAGGCGTCACCTTCGGTGTTCTCGAGCGCCTCGGTGAAAGCGCGCCGGTTCAACAGTCCCGAAAGCGTGTCCGTTCGGCTGAGCTTTTCGAACTCCGCCCGCGACAGCGTCAGTTCGTGCAGGGCAAAACCGGCGGCCAGCGACAGCATGCCGGAAACCGTGCCGCCGACGAGCCAGGAAAAAATGACGCCGAAGCCGATCGCGTGCGAGAGCGTCACCGGCAGCAGCCCGAGAAAACCGAGCGGCGGTATCGTCACCGCCATGATGACGCCGGAGAGAAGAACCGTCAGAAAGCTCATCTTCAATGCAAAGACATAGACGTTCCCACGATATTGGAAATTGCCGAAATCGGCCTGCAGCGACATCCAGTTTCTCATGAGAATCGACCTTCCTGCCCGGCGTTTCACGGCATTGATAGGAGCCCAATTGCTGCGGGTGTCTTAATCGACTCGCTAAAATTCGAGCGGTTTCGGAGCTTTCGGCGGGCAGATTTTTTCTAGCAGGAGATGCAGCCTTCCAATCCCTAAATCGGACAGCGCGGTGAGACAGTTAGACGATTGATTTAAAACAGCTTTATAAGCCTGGACGGCGGCGCTGTTCCAGAATGGTCTAGCTGAGAAAAATACCGGCTTTTCCACCGATTTTTACAACCGAACGGAGAGCATGATACACAATTCACTTTAACAGCGGATCGCCCAGCGACTGCTTCAATTGTAGACACCGAGAGACAATCGCAATGATTGTGGGAGCGGGTTCCATAAGCCGGTGCGGAGCCCCGCCGAGCGGAGCGCGCCCGCCGTCCAGGTGTTGCAGCCGAAGAGGGCGTTGAAATATCCCTTGGCCTCGAAGAACCGGTCGATCTCGCCGTACCCCGCATCCGGGATCGGCGCCACTTCGCCCGCGTCGCGAATGAAGCTGTCCGAGATGAAATTCCGCAGCCGCGCCATTTGATCGTCGCCGATATCGAACGCCGCAACGGCGGGCTGCGGCTCGGTAATGTGACCGGCAAGGTCGACATGCAGCACCGAACGGTCGATCGTCAGCGCCCCCAGCACGGGCAGTGGCTTCAGCTCCGACCAGCTCGGGGTTTCCAGATAGAAGGCGCGGCCGCCCCAGCCGATGATGAGCCATTCCGCATCCGGATGGCCGAGCGGAAAACCGGTCTCGGCGAGAAAGGAAAAGGCAGCCCGCGTCTCCTCGTCGAGCGGAATAGCAATATCGGTATGGATCGGTCCGGACAGCAGCAGAATCCGATGCGTCGCCGCCGCAGACGACGCCTCGACGGGGGCAATCAGCGGCCGGGGAATGAAGGTTCCGCAGGCGGCCAGAAACACGAGCAGGAATACGGCCCGCAACAGCCAGCGGATGCCTGTTTTCATCAGAGCTGTCCCTCGCATCGAAAACGTGCGCCTAAAACAGGAAATAGCGCTGCGCCATCGGCAGCACCGTCGCCGGCTCGCAGGTCAGCAATTCGCCGTTCGCCCTGACCTCATAGGTCTCCGGATCGACCTCGATCTCCGGTGTCAGGTCGTTGTGGATCATCGAAGCCTTGGAAATGCCGCCGCGGGTATTCTTCACCGCCACCAGCTGCTTGGCGACGCCGAGCCGGCCCTTCAGGCCTGCATCGAGCGAGGCCTGACTGACGAAGGTCACGGAGGAATTGGTGAGGCTCCGGCCGTAGGAGGCGAACATCGGCCGGTAATGCACCGGCTGCGGCGTCGGGATCGAGGCGTTCGGATCGCCCATCGGCGCAGCGGCGATCGAGCCGCCGAGCAGCACCATATCGGGCTTCACCCCGAAGAAGGCCGGGTTCCAGAGCACGAGATCGGCGCGCTTGCCGACTTCGACGGAGCCGATTTCATGGCTGAGGCCATGGGCGATCGCCGGATTGATCGTATATTTGGCGATATAGCGGCGGACGCGGAAATTGTCGTTGTCACCGTTTTCCTGCTTCAGACGACCGCGCTGGCGCTTCATCTTGTCGGCCGTCTGCCAGGTACGGATCGCCACTTCGCCGACGCGGCCCATGGCCTGGCTGTCGGACGAAATGATCGAGAAGGCGCCGATGTCGTGCAATATATCTTCGGCGGCGATCGTCTCCTTGCGGATGCGGCTTTCGGCGAAGGCGATATCCTCGGGGATCGACGGCGACAGGTGATGGCAGACCATCAGCATGTCGAGATGCTCGGCAATGGTATTGACCGTATAGGGCCGGGTCGGATTGGTGGACGACGGTATGACGTTCGGCTGGCCGCAGATCTTGATGATGTCGGGCGCGTGTCCGCCGCCTGCCCCTTCCGTATGAAAGGCATGGATGGTGCGGCCCTTGATGGCGCCGATCGTGTCTTCGACGAAGCCGCTTTCGTTCAGCGTATCGGTGTGGATCATCACCTGCACGTCATATTCGTCGGCGACCGACAGGCAGCAGTCGATGGCGCCAGGCGTCGTGCCCCAATCCTCGTGCAGCTTCAGCGAGGTGGCGCCGGCCAGCACCATTTCGGTCAGTGCCCCCGGCAGCGAGGCATTGCCCTTGCCGGCAAAGGCGAGGTTCATCGGGAAGGCGTCGGCCGCTTCGATCATGCGGGCGAGATGCCAGGGGCCGGGCGTGCAGGTGGTCGCGAGCGTGCCGTGCGCCGGTCCCGTGCCGCCGCCGAGCATGCAGGTCATGCCCGACATCAGCGCTTCCTCGATCTGCTGCGGCGCGATGAAGTGGATATGGCTGTCCATGCCGCCAGCGGTGACGATCTTGCCTTCGGCGGCGATCGCCTCCGTGCCCGGACCGACGATGATATTGACGCCGGGCTGCATATCGGGATTGCCCGCCTTGCCGATCGCAACGATGCGCCCGTCCTTCAGCCCGATATCGGCCTTGTAGATGCCGGAGTGATCGACGATCACCGCATTGGTGATGACGGTATCGACCGCGCCGTCCGCCCGCGTCACCTGGCTCTGGCCCATGCCGTCGCGGATCACCTTGCCGCCGCCGAACTTCACCTCCTCGCCATAGGTGGTGAAATCCTTCTCGATCTCGATGAAGAGCTCCGTATCGGCAAGGCGCACCTTGTCGCCGGTCGTCGGTCCGAACATGCCGGCATAGGCAGCGCGCGAGATCTTATAGGGCATCCGTCAGGCTCCGTGGGAGGAAGAGACTAGTGTGTTTCCGCCAAGCCGCGTGAGGCGGCCGGCGGCAATATAATGATCGACGAGCTGCCGTTCGGCCGCAAACGGGTGCCATTCCCAGCCGACGTGGCCGAAGCCGGCCAGCATTACCTCGGCCCCGGCATATGTGTTCAGCACCTCGGCAATGACGATCAAGCCGCTGCTCGGCACGACATAGGGTGCTGGCGCAAAGGCCGATAGCGCGGCATCGACGGCATCATGGACCGACTTGCCGATGACGATATGTCTCTTGCCGGTCGCCGCGCAGAAGGCAGTGAATTCATCGGTATAATCGTGGCAGAAATCGTCGAGATCAGGATGCGACACGGCAAGCGGCGCCCGCATCGCGGCAAATTTTTCCGGGTCGCGCACGCTCCAGATTTCGCGGGCGGAAACGACGCCGGGATGGGCACGCCATTGCGGCGAACCAAGCATCGCCTTTGCCGGCCGGCCGGTATTGCAGACCGCAACGGCATCCGTCCTGCCGCCGCCGGCCCCATAGGAACGGCAATCGTTGAAGCGGATGACGAAATCAGCGGCATCGATCACGCCAGCTTCCACCTCCGCGACCTCGCCATTGCCGACGATTGCGATTTTCCTGATCACCTTAGTTGCTCATCGTGTCTTCGAGCTCTTTCAGCTCTTTCGTGCGTTTGTCGGTGATGTTGGCGAGACAGCCGGCGACCAGCATCGGCTCCATTGTGCCGCCGCGGGCCTGAAAGCCGAAGGCATCGCACTCGGCGTCGCGATAATCGATCCAGGCGCGCTGCGCCTTGACCAGCGCCTGCTCCGCGCCCTTCATGTCGCCGTCGAGATCCTTGTCGACCGCCGCCAGAGCGGCGCGGGTCTTCTTGTATTGCACATTCAGAGCCTTGTCGGCGGTGTCGTGGCGCGCCGCCTCGCAAGAGGTCATGTCCGATTGTGTCTTGGGGTTCTGGCAATCGACATCCTGAGCGGAAGCGCTACCCGCCGAAAGCAGCATCGCCGCCCCGATGAGGCAGATGTTCAAACGCATGCGTCCCTCCCGTTAAAGCTTGCCCATCACCAGCTGACGGAAGCCGTAGACCTCACGTTTGCCGGAAAGCGGGATCAGCGTCACCGAACGCGTCTGTCCCGGCTCGAAGCGCACCGCCGTTCCTGCCGGAATATCAAGCCGCTTGCCATGCGCCGCCGCGCGGTCGAAGGAGAGCCCGGCATTGGTCTCGGCGAAATGATAGTGGCTGCCGACCTGCACCGGCCGATCACCGGTGTTGGAAACCTCCAGCGTCACGGTCGGCGCGCCGGCATTCAGTTCGATGTCGCCGCTTGCGGCAATGATCTCGCCCGGAATCATCTTATCTCCTTAAGCCGCCTTGGGCGCGCAGCCCTCGGCCTTCAGCACACGTTTCGTCGATGCCGGATTTTTGGCGAGCATCGCCGCCGGCCGGATGGGCCTGGCGACAAGATTGCCGCCGCAATTCGGGCAGACGCCCTTCAGCACTTCGTCGACGCAGTCGGCACAGAAGGTGCATTCATAGGTGCAGATCCGTGCCTCGGTGCTCTCCGGCGGCAGATCCTTGTCGCAGCATTCACAGTTGGGCCTGAGCTCGAGCATATCGGTCTCCCTACCGGATCGGTTCGTGCACGGTGACGAGTTTGGTTCCATCCGGAAACGTCGCCTCGACCTGCACGTCATGGATCATCTCGGCAATCCCCTCCATCACCTGATCGCGGCCGATCACATGGGCGCCGGCCTCCATCAGCTCGGCGACCGGGCGGCCATCTCGGGCGCCTTCGACGACGAAATCGCTGATCAGCGCGATCGCTTCCGGGTAGTTCAGCTTGACGCCGCGCTCCAGCCGTCGCCGGGCCACCATCGCCGCCATGGATATCAGCAGCTTGTCTTTTTCTCTCGGAGTGAGGTTCATCTTCTACCTGCTTATTGAGCTCATAGATTCCAGACTTTCGGCACGGGCGCACCATTGCGCAAGGCGGAAATGACCCGGATCAGGATTTTTCTCAGCGAAAAGCCGTCGGCTGCCGCAAGGCGGACGACGAGCTTGCCGTCCCAGGCGCTCGCCCCCCCCATCGCGCCTTCGACGAGCGGCCGCACCTTTCCGAGATAGGCTTCCGCAAGCGGCCCGGCATAGAGCAGCGTCGCAAAAGCCACCTGCCCGCCGAGCACCGCCTGACGCGCTGCCAACGCCGCCACCCCTTCGGACAGCCTCAGCTCTTCGGCATGGATCAGCCGACCCGAGCGGCGGATGCGCCAGCGGTCGCGGAAAAGCCCGGTCATCACCGTCTCGCCCATGGCCTTGCGGCCGAGCAGTATGGCCTCGACGGCCAGAAATTCGGCGCTCTCGTCGAGATCGACATCCAGGCGGCGAAAAAGTGCGGAACGATCGAACAGGATCGTTTCCTGCGGCAGCCAGTCGACGCGGGCCTGGGCTCCCACCTTGATGCTGGTCGTCACCTCGGCCGTGCCGGCCGATGCCTTATAGATCTTCTCGCAGGCCTGGGTGGTGACGTCGATGCGCGTGCCCGCTCCGGCCTCAACGCTCCAATCCATCCGATCGCCGCCGGTCAGTCCACCCGCGGTGTTGATGATGACGGCTTCCATCGAGGCATCGAACGTATCGGGCAGGCGGATCTTCGCCGCGCCCTCCTGGTAGAGCTCGCGCAGACGCGTACGGCCGTCGAGCAGGTTTGCCGCCAGATGCCCGCGTCCTTCCGCTCTCTGCGGTCGCGTGCCTGCCGCCGCAATCATCATAACGTCCCTTTCGGTCGCGCCACCGGTTCGTTCGATTGCGCGGTTGACGGAAAGCAAGCAATTCCCATGCCGTCCAAGGATACCCGCAACAGACCCGGCAGATTTGAAAGGCGCTGCGCCACCTGCCGAAAAATGCAGCATTTGCCGATCAGACGGTCAGATGGCGGCGGGCCTCCGGCGTATCCAGTGTTTCGGCAAGGCCTTGATGGACGATCTCGCCGCGATCCATGATGTAGACGTAATCGGCAAGCTCCCGGCAGAAGTCGAGATATTGTTCGACGAGCAGGATCGCCATGCCGGTGGAATCGCGTAAGTAACGGATCGCCCGGCCGATATCCTTGATGATCGACGGCTGAATGCCCTCGGTCGGCTCGTCGAGCACGAGAATCCGAGGCCGCGTCACCATGGCGCGACCGATGGCAAGCTGCTGCTGCTGGCCGCCGGAAAGATCGCCGCCGCGGCGCGACAGCATCGACTTCAGCACCGGGAAGAGACTGAAGATGTCGTCGGGGATATTCCGGTCGAGACGGCCGAGTGGGGCAAAGCCGGTTTCGAGATTTTCCTTGACCGTCAGCAGCGGGAAAATTTCCCGCCCCTGCGGCACATAGCCGATGCCCTGCTTGGCGCGGGCAAAGGGCGGCAGGCCGTTCAGCCTGGTATCGTTGAAGGTGACGGTGCCGGCCGACAGCGGATGCTGGCCGGTCACGGCTCGCAGAAGCGAACTCTTACCGACGCCGTTGCGCCCCAGCACGCAGGTGATCTTGCCCATCTCCGCCTTGACGGAGATGCCGCGCAGCGCCTGCGCCGCGCCATAATGCAGATTCGCGTTTTCGACTGTCAGCATCCGTTCACCCATTCCCCATCAGTTCATCAGCGTACGCCTCAGCATCTGCAGGGCGTACTCCTGTTCCTTCGTTTTCTCGCCGCCGGTGACGGCCACGTCCTCGGCAATGCCGATCAATTGCTGACGCTCCTGCATGTCGAGCGCCTTCATCCAGAGGTCCCGGAACCGGCGGATCGGGTCTTCGGGACTCGTGACGTTCTTGGACGCCCAATCGGCGAAAACCAGTACCTCTTCCATATCGCCCGGCCGGATGATGCCCTTCATGCGGCTGCGGACGACATCCTTTGCAGCGTCGAGATACATCGGCTTTTCCTTGGCGAGGCAGAAGAAGAAAGCCACTGCCGCAATCGCCGGATCGGCGATCGAGGCCAGCGGCGCTGCTTCGGCCTGCTTGCGCAACTTTCCGCGCTTATAGGCGCCCCGCATCCGCTCGACGGAATCGATGATCTCGCTTCCCGCCTCACGCACCATCTTAAAACGCCAATACCAGATGACCGCGCCGCTGATCGCCGCGACCAGAATACCGAGAAAAGCCATGATGAAACCCCACAAGAAAACCCGCCCGTTTTAGAGCGTTTTCTTTTGTCAGGTTCAAGCCTCTAAGTTGCATGAATCACCGGCCCAGATAGTTCTCGATCACCTTCGGATCCGAGCTGACGAAATCGATCGATCCCTCGGCCAGCACCGAGCCTTCCGCAAGACACGTCACCTTGACGCCGAGGTCGCGGATGAAGCCCATGTCGTGTTCGACGACGACTACTGACCGGGTCCTTGCGATATCCTTGAGCAGGATCGCGGTCTCAGCCGTTTCGGCATCCGTCATGCCGGCCACCGGTTCATCGACCAGCAGCAGCTTCGGCTCCTGCGCCAGCAGCATGCCGATCTCCAGCCATTGCTTCTGCCCATGCGAGAGGTTGGCGGCGAATTCGTCGCGCCGATGCGTCAGCCGCACCGTTTCGAGGATTTCTTCGATGCGTGCCTTGTCCTCGCCCGAAAGCCGATAGAACAACGTCGAGAACACGCCGCGGCGGCGGTTCAGCGCCAGTTCCAGATTGTCCCACACCGTGTGGCTTTCGAAGACCGTCGGCTTCTGGAATTTGCGGCCGATGCCGAGCTCGGCAATATCGGCCTCGTCCTTCTTGGTGAGATCAACAGTGCCGTTGAAGAACACTTCGCCTTCATCGGGCCGCGTCTTGCCGGTGATGATATCCATCATCGTCGTCTTGCCGGCCCCGTTCGGGCCGATGATGGCCCGAAGTTCGCCCGGCTCGATGACGATCGACAGCGAATTCAGCGCCTTGAAACCATCGAAGGAAACCGAGACGCCGTTGAGATAAAGCACGCTGGTGGGTTTGACGTCGGGAATCACTGTGCTCACTCCGCGGCCTGAATTTTCGGTTCGATGACGTCTTCCTGCGCCACCGGTGGGGCAGCCTTGGAGACGGCTTTCCGCCTGCCGAGATATTGGGCGATCGTGCCGACGACACCTTTCGGCAGAAACAGCGTGACGGCGACGAAGAGACCGCCGAGCGCAAACAGCCAAAACTCCGGGAAGAGGCCGGTGAAGATCGTCTTGCCGCCGTTGACCAGGATCGCACCGATGATCGGCCCGATCAGCGTCGCCCGTCCGCCGACCGCGGTCCAGATGACCACTTCGATCGAGTTTGCAGGAGCGAATTCGCCGGGATTGATGATGCCGACCTGCGGCACATAGAGCGCGCCCGCAATGCCCGCCATCATCGCCGAGACGACGAAGGTGAAGAGCTTGAAGTGCTCGACGCGGTAGCCGAGGAAGCGCGTGCGGCTTTCGGCATCGCGCACGCCGACCAGCACCTTGCCGAACTTCGAGCGCACGATTGCCGAGGCAAGCAGCAGCGACAGCGCCAGCATGACCGCGGTTGCCGCAAAGAGGGCTGCACGCGTGCCGTCAGCCTGGACGTTGAAGCCGATAATATCCTTGAAATCGGTGAGGCCGTTATTGCCGCCGAAGCCCATGTCGTTGCGGAAGAAGGCCAGCAGCAGCGCGTAGGTCATCGCCTGGGTGATGATAGAGAGATAGACGCCGTTGACGCGTGAGCGGAAGGCGAACCAGCCAAAGACAAAGGCGAGCAGACCGGGCACGACGAGCACCATCAGCGCCGCAAACCAGAAGTGGTTGAAGCCGTACCAGAACCACGGCAGATCCTTCCAGTTCAGGAACACCATGAAATCGGGCAGGATTGGGTCGCCGTAGCTGCCGCGGGTGCCGATCTGGCGCATCAGATACATGCCCATCGCATAACCGCCGAGCGCAAAGAAAGCACCGTGGCCGAGCGAGAGAATGCCGCAGAAGCCCCAGACGAGATCGAGCGCCAGCGCCAGCAGCGCATAGGTCAGATACTTGCCGAACAGCGACATGATGTAGGTCGGCACGTGCAGCGGATTGGTCGGCCCGGTCATCAGGTTTAGAACCGGTACGAGAACGGCGACCAGAAGCAGCAGCGCGATGGCAATGACGATCTTGCGATCGAGTGACCGGAGAAGGAAGGCCGTTATCATGCTTCCACCGCCCTTCCTTTGAGTGCGAAGAGCCCGCGCGGACGCTTCTGGATGAAGAGAATGATGAGGACGAGCACCAGGATCTTGCCGAGCACGGCGCCGGCGAAGGGCTCGAGGAACTTGTTGACGACGCCGAGCGAGAGCGCGCCGACCAGCGTTCCCCAGAGATTGCCGACACCGCCGAAGACGACGACCATGAAGCTGTCGATGATGTAGGATTGGCCGAGATTCGGGGAGACGTTGTCGATCTGGCTGAGCGCCACGCCGGCAATACCGGCAATGCCCGAACCGAGCGCGAAGGTGAAGGCATCGACCCAGCCGGTGCGGATGCCCATCGACGACGCCATGCGGCGGTTCTGCGTGACGGCGCGCATCTGCAGGCCGAAGGCTGACCGCTTGAGCAGCAGGAGCAGCGTCACAAAGACGACCATCGAAAAGACGATGATCCACAGTCGGTTCCAGGTGATCGAGAGCCCGCCGAGATCGAAGACGCCGGACATCCAGCTTGGATTGCGGACCTCGCGGTTGGTCGGGCCGAAGATGCTGCGCACCGCCTGCTGCAGGATCAGCGACACGCCCCAGGTGGCGAGCAGCGTTTCCAGCGGCCGGCCGTAGAGATAGCGAATGACGGCGCGCTCGATAACCAGGCCGACGAAGCCGGTAAAGACGAAAGCGGCAGGCACGGCAAAGGCAAGCGAATAATCCGCCACGCCCGGGAAGGCCGAGGTGATGTATTCCTGCACTACATAGGTGGTGTAGGCGCCGATCATCACCATTTCGCCATGCGCCATGTTGATGACGCCCATGACGCCGAAGGTGATGGCAAGGCCGATCGCGGCAAGCAGCAGCACCGAGCCGAGCGACAAGCCGTACCAGACGTTCTGGGCGACATCCCAAAGCGCCAGGCTGCGATTGATGGTGCTGATATCGGCCTGGATCGCCGGCTTCAGATCGTCGGGCGCGGTTTCGAGCGTGGTCGTGAGAATGGTCAGCGCATCGCGATTGCCGCGAGCCGCGATCGTATCGATCGCAGCCTTCTTGTCTTCGACGCTCGCATCGGTCTTCAGCAGCAGCACGGCGCGCGCCGCTTCCATCGTATTCTTGATCTCGGCGTCCTTTTCGGGCGCAAGCGCCGCGTTCAGCAGGTCGAGATTGGCGGGATCGGCGTCTTTCAGCAGACCCTGTGCCGCGGCGAGCCGCGCCGAGCGGTCCGGGCTCATCAGCGTCAGCTGGCTGGTGGCGGCGCTGATCACGCCGCGAAGCGCGTTGTTGATCTTGACCTTGGTCATCATGTCGGGGTCGACATCGGCGGCGGCTTCGCCGGTGATTGGATCGGAATAGGTCGGTTCGTCATCGGTGCCGCCCTGGAGGAGCACCGGGCCGCCGTCGGAATTGACGTAGAGCAGGCCGTCGCTCAACTGCTGCAGGATCTGGCTGACATGCGGGTCCTTGGAGGCGACCAGCGCGTTGATGGCCGCTTCGCGCTCCGGGAAGTCGCCAATGCCGAGCGCATCGATGAGCACGTGGATATCGTCCTCGGCCCGAACTTCGCTCGATGCTGCCAGGCCCGGAAATGCGAGGCCGGAAAGTGTCGGGCCCGAGAATGTCAGGCAGACCGTGATGAGGAAAATCTTTATGGCGCGATACATCGGCTTTCTCGCCCTTGATAGTGTTGGCCTGACGGCGCAATCGCTGGGACGGAGCTTCCGCCCGATGTTGAACCGGACGGAAGTCTTCAGGCAATCATCTGATCGGAGTCGTACTCAGGAGCCCTTGCCGCCGCACTTGCCGGTGGCAACGTTGAAGTTGCCGCAGGACATCGGCTTGCGCCAATCGGAGATCAGGTCCTTGGAGTCGGGCAGATAATCCGACCATTCGTCGCCGACGACGGCGGGCGTCTGCTGGACGATTTCGAACTGGCCGTCCGCCTGGATTTCACCGATCAGCACCGGCTTGGTGATGTGGTGGTTCGGCATGACGGTCGCATAACCGCCGGAGAGGTTCGGAACGCTGACGCCGATGATGGAGTCGAGAACCTTGTCGGTATCGGTCGTGCCGGCAGCCTGGACAGCCTTAACCCATGCGTTGAAGCCGATATAGGCAGCTTCCATCGGGTCGTTCGTCACGCGCTTGTCGTTCTTGGTATAAGCGTGCCAGTCCTTGATGAACTTCTTGTTGGCCGGGCTTTCCACAGACTCGAAATAGTTCCAGGCAGCGAGATGGCCGACAAGCGGCTTGGTGTCGAGGCCGGCAAGTTCTTCTTCGCCGACCGAGAAGGCGACGACGGGAATGTCGGTTGCCTTGATGCCCTTGTTGCCCAGTTCCTTGTAGAACGGAACGTTGGCGTCGCCGTTGATCGTCGAGACGACGGCGGTCTTCTTGCCGGCCGAGCCGAATTCCTTGATCTTGGAAACTTCGGTCTGCCAGTCGGAGAAGCCGAACGGCGTGTAGTTGGTCATGATGTCTTCTTTCGGAATACCCTTCGAAATCAGGTACGCCTCGAGAATCTTGTTGGTCGTGCGCGGATAGACGTAGTCGGTCCCTTCAAGAACGAAGCGCTTGACGCCTTCTTTTTCCATCAGGTAGTCGACGGCCGGAATGGCCTGCTGGTTCGGAGCAGCACCGGTGTAGAAGATGTTGCGCGAGGATTCTTCGCCTTCATACTGCACGGGGTAGAAGAGCAGCGAATTCAGCTCTTCGAATACCGGCAGAACGGACTTGCGCGACGAGGACGTCCAGCAACCGAAGACGGCGGCAACCTTGTCCTTCTGGATCAGCTCGCGGGCCTTTTCGGCAAACAGCGGCCAGTCGGAAGCCGGATCGACGACGACGGCCTCGAGCTTCTTGCCGAGAAGGCCGCCCTTCTTGTTCTGCTCGTCGATGAGCATCAACATCGCGTCTTTCAGCGTGGTTTCGGAAATCGCCATGGTGCCGGAAAGCGAATGCAATACGCCGACCTTGATCGTGTCGTCGGCGGCAAGCGCGCCCTGGAAGGCGGCAGATGCCGCCATGACGGCGCCGAGCGCAGCGCCGGTGATCGTGGATCTGAGATTCATTTGGTTGAGCCCCTCTTCTTGTTCCGCAACAGGCCGGAAACGGAATTTAACTGTTGCCGAGGGGACTATCGGGTGCTGCATCGCAAAAACACATACGCAAAATGACGTAGGTGCAGGGGGCAAACGAACAGGCCGGAAAGCCAAGGGCATCCCCGCAATTGGGAATGCCCGCTTGGTTCGAAATGAAATTTATCCTTCGATCGTCAGGATGACGGAGGTCGGGCCGTAAGAGAGGCTGGCCTTGTGGCCGGAGATGGTGAGCTTGCCGAAGGTGCCGGAAAGGGTGCCTGCCTTCAGGATCTCGATCTTCGTTCCGGCCGCCGGGACAAAACCATCGGCCAGCGTCACGTCGAGATCGCCGGCCAGCGCTGCTTTGCCCTCGACCGCCAGCGTGCCAGCGCCGTTTGCACCGAGCGCCAGCTTCGCCGTCGCATTGGCAGACTGCTGATAGTCCCCGCTTACGGCCAACGGCTTGTCGGCCGCCACAACGAGCGAACCGCCATCGACCGTCAGTCCGCCGGTGCCGAAAGCCAAGGACGATCCGGCCACCAGCGCGCCCTCTTCGAGCACCGTGCCGCCGGCATAGCTGTTGGCGCCGGATAGTCCGAGGATGCCGCTGCCGCGCTTCACCAGCTTGCCCTTGCCGCCGATGTCGTTGCGCCAGCTGTCGATCGCATCGAAGCCGCCTTTTGCCGCATCCATCGTCACGGTCACGTCCTGGTCGAAAGCGCCGTAACCGTCGGCGGCGGCAAACAGGTTGAGGCGGCCATAACCTTCCGCGTCGTCGATGAGCGGATAGCCGGAGGCGATCTCGGTCGTCTTCAGCACCTCACGGCGCTGCCCGCCGTCGAGATAGGGCAGACGCGTTTCGAGAAGCGCTTCGGCGCCCTGCGGCACGCGGGCCGGCTGATCGGTAGGATGGATCGTCGGCAGGCCGTAGCTCAGGCGCTGCAGCACATAGTCGCGATTGGCGTCATGATCGGCAAAACGGTCCGCGGCAATCGGCGCCGCATGCGCAGCGACTTCGAGCGCGCCCGCATCGGCAACGCCGGATTTGGCGATGAGCCAGGACTGCGCCTGGGCATAAGCATCGCTCTTCAGCCCGGCATTGTCGGCCTTGTTCAGATTGTAGACGACCGTCGCGGTGCCGAGCATGCGGCCGCCCATCACGTCGAGAGGAGAATGCATGCCGGCAAGGATGCGATCCTCACCCAGTTCGCTGGCCCGCGTGATCATTTCCTGGAAGCGCTGCGGCACGAGATAGGCCATGGCAAGCGCATCCCGCCAGGCTTCCGCGGTATGTCCGCTCGGGAAGCCGCCGTCCTCGACCGGCTTGCCGCTCTTGGCAGGCTCGAGCGTCGGGACGACCGAAACATCCTGGCTCCAGCGGTAGGGCCGGCCATACTTGAAATAGCGCTTGGCGGGCTCCGTCGAGCCGTCACCGCTGGCGGCGTTGATGAAGTCGATTGCAAGGCCCATGTCCGGATTGGCATCGGTCTTGTTTTCGGTGTCGGGCTTGCTGCCGGCGCCGCGATTGTTGCCCTTGTCGTCATATTTGACCGTCGTCGCATCGGCGGCCACCTCGGTGATCGTGGTGGTCTGCTTGGAGCCGGCTTTCCAGGCAGCCGTCAGCGGGCCAAGGCCGTCGACGATGCTGGCATTCTTGCCGCGCCGGTCGTCGAGATAGGCGGCCACGGCCTGATCGGCCGTCCGCGCCTTGGTCACCTTGACCGCGTAGGCGATGTTCGCATCATGGACGGCCTGGTTGACGATATGGCCGTCGGTCTTGCTGGCGGGAATGCCATCCCAATCCGTCTTGGCGACCGCCGGGCAATTGTCCTTGGCCGGGGCTTCGACACCCGCATCGACGAAAGGCGTGCGCGGCGTCCAGACTTCGAGGAAACCGGAGAGCAGGTGAACGGCGGCATTGGTGTCCACCGTCGAGAAGCAGGCGTCACCGCGCTTGTTGGTATTTCCGGTCTCGGCATAAGGCGCTTTCGCCGCCGTGGCCTGCTCGGCGACGGCAAGCGACGGCACGATCGAAACGAGGCAGACGAGGGCGGTGTTCAGGCGGAAAAAGCTTGAAACAGACATAGGTGATACCTGAAATGGTTGAAGGAACGGCGGGAGAGTTAGAGGCCTAGTGTGACAGACCGGCTTCAAAAATATGGCGGTTCCGTGAATCTGCCAGTGCTCCGCCCTTGCCTTTCTCACCCATCCCGCCAAAACTGTTTCGAGACGATAGGCCAACCGGAATGCCGGAAGGAAGACATGGCAGCGCGCCAACGCATCATTCCGGTAAGACGCGAATATAATCGCTGGGTCGCCAACCAGACGCTGGAAGATTACGCGCTGCGCTTCACCGCAAAAAGCGCCCGCCATTTCTCTTCCCAGCGCATCGCCCAGACGGCGATCGGCGCGATCTCCTTCCTGGCGCTGGAAGCGATCGGCGGCGCCATCACCCTCTCCTACGGCACCACCAACGCCTTCTATGCCATTATCGTCGCTTCGATCGCCATGCTGGCGATCGGCCTGCCGATCAGTCGCTACGCCATCCACCACGGCGTCGACATCGATCTTCTGACCCGCGGCGCCGGCTTCGGCTATATCGGCTCGACCATCACCTCGCTGATCTATGCGAGCTTCACCTTCATGCTGTTTGCGATCGAGGCCTCGATCATGTCCGGGGCGCTGGAACTCACCCTCGGCATCCCGCTCTGGATCGGCTACATCCTCAGCGCCGTCATGGTGATCCCGCTGGTGACGCACGGCGTGCGGCTGATCAGCAAGTTCCAGCTAATGACACAGCCCTTCTGGATCGTGCTGAACATCCTGCCCTTCATCTTCATCGCCTTCATGGACTGGGAGAAATTCGATCTCTGGCGCGCCTTTGCCGGCATCCATCATGCCTCAGGGCCACCCGGCACCGTCGCCGATTTCGATCTGGTGGAGTTCGGCGCCGCCTCCGCCGTCATCCTGGCGCTGATGTCGCAGATCGGCGAACAGGCCGACTTCCTGCGCTTCCTGCCGCCAGAGCCGCGGCGCAAGTGGCGCCATCGCCTCGCTGTCTTTCTCGCCGGCCCCGGCTGGGTCGTCATCGGCGCGCCGAAGCTGCTTGCGGGATCGTTCCTGGTCGTGTTGACCCTGGCCTCGGGCGTGCCGGTCGATCGCGCCGCCGACCCGGCGCAGATGTATCTGACCGCTTTCGGTTACATGGTCCCCTGGCAGAATGCCGCGCTGTTGCTGATGGCAGCCTTCGTCGTCGTCTCGCAGCTGAAGATCAACGTGATGAATGCCTATGCCGGCTCACTCGCCTGGTCGAACTTTTTCTCGCGGCTGACCCACAGCCATCCCGGCCGCGTCATCTGGCTGGTCTTCAACGTCGCCATCGCCCTGCTTCTGATGGAACTTGGCATCTACCGACTGCTGGAGGAGACGCTCGGCATCTTCTCGATCATTGCCATGGCCTGGCTTTGCACAATCTCCGCGGATCTTTTCATCAACAAGCCGCTTGGCCTTGCGCCGCCCGGCATCGAGTTCAAACGCGCCCATCTCTACGACATCAACCCGGTCGGGCTCGGTGCCATGACGCTGTCGGCGACGGTATCGCTGTTTGCCCATTTCGGCGCCTTCGGCGCGACGGCCGCTTCGCTCGCCCCCTATGTCACCCTCGTCATCGCACTCATCGCCTCGCCCGCGCTCGCCTGGGCGACGAAAGGCAAGTTCTACCTGGCCCGCAAGCCGCGCCACAGCTGGAAGAACCTGACGAGCATCACCTGCTCCGTCTGCGAGCATCCCTTCGAGCCGGAGGACATGGCATGGTGCCCGGCCTATGCCGCGCCGATCTGTTCACTCTGCTGCTCGCTCGACAGCCGCTGCCACGACATGTGCAAGCCGGCCGCTCGTCTCAACGCCCAGGTCGGCACCGTCGCCAAGGCGCTGCTGCCGGAAACCGTGCTTGGCAAGCTGACGACGCGCCTCGGCCGCTACGGCATCGCCGTCGTGCTGGCCTTGACCGCCATCGGCGCGATCCTGGCGATGATCGCCCATCAGGTCGCCGCCGCCTCGCCCGAGACGGCCGGGGTCGTCAACCGCACCATCCTGATCGTCTTCTTCGTCTTCTCGGTGATTTCAGGCGTCGTCTGCTGGTTCTATGTGCTCGCCCATGACAGCCGCGTCGTCGCCGAGGAGGAATCGTCGCGCCAAAACACGCTGCTGCTCAAGGAGATCGCCGCCCACAAGAAGACCGACACGGCCCTGCAGAATGCCAAGGAAACGGCCGAGGCTGCCAACCGTGCCAAGAGCCGCTATGTCGTGGGCTTGAGCCACGAGCTGCGCACGCCGTTGAACGCCGTGCTCGGTTATGCCCAGATCCTCGAACGCGACGAAACCATCCCGGCGCCGCGCCAGTCCTCGATCAAGGTCATCCGCCGCAGTGCCGAGCATCTCTCGGGCTTGATCGACGGCCTGCTCGATATTTCCAAGATCGAGGCCGGCCGCCTGCAGGTCTATTCCAATGAGATCAACATCCAGGATTTCCTCGACCAGATCGTCGACATGTTCCGCCCGCAGGCACAGGCAAAAGGGCTTGCCTTCATCCATGAGCGCGCGCCGGCCTTGCCGCAATTTGTCCGCACCGATGAAAAGCGGCTGCGGCAGATCCTCGTCAACCTGCTCTCCAATGCCATCAAATTCACCGACGAGGGCAGCGTCACCTTCGATGTCGCCTATCGCAGCCAGGTTGCGACCTTCACCGTTACCGATACCGGCCGCGGCATCACTGAAAAGGATCTGACGCGCATCTACGAACCCTTCCAGCGCGGCGAGGCCGAAAGCGTGCGGCCGATGCCGGGCCTCGGCCTCGGCCTCACCATCACCCGGCTTCTGACCAACACGCTCGGCGGCGAGATTGCGGTTTCAAGCGTCAAGGACGAGGGTTCGACGTTCCGCGTCCGCCTCATGCTGTCGGCGGTCATGCGCGCCGTGGCCGCCGCGCCCCAGGAAAAACGCATCGCCGGATATGACGGCCCGCGCCGCACGGTGGTTGTCGTCGACGATAACGAGGATCATCGCGAGATGATGCGCGAAATCCTGGCGCCTCTCGATTTCATCGTTCTGACGGCGGCAGGCGGCGCCGAATGCCTGACGCTGATCGAAGGCATCATGCCTGATCTTTTCCTCGTCGATATACTGATGCCCGGCATGAACGGCTGGCAGCTCGTCTCGCGTCTGCGCGAGGCCGGCCAGACGGCGCCGATGCTGATGCTTTCGGCCAATATCGGCGATGCCGCCGTGCTCAGCGACAGCGACGACAGCCACAATGATGCGATCGGCAAGCCGGTCGACATCCGCCAGCTGCGCGACAAGCTGGCTTTGCATCTTGGCCTGAAATGGATCTACGCCGCCGCAGCAGCAGCCGTTCCTGTGAAGACCGAAGCGCCGATGCTGAGCCCGGGTGCCGCCCATGTGCAGGAATTGCTGCGGCTCGGCGAGATCGGCTATATCAGAGGCATCGAGGCCAAGCTTTCGGACCTTGCCAAGGTGGAAGCAAATCAGCCATTCACCGAGAAACTCCACGCCTATGTCGCCGTCTTCGATCTCGCCGGCTTCATGACTTTCCTGCACGACTTCGACGAAAAGGTGGAATCCATTGGCTGAGCCGGCCCTGCCCCGCGACATCGTTCTGCTCGTCGACGACTCGCCCGAAGCGCTCGGCTTCCTGACCGACGCGCTCGAACAATCCGGCTTCTCCGTGCTGATCGCCACATCGGGCGCGGCAGCCCTTGGCATCGTCGAGCGCATCACGCCCGATCTCATCCTGCTCGACGCCGTCATGCCCGCCATGGATGGCTTCGAGACCTGCCGCAGGCTGAAGGCGAATGCGGCGGTGGCGCAGGTGCCCGTCATCTTCATGACCGGCCTGACCGAGACCGAGCATGTCGTGCACGCGCTGGAATCCGGTGGCGTCGACTATCTCGCCAAGCCGATCAATATCGACGAGCTGCGCGCCCGCATCCGTGTCCATCTGCGCAATGCCCGCTCGGCGCAAAGCGCCCGCGTCGCGCTCGACGCCGCCGGCCGCCATCTGCTGGCGGTCAAGGGCGACGGCGCAATCCATTGGTCGACGCCGCAGGCAACACGGCTGGTCAATGCCGCCATGGGCAGCGACGAGGGCATGGAAATTGTCGTCCGCCATATCGCTACCTGGATGCGCGACCGCGCAGCCGCTGTGCGCGACGGCATCATCTCGATCGCCCATGCCGGCCAGGCGGCGCTGCAGCTTGCTTTTCTCGGCGCGATTGGCCCGGACGAATATCTTTTCCGCCTGACCGCCGCCAATCAGCGCAGCGACGACGAGATGCTGCGCCAGCGCTTCTCGCTCACCCAGCGCGAATCCGAAGTGCTGCTCTGGATCGCCAAGGGCAAGGCCAACCGCGACATCGGCGAAATATTGGGACTGTCGGCGCGCACGGTGAACAAGCACCTCGAACAGATCTACGTGAAGCTCGGCGTCGAGAACCGGGCATCGGCCGCCGTCAAGGCCACGCATGTACTGCACGAGATGTGAGGGATATTGGGCGGCATCGCCACCGGGATTGCCGAGGACCTTCGTGAGGGCCGGCAATTGACGGAAATCGTCGGCGCCAGATAAGCGGCACGGAGACGGACGGAAATTCAGTTCCCCACAGAACGAAAGAAGCCCGGCCAAAACCGGGCTTCCATCAGATCATGGTACCAATAAGCAAGCTAAGCTTACTTAGTCTCCTGCGGCACGTAGGTGTACTTGCCGTCTGCGCCCTTCTTCCATTCGTACATGATGTAACCAGGAATCTTCGGGTCACCCTTTTCGTCGAACGAAATGTCGCCGAGAACCGTCGTGAACGGACCCTTTTCCTTCATGGCCGTGGCAACGGCTTCAGGATCGACCGAACCGGCAGCCTTGGCGGCACCGGCGATCGCCTGCATCGCAGCGTAGGAATAGAGCGTGTAGGCTTCCGGGTTGAAACCGGCGGCCTTGAACTTTTCGACGAGTTCCTTGTTGGCCGGGTTCAGCGTCGGATCAGGACCGAAGGTGTTCAGGGTTCCGGCGACGGCGTCGCCAGCGATCGAGGCCAGTTCGTTCGAAACGATACCATCGCCCGAAACCAGCGTTGCCTTCAGGCCCTGATCGGCGGCCTGACGGATGATGAGACCGGCTTCGGTGTGCAGACCGCCCCAATAGATGATCGAGACGCCGGCTTCCTTCATCTTGGCGATGAGGGCCGAGAAGTCCTTGTCGCCGACGTTGATGCCTTCGTACATGACTTCCGTCAGGCCGGCAGCATTCATCGCCTTCTTGGTTTCGTCGGCAAGACCCTGACCGTAAGGTGTCTTGTCGTGAACGACCGCGATCTTGGCGTCCTTGAAGTGATCGGCAAGATACTTGCCGGCGATGGCGCCCTGCTGGTCGTCACGGCCGCAGGTACGGAAGGTGTTCCAGAGACCGCGTTCCGTAAACTTCGGGTTGGTAGCGGCCGGGGTGATTTCGAGGATGCCGTTTTCGGCATAGACTTCCGAAGCCGGGATCGAAACGCCCGAGTTGAAGTGGCCGATGACGAACTTGACGCCGTCGGCAACGAATTTATTGGCGACCGAAATGCCCTGCTTCGGGTCGGAGACGTCGTCGCCGAGCTCGAGCTTGATCTGCTCGCCATTGATGCCGCCAGCGGCGTTGATGTCTGCGGCCGCCTGCTCGGCGCCCTTCTGGAGCTGAGCGCCGAACGCAGCGTTCGGGCCAGTCAGCGGACCAGCGACAGCGATGAGAACGTCGGCCCATGCGTTGCCGCTGAAGGCGACCATCGCCGTCAGAGCCACTGCCGACAGAAGAGACTTCTTCATATTGTTACTCCCAATTTTTGGGCGGGTTCCGGTCCAAGGCCCAGCGCACTACCCACCATTGACTGCGCCAGGAAAGCTGTTCCACTCTGAAGGCAATTCATGCCTAGTTTCAACGGACTGTCAATGTTTGTCCTTCCACGAAAACGCGGAAGTTTTTTCGTACAGCCAGTAATAGTTGTTGACCATCTGATTGGTGCGGCGAAAGCGGAAGCCGGCGGTCGAGAAGACCAGCAGCGTCACGAAATCGATGCCGTAGAAGAGAGCGCTGAGCATCGGCCCATCGAACAGGGCGTGATGCAGGAACTGCATGGCCCAGGCGAGCAGGAAAGTGTAGACAACTGTCAGCGGATAGTCGCTCCAGCCTTCGGCAACCGCCTTGCCGGCGCGCCAGGCCGTCCAGAAGCCGATCAGCACGACGATCGCCCGGATGATCAAGCGGGCACCGGTATCGCTTTCGAAGAAAAGTCCCTGCATGTTAAACTCTCCCTTCGAGCTAGTGTCTTCCGCCTTCGAGATAGGCGGCGCGGACCTCAGGATTGGCGAGCAGTTCCTTGCCGGAGCCGCTCATCGTCACCTTGCCGTTCACCATCACGTAAGCGCGGTGCGAAAGCCTCAGCGCAGCGAACGCGTTCTGCTCGACGAGGAAAACGGTGAGGCCTTCCTGTTCGTTGAGCTTGCGGATCGCCTCGAAGATGCCCTTGACGATCAGGGGCGCAAGGCCGAGCGAGGGTTCGTCGAGCAACAATAGCTTCGGCCGCGCCATCAGCGCACGGCCGATCGACAGCATCTGTTGTTCGCCGCCCGAAAGCGTGCCGCCGCGCTGGGCGTGACGTTCCTTGAGGCGCGGGAAGAGCGTGAAGATCTTCTCGACGTCCTCGGCGAAGTATCTGAGATTGTCGAGGCCGGCACCCATCTGGAGATTTTCCAGAACCGTCATACGCGGGAAGATGCGGCGTCCCTCAGGCGACTGCGCTATGCGCAGGCGGGCGATTTCGTGGGTCGGCATGCGGGTGATGTCGCGGCCCTCGAAGACGACCGAGCCGGTCCGGGCCTGCGGGCTGCCGCAGATCGTCATCATCAGCGTCGACTTGCCGGCGCCGTTGGCGCCGATCAGGCTGACGATCTCGCCCTTGTTGACGTGGACATCGATGCCGGCCAGCGCACGAATATTGCCGTAATAGGTTTCGACGCCATTCACCTGAAGGAGCGCTTGACCCGTCATTACTTCATCGCCCATCAGTTTGCGCCTCCTTCGAGCTGCTCGACGGTTGCGATCACCTCTTCCACTTCTTCATCTTCGACACCGAGATAGGCCGCGATGACCTTCGGATCGTTCTTCACGTGATCCGGCGTGCCATCAGAAATCTTCTGGCCGTATTCGAGCACGACGACATGGTCGGAGATTTCCATGACCACCGACATGTCATGCTCGATGAGCAGGATAGATGTTCCGGTTTCGGCACGAATGCTCTGCAGCAGCGCATTGAGCGTTGCCGATTCCCGCGGGTTCAGGCCGGCGGCCGGTTCGTCCAGGCAAAGCAGCTCGGGGCCGGTGCACATGGCACGGGCGATCTCGAGACGCCGCTGGGCGCCGTAGGGCAGATCGCCTGCCGGATCGTCGGCGCGGTCGATCAGATCGGCTTTCTCCAGCCAATGGCGCGCCAGCTCGATCGATGCGGCCGCCTCCCGTTTGTAGGGACCGACGCCGATGAGGCCGAGGATCGTATAACCTGAGGCTTTCATCAGCTTGTTGTGCTGGGCGACGAGCAGGTTTTCGAGAACCGTCAGGCCGGAGAACAGCCGGATGTTCTGGAAGGTGCGCGCCACCTTGGCTTCTTTGGTGATGCGAAAGTCCGGCAGACGCTCAAGCAGGTACTGCTTGCCGCTCTTCTGGTTAAGCGTGATCATGCCCATCGTCGGCTTGTAGAAGCCGGTGATGCAGTTGAAGACGGTGGTCTTGCCGGCGCCGTTCGGCCCGATCAGCGCGGTGATATCGCCGCGCTTGGCTTCGAAGGAGAAGTCGTTGATGGCCATGAGGCCGCCGAACTTCATCGACAGGTGTTCGACCTTGAGAAGCGTATCGCTCGACATGGTGTTGGTGACGGGGCTCATCAACCATGGCCCTCCTTGATGAAGCTTCCGGAAATTGCCTTGCGCGCCTTGAGGAAGGCGGTCGGTTCACGCGAACCGACGAAACCGCGCGGCTTGAACAGCATGACCACGACCATGGCGAGGCCGAAGATCAGCATGCGGTACAATTCTGGCGTAAAAGTCGGCCCGAAAATCACTTTCAGGAAGTCCATTTCGCGCAGCAGCTCGGTGCCGCCGACCATGACGATTGCGGCGATCGCAATCCCGGTCAGAGAACCCATGCCGCCGAGGACGACGATGGCGAGGATCACAGCCGATTCCAAGAAGACGAAAGATTCCGGCGAAACGAAACCCTGACGGGCAGCAAAAAAGGAGCCGGCGAAACCGGCAAACATCGCTCCCGTCGCAAAGGCCGTGAGCTTGGTCGTCACCGTATTGATGCCGAGCGAGCGACAGGCGATCTCGTCTTCGCGCAGCGCTTCCCAGGCGCGCCCGATCGGCATGCGGCGCAGCTGGATGGTCACGTAGGCGGTCAGCATGCAGAGCGCCAGGATGAGGTAAAAAAGGAAGATCTTGTAGTAAGCCGAGGACATCGACAGGTGAAAGAGCTTGGCGAAGCCACCGGCCGTCGCGTCGAAGGGAATGCCGAACAGCGTCACCTTGGGAATGCTCGAGATACCGAAAGTCCCCTTGGTGACATCCGTCCAGTTGATGATGACGAGGCGGATGATTTCGCCGAATGCGAGCGTGACGATGGCGAGGTAATCGCCACGCAGGCGCAGCACCGGGAAGCCGAGGATGACGCCCCAGAGTGCGGCGAAGATGCCGGAAAGCGGCAGCAGCACCCAGAAGGACAGGCCGAAATAGCTCGAAAGCAGCGCGTAGGAATAGGCGCCGACCGCGTAGAAGGCGACATAACCGAGATCGAGAAGACCGGCGAGGCCGACGACGATGTTCAGCCCCCAGGCAAGCATCACATAGATCAGGATCTGGATGCCGAAATTGTCGACATATGTCAGCGACCCCTGCGGGCCTTTGATCGCCACCACCACCATGGGATAAAGCAGCAGTGCGATCAGCGCGATCTTCAGGAAATGCCGGTGGAAGAAGCTCTTCTCGGTTGAGATGGCGAGTTCGCCTTGTCTTGCCTTTGCCAGCTTGCGGCTGTCGAGATGCGGCCGCAGGAAAACCACCGTGGCGAAGCGGCCGAGCGCGGCGACAGCGACGAAGATCGCAAGCAGCCCCCAGCGCTGAACGATGATCAGCTCGTTGTTGATGTTCTGGTCGGTCTTGAGGCCGACATAGAGAACGAACATGCCGAACGACAGGATGGCGGCGAAGAGGGCTTCGGTAAGGCCTTTGCGGACAAGTCCGGCATCGGGCTTGCCTGCAGAATTTTCAATGTTTGCCATGACGTTATACCTTCTCGACTTCCGGCCGTCCGAGGATACCCGTCGGCTTGAAGATCAGCACGAAAGCGAGGATGGCGAAGGTCGCGACATCCTTGTACGCGATGGTGAAATAGGCCGACCACAGCGATTCGATCAGACCGATCATCAATCCACCAAGAACGGCGCCCGGCAATGAGCCGATGCCGCCGAGAACGGCTGCGGTAAATGCCTTGACACCCGGCGTGAAGCCGTCGGCGAACGAAGCGACGCCATAATACATCAGATACATCGTGCCGGCGACGGCAGCCAGTGCCGCACCCATGACGAAGGTGATGGAAATCGTCTGGTCGACATTGACGCCGAGCAGCGCCGCCATCTTGCGGTCCTGCTCCGTGGCGCGCTGGGCGCGGCCAAGTGCTGTACGATTGACGATATACCAAAAGACGGCGAGCAGCACGACCGTAATCAGGATGATGACGATCTGTTTCAGCGACACCGAGATGTTGCCGAACTGATAGACTGAGCTGATCATCGGCGGGATCGGCTTGTTGCGCGGACCCTGCGTCACTTGGATGAAATTGGACAGCACGATCGACATGCCGATCGCCGTGATCAGCGGCGCCAGGCGGAAAGAACCGCGCAATGGGCGGTATGCGATGCGCTCGATCGTCCAATTCCACAGACTCGTCATCAGCATCGCTACGACAAGCATCGCCAGCAGCAGAACTGCCACGGGGAGACCTGCGAAGATGGATGTGAGGACAAGAAAGACGATAAGAGCGGCGAAACCACCGAGCATGAAGATATCGCCATGGGCGAAATTGATCATGCCGATAATGCCGTAAACCATCGTATAGCCAATAGCCACAAGGCCATAGATGGATCCGAGCGTCAGCCCATTGAAGAGCTGCTGGACGAAATACTCCATATGTCGTTTTCCCCTGGATGCGAACCGCGCGGGCTGCATCTCTTTTTGGTTCTTTGGTTCCCCGTTTCAGAGAACCTCATAGGCCGAATGCATACCGGTTTCGGTGGAAATGTGAAGACAAAAAGGATTTACTCCGACAAATTCTTGTCGGAACAGGCCTAGGTGGCGCATTTTGAACCAAAATCCACAGAAAATCGGCAAAGAAAGGCCTATTTTTGATCAGAAACTGCCACTGAGTTAACGATTCGGAGATTTGGTCGGCGATTTCCCTTGCCCGCCTGGCGCGTAAGCTATTCCATAGAATTGGAAGATGGCGCAAATTCACACCCTAACCCCACCAATTTTGCGAATACCATTTCAGATCAGGATGCCCCTTCTTCGTCTGACAAGGCTAAAAACTTATGGTAGCTTCATGACACTGCGATAGGGGATGCAGAGCGCGATGGGAAACACCATATCGAGGATCTGGTGACAGGGATGGTTTGCGGACGAGCGACAGTGGGGTGCTCGGCCCGCGTGGCGAACGGCAAAAGGACAATGCTGAGGACATTTGAAAGGGCGGCGCTCGAAGCCGGCAAGGCCATTATCACGGTCCTGCGCGAAGGCTTCCCCGTCGCCATGAAAGCGGATGCAAGTCCCGTCACGGTCGCCGACGAGGAGGCCGAACGCATCATCCTCGCGCATCTCGCCAGAGATTATCCCGAAATACCGGTCGTGGCGGAAGAATCGGTTGCCGCCGGAAAAGTGCCCGACATCGCCGGCCGCGGCTTCTTTCTGGTCGATCCTCTCGACGGCACACGCGAATTCGTCGACGGACGACAGGAATTCACCGTCAACATCGCTTATATAGAGAACGGCGCCCCGCTGGCCGGCATCGTCTACGCCCCGGCACTCGGACTTGCCTTCTTGGGCGAACGCGGCCACGCCGAAAGGCTCGTGGTCACCGACGATTTCACCGTCGGCGCACGCAGCGCAATTACCGTGCGCGAACAGCCGGACGACAGGCTGGCGCTTGCCAGCCTCCGTCACAACAGTCCCGAGACCGGAAGCTTCCTCGCTCACCACGCTATCTCCAAATGCACCAATATCGGCTCCTCGCTGAAATTCTGCCTATTGGCCGAAGGCAAGGCCGACGTCTATCCACGCTTCACCCGCACGATGGAATGGGACACGGCGGCCGGTGATGCGGTGCTGCGCGCCGCCGGCGGTTCGACGGTGACGCTCGACGGAGCGCCGCTGACCTACGGCAAGACGGGCGCCGCTGCCGATTTCGACTTCGCCAATCCGAACTTCATCTCCTGGGGCGGCACGAAACGCGCCCTCGAACCGGCGTAGCCATCCGCTGCCTCACCGAACTCGCCGCTATCCACGCGACCGGGCCTTGGCGGCCGGTCTAAGAGTGATTCGCAAACGGCCGGTGATTCTTGGTTTGAACCCCGTTTTTCCATTTTGCCGCGCCGGATCGTTACCCATATCGCCTTGATTTTGTCATATTGTGACACAGTTTGGGAACGATCGAGCATCCCGGCCAGAAAAATTTCGTGCCGGAACTCGTTAACAATACCGCCGGACGATGGTCGGTCGCGTGCCGAAACAACACGTCCGACCACCCCCGGAAGCCCTCGCCAAAGGCCTAAAAACCTTGACGAAATTCCAATTATTAACGAAATATCATGAGGTTGCCTCAACTTAACGCAGATGCGAAAGATTTATTGCGATGCGATATTTCTCTGGACACCATTACACAATTGTCGCATTTTTCCGTTTTAGTAGGGTTACCAAGACCTGAGTGCAGCCCTGGTGACAGGGTAAACCATTGATCGCCTATTGCCGCCGCACCCCTCGAAGACAACAGAGTACGATCCTTGAGCATCACGGAACTAAACAACAGCATTTCGACTGAGTCCTTTAGGCCGAGCCGCCGCCAGCAGCCGAGCCTGAAGATCCAGACCCCCGTTATCCATAGCGATGCGTCCCAGGCGTCGTGGGTGGATCTTGCCCTGAAGCGGGCGTTCGACATCGTTTCGTCGTTGAGCGCCCTCCTCGTCCTTGCGCCTTTCCTTCTGTTCGTTGCATTGCTGATCAAGCTCGACAGCCCGGGACCAGTGCTCTTCAAGCAGACCCGCTGGGGCAAGAACTGCAAGACCATCAAGGTCTACAAGTTCCGCTCGATGCGCACGGATCTCTGCGATGTCTCGGGTGTTGCCCAGACGGTGAAGAACGACCCGCGCATCACCCGCGTCGGTGCCATCCTGCGCCGCACGAATGTCGATGAGCTGCCGCAGCTGCTGAACGTGCTGATGGGCCACATGTCCGTCGTCGGCCCGCGCTGCCATGCGATCGGCATGCGCGCCGGCGGCATGCTGTACGAAGAGCTTGTCCCGGAATACCATCAGCGCCACGCCATGCGCCCCGGCATGACGGGCCTTGCCCAGATGCGCGGCCTGCGCGGCCCGACCGATCGTCCGGCCAAGGCACGTGCCCGCATTGTGAGCGATCTCTACTACGTCGGAAATTTTTCGATCGGGATGGATATTCGCATCATTGCCGGCACCGTCGTGTCCGAGCTGACCCGCGGAAAAGGCTTCTAAGCTTTTTGAGAAAGGGGCCGGCAGCTTAAGAGCAGCCGGCACCCGACCGCTCCGGTGACCGCCTCCGGTGGCTGACCGAATCGAGCTTGCGCATCGCGCACTTCAAATTACCCAACCCCATATGCGACGAAAATTCGAGAATAATTGCAATCTCGTTGCTGCTTTGCCGGCGACCAGCGCAGGCATCCGATTTCGCGCCAGGCGCACCATCGCCTGCGCCCGTGAAACATCCGTCCGAAAGCGACGATGTATTGTTTCAGGTCAGCGTCGTGCGGGCGCGAAGGCGAAGATATTCTTCGGGGCGTACATCTGAAAAAACGGGTTGAAGGTGCTTTTTTGGCACCGCCACCCGCCTCGCTGAAGATCGGCCTCGATCGTCTGCCTTCTTGCGCCCACATCTACTCAAGACAAGAAAATCGCCGGCCCGGTAAAAAACCGATTGGGCTTCCCGGCCAGGCAGCCGGTTTTCCGTGAAAAGCCATGCGACAGCCTGTTGGGAAAGCTGAGAGCAAATAAAATCGAAGCCCGCAAACCCCGCGATCTTGCCGAGCCGCTCCTTGCCGCCGTTCGGCGAGATCGCACCGCGACCTGACTGCGAAGGCAAAAAACCGAGCATGCTCAATGCAATCACCGCGCGCAGGCTCATCTCTTTTTCATCTCCATACCACGTAGGGCTCGCTTCAGTCGGGCCTCGTTGTCGGTAGTAAGAAGGCCCTGTGCCGGGGCATCGGCAGACACGGCTTGTGCCCCCCGCATCCCGAGCTCACCAGGCATCAAAAACGCGCGCTGGGTTGAACCAGCGGGACGATGTCTCACGCTCATCCCTATGCCCGGTACGGCAAAACTTATCGCGGGAAATCAATCATATTTATTCGACAAGCCTCCATTCAGGCCGCCCCAAGTTGACGGGGCGGCAGATGGCCATCCCATATCGCCAGGGGCCTCGGGGCATCTAAATTTGTTATCAAAGTCTTACGATGAGCTTAGGCAATTTTTAAATGTGGCAGGCTAGAGTGGCGTCCGTGGTCTTGCGTTGTGTAGAGAGTCCAATGACCGAAATGATACGTCCCCGAGTAAAATATGTCATCGGCCCCGATGGCAGCCCCCTGACGATCGCGGATCTTCCGCCGCCCAATACGCGGCGCTGGGTGATCCGTCGGAAGGCAGAGGTTGTCGCGGCTGTTCGCGGTGGCCTGTTGAGCTTGGAAGAGGCTTGCGAGCGTTATACGCTCACCGTCGAAGAGTTCCTCTCCTGGCAATCGTCGATCAACAGCCACGGTCTCGCCGGCCTGCGCACCACGCGCATCCAGCAATACCGCCACTGATCGCACGCCATCATCGAGATTTATTTCGGGCCGGACGCATCTCCCATCAGGGAATGAAGAAGGCCCGAAATCATTGACGAGGCCGCGTAGCACCAGAGGCCCGGCTGCGTGGAGGCATCGGCCAACCCCGTTGTCTTCGCCGCCGCAATGACGATCGCGACCAGCAGCACGTCCATCATTGACCACTTGGACAGATGCGGCACGACGCGACGATAAAACAGGCTGCCGGCCCCGCCGCCGGCACCTGCCGCTTCCGCGGAGATCCCGATCATCTTCAAAAGCGGAAGCACGATCGAGACCAATGCGACGATCGCCGCCAGCAGCCTATCCCCGCCCTGCCAGAGCGAGACGACGATTTCGATGAGCGACGGGGTCCGATCGAAGAAATACAGCGTCTCGAAACGGACCAGCGGCAGGATGAGGCCGAGCGCCAGGAGGAATGGCGCGGCGACGAGCAGGACGGGGCGGATCATCGAAAGCGCCCTCATAGGCCCGAACCTCGCGCCGACCCGACATTTTTCATGAACACTCCGTCTCCTCCAGCAATCGCCTTGCCGGCTTGGCATGATCGCGTCGCCGTGTCACCGTCGCCGGCGACAATATCCCCATCCCTCAGCGAGGAAAGATAATGGACATTCGAAACGAGGAATGCGCCTCCGGCGGCCGTTATGCGACCGAGGTCGAAGGGCACGAAGCCGAGATGACCTATTCGCGCACATCGGCGAAACTCGTCATCGTCGATCACACCGCCGTTCCCGATGCGCTGCGCGGCAAGGGCGTCGGCCAGGCATTGGCGCTGCACGCAGTGGAGGCGGCCCGGACCGGCGGCTGGAAGATCATCCCGCTCTGCCCCTTCTTCAAGGCACAGGCGCAACGCCATCCGGAATGGCACGATGTCGTGAACTGATCTTTGCTGCCCAAACGGCTGCGATTTCCGAGTGGGTGATGGAGTGTAAAACGGCGAAACACCAAAAGCCATGTATGACGGACAGCGCGCCCGTCATACATGGCTTCTCAGTGGCGATCCCAGGGCGCCGAAGCCGGCGCCCGCCGTTTTTTACGCCCTTGCGCGGGCGCTGGTGTCACGTTCTTCCAGCGCCGTCGCCCTTGCATATTCCGCCTGCATCTCCTCGAGCGCCATTTCCAGCGACTCTTCCTGCATCTTCAGTTCCTTGATCGAAACCTGCAGGTTGTCGGCCCGCTGACGCGCGGCCTTGGCGAAGGTCGGATACGCAAAGTGATTCGGATCTGAGATTCCGGACTTCTTTTCCTCGACGACGATCTGGCTCTCCAGATCCTTCGTCATCCGTTCGAATTCGGACATCATCATCTGCAACTGCTGCAATTGACGTCGTTTTTCGTTCACCTGAAACTCTTTCAGGCGAACGAGACTCTCTCGCGACTTCATACGCATTACTCCCGTGATGCGAGACCCCGGCTCAACTTGAAACCGCCCTGCGCGCCGCTTTGACACGGTTTGCTAAAAAATTTCCTGCGATATTAACAAATGCCTACCGCTGGTAACCTTTCGTTTACGGGCATCGTTAATGATAGGCCCGATGATTTAAGGGTCGGTAAATGCCGCGGCATTAAGTTCGAACCTTTTCATTGGCGAGTCGGATGAATCACTTAGCGCATTTTCCTAATGTTGAAGATGAAGAGCGCCATTTGAGATTCCTATTGGAAAACAGAGAAATGGAAAAAATATTTAATAAATTCGATACTCCTTGCCAGAGTGAATTAGAATTTGTTAACCATTTCGTGGCAGCTTCCAAATCACGTAGCGTGTTCGGTATCGTGTAGGGGGCCAGACCACCTTTCGGCGGCGGTAAAGGGGATAATTATGCGGGTACTACTCATCGAGGATGATAGCGCGACGGCGCAGAGCATCGAGTTGATGCTGAAATCAGAAAGTTTTAATGTTTATACCACCGATCTCGGTGAAGAAGGCGTCGATCTGGGCAAGCTGTATGATTATGATATCATCCTGCTCGATCTAAACCTGCCCGACATGTCCGGATATGAAGTGCTTCGCACGCTCCGGCTGTCCAAGGTCAAGACACCGATCCTCATTCTGTCGGGCATGGCCGGCATCGAAGACAAGGTTCGCGGCCTCGGCTTCGGCGCCGACGACTACATGACCAAGCCGTTCCACAAGGACGAGCTCGTCGCCCGTATCCACGCCATCGTCCGCCGCTCCAAGGGCCACGCCCAGTCGGTCATCATGACTGGCGAACTGATCGTCAACCTCGACGCCAAGACGGTCGAAGTCGGTGGCCAGCGCGTCCACCTGACGGGCAAGGAATACCAGATGCTGGAGCTGCTTTCGCTCCGCAAGGGCACCACCCTCACCAAGGAAATGTTCCTGAACCACCTTTACGGCGGCATGGACGAGCCGGAACTGAAGATCATCGACGTCTTCATCTGCAAGCTCCGCAAGAAGCTCGCCAACGCTGCCGGCGGCGCCAACTACATCGAGACCGTCTGGGGCCGCGGCTACGTTCTGCGCGAGCCGGATGGCGCCGAATACGCCGAAACCGCCTGATATTTCCGATTCCCCTTGTCGGATAACGAAGATCCCGCCCTTCCGGCGGGATTTTTCGTTTCTGCCTGGCAGTGAGAAGACGCGTTAATAAAAGGATCTGGTTGGACAAGCGGTCGAACCTTCTCCGTTTCAATCAAGAAAACGGAGTACCCGGCGGCCGAACGTGCTTGCGCGTTCGGCGAGGCTGCATGGGAGGGAGGCCTGCTGTCAGGCAGCGATCGCGCGGTTTCCGAAGACGGCGGTCAGGATCTTGCGGTCGAACGGCTTCAGCAGGAAGTCGGTGGCGCCGGCCCGTTTGCCCGCCATCAGCTTCTTCAGATCCGCCTCGACGACGCAGTAATAGATCTTGACCTCTTTGCCACCATCCATGGCGCGGATAGCGGCGATGAGATCGAGGGCCCCTTCCATGCCGGAATCGACGATCAGATATTCCGGCAGCTCCGTCTGGCAGCGCTGCAGCGCCTCGCCGGCGTTGGAGGCCTCGCTGACGAGAAAATCGAGTTCGGAGAGAATGCGCTTGCCGACCTTGCGGACGATATCCGAATTATCGGTGATCATGAACCTTTGCATGGGCGCTCCTTTGCCCCTCGCATTCGTCGCAGCAAGAGGCCTCTTACAACCCTGGAGGATAGGTCCATCAGGCTAACGAATCGTTACCGGACGGGCTAAGACACCCGTCCAATCTCGAAATCAGGCCGCCGCCGCGGCCACTGCCGTGAACACCAGTTCTTCGGCGCTAGCGCTGTGATCAAGCGTCATTCCGCACTCCTGCGCCAGAAGCACAGTGTAATAGGGCTGGATCGAATGCGCGTCGATCGCTTCCTCGATCGTGCCGGTCGAGATCTCGACGAATTTCGGCGGCAGGCGCATCAGCTTGCCTTTGGCCGTGAGCTTGAACCTGGCATCGAACTCGGGATTCTCAAGCGTTACCTCGAGCACGCCGCCGCGCGGAATTGCCGAATAGGCAACGAGAAACAGGTTGAGCAGCAGCTTGACGCGATTCTTGGCGACGATAGCGCGCGGCCCGTTCCAGATCACCTCGGTCTTTTTCTCGGCGACGGCGAAATCCTTGGCTGCACGCTCGGCCTCGCCGGTATCGATCGAAGCACCGACAGACCCCGATGCCCCGAAGGCGAGGCGTGCGAATTTCAGGCGGACCGAAGCGTTGAGCGCGCTGGTGCGGATCAGGTCCATCGCATCGGCGTCGGCACCACCCTCATCCAGGAGTTCCAGCCCATTATTGATCGCACCCACCGGTGAGATGACATCGTGGCAAACGCGGCTGCAAAGAAGCGCGGCCAGATCCGGGCCGGCCAAGGTGAGATTAAGGTTCTTGGACATCATCGTCTCCTGAGGGGCGGCAATTTTATCGCGCCCGCGAATATGCTTCATCAAAATTGCGCGAAGTTTGCGATCGTATTCGGTGCCATAATGACACCATATTTGGTAAACCGATTGTTAAGATCATCGGCGCAAAATGCACCAATCGCCGCGAGCGGTTGCCCGCTCCAGCCAAACGACGAACGGATGACACCATGCGCCCTCGATTTCCGCACCGATTGATCGGCTTCTGCAGGTTGCTTTCGGCCCTCGTCTTTTCCTCGCTGATGGTCGCCGCACCTGCCTCCGCCCAGGATAACGGCCAGTACACGATGCAGGAAATCGTCGATGCCGGCCACTCCTTCTTCGGCTCCGCCAGCGGCGGGCTTGCCAAAGTCGTCGAGAGTGCCTTCCAGAAATACGGCCTGCCGAATGGCTACATTCTCGGACAGGAAGGCGGCGGCGCCTTCATCGCCGGCCTTACCTACGGCGAAGGCCAGCTGAACACCAAGAACGCCGGCGAACATAATCTCTACTGGCAGGGTCCCTCGCTCGGCCTCGATTACGGTGGCCAAGGCTCACGCGTGATGATGCTGGTCTACGACCTGCCCTCGGTCAACGGCATCTATGCCCGCTTCGGCGGCGTCAGCGGCTCGGCCTATGTGATCGCCGGCTTCGGCATGACCCTGCTCAAGAACAACGACGTGCTGGTCGTGCCGATCCGCACCGGCGTCGGCGCCCGCCTTGGTGTCAATGTCGGCTATCTCAAGATCACCCAGGCGCCGACCTGGAACCCCTTCTGAGGCCGCAAAGCCGCCGGAAAGCGCCGCCGTCCGCATCGGCGGCCTTGCCCATATGCGTCATGCGTGCTTAATCATCGCGGCTGACCTCTTATCAACCTTCGAATCGATGGCCGCGCCGTGATCGAATACGCTCTCTTGTTCGGATTGGGCTTCCTGACCGCGGCCTTCCTCGTCTTTCTGGTCTCGCCCGCCGTTCACCGCCGTATCGTCTGGTATACCGAGAACCGCCTGAAGGCGACCATGCCGCTCAGCCCGCAGGAGGTTCGCGCCCAGAAGGATATGGTGCGCGCGCTCTATGCCGCCGAAAACGCCCGGACCACCCAGGACCTGCTGCGTGAGCGCGAGAAATCCCTGTCGCTCCAGCTTCGCCACGACGCGCTCGCCGTCGATGCCGGCAGGCTTGCCGCCGAGATCGGCGAATTGCAGGCCCAGATCGGCGAGATGCATGTCGAGGCCGCGGAGCAGCGCTCGCGTCTGCGCAAGGATGAGAATTATATCAGCCAGCTGAAGACCAATCTGCATATTGCCGAACAGTCCGCGGCCAACAAGGAGAGCGAACTGGCGACGATGCGGACGCGGCTGAGCAAGCTCGGTGAACAGACCGATGGGCTGAGGATCGATCTGGCCGCACGCGAAACCGAGGCGGAGAGCCTGAAATTCCGCGCCAACGCGCTGCGCGACGAACGAGACACGTTGCGCCAGGACGTCAACCTGCTGCAGAAGCGCGCCAAGGATGCCGAACAGAAACTGACGCAGCAGCAGCACATGGTGATCCGCCTGGAGGACAAGGCCGCGCGCGACAGCGCTTCCGCCACCGAAAAGGAAGCCCTGGTCGCTCGCCGCCAGCAGGAGGTCGCCAAGGTGAAGGAGCAGTTGAAGGCCGCCAATGCCGAGATCCGCAAGGTCAACCGCGTGCTGCGCGAGGCCGGCCTTGCCGGGATGGCCGCGGAACTGCCGGCGGAATTGACGGCCGAAGACCCGACAACATCCACGCCCGACACCGCCGTCGTCACGGCTGAGATGGGCGAGGATGTCCGCAAGCGCAGCGCCGCCCTTGCTGAGCGCCTGCAGAAGGCAAAGACTGTGACCGGACGCGATGGGGAGATCCGTGAGGAGATCGCCTCGATCGCCGCCAACATGGTGGCGCTGACCGCACTCAACGAGGGGCCCTCCTCGCCAATCCGCACTCTTTTGCCGAATGCGACAGAAAAGACCCCGAGTGATCGCGTCAGTCTTGCCGACCGGGCGGCCGCCATCATCGCCGATCCCCAGCGCTAATAAATGCCGCTAGGAAGTGCGCCGCGGTTCCAATCAAGTTCGATGCGACGCGCTTTAAAATCGTAATTCAGATCCGGCCCATCGCCGACGCCATCGAAAACAGCGCGATGCCCGTTGCCGTTGCGGCGTTGAGGCTGTCGAGATCCTCCGACTGCGGGATGCGGGCGCTGTGGAAGCGTGCCAGCAGCGCCTCCGGCAACCCCTCCCCCTCGGTGCCGATGACGAGCGCCATGCGTGCCGAGGCGGGAATGGCGCGGATATCGGTCTTGCCGTGCGGCGAAAGCGTCCAGATGGCAAAGCCGCGTTCGGCAAGCGAAAGCAGCACATCCATCGCCTTGCCGCCGCGCCGGTGCGGAACGCTCAGCACCGAACCGACCGAGACACGCAGCGCCTTGCGGTAGAGCGGATCACAGCAGGTTTCGTCGAGCAGCAAAGCGTCCGCCCGGAAGGCGGCCGCATTGCGGAACATCGAACCGGCATTGTCATGATTGGAAATGCCGCAACCGACGAGCACCAGCGCCCGTTCCGGTAGCGCCTCGAGAAGAGCCGCCTCTCCGCGATCCTCCCGCCGGCCGAGCGCCAGAACGCCGCGATGCAGATGGAACCCGACGACGCCGTCAAGCACGTCGGCCTCGGCGACATAGACCGGCACATCGGCCGGCAGCCGCTCAAGGATCGGCATAACGCCGTCGACGCGATTGCGCAGCAGCAGGATCTTCTCGGCGAAAAAGCCGCGGTCTTGCGCATGCGCCTCGGCGAGCATGCGCAGCACGACGGTGCCTTCGGCGATGAAACGGTTTTCCCGGCCCGTCAGATCGCGCTCGCGGATATTGCGGAACTCGGCGATACGCGGATCGTCGGCACTGTCGATGGCGATCGGGACGGCGGCCATGCCGGCCTCAATTGCCCGCGACGCTGACGTCGGCGACGGTGCGGCCGGTCCTGAGGTCGAAGACCAGCGCCTTGCTCTTGCCTTCAGCCGTTTCGCCGTAAAACAGGATCTGCCCCGCCGAAAACGAAGTGGACTGCACCTTGAAGCCGAGCGGCAGGGAAACCGTCGCCGCAAGCGGCGCATCCGAGGGCACGCCGGCGGCGGAAACGGTCGCCGCCGTCTCCTTGGCTTCGCTGTGCATCGTCTTATAGACAACCGCGCCGAAGACCGCCATAAGGCTCACGAACATGATGGCGCCGGAAACGATCTGCAGGCGGACCATCTTGCGCCGGACACTTTCCATCGCCGGATCAAGGGGCTTCTCTTCCTGGTCGTCTGGCTCGATTGCTGTCATCTGTGCGTCCCGTTCTAAAAAAATACGTCGGAGAAGAAGCGTCTTGAGCGACCCCTTTAAACAAGCAGCCGGCAATAGAAAAGTCCTGACCGCCGATGAAACTGCCGAAGGCCGGCTCGACGCCTGGCTGACGGCACAGGTCGGGGAGGAATTTTCGCGCAGCCGCATCAAGGCGCTGATCAAGGACGGCCAGGTTTCTCTGCGCGGCGAACCCGTCACCGATCCGCAGCGCAAGGTGCGCAACGGCGATAGTTTCGAGATCACCCTGCCCGAGCCGGAAGACCCGACGCCGCAGGGCGAGGATATCCCGCTCGATATTCTCCATGAGGATGAAGACCTCATCGTCATCTCCAAGCCTTCCGGTCTCGTCGTCCATCCCGGCTCCGGCAACTGGACGGGGACGCTGGTCAACGCGCTGATCCATCACTGCGGCGATACGCTCTCCGGCATCGGGGGCGTGCGTCGTCCGGGCATCGTCCACCGGCTCGACAAGGACACGACAGGGGTCATGGTCGTCGCCAAGAACGACATTGCCCATCGCCACCTCTCGCTCCAGTTTGCCGATCATGGCCGCACCATGCCGCTGGAGCGGGCCTACCAGGCAGTCGTCTGGGGCCGCCCCCGCTCGCTGACAGGCACGGTCGACGCGCCGCTCGGCCGCGCCACCGGCGATCGCACGCGCCGCGCCGTCAAGCGGCCCGACAGTCATGACGCCGACGAGGCGATCACGCATTACGAGGTGATCGAGCGCTTCCAGGAGAACCCGGACGCGACCGCACTTGCTTCACTGGTCGAGTGCCACCTCGAAACCGGTCGTACCCACCAGATCCGTGTGCATATGGCCCATATCGGCCATCCGCTGCTCGGCGACACGGTTTACGGCGCCGGCTTCAAGACCAAGGCCAACCGCCTGCCCGAGGAAGTCCGCAAGGTCGTCAACGGTTTCAACCGCCAGGCGCTGCATGCTTTCATGCTGCAATTCGAGCATCCCCGCACCGGCGAAATCATGCATTTCGAAGTGCCGTTGCCGGATGATATGGTGGAGCTGGTCGAGGCGTTGCGGGGATAGAGGCGTCGTCTCCGGCCCTCTCACAGCTGCGTGAGCGGCACCTTGAACCGCTGTTTCGCCACACTTATCTGTATATTGACTTAGTGCGGGCTCGCAGCAGAGCCGCACGTCCCGGTTCGCCATTTTTAACGCGAGGACGCGTTTCCAACGGGAACCGGAATTCACTTTAGGAGGGTGCACTATGGCCCGAAATACCTTGCCGTCCATTACCGCCGGCGAAGCCGGTCTCAATCGTTACCTCGACGAAATCCGCAAATTTCCGATGCTCGAGCCGCAGCAGGAATACATGCTCGCCAAGCGTTATGCCGAGCATGGCGATCGCGACGCCGCCCACAAGCTCGTCACCAGCCATCTTCGCCTCGTCGCAAAGATCGCGATGGGTTATCGCGGCTATGGCCTGCCGATCGGCGAAGTCGTTTCCGAGGGCAATGTCGGCCTGATGCAGGCCGTTAAGAAGTTCGATGCCGAGCGCGGCTTCCGCCTTGCCACCTACGCCATGTGGTGGATCAAGGCCTCGATCCAGGAATATATTCTGCGTTCGTGGTCGCTGGTGAAGATGGGCACGACCGCCAACCAGAAGCGCCTGTTCTTCAACCTGCGCCGGCTGAAAGGCCGCATCCAGGCGATCGATGACGGCGACCTGAAGCCGGAGCACGTCTCCGAAATCGCCACCAAGCTGAAAGTCTCGGAGGAGGAGGTCATTTCGATGAACCGCCGCCTGTCCGGCGACGCCTCGCTGAACGCGCCGATCAAGGCGGCCGAAGGCGACAGCGGTCAATGGCAGGATTGGCTGGTGGACGACCATGACAGCCAGGAAGACGTGCTGATCGAACAGGACGAGCTCGACACCCGCCGGCGCATGCTGGCGAAAGCGATGAGCGTGCTGAACGAGCGCGAACGCCGTATCTTCGAGGCTCGCCGCCTCGCCGAGGATCCGGTGACGCTGGAAGACCTGTCGACAGAATTCGACATCAGCCGCGAACGCGTCCGCCAGATCGAGGTCCGCGCTTTCGAAAAGGTGCAGGACGCTGTCCGCAAGGAAGCCCAGGAACGCGCCAAGGCCGTCCGGGTCGTCGAAGCAACAGCATAAACCTGCCTCGTCGGAAAATTGAAAAGGCGGGTCCTTGCGGCCCGCCTTTCTGATTCTTTGCGTTTCGCAACCTCGGCACCCCGTCAAAGGTCGAGAGTGCTGGAATTACGGCCAGTCGTCACTGGCTCGTCGACACGTCCCCGAGCGCGGTCCATTCCTTGATGGCGGTATTGAAGGCATCCGTTCCCGTATTGCCCTTTTCCATCGTCAGCAGCGCGCGGCGGCCGTTGCGGTAGGTGACGGGGATATCGATCCAGCTGCGGGTCGACATCAGGTCGAGATTGGCCTTGCGCGCATCGGGATAGTCGTTGAGCGCGATCATGTGGAAATCGTCGGTGATCTTGGCCGGAACTGCGATCAGGGCGTCGCCGCGGTCCTGCTCGGTGCGCTTCATCGAGATGCGCTGGACGCTGTCAATGCTGCCGCCTTCGAAATTCGGCGGCAGCGAGAAGACGATCTCGACGAGATGGCTTGCCGGCAGCGACGGATCGGAATTGCGTTTGAAGGTGACGAGAGCCGAGAGATTGCGCTCCGGCACGGTGACGTTGCCCTGCACCGTCGCCTCCTGCCGGCCGTCCTGGCCGGCCTCGTGCTGCACGCTCCAGACCACAGATCCTTCGATCGCCGTCGGAGAGCTTTGGCCGATGCGCTCCTCATAGAGGAACATCTTTTGCGACGAGCCGACGAGGGCGGTTTGCTGCGGCGATGCTGCCGGGCCGTTCGGCGTCGGCGTTTCGGCCGGTGCGACATCGCCCTGCGCGGTCGCCGCCGGCGGCGTGTCCGCTGCCGCGACATTCTGCTCGGCGACCGATTTTCCTTCCGCGGTCGGCGTTCCCGGCACCGTTGCCGGTCCGCTGTCGACCTCGGTCCCATCGGTCAGCAGCCGCTGGGTGAATTTCGAATTGGCCGCGGCGCCGTCATTGTTCATTGACGCCACCTGCGGATTCTGGTTCGGCTGAGCCGGCGCCGCCGGCGTATTCTGCGCTCCCGGTGTGGTCGGCTGGGCCGGCGTCGCCGCGTTCGGCTCGGCAGGCGTTGCGGAGCCGGCAGGCGGCGTGGCCGCCTCGTTCCGGGTCGCCTGCGACGGTGCCGAACTGACGAGCCCGTCGACCATCGCCACCAGCGCCTCTCTGTTCATCCAGCCGGCATAGGCGCCGCCACCGATCACAAGAAGTGCGAAGAGGAGGGTGATCACGGTGCCGATGCCGAAGCGGCGACGCTTCGGCTCCATCCGGAAACTCTTGCCCTGCAGCTTGGAAGCGACCATCTGGTCGATATCCATCGCCGGATTGGTGTCATCGTCGTCGGCCGCGACCGAGCCGCGGCGGTCGTAGCCGCGCAGCGCCTTCGCCTCGCGCCAGTCCTCGCTCGCCGCGCCGCCGGCGGCCGCCGGCTTGCCGTTGTGCACTTCCGCGAAGATATCGACATCGTCGAAATGCGAGGCGACCGGCGCCGCCTTCTTGTTGCTCTCTGCCTCGATCGGCGGCAGATCGTCGAAGACTGCGGTCTCCCACGAGAAACTTTCCTTGGCCGCCGGCATGACGGCCGCAGGTGCGACTTTTTCGAGGCTCGATATCACCTCCTCGAAGGCGCGCGCCGAGGTATCCGGGGTGACCGGCGCCGTCTGCGAATACTGCCGCAGCTCCTCTTCCGCCCATTCGGTCTCCGCATCCTTCGGCGCCGGAGCCGGCGTCTCAGCGGCAGGCTCGGTCCAGACGGGATCGAAATGGGCAGCCGCGTCAGCTTGCAGCGGCTCCTCACGGCTGTGCTCGACGAATTCCTGCGGACGAGCGAAATCGGCGACCGGCTCCACCAGCCGGTTGGATGCATGCTCTATGCCACGTGTGATCGGCTCGAGCGGCGCGACGGGTTCGTAAGCCTCCACGGCCTCCGGCTCCGTGCTTTCCACCGCCGCCGGCTCGGGCGCGGTCTCTTCTGCGGGATGCTGCTCGTCAGCATGATATTCGTCGGCTTCTTCATTGCGATGCCCGGCCGGCGTCTCCCAGCGCTCATCATCTGCAGGCCAAGCCTCGGCAGCGACGTCGCGTCGCTCGCCGGAATGCCATTCCTCGGCCGGCCCTTCCTCTTCATGCGACGGATGCCAGTATGTTTCGGCAGGAGCCGGTGTCTCTGCCTGCGCGGGAGCAGCAGCCTCGGCCGCAATGGACGTGGGGAGGCTGGGTGCTTCCTCGGAGAGAGGTTCCTCGTCCGCGAGCTCTTCCTGGGGCTCTTGCGGCGCGGCAGCTTCTACGTAATCCGGCTCACCGTCGGCCTCAACCGCCTGCGGTTCCGCAGAGGCTTCGTAGACCGGCTCTTCGACGATCGTCTCCGGTGTAGGCGCTGGTTCGCCTTCGTCGTGAACCGCTTGTTCTTCGGCGAATTCCGGCGCAACGGCGGCGGCAACCGGCTCATCGAGCGGCAGCGCCTCGGCGTGTTCGCCTTCCACTTCGCGGATGGCGGCCTCGAGCTTTTCGAGCTGGCGTTGCAGCATGGCTTCCGGCGGACGCGGCTTCATGTTCTCGAGCTGCCGCTGCACTGCGCCGCGGGCACGTTCGTAGACCTTCACCCGCATCTCTGGGGTATTTTCAGCCAGGCCGTCGACGGCCCGCCGAATAACTGCAATAAAATCCGCCATCAGTACTTTCTCAAGAAGTCCGGCACCCTACCGAACCATCCTCCACAGTGACCCGTGAGCTTAATCCTCAAACGGATCGGTCACAAGTATCGTGTCATCCCGCTCCGGGCTGGTGGAAAGCAGCGCGACAGGCGCGCCGATCAGCTCTTCGACCTGGCGAACATATTTGATCGCCTGTGCCGGCAGGTCCGCCCAACTGCGGGCGCCGACGGTCGATTCCTTCCACCCTTCCAACGTGATATAGACCGGTTCGACCCTAGCTTGCGCTCCCTGGCTTGCGGGAAGATGATCAATCTGTTCGCCGTCGAGCATGTAACCGACGCAGATCTTCAACTCCTCAAGGCCGTCGAGCACGTCGAGCTTGGTGAGCGCGATGCCCGTGATGCCGTTGGTGGCGATCGACTGGCGCACGAGGGCGGCATCGAACCAGCCGCAACGCCGCTTGCGCCCGGTCACCACGCCGAACTCATGGCCTTTTTCGCCAAGGAACTCACCGATCGCATCCTTCAGCTCCGTCGGGAACGGGCCTTCGCCGACACGCGTCGTATAGGCCTTGGTGATGCCGAGGATATAGCCGAGCGAGCCCGGCCCCATGCCGGAACCGGCCGCGGCCTGGCCGGCCACGGTGTTCGACGAGGTCACGAAAGGATAGGTACCGTGGTCGATGTCGAGCAGGCTGCCCTGCGCGCCTTCGAAGAGGATGCGGGAGCCCTTGCGGCGCTCCTTGTCGAGGAAAAGCCAGACGGTGTCACGGAACGGCAGCACCCGATCGGCGATCGAGGTCAGTTCGTCCATGATCGTCTGGTGGCTGACTTCGGCGACACCGAGGCCGCGGCGAAGCGCATTGTGATGCGTCAGAATACGGTCGACCTTGCCGGCAAGGCTGTCGAGATCGGCAAGATCCATCACCCGGATGGCGCGGCGGCCGACCTTGTCTTCATAGGCCGGGCCGATGCCGCGGCGTGTGGTGCCGATCTTGGTGCCGCTGTTCGACGCCGCATCTTCGCGCATCGCGTCGAGCTCGCGGTGCAGCGACAGAATGAGCGTCGCATTGTCGGCGATACGCAGATTGTCCGGCGTCACCGTCACGCCCTGGGCTTCCAGCCGACCGATCTCGGCGATCAGCGCATGCGGATCGACGACGACGCCGTTGCCGATCACCGCCATTTTGCCCGGACGCACGACGCCGGACGGCAGCAGCGACAGCTTGTAGCTGGTGCCGTCGATGACGAGCGTATGGCCGGCATTATGTCCGCCCTGATAGCGCACAACGATATCCGCGCGCTCCGAAAGCCAGTCGACAATCTTGCCCTTGCCTTCGTCACCCCATTGCGAACCGACCACGACTACGTTCGTCATCCAACTCTTCCTGTTACCGGCGGAAAACCGCGCACCTGCTCAAACCCGCGCATCTATAAAGCTTTGTTTTTGGGAAAGCGACCCTGTTGTCACAGGTGATTGGGCTTTTTACGTGACAAATCAGCAGCCGGCAGGTTATTGCCCGTCACAAAACGCCGCTTGGCGATCGCGGAAAGACGGGAAGAACGCTCTTGCAAGCCACGGCCTACTTCTGCCTCGTTATCGCCACCCTCTGCTGGGGCGGCAACTCCGTCGCCGGCAAGCTCGCAGTCGGGCATATCAGCCCGATGATGCTGACCTTCCTGCGCTGGTTCATCGCCGTGGCGCTGATCGCCCTGATCTCGGTGCCGCAGCTCAAGAGGGACTGGCCGGTGGTGAGGAAGAACCTGCCGCTGTTGTTTTTCTACGGCGTCATCGGCTACACGCTTTTCAACGCCATGCTTTATTCGGCCGTGCAATATACGACGGCGATCAATGTCGCCATCGAGCAGGCCGGCATCCCGATGCTGATCTTCCTGTTGAATTTCATGTTCTTCCGCACCGGCATCTCGCTGGCGCAATGTCTCGGTTTCGGCTTGACGCTGATCGGCGTCGCATTGACCGCCGCTCACGGCGACCTGGCAACATTGCTGCAACTAAGCCTCAACCGCGGCGACGGGCTGATGCTGATCGCCATTGCCGCCTATTCGGTCTACACCATCTTCCTGCGCTGGAAGCCGCCGGTCGACTGGCGCACGCTGATGGCGTTCCCCGCGCTCGGCGCCATGCTGACCTCTGTGCCGCTGCTCCTTTGGGAAGCCGGCCGGGGTGCCGCGTTATGGCCGGATCAGGCCGGCTGGATCATTACTTTCTACACGGCGACCTTTCCGTCGCTGCTGGCGCAGATCCTCTATATCAAGGGTGTCGAGGCGATCGGCGCCAATCGGGCCGGCCTGTTCATCAATCTCGTGCCGGTGTTCGGAACTTTGCTCTCCGTCGCCCTGATCGGCGAGAGGCTGCAGTCCTTTCACATGATCGCGCTGGCACTGACCTTGGGCGGCATCGCGATCGCCGAAAAAGGCCGGCCGAAAGCTTCGGCTCCGACCGTTCCCGCCTCCCCTGTGGATTAGAGCCTTTCCTGGTTAGATTGAAGCATTCTGTTGGCTCAAACGGAGTCGGATGGTCGACCGGCCGGCGCGCGTCGTAAGCCCGGCTCTACGGCTAAGCCGGCCGGTCGATCAGCCGGCCCATTTCAGCCAACCCTCCCGCAGATTTGCCTGGCAAATCTGCAAGACTTAGGAATCGCCGGACGCACTTATCGCTTCGCCGTGGCGAAGCGGTGCGGCCGGTGGGCCGGGCATCTTTCCGCCAGGATCAGAGGCGATCGGCTCGGACGTACCAAGGGGTATGCCCGTCGCCAATCGCCTCTGCCCTGACGAAAACCTGCTCCGGCAGAATGCTTCAATCTAACCAGGAAAGGCCCTAGCCAAGCTCCAGCGTCGTCACGCCGAAGACGTGCTTCAGCGGAGTGACCGGCGCCGATCCGCGATACATGCGCGTCGTTTCGAACACCGGTCGAAGGCCGAGGCCCTCGGCAAGTGCCACCGCCTCGTGGTTCTCCGTGGGGATATCGATGAAAATAGCAGCCCCTTTCGCTTCGGGGATCAATTCGGCAAGCAGTGCTGCGGCGCTGTCGGCATCGTTGGCAAAGAGCGGCCCAATCTTGTAACCCTCGTAGCAGCGGCGGATCGTGCCGTAACCGCGGAGCTTGCCGCTCTTGCGCACCACAGCCGAACGACGGCCCTTGCGACCGGTGCACCAGGCGGCAAGGAAGGCATCCCGCGGCTGCGGAAAGATCGCCGAATCAAAACGCTGCAGGCCTTCGAGACGCGAATCCATGACCGGGTGCGCGGCAAGCGCCGAGACCGGCAAACTGGTGGCGACGCCGCCGTAGCGAATGGTGGAATAGGCGGGTTCGAAGCCAGCCTTGCGGTAGTTGTCCTGCTGTGCGGCGACGCCGTCGAGGCCGATCGTGCGGTCCCCCGCGCTGGCAATGCCCGTCTCCCAGATCGCCTTGCCGTAACCCTTGCCCCGGAAATCGGGATGGACGATGTAGAGGCCCAGGAAGGCGAAACTCTCGCCGTATTTGACGACGGAGATCGAGCCGACGGGAACTTCACCGATGGCGCCGACGAAAAATCCCGAGGGATCAGCCTCGAGGAATGCAAGCGAATCGTCGAGGCCCGGGTTCCAGCCCTCCTGACGCGCCCATTCGAGCACGAGTTCCAGTTCGCCGGGCCGCATTGAACGAACGGCAAATTCCGAATTCATGCGACTTTCCCAGATTGAATGTCCCGCAAGTCCATCCCGGCAACCGCAAAGCAATTGCCAGGTCCCCAGTTCCCCGATTGCAACTGCGAATGATGGAAAGCCGCGCTCATGATCTTGACCACGCGTATAATCATTTTTCGATGCAATGCAGAAAGCTTGGTTTCCGCATTAGCATGAAACAATGCCGATGCAACCTCAAGAAAATTACTTGCGCCAATTATCTCTCCACGACCGCGAAAGCCTGCCGGCGGTCCCCACCGACGGATCACCGGGCCGTTCCGCCGATCGCCGTCTTCTGCTTTTCGATTCCGCTCGCCATAGGTGAGAAAAGACGAGCCGTCTCGGCCGCCGGTGCGGGATAACCAAACGCGTAACCCTGCAGACCATCGCAGCCGAGTTGCGCCAGCACGACGGCATGTGCCTCGGTCTCGATGCCCTCGGCGATCACCTCGACGTCGAGCGCCTTGGCGATTTCCACGATCGAACCCACCACGCGCCGCTGCTCGGCGGAACTGACGACTTCGGCGATGAGTTGCCGGTCGATCTTCAGCCGCTTCGGCCGCAGCTTGACGAGACCGATGAGCGAGGCATGGCCGGATCCGAAATCATCGATCTCGATGTCGATGCCCATTTGTTTGATATCGCCGATATGGTCGAGCAGTTTTTCGTCGCTGTCGTCGAGAAAAATCGTCTCGACCAGTTCGAAGACGATCACGCCGGGCGGAATGTCGAGTTTCCTCAGCTTGCCGAGCAATGTCGGATCGGCAAGCCGCAACGCCGAGATATTGACCGCAATGCGCGGAACCGCAAATCCCTGCAACAGCCAGAACAGCCGGTCTTCAAGAACGTTTTTGAGGATCGCCGCATCGATCTCCGCCGCAAGCCCATGCTCGTCGGCAATCTTCAGGAAGATCCCCGGAGCGAGCACGCCCTTCTCCGGATGTTTCCAGCGGGCCAGAGCCTCGAAGCCGATGACTTCCCGTGTCCGGGCATCGAGCTGCACCTGATAATAGGGAACGATCTCGCCACGCTCCAACCCGAGCTTCAGCTCTTCGGCAAGGCGACGTTTGGCGCGCAGATCCTCCTGCAGTTGCCGCGTGAAGAATTCGACGCGGTTGCGCCCGAGTTTCTTGGCCTGGTAGAGCGCCAGATCGGATTCGGCAAGCAGGTTGCGCGCCCGCCGATCGCCGCTCCAGGAAACACCGATCGAGGCGCCGGATTGCAGCATCTCCTGGCCGAAGCGGATCTTCTTCCGCAGCCGGCGCTGAAGGTCGTCGGTGATCAGTTTCAATTCCGCCAGATCGCTGAAATTGACCAGCACGATGACGAATTCGTCGCCGCCGACGCGGGCGACCATGCCATTTGCGGGAATGGCGGCGGTGATGCGAAGGGCTGCGGCCCTCAGAACCGCGTCGCCTGCGGCATGACCGTGACTGTCATTGATCTGCTTGAACTGATCGAGATCGAGATGCAGGACGCCAAGCGTGGTGATGCTCCTGTCGGCCGGCAGCTCGGCGAGCCGCTTGTCAAGAAGACGCCGGTTCGGCAGGCCGGTGAGATAGTCGTGATCGGCGACATGCTCGATGCGCGCATTGCTTTCCTCGAGCGCCAGCGCCCTCGCCTCGGCCACCATCTTCTGGCCGGCGAGTTCAGCGTTGAGCAGGACGTCGGCGGTGACATCCCATTCGGCGCCGATGAAGGAGGGCAGCCCCTCGGCATCCACGTAGAAATGTGCGCGTGACCGCAGATGGCGGATTTCGCCGCTCGGCAGCACGATCCGAAATTGCGAATTATAGGCGCCCCGCGTGGCGATCGCCTGGTCGAAGTCGTATTCGGCTTGCTCGCGGTCGTCGGGATGGATCGAATTCGACCATAACCATGCCGGCACTTCCCGGCATGTCTCGCCGGTCTCGTAGAGACGGTGCATTTGCGCATCCCACAAAATCCCGCTCGTTGCGATGCTGTGCTCCCAGACACCGATCCGGGATGCATCGAGAGCGAGTTCGAGCCGGCGCAGAAGATCCTGAAACTCTTGTTCGGATCGTGTGGGTCTATTTTCTGGCAACGCGGTCTCAGCCTTAGAAGCTTCCATAATTGCAATATGGTCTCAGGCCGGCATTAATGAAGCCTTGTTCCGATGATCGAACTAGTCACTAGGTGAACTGTCCGTTACGACTTTCCCCTTTTGGATCAAAGGACTTGCAGTCCGCAACACAGTTGAGATCAGTGGTTGTGCCGTGGCGGGTTTTTGGCAATCCGGCGGAATTCCGCCGCCCCTTCCAGAACCGCGCCGTCCGACAGTTGCGTGACCGAGCGGCGGTAGATCTGCTGCCACGGCGTCGCATCCGGCGGCACCGGCGGAATACCGTCACCCTTGCGCCGTTCGATCTCGGTCTCGTCGACCAGCATGTCGCAACGCCCATGGTTGAAGTCGATGCGGATGATATCGCCGCTGCGAAGCCAGGCGAGGCCGCCGCCGGCCGCACTCTCCGGCGAGGCGTTGAGGATCGACGGGCTGTCGGCCGTGCCCGACTGGCGGCCGTCACCGATCGTCGGCAGGCTGCTGATGCCGCGCTTCAGAAGATGGTCGGGCGGCTGCATGTTGACGACCTCTGCCGAACCCGGCCAGCCAAGCGGCCCGGCGCCGCGGATGACCAGAATGGTATTCTCGTCGATGCCGAGGTCGGGATCGTTGATGCGCTTGTGATAATCTTCCGACCCGTCGAAGACGACCGCCTTGCCTTCGAAGACGCCCTCCCGCCCGGGCTCCTGAAGGTAACGCCGGCGAAAATCTTCCGAGACCACGCTCATCTTCATGATGGCGAAATCGAAGAGATTGCCCTTGAGAACGAGGAAGCCTGCCCGCTCCTTCAGCGGCTCACCGAACGGACGGATAACCTCGCGGTCGCTGGCTTCCTTACCCTGCAGGTTCTCGGCCATCGTCCTGCCCGTCACCGTATGACAGCCGCCGTCGAGCTTTCCGGCCTGCAGCAGTTCCCACATGATCGCCGGCGTACCGCCGGCGCGGTGGAAACGCTCGCCGAGATAGGTCCCGGCCGGCTGGACATTGGCGAGCAGCGGGATGTCGAAGCCATGCACCTGCCAGTCGTCGGGATGAAGCTCGACGCCGGCATGCTTGGCCATCGCCGCCAGATGCGGTTGCGCATTGGTCGAGCCGCCGATCGCCGAATTGGTGCGGATGGCATTGAGGAAGGCCGCGCGCGTCAGGATATCCGACGGCTTCAGATCCTCGAAGACGATCTCGACGGCACGCCGCCCGGTGCGGTAGGCCATCTGCCCGCGTTCGCGGTAAGCGGCCGGAATGGCGCCGCATCCAGTCAGCGACAGACCGAGCGCCTCGGCAAGGGCGTTCATCGTCGAGGCCGTGCCCATCGTATTGCAGTGGCCGACGGAGGGCGCTGAGTCGAGCGCTGCCTGCAGGAATTCCTCCCGGTCGATCTCGCCTGCGGCATATTTCCGCCGCATCCGCCAGATCACCGTGCCGGAACCCGCCAGCTCTCCCTCGTGCCAGCCGTCGAGCATCGGGCCGCCGGAGAGCACGATCGCCGGAATATCGACCGTCGACGCCGCCATGATCGCCGACGGCGTGGTCTTGTCGCAGCCGGTCGTCAGCACGACACCGTCGAGCGGATAGCCATAGAGGATTTCAACGAGGCCGAGATAGGCAAGATTGCGGTCGAGTGCCGCCGTCGGGCGCTTGCAGTTCTCGAAGATCGGATGTGTCGGAAATTCGATCGGAATACCGCCGGCATCGCGAATGCCGTCGCGCACGCGCTTGGCAAGCTCGACATGCACCCTGTTGCAAGGCGTAAGATCGCTGCCGCTCTGGGCAATCCCGATGATCGGCTTGCCGGAGCGCATCTCTTCCGGCGTGATGCCGTAATTCATGAAACGCTCGAGATAGAGCGCTGCCATGTCGATATGGTCGGGATTGTCGAACCAATCCTGCGACCGCAGGCGCCGCTTCGGAGGATGGCTGTCGGTCACTTCTTGCCTCCGGGCAGAGCATTCTTCTCTTCGAGATGCAGGAGCAGGCCGCTATGATCCTTTTCACCATTGCCGTTTGCAACGAATTCGGTGAATTCGGCGTGTACCGTCGCAGTCAGGGGCAGCGTCAGCGACAGGGCGTTGGCGGTTTCCATGGCGGCGTTCAGATCCTTCAGCTGGTTGCTGGACGAACCGCCTGGGGTAAACTGCCGCTCGACCATGCGTTTGCCGTGGAGGTCAAGGATACGGCTCTCGGCAAAGCCGCCGCGAATGGCGTCGCGGAAGGCTGCCGGCGAGCCGCCGCCGGCTGAAATCAGCATCATCGCTTCGGCGACGGCGCCGATCGTCACCGCGACGATCTGCTGGTTGGCAAGCTTGGCCAGCTGGCCCGCCCCGCTTGGGCCGACGCGGGTCACGCGCCCCATCGGCGCAAAGACATCTGCCAGTGCGTCGATCACATCCTCTTCGCCGCCCGCCATGATGGCGAGCGTACCGGCATCAGCCCCGACGACGCCGCCGGAAACCGGCGCATCGACATGAGCGATGCCGCGTTCGGCAAGCCTGGCGGCATGGTCGCGGGCAAAATGCGGGGCGATCGAACTCATATCGACAGCGGTGGCCGCTGATGTCATCGCATCGGCCGCTCCGCGGTCGAACAGCACGTCCTTCACCGCCTCGGCATTGGTCAGCATGGTGATGACGACGTCAGCGCCCGAAACGGCATCCGCGGGTGTCTCCGCACAGATCGCACCGTCCTGCACCAGCGCCTCGGCTTTGCTGCGGTCGCGATTCCAGACGGTAACGGCAAAACCCGCGCCAAGCAGCCGGCGCGCCATCGGTGCCCCCATCAGCCCGGTGCCGAGAAAGGCGATCCGCCTGCCGTCATGACCTCTGCTCGAACCTGTCATTCAGTCCTCCCAACTGTTGTTCGTCTTTGATAACCCCCTCACCCATCGTTGCAACCGTTTTGATGACGCATCGGCCCGAAAACGGTACGGGCGAGAACCGAAGTTCCCGCCCGATTTACTCGACAAAGGAAGGTTGAATTCCGTTATTCCGCCGCGAGCCGGATGACCTCCGCCTCTTCCTCCTTGTGTTCGTCCGGCTTGTGCTGGACGAGCGGACGGTTGCCCGTCAGCCGCCGCAGCAGCACGTAGAAGACAGGCGTCATGAAGATACCGAAGAAGGTCACGCCGATCATGCCCGAGAACACCGCGACACCCATGGCCGCGCGCATCTCCGCGCCGGCGCCTGTGGAGACGACGAGCGGTACGACACCCATGATGAAGGCAAGGGAGGTCATCAGGATCGGGCGAAGACGAAGGCGGCTGGCCTCGATCGCGGCCTCCCGCGGCGTCCTGCCCTCGAACTCCAGTTCGCGGGCGAATTCCACGATCAGGATCGCGTTCTTCGCCGATAGTCCGACAAGCACCACAAGACTGATCTGGGTGAAGATATTGTTATCTCCACCGGTGAGCCAGACGCCTGTCAGCGCGGCCAGCACACCCATCGGCACGATCATGATGATCGCAAGCGGCAGCGTCAGGCTTTCATACTGGGCGGCCAGCACCAGGAAGACGAGCAACAGTGCCAGCGGGAAGACGACGATGCTCGAATTACCGGCAAGGATCTGCTGATAGGTCAGATCCGTCCATTCGAAGTCGATGCCTGCCGGCAGGGTCTCGTGGAGGATCTTTTCGATAGCCGCCTGTGCCTGGCCGGACGAGAAACCCGGTGCCGGACCGCCATTGATATCGGCAGCGAGGAAGCCGTTGTAGCGGTTCGCACGCTCCGGACCGGTGCTCGGCTCCACTTTCAGCAGGGCCGAAAGCGGGATCATCTGACCCGATGCCGAACGGACTTTCAGCTGGCCGATATCTTCCGGCTGGGCGCGGAATTTCGCATCGGCCTGCACCCGGACGCTGTAGGTGCGGCCGAAGGCGTTGAAGTCATTCACATAGAGCGAACCGAGATAGATCTGCAGCGTCTGGAAGACGTCGGTGACGGAGACTCCGAGCTGCTCGGCCTTGGCGCGGTCGAGATCGGCATAGAGCTGCGGCACGTTGATCTGGAAGCTGGAGAACAGCCCGGCAAGCTCAGGCGTCTGATAGGCCTTGGCAAGCACCGCCTTGGTCGCATCGTCCAGCGCCTGATTGCCCAGGCCGGCGCGATCCTCGATCTGCAGCTTGAAACCACCCGTCGTGCCGAGACCGTTGACCGGCGGCGGCGGGAACATGGCGATGAAGGCATCCTGGATGGCGCCGAACTTCTGGTTCAGCGCCATGGCGATGGCCCCGCCCGAAAGATCCGGCGTCTTGCGCTCCTCGAAGTCCTTCAGCGTCACGAAGACGATGCCGGCATTGGACGAGTTGGTGAAGCCGTTGATCGACAGGCCAGGGAAGGCGATCGCATTGGCGACGCCCGGCTGGGCGAGCGCAATGTCGGTCATCCGCTTGATCACATCTTCCGTGCGGTCGAGGCTTGCGGCATCCGGCAGCTGGGCGAAGCCGATCAGATACTGCTTGTCCTGAGACGGCACGAAGCCGCCGGGGACCGTGCTGAACAGGCTATAGGTGGCACCGACCAACGCCAGATAGATCACCATGACGATGCTCTTGCGCGACAGCAATCCGCCGACGCCCTTGCCGTAGGCATTCGAACCGGCGCCGAAGACCCGGTTGAAGCCGCGGAAGAACCAGCCGAAGATGGCGTCCATGAACCGCGTCAGCCAGTCTTTCGGCTGATGATGGCCCTTCAGCAGAAGGGCTGCCAGCGCCGGAGACAGGGTGAGCGAGTTGAAGGCCGAGATGACGGTCGAGATGGCGATCGTCAGTGCGAACTGGCGATAGAACTGACCGGACAGGCCGGAGATGAAGGCCAGCGGCACGAAGACCGCGACGAGAACCAACGCGATCGCGATGATCGGACCGGAGACTTCCTTCATCGCCTTGTAGGTGGCGGCCCGCGGCGACAGCCCCTGTTCGATATTGCGCTCGACGTTTTCGACCACCACGATTGCGTCGTCGACGACGATACCGATCGCCAGCACCAGCCCGAACAGGCTGAGCGCGTTGATCGAAAAGCCGAAGACATACATCACCGCGAAGGTGCCGATGATCGATACCGGAACTGCGATCAGCGGAATGATCGAGGCGCGCCACGTCTGCAGGAACAGGATGACGACGAGAACAACAAGCGCGATGGCTTCGAGCAGCGTGTCGATGACCTTCTCGATCGAGGCGCGCACGAATTTCGTCGTATCGTAGACGATCTCGTATTTGACGCCCTCGGGCATGGCGAGCTGCAGCTGATCCATGGTGGCGTGCACATTGTCGGCGATTTCGATCGCATTCGAACCGGGCGCCTGAAGCACGGCGACTGCGACGGCCGGCTTGCCGTCGAGCAGCGAGCGCAGCGTATAGTCTGCGGCGCCGAGCTCGATGCGGGCAACGTCGCGAAGGCGGGTGATCTCGCCACTGGCGCCCGTCTTGACGATGATGTTGCCGAACTCCTCAGGCGTGCGCAGGCGGCCCTGGGCGTTGACGTTGAGCTGCAGATCTACACCCGGCTGGCTCGGCGATGCGCCGATGATGCCGGCAGCGGCCTGGACGTTCTGGGAGCTGATGGCGTTGCTGATGTCGCTGGCGGCGAGATCATGCTCGGCGGCCTTCTGGGGGTCGATCCAGACACGCATCGAATAGTCGCCGGCGCCAAAGACCTGCACCTGACCGACGCCGGCGATGCGGGCAAGCCGATCCTTGATATTCAGCGTCGCATAGTTGCGGAGATAGGTAATGTCGTGATTGTCGCCGTCGGAGACGAGGTTGACGACCATGATGAAGTTGGGCGAACTCTTGACCGTCGTGATCCCGAGCGAGCGGACTTCCGCCGGCAGCCTTGGTTCGGCCTGCGAAACGCGGTTCTGCACCAGCTGCTGCGCCTTGTCGGGGTCGGTGCCGAGCTTGAAGGTAACGGTCACGTTGAGCACGCCGTCCGACGTCGCCTGGCTGGACATGTAGAGCATGCCCTCGACGCCGTTGATCTGCTCTTCGAGCGGTGTGGCCACCGTTTCGGCGATGACCGACGGGTTGGCACCGGGATAGGTGGCGCGCACGACGATCGACGGCGGCACGACCTCCGGATATTCGGAAATCGGCAGCGCCCTGAGGCCGATCAGGCCGGCAACCACGATGAGGACCGAAAGAACGCCGGCAAAGACCGGCCGGTCGACAAAGAATCTGGAGATGTTCATATCAAAGCCCTCTCCGGGGTGAACATGGATGCAACGTCCCTCTCCGGCGGTTGGAGCCGCCGGCGGGTCATATCATTTCGGGTATTGGCCCTCCCCCCCGGGGGAGAGCGAAGACTTACTGAGCGGTCGCGACCTTCTCTTCCATCTGCGGTATGACGACCGCGCCCGGACGAATGCGCTGCAGGCCGTTGACGACGATCTTTTCGCCGGCGTTCAGGCCGCTTTCGACCACCCGCTGGCCGTCGGACAGCGTACCGAGCTGGACCTGCCGGTAGGCAACCTTGTTTTCGGCATCGACGACGAAGACGAACTTCTTGTCCTGGTCGGTGCCGACGGCGCGGTCGCTGATGACGATCTTGTTCTCGGCCTTCGGCTGGCCCATGCGCACCCGCACAAACTGGGCGGGGATAAGGCGACCGCCCGGATTGTCGAAGACGGCGCGCACGCCGATCGTGCCGCTTGCTGCATCGACCTCATTGTCGATCAGCTGCAGCTTGCCTTTGATCGGCGTGCCGCTGTCGGCAAGCGTGCCGACCTCGACCGGGATCTGCTCGACCGGCGGCAGGGCGCTGTCGGTCTGCGGAAGCTCGGCAAGGGCGCGTGTCACCATTTCTTCGCTGGCGTTGAAGCTCGCATAGATCGGATCGACCGACACGAGCGTCGTCAGCGCTGGCGAGGCCGAGCCGGCCGCAACCAGGTTACCTGCGGTCACCTCGATCTTGCCGATGCGGCCGGAAACCGGCGCCCGCACCTCGGTATAGTCGAGATCGAGCTGGGCCGACTGCAATGCGGCCTGCGCCGAACGCAGCCCCGCCTGCGCCTCGGCCAGCGTGCTGTGGCGCTGATCGAGATCGCTCTGGGAGATGGTGCGGTTATCGGAAAGCCTGCGGCCGCGATCGAGCTCGGTCTGCGCCAGGCTGACTTTGGCTTCGGCCGAAGCGACCTGGCCCTCAGCCTGCGCCACGTTTGCCTGATAGGGAGCCGGGTCGATGGTGAAGAGCAGGTCGCCCTGCTTGACCAGCGCCCCTTCGCGGAAGGCCACCGACAGGATGGCGCCGGCGACGCGGGAACGAACCTGGACACGGTCGACCGCTTCGAGACGGCCGGAGAAACTCTCCCAGGCCGTCACGTCGCGCGCCGCGACGACGGCAACCGTCACCGGCACGGCAGGCGGCTGCGCCGGAGCGGAAGCAGCCGTGGCGGTTGTGCTCATCGGCAATTCGAAAAACAATGCGGCGCCTGAAACGGACGCAACAAGGCCCATGCCGGCGCCCAACAGGGCCCAGCGCTTACTTCTGGACGTCATCAGTACTCTCCTTGCGGCCCAAAGCCGCTGAAATATCAGATCATCTTCAATGCAATTGCGGTTGGACGCTCACGTCCTGAAGGAAGCTTCCGAAATGACGGCTGACGTGTTCCTGCCAGTCGGGCACTCCTTCGGATTTCCCACCATAAAGCGAGGGCCAGCCCGTCCCGGCGGGAAGGACATGCTGGCGCACACCGACGCCGGCCGTTTTCAGGCGGGCACCGTAACCAAGTGTTTCGTCGTGCAGAGGATCGTCCTCCGCGGTAAAGAGCAGTGCCGGCGCGACGCCGGAAAGACGCGAACAGAGGCAAGGCGCCGCATAAGGGTGGCAGCCGCCACCGCTCAAATAATGGCTCCAGCCTTCAGTCCAGCGCTGACGCATGCCGATCGCCTCGGCCTTGCGGATCGAGGATGTGCCCATGAAGGGATCGAGCAGCGGCGAAATCAGCACCTGGCCGTCGAGCGCATCCGGCATCTGGTCGCGGGCCTTCAGCGCCACGCCGGCGGCGACATTGCCGCCCGCCTCTTCGCCGGCGACGAAGAGCAGTGACTTACGGTCGCCGAGACCGGCGGCGCGCTTGTTGGCGAGATAGCTGAGAACGGAGAAGGAGACTTCCAGCGCCTTCGGGAACAGATTGCCGGACAGACTGCTGTAATCGACGGCAGCGACGATGGCGCCGGCCTTGGCGAGGCTGATTGCCACCGGCCGGTCGACATTCGTCTCGCTGTCGAGAAAAGCGCCGCCATGCAGGTAAAGCACGATGGGCGGACCCTTGCCGTAATCGGCGCCCTGGTAGATGCGTGCGGAAACGGGGCCGATGGCCACCTTATCCAGCATCATATCTTTCCATGCCACCGTCATGCTTCCGGTCTCTTTTGCATCGGCCACAAGCAGACAACACCTGCCGCTTGCATTTTGTACAAAAAAGATATTGTTATTCCATTCAGGGAATAAGAAGCGATATCGCGATTACACTGTTCCAGATCTCGAACAATGGTGCAACGCAAACTGCGGATTTCAAACCGATGGATCAGCTCTCGGCAATGCGCGTCTTCATCCGCGTGGTGGAGACGGGCAATTTCACCCGCGCCGCCGACATGCTCGCCATGCCCAAGGCGACGGTCACCAATCTCATCCAGGGCCTGGAGGCGCATTTGCGCACCAAGCTTTTGAATCGCACGACGCGCCGGGTGATGGTGACCACGGACGGCGCGCTTTATTACGAACGCGCCGCCCAGATCATTTCTGAATTGGAGGAACTCGACGGCAGCCTCTCCAATTCGCAGAGCCTGCCGAGCGGGCGGCTGCGCGTCGAAATGGCCGGTGCTTTCGCCGATTGGATCGTCGTTCCCGCACTCTGCGATTTTTATCAGCGTTACCCCGATATCCGCATCGACCTCGGCGTCGGCGACCGCACGGTCGATTATCTTGCGGAAAATGTCGACTGCGCGCTGCGGGCCGGCACGCCGGCCGACCAGTCGCTGATCGCCCGACGTGTCTCCGAAGTCGAGATGATCACCTGTGCTTCGCCGAACTACATCCAGAAGTTCGGCATGCCCGAGCGGCCGGAGGATCTGGAGGCCGATCACTACTCGGTCAACTATTTCCGCGCGCAGAACAACCGAACACTGCCTTTTGAATTTCGCCGGCACAACGAGGTGATCGAGACCAGTCCGCGCTACATCGCCTCGGTCAACGATAGCCGTACCTATCTGACAGCGGCACTGACGGGTCTCGGCATCGCGCAGGTGCCGATCTTCATGGCGCGTGAGCCGATGACAAAGGGTGAGCTCGTCCGCGTGCTCCCGGACTGGCGCCGCGATCCGCTGCCGCTCTATGTCGTCTACCCCCCGAACCGCCACCTCAGCAACAAGGTCCGCGTCTTTGTCGACTGGCTGGTGAAGCTTCTGGTGGAGGCGAGACTGAACGACTTCTGAGCGGCACAAGAAATACGGCCCGGCCAAAAGAATACGGCCCGGAAGGAGGAAACCTTCAACGGGCCGCAATGTGCAACTTTGAACATCAAGCCTGTCAACCGCAGGAAGGGCGCGGCAGGCTCTGGAGGTTCGGAAAGAGCGGCAGGGAATTCCACTCTCTCGCGATAAATTAGATATACGCACTCCCCGCACGATTGTAAGGGGAAACGCCGCAAGCGCCGTTCACATAATTGCGATTACGGCGCCTCCTTCAGATCATCCCGCCATTGGCGCGCAGCGTCTGACCACTGATCCAGCCGCCGTCCGGACCGGCGAGGAAGGCCACGGCGGCGGCGATATCCTCAGGTGTGCCGAGACGCTCCAGCGGGTTCATCTTCGCCATGCGGGCGACCAGTTCCTCCGACTTGCCATTGAGGAAAAGATCGGTGGCGACGGGACCGGGCGCGATGGCGTTGACGGTGATGTTGCGGCCGCGCATCTCCTTGGCCATGATCGCCGTCAAGGTTTCGACGGCAGCCTTGGTCGCGGCATAGACGCCGTAGGTTTCGAGCTTCAACCCGACGACCGAGGTGGAGAAGTTGATGATCCGGCCGCCGTCGCGTAAGCGCTTGGCCGCTTCGCGGAGTATATTGAAGGTGCCCTTGAGGTTGACGGCGATCTGCCGGTCGAAATTGGCATCATCGGCCTCGGCGAGCAACGAGAGCATCATGATGCCGGCATTGTTGACCAGCACGTCGATGCCACCAAAGGCGATTTCCGCGGCATCGAACATGCGGCGGACGGCTTGCGCATCGCTGACATCGGCTTTCTCGGTCAGCGCCTTGCCACCGGCCTGCTCGATCTCCCGGGCGAGTTCCTCGGCCGGGGCGGCGTTGCCGGAATAATTGATGACGACGGTAAAACCGTCCCTGGCGAGGCGTTGAGCGACGGCCGCGCCGATGCCGCGGGAAGCGCCGGTGATCAGTGCGACCTTGCCGTTTTCGTTGGAAGCCATTGTCCTTTTCCTTCATCGCGTTTCGATGAGGAGAAGCTATGCCTTTTCCCTTCGCGGATAATCAGGCATTATTCGCCATCACTATCCGGAGATAGCGAACAAAGAGATGGACAGATTCGATGCCATGCGGGTGTTTTGCCGCGTCGTGGAACGCCGCAGTTTCACGCTTGCCGCCGAAGACACCGGCCTGCCGCGCTCGACCGTCACCGATGCGGTGAAGCAGCTCGAGGCTCGCCTCGGTGTGCGCCTGCTCCAGCGCACGACACGCCATGTCAGCCCGACGCTCGACGGCGAAGCCTATTACCAGCGCTGCCTGTCGATCCTTGCCGATATCGAGGATGCCGAAGGTGCCTTTGCCGGCGCCAGGCCGAAGGGTCTGCTGCGCGTCGATGTGCATGGCACGCTCGCCCGCCATTTCCTGCTGCCGAGCCTGCCGTCTTTTCTCCAGACCTATCCCGAGATCGAGTTCTACATGAGCGAAGGCGACCGGCTTGTCGATCTGGTGCGCGAAGGCATCGACTGCGTGCTGCGCGCCGGCACGACCGGGGATAGCGACATGATCACCAGACGCGTTGCCATGCTGGATGAGATCACGCTCGCCTCGCCTGACTATGTCGCCGCCCATGGGCTGCCGCAGCATCCGGACCGGCTTGCCGGCCACCGCATGATCGGCTTCCGCTCCAGCGGCACCGGAAGCCAGTTGCCGCTCGAATTCACCGTCGACGGCGTGGTTCGTGAGATCAGCATTCCCGCCACCGTCGCCGTCAACGCCGCCGAAAGCTATATTTCAGCAGCGAGGATGGGCCTCGGCATCATCCAGATCCCGCGCTATCACGCCGAAAAAGATCTTGCCGAGGGAACGCTGATCCATGTGCTCAAGGATTTTCCGCCGACCCCGACACCGGTCTCCGTGCTCTACCCTCGCAATCGCCAGCTTTCGCCGCGGGTGCGCGTCTTCATCGACTGGCTGGTGACGGTCTTCGCTCGACAAAAGTCGGAAAACGCGCTTTGCTAATATGAGCGCTTGGGGGAACGACGATGGCACTCAACGATACCACCGTCTACCAGACGGAAGACGGCTTCGTCGTCGAGTTCGGCGGAGAAGGCGAAGACCGCATTGCCGTGACGCTGCGAAGCACGCCTGAACTGACCGCGGAAAACGCGGTCTTGCGGGCCAAAACCCTGCTTGCAGCAGCGCTCGAACCGACCCATGGCGACGGCGCGCGCGGCAAGGACCCCGATTTGCTCGAGGAAGAGCTGGAGGAAGGCCTGGAAGATTCCTTCCCGGCAAGCGACCCGGTCTCGGTCACCGTCTCCTCGATCCCGATGCGGGATCCGAATGCCGGCCGTTAATTCATAGCCCAAAGCATGAAGCGGTTTCGGGATGACGGCGAGTGCACTGGATGTTATCTGCATCGGCCATGATCGATGGTGGAATGATATCGGGCGCGATCGGCGCCGGCGCGCTCACCGACGAAAGCCTCAGTGCGTTTTTCGAGCGAGACGCGATCGCCGTTGCCCGGGATCTGCTCGGCTGCCATCTCACAGTCGATGGCGCCGGCGGCCGGATCACCGAGACGGAGGCCTATTTCCCCGATGACGAGGCCTCGCACAGCTTCCGCGGCCCGACCAAGCGCAACGGCGCCATGTACGGCCGGCCCGGCAATGTCTACATTTACCGCATCTATGGCATGTATTGGTGCCTGAATTTCGTCTGCCATCCGGGCTCGGCCGTGCTCATCCGGGCGCTCGAGCCGGAAACGGGAATCCCCTTGATGATGGAGCGGCGCGGCACCGACAGGCTGACCGCGCTCTGCAGCGGCCCCGGCAAATTGTGCCAGGCGCTCGGCATCGACATCGAAATCAACGACCGGCTGCTCGACCGCCCGCCCTATGCGCTGACGCCGTCCGTGCCGGTGCCTGTCGTCTCGGGAAAACGCATCGGCATCACCAAAAATGCCGAAGTGCCATGGCGCTTCGGCATTCAGGGATCGCGTTATCTCAGCAAGCCGTTTCGCTGATTATTCCATCACCGCACTGTGGTCGACGGCGGGCGCCGCCTTCGGCTTACGCAGCAGCAGCGCCAGCGGAATGACCGCGAGCGACATCAGCATCAGGAGCTTGAAATCGTCCATATAGGCGATGATCGTCGATTGCAGCGTAATGAGCTCGTTGAGCGAAGCGCGCCCGGCCGCTGTCATCGGACTGAGCCCCTGCGCCGCCACGGCGTTGAAGGTATGATTGAACGGCGTCACATAGGCCGCGATCGATTCATGATTGCTCTGGGTATTCTCGACGATCAGGGCCGAGACGATCGAGATGCCGACCGCCGAGCCGATGTTGCGCGACAGATTGTAGAGGCCGGTGCCGTCGCCGCGCATATGGGCGGGCAGCGTCGCGAAAGCGATCGTCGTCAGCGGCACGAAGAGAAAGCCCAGGCCGGCGCCCTGGATGAAGCCGACCGAGATGATCGTCCATTGCGAAACATCCGGCGTCCAGCCGGTCATGTCGTACATCGCCCAGGCAGTCAGGCCGAGACCGAGCACCAGTAGCACGCGCGTATCGACCTTGCCGATCAGCCGCCCGACGATGAACATGCAGAGCATGGTGCCGAGCCCGCGCGGCCCCATGACGATGCCGGCGGTGATCACGGGATAGCCCATCAACGTCTGCAGATAGGGCGTCATCAGCGCCAGCGAGGCGAGATAGGTGACGCCGACCACGAAGATGAAGATCATGCTGATCGAAAAATTCTGGTCGAGGAACAGCTTCGGATTGACGAAGGATTTCTCAGCCGTCAGCGTGTGCACCAGAAGCAGATAGAAGGCCGCCGCACAGATGATCGCTTCGAGCATGATCTCGCCGGAGGAGAACCAGTCGAGCTGCTCGCCGCGGTCGAGGAAGAGCTGCAGCGAGGCGATGAACAGGCTCATCATCCCGAAACCGAACCAGTCCAACTTGGCGAGCACATCCCTCTTGGTCTCAGTGACGAAGACGACGATACCGGCAAAGGCGAGCGCGCCGATCGGCACGTTGATGTAGAAGACCCAGCGCCAGCTGATATTGTCGGTCAGCCAGCCGCCGATGACCGGCCCGAGCACTGGTCCGACCATGACCGAGACGCCGAAAAGCGCCATGGCCGAGCCGCGCTCCTCGACCGTATAAATATCGAGGAGGATGCCCTGGGAAAGCGGCACCAGCGATGCGCCGAACAGGCCCTGCAGCAGGCGGAAGGCGACGATCTGGTTTAGCGATTGCGCCAGGCCGCAGAGAACGGAGGCCGCCACGAAGCCGGCGATGGCGACGAGCAGCACGCGCTTGCGGCCGAACTTGGCGGCAAGGAAGCCCGATGGCGGCGTCATGATCGCCGCTGCGACGATGTAGGAGGTCAGGACCCAGTTGATCTGGTCGGCAGAAGCCGACACGCTGCCCTGGATATAGGGCAGCGCCACGTTGGCGATCGTCGTGTCCAGCGCCTGCATGATGACGGCGAGGATGACGCAGGCCGTGATCGCACCGCGATTGGCTACCGGGCTCGCCGGGGAAGCGGAAGCGTTACTCATGACCCTTGTCCTGGGGTCTGCCCAGAAGTTTATTGACGAAATCGGGCAGGCCGCGGGCATGGCCGGTTTCGACATCGACGACCGTGCTCATGCCGACACGAAGCGGCGGCTTGCCTTGCACATCCTCAATGCTGACGCGCATCGGAATGCGCTGGACGACCTTCACCCAGTTGCCGGTGGTATTCTGCGCCGGCAGCAGCGAGAAGCTGGAGCCAGAGGCCGGGCTGATGCTCTCGACCTTGCCCTTCCACATCACGCCGGGATAGGCGTCGACATAGATTTCCGCCGTCTGGCCTGATTTGACATAGGTCAGCTCGGTTTCCTTCGGGCTGGCGGCGATCCACAGGTGATCGGTGGCGACAAGCGAGAAGGCCTGCTGCGAAGCCTGCAGGTAGGAGCCGACCTGCAGCGCGTTGACATTGGTAACGATGCCGTCGAACGGCGCCTTGACGACGCTGTGGTCGAGTTCGCGCTGGGCGTTGTCGACATTCGACTTGGCCTGCAGGTAGAGCGGGTTCTCCTCGATCGGCTGGTCGGCCGAGCCGCCAAGCTGGGCAAGCGTGGTTGCAGCTTCCGCCTTGGCGACGGTCACCTTCTGCTGCGCAGCCTCGAGATTGTGCTTGGCCTCGTCATAGGCCGATTGCGTCGCGCTGCCATTGTTGACAAGGTTCTGCTGCCGGTCGAACTGATCCTGGTAATAGGGCAGATCGGCTTGCGCCTGGGTGATCTCGGCCAGCGACTGCTGATAGCTGGCCTTGAGGTTCATGATCTGGTTGCGCTGCACGCCGAGCTGCGCCTTGGCGCCATCGAGCGCGATCTTGAAGGAGTCGGCCCTGAGGCTGAAGAGCACCTGCCCTGCCTTGACCGCCTCGTTCTCATGCACGTCGATCTTTTCGACGATGCCCGAGACATCGGTGGTGAGCCCGACCATATCGGCCTGGAGATAGGCATTGTCGGTCGACATCACCTGACCGCCATTGACGTAATAATAGCCGCCGACAACGAGCGCCACCGGCAGCAAGGCAAACAGGATCGGACGCGTGAGACTGCGCCGGCGGCGGACCTTGTTGCCGCCAGGCGCAGCCACGGCGGCAGCCGGCGCTGAATTGGATGGAGGCGCTTCGGCTACCGTTTCCTGCTGTTTGGCTTGGTCTTCTTCGACAGGTGTCTTGGCATTGGCGTCGGCAACGACGCGGAGGGGGGATTGTTCAGCCATCGTTCGTCTCATTCTCGTCGACCGGGCTCCGGCATGCCTGAACCAGGTTCGTCTTCATTACGGATAGGATGTGGAAAAGCTGCTCGCGCTGCTCGGCCGTAATGCTTTGCAACGCTTCCGCGCGGGTGGTGTCACCAAGCTCGCGCATTTCGGCGAGCAGCGGGTGCGCCTCGTCGCGCATGTAAAGCAGCCAGATCCGCCGATCGGTCGGGTGCTGGCGGCGCTCGATCAGCCCCCGTTCGGCGAGCTTGTCGAGGATGCGCACCAGTGTGATCGGCTCGACCTCGAGGATTTCGGCAAGGCCGCCTTGATGGATGCCCTCATTGTTCGAGAGATAGGCCAGCGTCTGCCACTGCGACCGGGTCAGCCCAAGGCATTTCGCGCGTTGCTCGAACCGCTTGCGCAGCAGCCGTGCGACGTCGTGGAGAAGGAAGCCGAGGGTCGGAGTAGCGCTCATGAACACCTGCGATCATTAATTTATAAGCATACTTATAATATCGGTAGATATATTGAGCATGCCGAGCGCGCAAGAGCACGGTCGCAGGATTTCGCAGGTGCAGCCAAAATGCCGCAGCGGCGACCGGGAGGCGCGCAATCCGCCTCTCTTGCGGGAGCAAGACTTCCGTCCAGTGGCCGCAACCCGGCTTCGGCCCTAGTTTCGGGCAGAGATCGCCTCCGCCGGAGGTGCGCAGGAGGGCTCGATGGCGTTCTTCGAAAGCATGCTGACGCTGCTGCTGGTGGCGATCGTCTTCCTGCAATTCTCCAGGAAATTCCGCATCCCGTATCCGACCATGCTGGCGATCGCCGGCATCATCGTCGCCGCCGTGCCCTGGGCGCCCGAGGTCGCGATCGATCCTCAGCTGGCACTGGCACTGCTGATTGCGCCGGTGCTTTTCGACGCCGCCTATGATCTGCCGCCGCGGACATTGCGACGCAACTGGCTGCCGCTCTTCTCGCTCGCCGCAATCGCCGTGGTCCTGACAACAGCAGCCGTTGCCACCGTCGGCGTGACCATGGCCGGCCTGCCGCTCGCTGCAGCCGTGGCACTCGGTGCCATTGTCGCGCCGCCGGATGCTGCGGCGGCGACCGCCATGCTCGACCGCTTCGACCTGCCGCGCCAGACCTATGTGATCCTGAAAGGCGAGAGCCTTCTCAACGATGCCGTGGCGCTGCTGATCTTCAGCGCCGCGGTGGCGGCCGCCGCAAGCCCCGCCTTCTTTACCGGCGCCCTGGCGGAGCTGGCGCTGGCGGTGCCGGGCGGCCTCATCCTCGGTTATCTCCTCGGCCGTCTCTACATGGTGGTAGGGTTGAAGCTCGCCGGCACGCTCGGCGGCACCCTGCTCGAATTCGTCGCCACCTTCGGCACCTGGATCATCGCCGAGCGGCTGCACCTTTCGGCGATCCTCGCCATCGTCGTCTATGCGATGGTGATCGCCCGCTACATGCCCGAGCGGCAGACGGCCCGCCACCGCATTCATTCCTATTCGGTCTGGGAAGCCGCGGTCTTTCTGCTCAACGTGCTCGCCTTCCTGCTGATGGGCCTGCAAGTCCGCCAGATCGTCCTCGACCTCGATCCCGGCCGGCTGAATTACGCAATCACCCTGGCCGCCGCGGTCTTCGTCACTGTCATCGGCGTGCGCCTGGCCTGGGTGCTCCTCTATAACCGCGTGATCACCTTCCTCGCCGGGCGCGGCTACACCAGACAGGCCGTTCCCACCTTCGCGACCAGCCTGCTTGCCGGCTGGTGCGGCATGCGCGGCCTCGTGACGCTGGCGACCGCGCTGGCGCTGCCGATCGACTTCCCCGATCGCGACATCATTCTCCTCAGTGCACTTGCCGTCGTTCTCGGCACTCTCATCGTCCAGGGCCTGACGCTCGGACCGCTGATCCGCGCCCTGAAATTCGAGCCGGACACCTCGCTCGACCGCGACCTCACCAGAGCCCGCGTCGCGTTGATCGATGCGGCGCTGGCCGAACTTGCCGACGGCGAGGATAAATCCACCCGCATCCTGCGCGACGTCTACACCTCAGAGCGCGAGATCACCGCCGACGGGAAACATCCACGCGAAGTCAGCAGCCTCGATAAGCAGCGCCGTAGCGTCATTGCCGCCAAACGCCGCAAACTGGCAGCGATGCGCCGCGCCGACGAGATCGACGACGATGTCTTCCATATGCTGGAACAGGAGCTCGACTGGGCCGAACTCGCCGTCTTGCCGCCCGGCCGCGACGAGATCGTCGAGAGCTGACGCCATCCATGAAGTTTTGATGGATTTCGCAAACCCAGCCAATTGGCATTTGCTATTTTTCGCCGCTGCCGTTTATATCCGGTTCTACAAGTTACGATTTTTCCGATGTGCATTGCGTGCCGGCCTTCCCTCCTATGGATTGAACGCCGGGGGAAATCGCGGGGGCCACGCCTTCGTTCAAAGCAGCAAAACATGAAATAGCATCACCTTATCTTAGGTTCGGCGGCAGTCTATCGGCCGTCGCGATTGGAGGGACCGGTATGACTTACGTGCTTCGACGGATATTGATGCTCTGCTGCATCACCACGTTCATGCCCCTGGCCGCCATGGCGCAGGGCGCACCGTCCGCCCCTCCTCCCGTCACCGTCGCCAAGCCGGTCGTTCGCGATGTCGTCGACAGCGACGAGTTCATCGGCCGCTTTGAGCCGGTCGACGAAGTCTCCGTTCGCTCGCGCGTCGGTGGGTACCTGCAGGAAATCCATTTCCAGGACGGCGCATTGGTCAAGCAGGGCGACCTGCTGTTCGTCATCGACCAGAGGCCGTTCATAACCGCGCTCAGCCAGGCAAAGGCGACGCTCGAAGCGTCGCAATCCGCTCTGGTCTTTGCCGATGCGCAGTTCAAGCGCGCACAATCGCTCACCGCGAGCGGCAGCCAGGCGGCGCAGACGCTGGACGATCGCCGCCGCGAATTCGATTCGGCCGAGGCCAATGTCCGCGGTGCGCAGGCAGCCGCCGATCGCGCTTCTCTCGACATGGAATATACCGAGATCAAAGCGCCGCTCAGCGGCCGCATCGACCGCCGGCTGATCTCGGCCGGCAACCTGGTGCAGACCGACCAGACCGTGCTGACCACCATCGTCTCGCTCGACCCGATCGATTTCTATTTCGACGTCGATGAGCGCCGCCTGCTGAATTTCGCCGACACGGCGCGCAAAATGGGCAAGGAACTCCAGCAGGGCGGCGGCGGATTGGATGTATCCGTCACCATCTCGGATCCTTCTGCCAAGCCATTCAAGGGAAAACTCGACTTCGCTGAGAACCGGGTCGACAATGAAAGCGGCACCATTCGTCTGCGCGCCCGCTTCCCCAACCCCGATCTCGTCCTTCAGCCCGGGCTCTTCGGCCGCATTCAGGTCGAAGCTTCCAACACCTACCAGGCCATTCTCGTCCCGGACGAAGCAATCGGCTCGGACCAGAATGAACGTGTCGTCTATGTGGTTGACGCGCAAGGAAAGGTTTCGACCAAGCCCGTGAGACCCGGCCCGCGGCTCTACGGCTATCGTGTGATCCGCGAGGGCCTCGACGGCACCGAGACGATCATCGTCAATGGCCTGATGCGCGCCCGCCCGGGATCGACGATCACGCCGCAGATGACCGAACTGCCGCGGGAACGCCAGGACACCCCGCCCGAAGCCGCCAATGCGGAGAGCGGACAATGAGATTCGCGCACTTCTTTGTCGACCGGCCGATCTTTGCGGCCGTCATCTCGATTCTCTTTCTCGTCGTCGGCGGCATCGCCTATACACAGTTGCCGGTCTCCCAATATCCGGAGATCGCGCCGCCGACCATCGTCGTGCGCACCTCCTATCCCGGCGCCGATCCGCAGACGATCGCCGACACCGTTTCGACCCCGCTCGAACAGCAGATCAACGGCGTCGAAGACATGCTTTACATGTCGTCCTATTCCAGCGCCGACGGCGCCATGTCGCTGACGATCACCTTCAAGCTCGGCACCGATCTCGACAAGGTGCAGGTGCTTGTCCAGAACCGTGTTTCGATCGCGCTGCCTCGCCTTCCGGAAGAGGTGCAGCGGCTCGGCGTTACCACCGACAAGAGTTCGCCCGACCTGATGATGGTGGTGCACTTGCTGTCGCCGTCGCACCGCTATGACCAGCTTTACGTCTCGAACTACGCCCGCAACCGCATCCGCGACGTTCTCGTCCGCCTTGACGGCGTCGGCGATGTGCAGATCTTCGGCGAGCGCCAGTATTCGATGCGCATCTGGCTCGATCCGGAAAAGCTCTCCGCCTACGGCATGACCTCGGACGATGTCGTCTCCGCCTTGCGGGACCAGAACGTCCAGGTCTCCGGCGGCAAGATCGGCGCGCCGCCGGTCACCGGCAAGAACGCCTTCGAATATACGGTGCGAACGGACGGACGCTTCTCCGACGTGCGCGAGTTCCGCTACGTCATCGTCAAATCGACGGGCGCCGGCCGGCTCGTGCAGTTGCAGGATGTCGCCCGTATCGAACTCGGCGCCCAGGACTACGTCACCAACAGCTACCTCAACAACGACCCGGCGGTCGCCCTTGGCATTTTCGCCCGGCCGGGAACCAATGCACTGGATACGGCCCATCAGGTCCAGACATTGATGAAGGATATCTCCCAGAATTTCCCCGAGGGCCTGGAATATCGCATCGTCTACGACACGACCGAATTCATCTCGGATTCGATCAGCGAGGTCTATAGAACCATCGCCGAGGCCGCCATCCTGGTGGCGATCGTCGTTCTCGTCTTTCTGCAATCCTGGCGAACCGCGATCATACCGATCGTCGCCATTCCGGTCTCGCTGATCGGCACCTTCGCCGTCCTGCTGGCGTTCGGCTTCTCGCTCAACATGCTCACTCTGTTCGGTCTGGTTCTCGCCATCGGCATCGTCGTCGACGATGCGATCGTGGTGGTCGAAAACGTCGAGCGCAATCTGGCGCGCGGCATGACGCCGAAGCAAGCTTCCCATGTGACGATGGACGAAGTCGGAACCGCCGTCATCGCCATCTCGCTGGTGCTGATCGCGGTGTTCGTGCCGACAGCCTTCATCCCCGGCATATCGGGCCAGTTCTACAGGCAGTTCGCCGTGACGATCTCGGTCACCACCGCGATATCGGCGTTGAATTCGCTGACACTCTCGCCCGCCCTCGCCGGCATATTGCTGAAACCCCATGACCACGAAACCAGGCGCGCAAATATCGCCACACGGTTTGGCAGAGGTCTCGCGGACGGTTTCAATCGCGGCTTCGACAGGATGAGCTCCGGCTATTCATGGATCGTCCGGCATCTGGTCCGCAGCTGGGTCGGATTGACGGCCGCGATGATCGCCTTCGTCTGCCTGCTCGGAGCAACCTGGTACATGGGCACGCGCGTTCCCGCGGGCTTCATCCCGACCATGGATCAGGGTTACGCGATCGTCGTCATACAGCTTCCCGACGGCGCCTCGCTGGCGCGTACCGACGCCGTCGTCAAACAGGTGGGCGATATCGCCCGGACCGTGCCGGGTGTCGGCAACGCCGTGCAATTTGCCGGCTTCAGCGGGGCGACGTTCACCAATGCCTCGAATGCGGGCGTCGTCTTCGTGCCGTTCAAATCCTTTGCCGAACGTGAGGAAGGCGGAGAGACCGCCAACAAGATCATCGGCGAGCTTTACGGCAAGTTGCAAAGCATCCAGGAAGCCTTCATCATCGCCATCCCGCCGCCATCCGTGCGTGGCGTCGGCAATTCCGGCGGCTTCAAGATGCAGATTTCCGATCTTGAAAACGCCGACATGACGCGCGTGCTCGGCCTCGCCCGCCAGATGATGGGTGCGGCGGCTACCACCGAAGGGCTGACCGGCGTCTTTACGACATTCTCCGATGCAAGCCCGCAATACTTCCTGGCGATCGACCGTGACAAGGCACGCTTCCTGAATGTGCCGATCCCCAATATCTTCAACGCGCTGTCCATCAATCTGGGCGTCGCCTACGTCAATGATTTCAATGCGTTCGGCCGCGTCTACCAGGTTCGCGCGCAAGCCGACCGGCAATATCGCATGGACAGGGAAGACATCCTCGCCCTGAAGGTTCGATCGGCGACCGGCGCGCTGGTTCCGCTTGGAACGTTGATGGATATCCAGGATGCCAGCGGCCCAGCACTTGTCCAACGCTATAATATGTACGTCTCGGTGCCGCTTCAGGGCAATCCGACACCGGGCACATCGACCGGCGATGCCATCGCGAAGATGGAAGCGCTGGCGGCGAAGATCCTGCCGCAGGGGACAACCTTCGAATGGACTGAACTCGCCTATCAGGAAACCCATACTGGCAACACCGCCGTCTACATCTTCGCCCTCTCCGTCGTCTTCGTCTTCCTGGCGCTGGCGGCACAATATGAAAGCTGGGTTCTGCCGCTCGCGATCATCCTCATCGTGCCGCTTGCGGTGCTCGCGGCACTGATCGGGGTCTCGCTGAGGGGAATGGACAATAACGTCCTGACGCAGATCGGCCTGATCGTGCTGATCGGTCTTGCGGCCAAGAACGCCATTCTGATCGTCGAGTTTGCCAGGCAGGCGGAAGACGAGGGCAAGTCGCCGGTGGAAGCGGCCATCGAGGCCAGCCATCTTCGTCTGCGCCCGATCCTGATGACGGCATTCGCCTTCATCTTCGGCGTTCTGCCGCTTGCCATCGCCACCGGCCCCGGCGCCGAAATGCGTCAGTCGCTCGGCACCGCCGTCTTCTCGGGCATGCTTGGCGTGACGATCTTCGGCCTGTTCCTGACGCCGGTCTTCTACGTCGTGCTGCGCGGCTGGCGCCGCAAGCAGCCGGCGGAAAAGACGGTGGAGGCCGTCCCGGTTGAAAGCGAAACGGTCTGATCCGCTCCGGCGGGCGGCCGAGAAGGCGGAAGTCAGGTGGAAAACAGATGCACCTGACCCTGCCACAGGCGGGCGACGGTCAGCTTGCCGCTGCGATAGGCGCGCGTATCGAGATTGAGCCGTCTCGGCCGTATGTCGGGCTCGTCGTTCGGCGTGTGACCGTGAACGACGAGCTTCGGCAACGGTACCCGGCTTTCGAGAAACCGCTGTCGGATCATGACCAGATCCTCGTCCGTCTGCTCGTCGAGCGGCAGCTTCGGATTGATGCCGGCATGCACGAAAATCACGTTTGGAGTCTCCAGCATCACAGGCATCGCCCGCATGAAATCGATATGCGTGCGCGGCAGCGACTGGCGCAGGAACGAATCGAGCTTTGCGCCTGAAGGAAAGACCAGCGGCAGATGCTCCGGATCGAGGCCATAGGATTTCAGCGACTCCGCCGAACCCATCCGCATCCACTCGTCATAGGAAATCCAGCCGTCGATATAGTCGAGCATGGCGATTTCATGATTGCCGGCAAGGCAGATACGGTCGAAATCGTCCGGCGGCGGCGCCATGAGATGGGTGATGACCTGAGCCGATGCCGGTCCACGGTCGATATAGTCGCCAAGCGTCACAATCAGTTTACGCCCCGGCAGCCGCGCGGCATCGCGCAGGATCGCCGCCTCGGCTTTCGCAAGCAGATCGAACCGCCCATGAATGTCGCCGATCGCATAGGTTGGGATCGCGGCAATATCCAGCGTCAGACGTGGTCTCGACTGGCGTGCCATTTTCGAAACCTCGCCGTTGCGAGCAAGAGTATCGCTCATCATGTTTCTCAATCAAGGAAGCCCCACTTGCCGGTAAGTAGAGGCGAAAACAAGGCAATCAAGCTGGTAAGAAAATTCAAAGCCCTGGAGTTTTGTAGAAAAACCGGCCTTATCATTCGAGGGCCGATCCCTCACTCCTGTATCCCTGCCATCGACCCGACGATTGGAGCGATTTTCGGAAGGCACGAGGCGCCGAGTCAACCTGTTGCAGCGTTCTTCGCCCATCCGAAAAGACGCAGAGCGCCGTAGGAAAGAGTGACCGATGGGAACGGTATCGCAGTTTCAGGATAGAAAAAGACCTCCCGCGCATCGCATCGAAAGTGAAGAGGAGGCGATATCCACCGCCCGCGGCCTTGCCGCCGCATTCCGGCACCAGGCGAGCGAACGCGACATCAACCGCGTGCTGCCCTTTGCCGAACTCGACGCGCTGTCGGCATCGGGACTGACGGCGATCACTGTTCCACCCGACCATCAAGGGCTCGACGTGTCGAACGCGCTGCTCGCCGAAATCGTCGCAATCATTGCCGAGGGCGATGCCTCGATCGGCGAGGCGCTGGAAAACCATTTCTTTGTGCTGGAAACGCTGCGCACCGAGGCGACCGAGGATCTGCAGGCATCGCTGTTTGCCCGCGTGTTGCTCGGGGACCGTTTTGCAGGCGCCACCTTCATGGAAGGAACCGAGCTTACAGCCGAAGGCCCCGGTTACCGCCTGAGCGGGCGAACGCGACAGGCGTCCGGTATTTTATTCGCCGACTGGATCGCCGCTGTCGCCGCCGCTTCCCCCAGCCGTCCACTAACCCTCTACCTGGCAGGCGACGACGAAGGCCTGCAGGTGGTCGACGATTGGGACGGCTTCGGCCAGCGCACCAACGGCTCGGCGACGGCGATCGTCGGCACGCTTCACGTCAATGCCGATGCAATTGCGCCGGTCCCCTCCTCCGACGTTTCGACCGGTATCTCGCTCGGCCTGCTGCTCAAGGCAAGCGTCAGCCTCGGCATCGCCCGGGCCGCCTGGAGCGACCTGATGACGGCAATTGGCGATCCCGGCACGACGGTCCTTCCCCGCATCGGCGAACGCGCCATCCGCATCGAAGCGACAGCGGCGGCCTTGGAACGGGCTGGCCGTAAACTCGACATTGCACAGGTCAATCCCGTTGAGGCCGCGATGGCGGACGCGCATTTCTCCGCCTCGGCGGCCGCGATCCTCGCTGGGGAAACGGCACTCGACACCGCAAACGCGCTGTTCGAACTGGCAGGGGAAACATCGGCCGGCATCGGGCTCAATCTCGACCGGCATTGGCGCAATGCCCGCATTCACGCTCTATCGCTGCCACGGGACAGGCTGGTGCGTGCGGCAGGCGAATATCGGTCGAAGCCCGGCGGCGCCGAAAGCTCTTTGTTTTGATGCAGGTCGTTATCCCGGAACCGCTGCACACTTCCGGGCGACATGCATTCAATTCAGCTGGCGGCGGAGATCGGCAATTCTTCCTTTGGGCCGTCGATGCGGCCGCCGGCGGCGACGAATTGCTCGAGGCTCATATTGTCGAGAATGGCGGCGATCGCGTCACGAACATCGGTCATCGAGCGCCGCACCTGACAGGTTTCCGGATCCGCGCAGTCGTCGCAGGCCTCGTAAGCCGTACGGCTGGCACAGCGGATCGGCGCCAGCGGCCCGTCGAGCGTGCGGATGACATGGCCGATACGGATTTCGGAGGCCGGCCGCGACAGCGAATACCCGCCGCCCGGCCCCTTTTTCGAGCGCAGGATGCCGACATTGCGCAGTTCGAGCAGGATCGTATCGAGAAACTTCTTCGGGATATTGTTGCGGGCGGCGATGTCATTGATGAAGGCAGTCTCGCCGGGCGCCAGCCGCGCCAGATCAACCAGCGCCTTCAGCCCATATTTTCCCTTTTTCGTCAGCATCGTCGTTGCCCTGTAGAAAACGCAGTATCTATCCTGCCAATAGCAGGCAAATAGCGTCAAAAGCGTGAACATACAACAAAATAGCTATTATTTATAGCTTATATCGGCAACGTCCACAGGGTGCCCGGCAGTCTTGGAAGCGACTTGCCGAGCAATGCCGCCACCACTGTGTTACGGCGCTGCGCGTCTGAGACCCGACCCGCAGCGCTGTGGTTTCGCTCAGATCGTCTTCAGCATGCCGCCATCGACAAAATAGGTCGAGCCGATGCAATAGCTCGCCCGCTCCGAACTCAGAAAGACGAAGACGTTTGCCAGTTCCTCCGGCGTGCCGAAGCGTTTGGAGGCGGCGTGCTCATTGGCGACGCTCTGCAGGTAGCCTTCCCAGTTCCCGCCGGTTTCGGCGGTCAACTGCTTGGCGGTCTTGATCCAGTCGGGGGTGAGGATCAGGCCGGCATTGACGCAGTTGACGCGGATATTGTCCGGGATGAGTTCGGTCGAAAGCGTCTTCGAAAACATCATCAGCGCCGACTTGCTGACATTGTAGATCGGCTCGTACCAGAGCGGCTGGACGGCGCAGATCGAGGCATTGTGCAGGATCACGCCGCCGCCGCGCCTCTTCATCTGAGGGGCGATGCCGCGCGCAAGCCGCACCGCGGCCATCACATGCAGATCCCAATAGCTCTGCCACTTCTCATCGGGCGCCTCCATCACCGTCTCGTTCGATCCGGTGCCGGCATTGTTGATGAGGATATCGGCGCCGCCTTTTTCGGCCGCCGCCGCAATGATCGACTCCGTTCCGTCAACCGTCGCCACATCGGCGGCAACAGCAACCGCGCTGACGCCGTACTTCTCGGCGATACGGGCGGCCTCCGCCTCGAGCCGTTCGCCGCCGCGGGCCGCCAGCACGAGATTGGCCCCCTCAGCCGCCAGCCCCTCGGCGATCGCCAAGCCGATCCCGACAGACGCGCCTGTTATGACGGCGGTCTTTCCCTTCAGTCCCAGATCCATATTTTCCTCCGCGCAAGCGGCCGGCGGTTCCGGCCTGATGTGCCGAATGTTCCGCCAATGAAACCGCGCGTCAAGCACTGAGATGCCTCTTGCGGCGGGCACCGATCTGTCGCAGCCTGCATCCCCACATGCGAGGAGTTTTCATGCGACGTTATTCAGCCTGCATAGAGTGGCTGTTTGCCGAAGAAGGCGACAGCTTTCCCGATCGCATCCGCCGCGCCCATGCCGACGGCCTGACGGCGATCGAATTCTGGCGCTGGACCAACAAGGATCTGGACGCGATCGAGGCGGCGCTTGATGAAACCGGCCTTGCCGTCACCAGCATCGTCGCCGAGCCGATGATCGCGCTGACCGACGCCGGCAACCGGCAGGCATGGCTGAAAGGCTTGGCCCAATCCGTCGCCGCCGCAAAGCGTCTCGGCGCGCCCGTGCTGATTGCCCAGGCCGGCAACGATCTTCCGGGCGTGACCCGCGAGCAGCAGCGCCGGGCGCTCACCGAAACGCTAAAGGCGGGCGCCGATATTCTTCGCGGCAGCGGTGTGCGCCTCGGCGTCGAGCCGCTCAACATCCGCATCGACCATATCGGCTATTTCCTCGATTCAACCAGCGAAGGTCTCGACATCATCGATGACATCGCCCGCCCCGAGATCGGCATCGTCTACGACATTTACCATTCCGCCGTGATGGACGAGCGCACGGAAGAGGTGCTGGACGGCCGTCTCGACCGTGTTTTCCACGTCCATGTCGCCGATCATCCCGGCCGCAACGAACCGGGCTCCGGCGGCATCGACCTGGCCCACCGCCTCGGCTGGATCTTCGCCAACGGCTATGATGGCGCCGTCGGCCTGGAATACCGGCCGACCAGACCCGGCGCAGACGCAGTCAGGTCCGCGATCGCCTCGCTTGGCGGTTAGGTCGGGTTTGCGCCTTCCGCAAAGGCTTCAAGCTCGGCGTCGAAATCGACCTCGACGACATTGTTGAAGACGGCAGTGGCCAGCATGATGCCGGCAAACGCGACGAGATCGACCAGCACCTTGGTCTCGTAGCGCTGTTTCAGCTTCGCCCAGAGTTCAGTCGAAACGGCATTGGAATCGGCGACGATCGCCTTGCCAAAAGCGTCGAGCAAAACTTCCTCCTCGGACAGCTCCAGCGCGTCGGGATTGAAACCCTTGTTGATCAGCGCCCGGCGAAAGAAGGTAATGGCGATCTTCGATTTCGCCGCCTTCGAAATCGCATGCGAAAAGATCCAGATCGCCCGGTCGCTGATGACGGGGTCGAGCTCGGTCCGCAGCGTGAACCATTCGGCATAGACGCGATGGGCGGCCGGCGAATGCAGCAGCGTCCGCTTCATATTGGTCATGCGCCCACGCAGCCTGACTTCCTCGTCATGCGCCGCCCGAACCTCTTGTGAAGCGGTGTCGTAGTCGATCTGCGGGAGGTGGCTCATTGGGTCCCTCTTTCTGACGCACGAAGATAAATCCGCTTGGCCGCCGTGCGGCGCCTACCTAGATTGTTTACACCGAAGATGGAGGCAGCGCATGAGCGACGACCACGAGCATTCTCACATCGATTGGCGGGAACATGGCGTCAAGGTCATTCCCGGCAATTCGCTCGATCCGAACACCGCGCAGACGCCGGGCATGAACCGCGCGACCGCGATCAACAACGCCCGCGCCGGGGCCGAGAAAATCTGGGCCGGCACGGTGACGATCCATGCCAATGCCAAGACCGGCGCTCATCATCACGGCGATCTCGAAAGCATCATTTACGTGGTCAAGGGCAAGGCCCGCATGCGCTGGGGCGAGCACCTGGAATATACCGCCGAAGCCGGCCCCGGCGACTTCATCTACGTCCCGCCCTATGTGCCGCACCAGGAGATCAACGCCAGCCGCGACGAGACGCTGGAATGCGTGCTCGTCCGCTCGGGCCAGGAACCTGTTGTCGTCAATCTAGACATCGAGCCGGTGGAAAAGCCGGAAGACGTGCCGTGGATCGACCCGATCCATCGCTGATGCATGCCGACATCGTTCAGGCGTGGACCGCATCCGCCCCACTCATGGCCGAGTTTTCGATGATCCGGCCGGTATCGGCGGCATAAAGGTGGATCGCGTTGTGATCGATCGCGATGCCGATCGGATCGCCCGACTTCACGGTCACGGCCTCGGTCAGCGCCACGGCGAAGGGCAGCCCGTCGAAATCGGCGTGAACGACGCGGCTCGCACCGAGCTCCTCGATGAAGTCGGCCGTCGCCACCAGGGCGCCGGGCGCATCCGGCGCCACCAGACGGGCGGCCTCGGCGCGCATGCCGAGCACGACGCGTTTGCCCTTCAGCGGTGCGGCGCGTTCGCGCGGCAAAGCGATCTTGCGGCTCTGGTCGTAAACGAACACGCCCTCGTCATTGATCATGCCTTCGAGCAGGTTCATCGCCGGCGTGCCGACGAAGCCGGCGACGAAACGCGAGACCGGGTGGTGATAGACCTCCTCAGGCGTGCCGACCTGCTCCACCCTGCCGCCATTCATCACCACCAGCCGGTCAGCCAGTGTCATCGCCTCGGTCTGGTCATGTGTGACGAAGATCGAGGTGGCGCCGAGGCGGCGGTGCAGGCGCCGAATTTCAGCGCGCATGGCGATACGCAGCTTGGCGTCGAGGTTCGACAGCGGCTCGTCGAAGAGGAACACCTTCGGTTCGCGGATCATCGCGCGCCCCATGGCGACGCGCTGGCGCTGGCCGCCGGAAAGCGCGGCCGGCCGGCGGTCGAGGAAGGGTTCGAGGCTGAGCGCCTTGGCAACCTCGGCGACGCGGCGGCTGCGCTCGGCCTTCGCCACACCGGCCACCTTCAAGGCATAACCAATATTCTCGGCGACGGTCATATGCGGATAGAGCGCATAGTTCTGGAACACCATGGCGCAGCCGCGCTCGCGCGGCTCCAGCTGGTTGACGACGCGGCCGTCGATGGCGATTTCACCGCCGCTGATTTCCTCAAGGCCGGCGATCATGCGCAGCAGCGTGGACTTGCCGCAGCCGGACGGGCCGAGGATGACGATGAATTCGCCGGACTGGATCTCCAGGTCGACGCCGTGAACGACGGGAGTCTTGCCATAGCTCTTCTTCACATCACGGATTGAGATCGGTGCCACAGGACTGCTCCTTCATTTCTCGGTAGAGATAAGGCCGCGCACGAACCAACGCTGCATCAGGATGACGAGCACCAGTGGCGGCGACATGATGATAAGTGTACCTGCCATGGCGACGTTCCAGTCTGGCAGGCCGAATTCGGATGGGATGAGGGTCTTGAGCTGCGTCACCGCAATGCCGAAACTCGGATCGGTGGTAATCAACAACGGCCAGAGATACTGGTTCCAAGCCCAGACGAACATGATGGTGAACAGAGCGATCATGTTTGGTCGGGACAGCGGCAGCAGAATGTCCCAGAAAAACCGGGCCGGACCCGATCCGTCCATCTTCGAGGCCTCGGCAAGCTCATCCGGAACGGTCAGATAGAACTGCCGGTAAAGGAAGGTGCCGGTCGCGGTGGCGACGAGCGGTGCCACCAGGCCGGTATAGGAATTCAGCAGACCCCATTCGAGTTTGATCTGGATGCCGGACAGCCAGGCGACCAACGCGGTAATTCCGGTGATGTCGAGGATCGTCTGGAAAGGCTGCAGCGCGTTTGCCGCAATTGAATAGGTCGGCACGATGCGGACTTCCAGTGGCAGCATCAGGGTGATGAAGATGATCCAGAAGATCAGATGCCGGCCGCGGAAGCGGAAGTAGACGATCGAGAAGGCTGCCATGGCGGAAAGGATGACCTTGCCGGCACCGACCGCAGTCGCGAAGATGATGCTGTGGATCAGCTTGTTGCCGAGATCGGCGCGGATCCAGGCGGCCTGAGCATTTTCCCAGAAATGCGTGCTCGGGGTCAGCGGCAACGGCACCCGGTTGACTGTCTCCAGATCGAGCGTCGATGCGATGATGACGATGACGAAAGGCAGAAGCGCGATCACCATGCCGAGCGCCAGAAGCGTATAGCAGATGAAGTTGAATATCGGCGTGCGTTCGATCATGTCCGCGACCTCACTTGTAATGCACGCGCCGCTCGATGAAGCGGAACTGGAAGATGGTGAGAAGGACGACGAGCGCCATCAGGATGATCGACTGGGCGGCGGCACCGGAATAATCGAGCCCCCTGAAACCGTCGAAATAGATCTTGTAGACCATGAGTTCGGTCGCGCGCGCCGGCCCGCCCTGCGTCATGACGTCGACGATACCGAAGGAATCCTGGAAGCTTTCGGTGATGTTGATGACGAGCAGAAAAAACAATGTCGGCGTCAGCAGCGGCAGCTGGAGATCCCACATCCGGCGCAGCGGCCCGGAGCCGTCCATGGCGGCTGCCTCGATCAGCGAGCGGGGAATGCCCTGAAGCGCCGAAAGGAAGAAGATGAAATTATAGCCGATATATTTCCAGGAAAAGGCGATGATGACGGCGATCATCGCATCCTTGCCGTCGAGTGCCGGGTTCCAGAGACCGGGCCAGACATGATTGATGACCGACAGGAGACCGGCCTCCGGCGCCAGGATGAAGCGGAAGGCGAGACCAAGGGCGGGAGCGGCAATCGCATAAGGCCAGATGAAGACCGACCGGTAGATTTTGTGGCCGCGCAGCTCACGATCCGTCAACAGCGCCAGGATGAGCGCCATCCCCATGGCAATCGCCGTCGAGCTGAAGCCGAAGATCATGCTGCGGGTGATCGACTCCCAATAGATCGGGTCGCTGAGCAATTGCTTGAAATTGTCGAATCCGACCCAGGCGTTGCCGCCGCCCCATGGCTGCTCGAGCGTGAACGCCCAATAGAGCGCCTGCGCACTCGGCCAATAGAAGAAGACGAAGATCAGCAGCAGCATCGGAAATGCGAAGAGCAGTCCGATCGTCGTCGAGGAGAAAGTGACGCGCTTTTCCATGAGTGGTCGTTTTCGCCATGGTTTGGTTAGGCGCGGGCGACACTTCGCATCCGCGACCGATTAAGAGAGCTTACAAAGACGCACCCGGCGCGCGCAGGGCGCGCCGGGTGCGGCTGATATCAGCCGATCAAGGAAGCTGAACGTTCTTGTAGGTCTGCTGGAAGCGGCGCAGCAGCTGGTTGCCGCGTTCGGCAGCGCCGTCGAGCGAAGCCTGGACGTCGGCATTGTTGACGAAGATCGCCTGCAGGCCGTTGGCGATTTCGGTGCGGACCTGCAACAGGCCGCCGAGGCGGATGCCGTGCGGCGCCGTGTCGTCGGCAGGCGATGTCGTCAGGCTCTGAATGGCGAGTTCACGGCCGGCATAAGGAGCCTTGTCGTAGAAGCCCTGCTTCTTGAGATATTCGAAGCCGGAGTTACGAACCGGGATGTAGCCGGTGACCGTCGACCAGGTCAGGGCTTCTTCCGGCTTTGCGATGAAGTTGAAAAAGGCAGCGGCAGCCTTGTATTCGGCGTCGGTGTGACCCTTCAGAACCCAGAGCGAAGCGCCGCCGACATAGGAGCTGTGGCGGGTTGCAGTGCCGTAGGTCGGGAGCATGGCAACGCCCCAGTTCATGCCCTGCTTGGCGGTGCGGCCGATATTGCCGTGGTCGCCGACCGAGGTGAGGATAACCTGGCAATCGCCGGCGGCGAAGGCTTCGACGAAGGTCTGGCCGACGGCCTTGTTCTTGATGAAAGCCAGCTTGTTGTCGTACCAGGACTTGAGGTCCTTGATGTAGCTGACGAGCAGCGGGTTCTTGTTGTAGGTCAGCTCGGCGTCGAGGCCTTCAAAGCCGTTCTTCTTCGTCGCGATCGCTTCGCCGTTAACGGCTTCGAACTGCTCGACATATTGCCAGACTTCGTTGTTGGAGATGTCGAAGGCGAGCGGGCAAGCATAACCTGCATCCTTCAGAGCCTTGAAATCTTCGCCGGCTTCCTGCCAGGTGGCCGGAGCATGGTCCTTGCCGATCTTGGCGAAGGCATCCTTGTTCCAGTAGAGCAATGCGGTCGAGGAGTTGAAGGGGAAGGAATACATCTCGCCCTTGGACGTCGCATAATAGTTGGCGATGCCGGAGAAATAATCTTTCCAGTCGACCGTGTAGCCCATGTCGGTCATCAGCTGATTGGCCGGGTAGTAGGCGCCGGAAAGCATGATGTCGAGCGTGCCGGCGTCGGAGACCTGAGCAATGGTCGGCTGCTTGCCGGCGCGGAAGGCGGCAATTGTGTTCTGCAGGGACGCGTCGTAGCTGCCCTGGCTGGTGCAGACGACTTCGTAATCGGCCTGCGACTGGTTGAAGCGATCGCACTGTTCCTGGACACGCTTTGCGATGTCACCGGAATTGCCGAACCAGAAGTCAATCTTGGTCTTATCGGCGGCGGCAGCGGGACCGGCAAGAAACGCTGTAGCGAGAAGGGCGCCAACGGCGCCGAGAAGCTTGGCTTGCATGAGAACCTCGAACGTAAAAAGGGACGCGCACTTTCGGCGCACGCCCTATTAGCTGGTTCAAATTGCCGCGGCCAATGAATATTACATGACATGAAACGATCGAAATCGTTCCGTCACAAAACCTTCATGCGGATATTATTTGCCACGGTCGAGGCTATATTTAGAGAAGCCTCGCCAGCCTCCCCAGCGCACTGCCGAACAATCATATTTGTATTCGAATATTTATGAATATCAAGGGTTTTCAATATTTGCCTATATTGCAACGCAGCATCCTTATTCGAAGATGCCGCCGCATGAAAACTTGCAAAACCGCCTATCTCCCCGCCATTGCACTGCTGTGCAACGCCTGGTTTTAGCCCCAGATTCAAAGGAAATCCTTCAAAATTGCAGCGAACCGGGGATCGAATGCACGGCCGATCGGTCCGGCGGCAGCACCGATCGCCACCGACCAGGGATCGGCCATGCCGGGCTGCAGCCGAGGCAGCATGCGTCCCGGTCGGTCGGCGATCGAGGGCAGCAGCGGGCCGATGGCGGCAATCAACCTTTTCACCAGCGCTTCCGGGGCACTGCCGCACAGTATCACGGTCTGCGGATCGAAGACCGTTTCGATGAGATGGATGCTCCAGCGCAGGTCCACTGCCGCCGCTTCGATCCAGGTCTTAATGTTTGGATCGCCCCTGGAGGCAAGATCGTTGATGCGTGCATGGAGGTCGGGATCGGCAGGATCGGCCGAGAGATGCTGATAGAGCGAGGCGAGCGAAGCGCGATGTTCGAGCGGCGTCGATTTGCCGTCGGCAAACAGCAGCGCCATGCCGATCTCGCCGGCATTTCCGTTGGCGCCACGGTAGAGCTCGCCGTTCAGAATGAGGCCGGCGCCGATGCCGTAGCCGACGAAGAGGCAGACCGCATGGTCGACACCATGGGCGGCTCCCACCATGCGCTCGGCGGTCGCTGCCGCCGCAGCATCGTTCTGCAGGCCGACGTCGAGCCCGGTGCCGGCCGCTAGCCTTTCCAGCAGCGGAAACTTTTGCCAGGCCTCCATCATCCACGGATCGTCGCCGCTGCCGGCGACCCCGAAGGGCCCGGGCATGGCGACACCGAGGCCGACCATTCGCTTTTCCGACTGCTGGACGATCCCGGCAAGCCTGGAACGTACATCGGCGACCAGATCGAGGATGACCTTTGCGCCCGTCGAGGGACCTCCTGTGGGAAGGCCGGCTTCTGCGCGCACCAGCACACTGCCGATGAGATCGACGGCGACCGCCCGCGTCACATGCCGATCGATCTGCAGTCCGATCGCGAAGGCGCCTTCGGGCACGAGCCCGTAGGGCGTCGAGGGCTGCCCCCTGCCCTTGCGCACCGGCTCCTGCGAACGCACGAGACCATCGCGCTCGAGCTCCTCAATGATATTCGACACCGTCTGCTTGGTCAGCCATGTCGCCCGCGCCAGATCGGCGCGTGAAAGCTCACCATTGATCCTCAAGGCATCGATCATCACGCGCCGGTTATGCGCGCTGGTGCCTTCATGGTTGGTGCCGCTCTTTGCCCGGATCGGCCGGCTGTCATTCATGTGCAATTGCCTCTTGACTCCAGTAGAATGTTGAAGAAGTAATAAGTCAAGACAATTGACTTAATAAGGGACCGGAGAGTTCCAGGGAACGCAGGACGCCGATAAGGGCTCCGACGACGCTCCGAGACGACTTCTCGATCACCGATGGCGGAGGGCCGCCCTCGGCAATGCGTAAATGTCACAAACTGGAGGCTGCAATGCTGAAATCCTTTACCAAGACGCTTCTGGGTACGGCCTTGATCGGCGCATCTCTTGCGCCGCATGCTTTCGCCGAAACGACACTGAACGCGCTTTTCATGGCGCAGGCCGCTTATAGCGAGGCCGATGTGCGCGCGATGACCGACGCCTTCGCCAAGGCGAACCCCGATATCAAGGTCAATCTCGAATTCGTTCCCTATGAGGGCCTGCACGACAAGACGGTGCTGGCGCAAGGTTCCGGCGGCGGTTACGACGTCGTGCTCTTCGACGTCATCTGGCCGGCCGAATACGCCACCAACAAGGTGCTGGTCGACGTCTCCTCCCGCATCACCGACGACATGAAGAAGGGCGTGCTGCCGGGCGCCTGGACCACCGTGCAATATGACGGCAAATATTACGGCATGCCGTGGATCCTCGACACCAAATACCTGTTCTACAACAAGGAAATCCTCGAAAAAGCCGGCATCAAGGCGCCGCCGAAGACCTGGGACGAGCTGACTGAGCAGGCGAAGGCGATCAAGGACAAGGGCTTGCTCGCCACCCCGATCGCCTGGAGCTGGTCGCAGGCCGAAGCCGCGATCTGCGACTACACCACGCTCGTCAGCGCCTATGGCGGTGATTTCCTCAAGGACGGCAAGCCGGCCTTCCAGCGCGGCGGCGGCCTCGATGCGCTGAGATACATGGTGGCGAGCTATTCGTCCGGCCTGACCAACCCGAACTCCAAGGAATTTCTGGAAGAGGATGTCCGCAAGGTCTTCGAAAACGGCGATGCCGCTTTCGCTTTGAATTGGACCTACATGTACAACATGGCCAACGACCCGAAGGACAGCAAGGTGGCGGGCAAGGTCGGCGTCGTGCCAGCACCGGGTGTTGCCGGTAAAAGCCAGGCGTCTGCGGTCAACGGCTCGATGGGCCTCGGCATCACTTCCGCCAGCCAGCATCCCGATGAGGCCTGGAAATACATCACCTTCATGACCTCGCAGGCGACACAGAACGCCTATGCCAAGCTCAGCCTGCCGATCTGGGCCTCCTCCTACGAGGACCCTGCCGTCACCAAGGGTCAGGAAGAGCTGATCTCGGCCGCCAAGGTCGGTCTTGCCGCCATGTATCCGCGCCCGACGACGCCGAAGTATCAGGAGCTTTCGACCGCGCTGCAGCAGGCGATCCAGGAATCCCTGCTCGGCCAGTCCTCTCCGGAGGATGCGCTGAAATCGGCGGCCGACAATAGCGGCCTCTGATCAAGCTTAGAAACCCGGGCGCCGCCTGCCGTCGCCCGGCCTCCAAAACTGAAGAATGAAGAAGGGTCGCCGATGTCGGGCACTTGGCTGACAACCCGCGCGTGGCTGTTGATGCTGCCGCTTCTCGTGGTCATGATATCGGTTATCGGCTGGCCTTTGATCGATACGGTCGGCCTCTCTTTCACCGATGCCAAGCTCGTCGGCACCGAGGGCAGCTTTGTCGGCCTCGACAATTACGCCAGGATGATCTCAGGCTCGAATTTCCAGCGCACGCTGATCACCACTGCATGGTTTGCGATCGTCTCGGTCGCCGCCGAAATGGTGCTCGGCGTCCTTGCCGCCCTGCTGCTGAACCAGCAATTCCGCGGCCGTACTGCTCTCCGCGCCCTGATGATCCTGCCCTGGGCGCTGCCGACCGTCGTCAACGCCACGCTCTGGCGGCTGATCTACAATCCGGAGTATGGCGCGCTGAACGCCGCGCTGACGCAGCTCGGTCTGCTTGACGCCTATCGCTCCTGGCTTGGCGAACCCGGCACGGCGCTCGCCGCTCTCATCGTCGCCGACTGCTGGAAGAACTTCCCGCTGGTGGCGCTGATCGCGCTGGCCGCACTCCAGGCCGTGCCGCGAGACATTACCGCCGCCTCGCTCGTCGACGGCGCCGGCGCTTTCGCCCGCTTCCGCTTCGTCATCCTGCCCTATCTCGCCGGCCCGCTGATGGTGGCGCTGGTGTTGCGCACGATCGAAGCCTTCAAGGTGTTCGACATTATCTGGGTGATGACCCGCGGCGGTCCGGCCAACAGCACGCGCACGCTGTCGATCCTCGTCTATCAGGAAGCCTTCTCCTTCCAGCGGGCGGGCTCGGGCGCATCGCTCGCCTTGATCGTCACCCTGCTGGTGACCTTGCTGGCCGCCGGCTATGCCGCCCTGGTGCGCAAGACGGCCGGGAGTGCGGTCTGATGGAACGCCAAAGCCTGCTCTTCTCAGCCTTCATTCATCTCTGCGCGCTGCTGCTTGCCGCCGTCATCCTGGCGCCGATCCTCTGGCTCTTCATCATGAGCATCTCGCCGGCCGCTGATCTTGCGGCGAAGCCGCTGCGCTGGTGGCCGCAGACGGCGGATTTCTCTCGCTACGCCGTGCTGCTTTCGACGCTCGAAAACAGCGCCGGCGCCGCCTTTACCGCGTCGCTGCGCAACAGCATCGAGGTGGCGGGCATGGCGACGATCGCCGCCATCGCGCTTGCCATTCCGGCCGGCTGGGCGGTGTCGCGCACGCCTTCTGTCGGATGGTCGCTGTCGATGGTGATCGCCACCTATATGCTGCCGCCGGTGGCCCTCGCCGTCCCGCTCTATATGGGTCTCTCCCATCTCGGCATGCTGAACAACGTCTTCGGCCTTGCCTTGGTCTATCTGACCATCCTGGCACCCTTCACCACCTGGCTGATGAAATCGGGCTTCGATTCCATCCCGCGCGAGATCGAATCCGCCGCAATGATCGACGGCGCCGGCCTGTTCCAGACGCTGAGGATCATCACGCTGCCGCTCGCCGCCCCCGTGGTCGCGACGTCGAGCCTCTTTGCATTCCTGCTGGCCTGGGATGAATTCTTCTATGCGCTGCTCTTCACCTCCGACCAGCGCGCCAAGACGCTGACCGTCGCCATTGCCGATCTCGCCGGCGGCCGCGTTTCCGATTACGGACTGATCGCCACGGCAGGCGTGCTCGCCGCCCTGCCCCCGGTGCTGATCGGTCTCGTCATGCAACGCGCCCTGATTTCAGGGCTCACCAGCGGCGGCGTCAAGGGATGAACATGACAACAGAAAGAACCCGGCCGGCCGGACTTGCCGCGATCGACCGCGAGATGGCGCGTCAGCACGCCGATGCGCTCGCCTCCTATGAAGCCGTAACGCCGATGGCGGAAAAAGCCGCCGCCTCGCTTGAGAAGACCGGCCGGCTGCTCTTGCTCGGCATGGGCGGCTCGCATGCCGTCAACCGCGCCGTCGAACCGCTCTACCGGGCCCTCGGCATCGATGCGGTCGCCTTGCCGCTCTCCGAGCAGCTCGGCCAACCGCTGCCCATTGACGGCAGGACGATCTTCGTCACCTCGCAATCCGGCGAGAGCGCCGAGGTTCTGCGCTGGTTCGAAGAGACCGGCGGCACGCAGGAGACCTTCGGCCTGACGCTCGAAGCCACTTCCTTCCTCGCCAGCACCGCCCCGTCGCTGGTCGGCAGCGGCGGCACCGAGCTTGCCTTTGCCGCGACCCGCAGCCTGACAGTGACTTTCGCCCTGCATCTGGCAATCCTTGCCGCACTCGGCGAAGACCCCGCGGCCGCACTTGCCGTCCTCAGGGCGCCCGAAGACCATGACATTACCGCCGCCCTCGCTGCCATCGAAAACGTCGCGACCGTCGTCACCTCGGGCCGCCGTCTGCAGGGTGTTGCCGAGGCCCTGGCGCTCGGGTTGACCGAATTGTCGCGCCGTCCCTGTTTTTCGCTCGAAGGCGGCCAGCTGCGCCATGGGCCGATGGAGATGCTGGGGCCTGAGATCGGTCTCGTGCTGTTCCGCGGCCTGGATGAGACGGCCGGCCTGGTAACAGCGATGGCAGTCTCCGCCGTCGAGACCGGCGCACCGGTCATCCTGTTCGACGCATCCGGCCAAGCCCCGGTCGCCGGCGCGGTGACGATCCGCTTTGCCCCTGCGACGGGCCTTGCGGCAATCTTCGCCATGCTGCCGATCGCCCAGCGGCTGATGATCGCCTTTGCCGACGTCCGCGTGGAAAATGCCGGAACGCCGGTCCGTTCCACCAAGATTACCCGGAGTGAATGAATGCGGCCGCTTGCAGTCATCGGCAACGTCAATGTCGACCTCATCCTCGGACCGGCGGCCCCCTGGCCGAAAGCCGGAACGGAAATCATCGTCGATCATGACGAGCTCAGGGTCGGCGGATCGGCCGGCAACAGCGCGCTCGCCTGGCAGGCGCTCGGCATCGAATTCGACATCGCCGCCAATATCGGCAGCGATCAGTTCGGCCGCTGGCTCGCCGAAGCCTTCGGTCAGCGTTCTGAGAACTGGCCGGTCCGTCCTGAGAAGACGACGCTCTCCGTCGGCATCACCCATCCGGACGGCGAGCGCACCTTCTTCACGACGACGGGCCATCTGCCGCGCTTCAGCCTCGCCGATGTGTTCGCCGTCATCGACGGCTTAAGGCTCCGGGGCGGTTACGCGCTTCTCTGCGGCGCTTTCCTGACCGACGATCTGACGAGAGAATACGACGCCCTCTTCGACTGGGCCGATAGCCATGACATCACCGTCGCGCTCGACACCGGCTGGCCGCTCGACGGCTGGACGGAAGAGAACTGCGCGGCGACACGCGCCTGGCTCTCCCGCTCCGGCATCGCGCTGCTGAACGAGGTCGAGACGACGACACTTGCGGGCATTGCCGATCCGATCGAGGCTGCCCACGAAATCAGGTCGCACATGCCGGAAGGCGCGATCATCGTTGTCAAACGCGGCCCGGATGGCGCCATCGCCATCGGGCCGGACGGCCTGCTGGTTTCGGTGGGGGCACCTCTCGTCACGGTCGTCGACACGATCGGTGCCGGCGACGTCTTCAACGCCGCCTTCCTCGCCGCGCTCGCAAAGGATGCACCGCTGGCGTCCTGCCTGACGGCAGGCACCGAGGTCGCCTCGCGTGCCATTTCCACCCTGCCCCGCAGCTACGGTGGCCCGACATCCGTAGAGGAGGCCGTGTCATGAGCGCGCTCGACATCCAGAACATCCGCAAGACCTATGGCGAGGTCGAGACGCTGAAAGGCATCGACATCTCGCTGGAAAGCGGCGAGTTCCTCGTGCTGCTCGGCTCCTCGGGCTGCGGCAAGTCCACGCTCCTGAACATCATTGCCGGACTTGCCGAGGCAACGAGCGGCGATGTCAGGATCGGTGGACGCTCGGTGCTCGGTGTGCATCCGAAGGACCGCGACATCGCCATGGTCTTTCAATCCTATGCGCTCTACCCCAATCTGACGGTGCACAGGAACATCGGCTTCGGCCTGGAAATGCGCAAGGTGCCGGCGCCCGAGCGCGACAGAGCAGTGCGCGATGCTGCAAAACTGCTGCAGATCGAAAACCTCCTCGAGCGCAAGCCGAGCCAGCTTTCCGGCGGCCAGCGCCAGCGCGTCGCGATCGGCCGCGCGCTGGTGCGCAAGCCTGAGGTGTTCCTCTTCGACGAGCCGCTCTCCAATCTCGACGCCAAGCTGCGCATGGAGATGCGCACCGAGATCAAGCGGCTCCATCAGATGCTGAAGACGACGGTCGTCTACGTCACCCATGACCAGATCGAAGCGATGACGCTGGCAAGCCGTATCGCCGTCATGCGCGACGGCCGCATCGAGCAGCTCGGTACGCCTGAGGAAATCTACAATCATCCGGCAACGCTCTATGTCGCCACCTTCGTCGGCGCGCCGCCGATGAACCTGCTGAAGGCTGCGGTGCTTGACGGCCGTTTGGCGCTTTCAGGCTCCGATGCTACCCTGCCCCTGCCCGCCCGTTTCCGCGATGCAGCCGGCAATGGCCGCGACCTCATCCTCGGCATCCGTCCAGAGGCGCTTCGCACCGACGGCGGCGGCCTCTCCATCGAGGCAACCGCGGAGGTTTCGGAACTGACCGGCCCGGAGCTCGTCGTCACCGCGCTTACGGGAAATCAGCGGCTGATGGCCTGCCTGCCGCCGCGCACGCCGATCCGCGACAACGAAAAACTGACCCTCTTCTTCGACGAGGAGGCAATGCATCTCTTCGACCTGGAAACCGGTCTCAGCTGCCTCGGCGAGCAATAGGCAGGCGACCTAAGCTCCTCGTTCAATTCGCCGCGTCGGCGGGCTTTCGCTTGTAAACATGGATATAGTCGACGAGCAGAATGGAGGGGTTCGGCGTTTCGTCGATCGGCCATCCCGAGCCGAGCGCCAGATTGACCAGCGGATAGAACGGCATGTGGAACTCCTTTGGTGTGTCGAAGCTCCAGAGGTATTGCCGATCCAGATAAAAGGTCGTCTTGTCAGCCTGAATATCGACGCCGTAGGTATGATACTCGCTGTTTAAAATTCCATCCTCGACCGTTTTCCAATAGCCGCCGGTCGAGTTCTGCCCGCCTTGGCTCTGACGCCAGATATGAAAACCCATGCTGAATTCGTAAGGCGCGCGGCCGTAATATTCCAGCACGTCGATCTCGGCTGTGTATTTCGACCGGTCGACCCCGATGAGCCAGAAGGCCGGCCAGACACCCTTGCCCGGCGGCAGCTTCATCCGTGCTTCGAAATAGCCGAACTGCTGCGAGAAACCTTCGCCCTTCGGGTTCACCGACGACAGCAAGCCTGAACGCCAGGTGCCGTCGGCCTCCTTGCGCGCTTCGATCTTCACAATTCCCTGATCGGTGGTAAACGGAAAGCCGGGAGCCGGATCGCTGAAACGGGCATCACCGAAATCGCCGTTCCAGGGCGTATGGGCGATCCAGCGGGAGCTCTTCTCTCCCCAGGCCGAAACGTCGAGGCTGTCGAAACTCTCATCGAATGTCAGCTGGTATGCATCGATATTGAGCGGTTCCTGGGCCACGCTGGGCTGGCCGGGCAACGCGCCCAGGCCGAGAACGACGAGCAGACCGAGCCACTTGGCAGATATCCCGTAACGCATTGTTACTCCTTTGAAAACGCTTGAACAAAATCGTCGGGGAATTTGCCCCGATCATGAGGTGAGAACCTCGTTTCGTTGCGGCATGAGCCTTTGAACGACAATGGTCTCGATGCCGTCGGGCCTTCCGACCATCTGCCACAGCAGCAAGGCGCCAGCCCAGAAAATGGCCGCTGCCACCCCGCCGCAGAGCGCCACACAGACGACAAGAGTGATGCCGACAGGCATGGCGACGAGCATCGGCCCCACCCACAGCAGGAAGGCGATCATCGGCAGGCTCGCGGCCAGCGGCCGAAAAAAGGAATTCAATTGCGCGGCGAAACTCGCGCCGATCAGCCGCCGTGTGATGACAAGCGATGCGCCATAGGCGACGAGGACTGCCACGATCCGCGCGCCGAGTGCCCCCGCCACCTGAAAATAGGCGATGCCCAGAATGGTGACCGGGACCCTGACGGCGAACTCGACAAACATCCTGAGAGCGACATAACGGGTATTGTTCATGACCATCGCCAATGGCGGCATCATGTTCGTGGGAAGACCAAGCAGGCTGACAATGCACAGCCACTGCAGGATCGGCGCGGCCGATGCCCATTTCTCGCCGACCAAGATGCGCACGGTCGGTTCGGCGAGAAGGGCAAGCGCAATGAGAATGGGTGCTGCGACGAAGGTGATCGCATTCGTCGCCTTCAGATAGGCGGCGATCAGGTTGCGGCGGTCTTCGACCGTGGAGAAGGCCGCCATCAGCGGGCGCAGCAACGGTCCGACAAAGGTTTGATACGGAATACCGGCGATATTGTCGGCGACGCTGAAGGCGCCGAATGTCGACAGGCCGGTAAAACGCGGCAGAAGCAGCCGGTCCAGCTGCCAGTTGATCGAACTCAGCACCTGCGACACGGTATTCCAGCTGATCATGTCCTGAAAATGCTTCCATTCGGAAAGGCTGAATGTCGGTCGCATCGGCGCAAGGACATAGGAGGTGATCATCGCCGCGGTCGGGCCGGCGACCGCTCCGATCGCCAGCCCCCAATAGCTGCCTGTTGCCACAGCGACCCCCACCCCGAACAGTAATGTCGATCCCTTGGCGATGAGATCGAGCGCAAACTCGCGTTTGAAATCGAACCGCTGCATGAAAAGAACCATACGCGGACTGATCACGCTGCGCATGGCAGGCGCGATCGAGAGAACGGCGACAAGGGCGAAAAGCCGAGGATCGTCGTAGACCAGCGCCATTGGCCAGGAGATGATCATCATCAGCAGGCTGATGGCCAGCCCTCTCAGCAGGCTGAGCGTGAAGGCCGTGGCGAACATCTCATCCGAAGGCGACGATTGACGCATCAGCGCCTGCGTCAACGGCAGGTCCAGGATCGCCTCGACGATGACCAGGACCGACGTGGCGATGGCGACCAGGCCGAAATCCGCAGGGCTCAACAGCCTCGCCAGGACAAGGAGACTGACGAAATCGAGCATCCGCGCCAGGAATTTTCCACTGATCGTCCAGATGCTCGCCGTCGCCGTCCTCTGAGATACGCTTGACATGATCTGTTTATCTATTTCTCGTCGAGAGGTTGAGACGGCTCGGTCGGGGCTGCAAGGCGGGCTGCTCCGTGCTTTTCCCCTCAGCCCGGCCGTCTTCTGAAGACGCCGGCAGATCCGTCTGCGTGGCTGGACAGTTGTTGCTCAATGAGACCGGACAGACGATCGCGGAATACGACTGAGGAGAATTTCAGCGAATGCGCGCGGATTGCATGCGGATCGATATCGTCCTCGACCTCTTCGAAGGCTGCCATCGTTTCCAAAAGGGCTTCCGTCGTCTGCTCAGCGAAGCGAAAGCCGACCTGCGGCGCGGATACAGTTTCCCGCGCGCCGCCCGCATCGAAGGCCAAAACCGGCCGCCCTGATGCCATCGCCTCCACCGGCAGGATGCCGAAATCCTCCGTGCCCGGAAACAACAGGGCCCGGCATCGCGACAGGTGGTCGCGCAGCACGTTGAAAGGCTGATGGCCGAGAAACTGAACGGTCGGTCCGGCGATCGACTTCAGATAAGGGAGCTGTTCACCCTCGCCGATCACCACCAGTTTCCGGCCGGCCTCGGTGCAGGCGCGCACGGCGATATCCGGCCGCTTGTAGGTGGTCAGCTGTCCCGCATAGAGGTAGAATTCACCTTTCCCCTTGCCCACGGCAAAATCGTCGGTCGCAACCGGCGGATGGATGACGACGGAGTCCCGGTCGTAAAACCGGCGGATGCGGCTTGCGACATATTCGGAGTTTGCGACGAACACATCGACGCGTGAGGACGTCGTCACGTCCCAGGCGCGCAGCATGGGCGCGGTAATCGACATCAGGGCACGTCCCACCCAGGGCAGGCCATGGCGATAGACATGGAACTGATCCCATATATACCGCATCGGCGAATGGCAGTAGCAGACATGCAGAGCGTCGGCGCGTGTGATGATGCCTTTGGCGGGGCCGGATTCGCTCGACAGCACCAGGTCGTAATCCTGCAGATCGAACTGCTCGAGCGCAAAGGGCATCAGCGGCAGCATCTTGGTGTAGTGCCGCTGCGCGCCGGGGATCTTCTGCAGGAAGGACGTGCGGATGTTGCGCGTCTTCAGAAAATCGCTGATGCGATCCCGGTTGCAGACGAGGGTGAAGATATCCGCCTGCGGAAACATCCGGCACAGCTCTTCCAGAACCTTCTCGCCGCCGCGCATCGAAACGAGCCAGTAATGCACGATGGCAACACGAGGTTGCCCGCTCTCTTTTGAGGTTCCGGCCTCGGTGACGCGTCTTTTCGCCATAACAGGCGCATCGGTCAGAAATGCCCTCGCGTCGGGGAGAGAGGTCGCTGCTTTAAGGGTCAACTGAATACTCCTTGTATCGCCATACCGTCTGCCGGCTCGGAAACTGCATTCGTCGAAATCAGGCTTTGGTATTCGGCAAGAAGCGCATCGCGCCATTCCTCGTGTGTCGAGGCGAGATCCGGCGACAGCCGGAAGGCCCGCTCGCTCATGGCGCGAACCTCTTGCGCGGGCATTTGACTGAATCGCGTCAAAGTCGCGGCAAAGGCGCTTTCATCGGCCGTATCGCAGGCAAGCGCCATGCCGGCTCTTTCCATTTCTTCGGCGAGAAAGGCGCTGCGCGACATGATGACCGGCAGACCGCTCCTGGCCGCTTCGATAGCGACGAGACCGAACGGTTCGGGATAGCGCGAGGGCATCAACAGCGCACGCGCCTTGCGGATGATCGGGCCGATCTCCGCATGCGACTGCCAGCCGACCGCCCTGACGTGATCTCCCGACGCTGCGACCCGCGGCATCAGCGGCCCGTCGCCGATCACGCAGAGCCTGACACCGGCTCGGCGCGTAGCGGCGACGGCGTCCTCAACGCCTTTCTCCTCGTCCAGCCGTCCGATGAACACGAACTCGTCATTGGCTTCCGCTTCGATGCGATTGATGGAGAGGGGAGCGACGGGATTGCGGATCGTCGTCAGCCGTTCGGGCCGATAGCCGGTGCCGACGAGAAAGCTCGCCATCTTCTCATGCAGCAGGATGATCCGGCCGAATTCGGCCTGCCCCTTCAGGAGCCGGAGGATATTCGAGCCTCGGGCGACCCGCCACAATTTGTGCGAATAACTTCTCTTGTCGCAGGCCGTTGCAATGCAGCCTCCGCCAAGCGGGCGTCGCAGGCAGATTTCCTGCGCCTGATAGTCGAAGAAGGCGCCGTTGGGGCAGGCCGTGAAGAAATCATGCGCGTGAACCACGCATCGTCCGGCGACCGGCGCCAGTGCCTTGAAAATCGCGGGAGACAGGATCTGGTGCCAGCCATGCACATGGTAGACGGTGTTCGCGGTATCGTTTTCAGCAACCCAGTTCGCCACCATGCGGACGGCGGCGCCATTGTGAATGCCGGTGACGAATGCCTTCGCACGCTCGGCGCTGAGCAGGTCGCGGCTGTTCAGCCCGACCATCGAGACGCCGAGTGCGGCAAGCTCCGCATTGGCCGCGTCATCCCCGCTAATATAGGTCACGGGGATGTCGAGCCCGCGAAAAAGCTTGGCAGACAATACCGCCAGGCCTGTCGCGCCGCCTCTGGCCACCGAATAGTCGTCAATGACGACCACGCGATCGATCTTTGCCGTGCGGGGGCCGGGAAAGCGGCCAATGCTTGCAGTGGATCGGAGGCCCTCGGAAAGCGACGGGCGCATTACTTCACCAAAACCGCGCCGTTGGCACAGGCTTCTAGCGCCTTGCGGTTGAGAATGCGGATCTTGCCCTGCCCCCCGTCGATGATCTTGCCTTCCCGCAGGCGCCGAAGGCATTGATTGACCTTCTCGCGCGACGCCGGCAGCGTCGCGGCCAGGTCATTTTGGGAGATGATCAGTTCGTCCCCGCTGTTTACAGCGTCTTTTCCATAAACAGCCGAAAGCCGCAGCAGTGTGCTGGCCAGTCTCGACTGCAGGCTCGACGCCGCATTCGAAATGATCCGGAGTTCAAGCTCCGAAATACGCGCCAGCGCCCTGGAAAAGACCTTTTCGCGGAAGGAGGCATCGCTGGCGTACATGTCGCGCAACAGGCGACCTTCGAAGAAATGCAGCTCGCAGTTGGAGCCGGCTCGGTATTCGAGACTCAGCGTCTGCCTGCGCAGAACCTCGAGCTCGCCGATCAGGCCTGATTTCGGAATGATCTCGACAATGAATTCCCTGCCGTCGGGCAGCATCGTGCTTGCGCTGACCACCCCGGAATGCACGCGCGCGAACATATCGATCAGGACGCCGGCCCCCGCAATGACCTCGCCGCGCCGGAATCGCCGGACGCTCGACCGGCAGGAAAGAAATTCATCGTCAAGCACGATGCGGCTGCCGAGATGAATGCCGCCGCTCGCCGATATCGTCGGTTTGCCGATGCCGGCCCTGCGGTCTGATGCGTGCGTCACCCCGTCCATGCGCATAACTCCAATACTCGAATAGCGATAAGAATGCTGCGCTGCATCATTTATATTACCTTAATATCCAAGTCAAATAACATCGCCGAGAGTCAACGTAAATAATGAGATTACAATTAGTTGAAAACACAAAAATACATCATTTGTCGCGTTAATAACCTCGATAAGATCAAATAAAGCCCATCTGATGGAAATTTGCGCTTATTAAAAAGTCTTGCCGATTAAAAAATATCATTAATCCTAATGACGATATCATAAATATAGATGTATCTGCGCGCCTTAACCACGATTTGGTAGTTTATATCCTGATTTAGAATGACAATAATTTGCCGGACGCCGCGATCGGATCTCTCTTCTGCGATTTCGTAGCATAAAGTATTTATTAAGGATTATGACTTTGGTAACAGACAACAAGAGTGCGGCGCAGCAAACTTTGAACGGTTCTTAATCGGAAAGTTTTGGAGACCCCCAATGGCATGGGATGCACATAGTTTCGAGGCATGGTCGCGTGTCGGACGGCCTGCGAAAGACGGCGACCTCCATGCGTCCCGGCCTCGTGCAGCGGGCAGATCGGTCAAGCGCGCGCTCGACCTTCTGTTGGCGATCACCGCCCTGATCCTGCTTTCCCCGCTTCTGCTGCTCGTCGCAATGATCGTGAAATTCTCCGACCGCGGCCCGGTCTTCTATTCCCATACGCGCATCGGCTTCGGCGGAGCGCCGTTCGGATGCCTCAAGTTTCGCACGATGAAGACCGATGCGAGCGCGCAGCTTGCCGAATTGCTGCAAAACAGCGCGGCTGCGCGCAGCGAATGGGAAGCGACGCGCAAACTGAAGGATGATCCGAGGATCACCGCCGTCGGCGACATTCTACGACGGTCGAGCCTCGACGAGCTCCCCCAGTTGTTCAATGTTCTGCGCGGCGAAATGAGCCTGGTCGGCCCGCGGCCGATCACCGCTGAAGAATTGCCGCGCTACGGCGAGCACATCTGGGCCTACATGGCGGTCCGTCCTGGACTGACCGGTCACTGGCAGACCAGCGGGCGCAACGATGTCAGCTATGAACACCGGGTTTCCCTCGACGTGCACTACCTCAATAACTGGTCGCTCGGCCGGGACTTGATCATCATCGCCAAGACTATCCCAGCTCTGTTTTTGCAGCGTGGCTCGTACTGAGCATTAAAGGGGAAAGCTGCCGATCATGTCCGTCGGAAGATACGCTACCCCTTCGTCCTCTCCAGGCTGCCAGTATCTCGTAACTCCGTAATCTCGCCATTTTGGATTAGGACGACATGACCTCAAGCACGATCTTCAGCGGTGTTTCCCCGATATCCCTGCCTGCCGCCGCAGCCGCTGGCGGGAACTCGCCGCTGACCCTGCGGGACATGCTGTTTTTTCTCAGAATGCGCTGGCTATGGATCCTGGCCACGACCTTTGCCTTCCTTGTCATCGCCGGCAGCTACCTTCTCACCGCCGCGCCGACTTATGTTGCCAGCACGCAACTTGTGATCTTCCCTCAGGTGAACAGCTCCGAAGCTCAAAGAGCCTTCGCGGAAGACGCATTCATCGAAGGGCAGCTGGAGATTGCCAGATCAAGCGATGTCGTCGACGGAACGGTAAGAGCGCTCGATCTTGATAGCGATCCCGACTTTGTCGATTGGAAACCTTCGCTTCTGGACAAGTCGAAGGACTGGCTTCTGGGAGTTTCTGCTCAAGTGGATACGGGGCAGGAAGCGGCAGGCATGAGAGCGAGTGATACGCCATCCAGACCGCGGACGGAGCAGGAACAGCTCCACGACCTGGCAATTGCCACGCTGCAGAACATGATGGCCTTACGCCGGATCGGGAATTCCACGATCATCGAGATATCAGCCGCAGCGTCGACCCCTCAGAAGGCGGTCGCCATCGCCGATACCCTTGCCAGGCAATATATCCAGAAGAATATTGCAATGAAGGCCGATTCCTCCCGGCAATACAGCGACTGGCTGGAAAAATTCGTGAGGGAGCAGCAGCGCGGCCTCGCCGATGCCTCCAGCGCTCTGAACACATTCAACAGCAACCCGCGCGATCAGTTCAAGCTTGCGGAGCTGCAGAGCGCGACCGATGCCCGCCGCACCCTTTATGAAAGCACGCTGACCCAGCTTACCGAAGCCAAGCAGCGCATTACCTACCCCGTATCCGACGCCACGATCGTCTCGCGGGCTACGCTGCCTCTTTCGAAAGCGAGGCCGCGCAGCACGCTCATCCTCGCCTTTGCCGGGGCGGTCGGCCTCGGCGTCGGCCTGGCGCTAGCCATGGTAAGGCACGCCGGCGACCGCCGGATCGTCCGTCCTCAGCAGATCGCGGATGCCGGGGGAGTGTCCATCGTCACCTTGCTGGCAAAATCGAAGCAGAACCGCAATGGGCATCCGGCCGGCGTCTTCGCCGCCGACGCGGGCAGCATCGATACGGCCACCTATCCTGTTATTCCCGGCATGGCGGAATTGAGCGCAACCGTCGTCGGTCTTCGGCGCAAACGCCGCGTCGTCATCGGAATCGTCGCCGTCGATCCCGGCAGCGGGACATCGACCATTGCATGCGAACTGGCAGTGCTGTCATCGATTTCAGGGGCGCACACACTGCTCATTGATGCGGCAGCGCAGAATTCCTCGCTCAGCAAATCGATCGCGCCTGATAGTTCCGCGGGTCTCGTCGATGTGCTCGACAATGGCGAACTGATCCGGACGGCGGCGTTGCCCCTCACCCCGACCCTGAAATTCCTTCCGCTCGGCAAGGTGGACGCCGTGACGCCGGCCGTTCGGCTAAGCTCCCGCCGCACGCAGTTGAGCTTCGCCGACCTGAAAAAGGAATTCGACGCCATATTCGTCGATATTTCCGCCTTCTCGACTTCCCCCGACGCCAATGCGATCGCGCCGGAGCTGGATGGCGTCCTCGTCGTCACCTCGCATGGGCGCACCTCCATCGACGATACCGTGCGCGTCATCGAGACCATGCGCAATGTCGGCGGCGAGATCCTCGGCGCGGTCATCAACCATACACCGAAGAGAATAGAGTCATGATCTCACCTTCGGCAGGAACAGCAAGACAGGGCCGTCCATTGCGAATTGCCTTAGGGATCGCCTCCGCGGGTCGCCCTTCGATATTGCGGGAGACGATCGATTATCTCACGCGCCTGCCGGATCAGGCGGAACGGCTCATCGTCTGCGTGCCCGTCATCGAGGATGCGGCCGGGCTTGCCGACCGCCGCGATGTGGACGTCATCGTCGGCAGCCGCGGCCTGACCGCCCAGCGCAACAGGATCATCCAGGCCGCTGCGGCTGATACGGACGTTCTGATCTTCCTCGATGACGACTTCATTCCCGCCGCGACTTTCCTGTCGCGCATGGCGGCCGTCTTTGCAGCAAAGCCGGACGTGGCAATCGCCACCGGCGAGGTGCTGGCCGACGGCGTCCTCGACGGGGGCCTCAGCATGGCGAAGGCCTTGGAGGTTCTCCATACGGCAGGCGAAGGCGCCGAGCATGTTGCGGATGTTTACAACGCCTATGGATGCAACATGGCGGTTCGCCTTGCGCCCGTTGTCGAGCACGCCCTGACCTTCGACGAACAGTTGCCGCTTTACGGCTGGCTCGAAGATGTCGATTTCAGCAGATCAATCGCCCGCCACGGCCGGTCCGTCTATGTCGAAGGCGCCCGCGGCGTGCATCTCGGCGTCAGATCCGGACGCCAGCCCGGCCGAAGGCTTGGCTATTCGCAGGTCGCCAATCCTGTCTACCTGATCCGCAAGGGTACGATGTCGAAAGGCCGCGCAATCGCGCAGATCGGCCGCAACATCCTGGCCAATATGTCGGGCGCCCTGTTGAAGGACCGGCTGATCGACCGGTCGGGACGTTTGAACGGCAATTTTCTGGCGCTATCGGATCTTCTTGTCGGTCGCGCCGCTCCGTCCCGCATTCTCGAATTCGGCACTCAGTCGCCGCGCGAAATGCCTTCACCGTCGATCGCAACGAAGCGGAGATAGACCAATGCAGCCTACATCCTTGTTCGATCGCCTCGTTTCCGCGGCACTCGCCTTGCTGGCATTCACCTGCCTGACCGGCTGGAGCGTCGCCCACGCGCAAACATTCACTCTCGTGCCGGAAGACAAGGTCAGACTGCGGGTCGTCGAATGGCGGTCGTCGGATTCCCGCTATGCCAGCTGGGAGGCCCTCGATGGCGTCTATACCATCGACGATGCCGGCAACCTGTCGATCCCGATCGCTGGCCACCTGCAGGCGAATGGAAAGACGACCGAGCAGCTTGCCGATGCCATTGCCAGCGCGCTGGCCGAAAAATCCGCACTTCCAGGCAAGCCGTATATCGCCCTGGAGATTGCCGAGCATGCACCGATTTTCGTGACTGGAACCGTACAGACCCCCGGCCGCTATCCTTTTGAACCCAACATGACGGTGATGAAGGCCGTCAGCATCGCCGGCGGCTTCCTCAGGGAACGCGAGGACAACACCTATTTCGAGCGCGACCGGATCCAGGCTGCCGGCGCCTACCGGACAGCCGTTATCAACCGGCGCGATCTCCTGATGCGACAGGCGCGGCTGCGCGCCGAGATCGCCGGCCAGCAGAGTTTCGAGATCCCTGACGAACTGGCGGGAACGCCCGACATCGACAAGTTGAAGGCACAGGAATTGAACCTGATGCGGTTGCGGCGCGTCGATATCGACAGCCGGATCGAAGCGGCGAATGACCTGACCCGCCTCTATGGCCAACAGGTCGAATCGCTTACGGCGAAGATCAGTTCGCAAAAACGGCAGATCGACCTTGCCCAGAAGGAACTGGACAATGTCAACAGCCTGGTGAGCAAAGGCCTCGTCAGCAATTCCCGCCAAGTCTCCGTCGATCGCTGGGTGGCGGATGCGCAAGGCACCTTGATCGATCTCGAAGTCGCCCTGACCACGGCTCGCCAGGGCCTCAGCGAAGCGGACCGTTCCAAGATCAACATCGTCAACAGGCAGAACAGCGAAAACCAGGACCTGCTGAACCAGGTCAGTCTCGCGATCGGCAGGGCGGCGATCGATATCCAGGTAGCCCAGCTCCTCGGCGAACAGGCCGGCTACGACGCTCAGCTCGCCCAGATCAACACGGACGCGCCGGGGCTCGGCCGGGCAAAAAAGAACTACAGGATCGTGCGTCGCAACGACGACGGAACCTCCCGCGACATCGTGGCGGACGAGCAAACCGCATTGCTGCCGCATGACCTCGTCGAGGTCGGCCTGGACACGGCCCCTCAGGCGCCACCCTCGTCGCCGCAGACAGCACCGCAGAAACAGAGCTCGAAGGTCCCGTCATCCGATGTGGCCGGAGACAATCGCTCCGCTCCCGGCTGGATATCCCAGACCGGATCGAATTAGGAGGCGATTGTGATCATCGACGACAGCCGGCGGGCTTTCGCCTCGCACATCCCGCCGAAGCTGGATGCCAGTTTTCGGCAAATGCCAGGCCGCTCACCCTTCTGCTCGGGATCTGAAGCATGTCGATAGAGCCGATCGGTTTCGTGGTTCTGCTGCTTGGCGTGCTCAGCATGCTGAACGGCGCGCGTTTTGCCATCACCGCCCTTTGCCTTTCGACGTTGCTCGGTGCCGCAGCGGCTCTGCAGTTGCCGGCGCTCGGCGGCAGCAGCATCCAGCCGAGCCATCTTCTGGTGCTCTTTCTGGTCATGACGGTCCTGCTGCGCCCGGTTCAGATGCAGGCGACGCTCGCCAGCATCGCCTATCCCGGCCCCGGCTTCTGGTTTGCCTGCTACATCCTGTTCTCCGTGGTGTCGTCCTTCTTCCTGCCCCGTATTTTTGCCGGCGCGACCCTCGTTTATTCCTCCGCCAGAGACCCCTCGGGGATGATGTCGACGGTAGCGGCTCCACTGGCTCCGGGTTCATCCAATATCAGCCAGTCCGTTTATCTTCTCGGCGACCTCGCCTGCTTCGCCGTCGTCGCCGGACTTGCCCGGCTGGGATATGGACGTTTCATCGCGCAGCAGCTGATCGTCGCGTCGATAGCGTGTTTTGCCTTCGCGCTGATCGACCTCATATCGTTCCAGATCGGCCAGGCCCAACTGCTCGATATCATCAGAAATGCGAATTATACGATGCACACGGCCGAGACCATCCACGGCTTCAAGCGCATCGTCGGCCCCTTTCCCGAAGCAAGCGCCTATGGCGCAGTCGCATTGGCTTATTTCGCCTTCACGCTCATGCTGTGGCTGGAGCGCGTCCAAAGCCGGATGGCTGGGTTGGCAACGCTTCTTATCGGCCCGACCATCGTGCTCTGCACCTCGACAACCGCCTATGTCGCGGGCGTCTTCCTTGTCTGCATGTTCGTGTTGTTCTGCCTGAAACGACTGATCGGCGGTTCCGCCACGACCCCGCACATGACTTTCCTTGCGATCACGCTGTTCTTCATCCCTTGCGCCATCACCGCGCTCAGCCTTGTCCCCGATGCGTGGAATTCCATCGCCGGTCTCCTGACCACCACCGTATCGGACAAGCTGCAATCGCAGTCCGGCGAAGAGCGCACCGCCTGGAACACCCTGGCATTGATCGCATTCGTCGATACCGCCACTTTCGGCGCCGGATTGGGCACGGTTCGAGCTTCCAGTTTCATCGCCGCATTGCTGTCCAATGTCGGATTGACCGGCACCGCTCTGTTCGCCGTCTTCGTGTACAGCCTGGTGAGGGCAGCCGGTCGGTACAAATCCGGCGACCGGGAAACCCATGCGATCGGAACCGCCGCCGTGATGGCATCCATCGCACAGATCGGCTCCGCAGCGATATCGGGAAGCGGCACGGATCTCGGTTTGCTGTTCAGCACTTCGGCGGGGCTGGCCGCGGGCTGCTTGGCCGGAGCCTATGTGCCGCAGCATCGGGCGGCCTCATCGCCTGCGAACCGGCGTCCGCTGGAGGCATCGGCATCTCCTTTGAGAGCGCCGATGTATTCAGCGCCATGACGCCCGCTCGGGACTTTCGAGATGGCGCTAAATGGCAACCTGGCGCAGCCGGACACGGGCGAACACGGGTTCGCGGCCGCTCGGCCGCGCCGCATCCTCCAGGGATTGCCGGTGAAATCAGGCCGCTGGTCGCAAACGATCCCAGACCGCGATCCAGGGAAGGATCGGCTTCAGCTTCCGTCTCAATGTCAGCTCTGCTGACGCTCGCTGGCGGCAGAGACACTGTCTGGGGAATTGCTCTGCCGCAGTCTGGCATTGCGCCGCAGGATACCCGACAGGAAGACGCCCGTGAGATAGCCGATCTCCATCAGCACGAGGATCGCGATACCGGATCCGATCGCCGGTACGGTGGAGGACCCGTCCACGAAGGCTACGCCGCCGAAGCCGATTGCCACAAGCATTGCGAAGATTGCGAAAGCCCAGGCGCGGATGCAAGCACCGGCAGCTATCGAAATCACGGCGGCAATCAGCGCGGTGATCAGCATTCAAATACCTCTTCTCGCTGCAGCCCGACATGCGCCCCGGCCCCCATCGTCGTGGCAGGGGAGAAGATATCGAAACGCAGCGTCATCGCAGGCAGGGCATTCTTCATGGTGAATATCTCAACAATGAAACACACGAAAATCGCCGGCAGCCGGACACCGATCAGCCAACGACCGAGACTGCATCTCGGCAATATATACCGGACCGGGCTTTCATACGACAGGCCCTTCGGCTCAATCAACAACTGTTCCCTCGACTTGGAAGGCGACAGCGATTTTGCGCTGTTAAGGACGATCGGAAAGGTGAAGACATGAACAATCAGTGCGTCGTCTACGTTACAGATGTCGAATATTCATTTCCGACTATTCTCTCGGCGCTGCAGGCTCGCAAATTCGCAAGCCCCGCGACCGATGTCTGTGTCCTCATGTCGGAGCATCTCGATAATTTCTACGAACTGAGATCCCTGCTGGCAACGAGCGGGGTCGACTTGATCGATGCGACCGAAGCGCTGCAGGACTCGCTCGGCAAGCTCGATGGATCGCATTTCCAGGGACGTATCAGCGTCAGCACCATGGCCAAGCTGGTCCTTTGCGAGATCCTGCCTGCCAACTATACCCAGATCATCTACCTCGATGGGGACACGCAGATCGTCAGCGATCTCGGCGGGCTCGAAAATGCGGTTGTGCCCGAGGGCAGGTTTTTCGCGGCGCGCGATTACACGGCGATCCATGACTTTCTCGACACCGGAAAGAACAGCCACTATTTCAACGCGGGGGTCTTGAAATTCCACCGCAACGGCTGGATCGGACAGGAGGCGCTTGAGCTTTTTGCTAGAAATCCAGAGGCCTGCGAGGGCAAGCACGATCAGGGCGCGTTGAATTATGTCTGCGGTTCATCGCTCATCCTCGTATCGAACCGCTGGAACTTTCCCAAACAGTTCCTTCATCTGGTCAACATGTCCGCCCTGTCGATCGTCCATTATATGGCGCATCCGAAGCCGTGGCATGGCACCTTCTTTCCCTGGACCGATCGGGAAAGCCAAGTCTATGTCGACCTGCGCAAAGCGCATCCGATTTATAACTCGCTGTATCGCGGAATAAGCTTCGATCGTAAGGCCCTGTATAAATACCGGTCGATGCGGGCACGCATCAAACACGCAATCGAGGCGAACGGACCCAATCCGCGGGTCCAGAGCCTGCTGGTTGGCGATTACGCCGTGTAATGCATTGTCGTCAACCTGGGGTGAATAGCCGCGTGACTGATATCGGCATCGCGGTCGACGCTTGGATTGCAGGCGGATGCGCAACTATTCATCTCTTAATTGCAGGATGGATAATGGTCAGGACAGAATATGAGTTATAGGGCTTCCGCCGCCAGTATCTCGCATTACGCAAAAGCCCGCCTGCGCCGCTCACTCAAGGCTCGGCAGGTTCGCTACGACCTACTGCGCGACGGGCTCAAGCAGGCGCGTCACGTTGTCATCTGCGTCATCCGCGACGAGGGCCACCGGCTGGCATTTTTCCTCCAGTATTATCGCGATCTCGGCTTCGAGCACTTCATCTGCATCGACAACGGCTCGACAGATGGCACGGTCGAATTGCTGGCCGGCTTCGACGATGTCTCCCTTCTTTCTGCCCACGGATCCTACAAGGCGGCGAGATTTGGAAACGACTGGATCAACGAAGTCATCAACCGGCATTGCCAGGAGAAATGGGTTCTCTATGTCGACGCCGACGAGTTCCTGGTCTATCCGCATTGCGACACACGGCCGATCGATCAACTGACCGCCTATATCGATTCCACCGGCGGCCATTCGCTGCGCTCGGTGATGATCGACATGTACAGCCCGCATCCCGTTCTCGAAAACATATGCGAACCCGGCCGCAATCCGCTTGAGGTCTGCAATCTCTTCGACCGGTCCGGCTATGTCGCGCATTTCGACGAACGCAACTGGACGATCTGGATCAAGGGAGGTGTTCGTGGCCGGGTGTATTTTCACGACCGGCTCTGGGACGGTCCCGCGCTCAACAAGATCCCCCTCGTCTATATCGAAGGTGAACGTCTTTTTCTCAAATCATCGCACCAGGTCTGGCCGCTCTCCCTGAATTTGGGCGATATGCGCGGAGCCCTCGGCGTCTCTGGCGCCCTTCTGCATTTCAAGTTCCTGTCGACCTTCGCTCACAAGGTTGCCGATGCGGCGCACCGGTCCCAGCACACGGAGGAATATGCGGTATACTCCTCGAGCAGGGACAAGGATGATTTCGTCTACGACGATACGGGCACCTACCGCAGCTGGAAGGATCTCTCCGATCACGGGCTCATTCAGGGTGAAGGCTGGAAATACTGGAAGAATGCCTCCGAAAGCGAAGTCTAAAGCGCGTCGCGATCTTTCGGATTCGCTCCTTGCGCTTTAGGTCTTTGCTTTTACGCATGTCGTTATCGTAAAACCGCTGCACACTTTTACGCGACATGCTTTAACCCATATTATCGGGAAGCCGCTTCAGCCGCCGTCAAACACAAGCCCCGCCGAGGCGGGTTTTGTCGAGGCTTTCGCGGCCGCATTCTTTCGTCGAGGCGCCCTCAAGCGATGGCCACACCATCGGCGTAGGCTTCCAGCGCCTTCCGATTGAGAATGCGGATTTTGCCCTGCGTGCCGTCGACCACTTTGCTTTCGCGCAAACGCCGCAGGCATTGATTGACCTTTTCGCGCGACGCCGGCAGCGTTGCCGCCAGGTCATGTTGGGAGATGATCAGCTCATCGCCGCTATGTTGCGCATCCACTTTGTACACGGCAGAAAGGCGCAGCAGCGTCCGGGCCAATCTCTGCCTCAGGTTCGATCCGGCGTTGGAAATGATCCGCAGTTCGAGTTCGGAAACACGCGCCAGCGCCTTCGACAGGATCTTCACCTGAAATTGCGGATCGTTCGCACACAAGTCCCGCAGCAAACGACCATCGAAGTAATGCAGTTCGCAGTCCGATAAGGCGCGATATTCCAGGCTGAGGGATTGCTTGCGCAACACCTCCAATTCGCCGATCAAGCCGCCTTTTGGAATCATCTCCACGATGAACTCCCGTCCATCGGCAAGCGGCGTACTTGCGCTCACCATTCCGCGCTGGACGCGGGCGAACATGTCGATGGCGTCCCCGGCGCCGGCGATCACCTCACCCCGGCGAAACTTTCGAACACTCGAACGGCAAAACGGGAACTCGTGATCCAGATCACCACGGCCGCCGTATATGACATCTGCAGGCCCTGAAGTAACCGCTTCACCTACTCGCGCCGCGCCTGCGCCAGTCTTGTTATCTCTGATGTTAATCGCTCCGTCCATAGACGCAACTCCACGCAGACTAATTTAGCTATTACTATTCGGCGACATTCGTAATTCATTAATTTATAAAGTCAAATGATAATAATATAAAATCATCATCTGGATTTATACACAAATAGTGAATGATATTCACATTAATATATAACAAAATCCATATTGAATTTTAACTTATCGAGCGATCATAAGCCATGGCTGGATTTTTATACGTTTTATGACAATCTCCAAAATGAAGCTTATATCCACAAAATAGAAGAACAATATCGTCTCCTTCTCATTAATATTAATAACATTTTGTTTATGCATCCCCAAACGCAAACAGTATCTTAAAATTTCGAAAGAAGATCTTTGGGAAATAAAGAATTTATTCACCATTATGACCTCGGTCACAGACATTAAACCTATAATGAAGCAAGCTTCGGGTGGTATTTCTGGGATTCGCCCAACGGAGACGCGGATGGCGGGAAAAAATCAGGGCATCAACCCAGCTGACCCCTGGCGGCGTGGCACCGGGGTGCGAAAGGAAGGGCGTCCCTTCAATTCGTCAAAATCCCATACAATCAGCAGAATTCTGAAGCGCGCGTTAGACCTTGTCATTGCGGCATCTCTTTTATTTCTTCTGTCGCCGCTCCTTCTGTCGGTAGCAGTCATTATAATGCTCAGCGATCGGGGCGCCGTTTTCAATTCCCATCGGCTTATCGGCTATAAGGGAAAAGAGTTCGGTTGCCTCAAGTTTCGGACGACACGATCCGACGCAGCGGCCAGCCTGCATGCGACGATCGTCGGCGACATCCTGACGCGATCGAGCCTCGACAAGCTTCCGCAACTGATCAACGTGCTGCTTGGGCAGATGAGCCTCGTCGGGCCTCGCGCCATTGCCAAGGAAGAACTGCCCCGTTACGGCGAACACGCCTATGCCTACGTCGCAGTCCGTCCCGGCCTGACCGGTCATTGGCAGATCAGCGAACAGGTCAGTTATCAGAATAGAGTTTTCCTCGACGTCGAGTATCTGCGCAATTGGACACTCACGTTGGATTTCATGATCATGGCAAAGACTATGGCGGCCCTGCTTTCCAGGCACGCTTTACTGCCCAAAACGGACCTGTAGGGTCGTTCGGTTTTCCCTCATACCTCGTAGCATTATCCGTGGGGGCGTTTGCCGGTCATAGGAGCGCGCTCGGCAACAGAGTTCCTTTTCCGGCGCTTTTGCATATGCTCCCACAACGAGTAGGCGAATAGACCCGCCAGATAGCTCACTTCCATCAATACAAGCGCTTGGAGGCAGTAGGCGATCGCATCCGAAAAGGAGGAGCCTTTCAGCAGGATCACAGCACCCAAGGCAACGACCAGCAGAAATGCAAAGGTTGCAAAGGCCCAGGCGCGAATGGTCGCTCCAGCAGCGATGGAGATGGCAACCACGACAAGCGCGCTCTTCAGCATTAATCCGCTCCTCTCTTCACACCTCCTTTAAGCCGCCGGCTGCCTCGATGACATGGCAAAAGCTCAAAGTCGAAACGAAGTTCGATTAAAGTATTTTATCTATTATTGTTAAAATATTCCTAAGGCCAGCTCAGTAAGCCGACCGAACCAAGTGCAGAATATTCGACTATTCATCCGACAGGGCCGTTCTATCGTCCGGAATCGAGAGATGCTTGCGGCATGCAGCAAGATGAATGCACGTCATCAGCAACTGTGCAGCAAGTCTCCTCCTTACCACGACAGGTGATGGTCCTCCCCCGACAATCGACCACGGTTCAACGAAACAGGGCTCGCCGGTGAATGGCGAGCCCTGCTGATGTCCGGCATCGATAAGGCTATTTCGAGACTGCGGCGGCCAATTGCCGTCTTGCGCCGCGTTGGAGGCTGAAGTTTTCAAGCCAAGTAACTTGTTTCCTCAATTTTAACGCCGGCTTTTCGATGAATCTCCACGAGAAGGCGGCAAAGCAAGTCGCAACGATGCTGCAGACAATGCCATTCAACCACCAGTTATGCGCCCAAGGTCCGAGCGCTACGAACGCCTGTTGAATGGGATAGCCGTAGAGGAAGACGCCATAGGAATAGTCGGCCCCACTGAGAATGCCAAGCTTGCGGGGCGAGGTCAGGCCGAGGAAGACCGTGACATATCCGATTGCCGGAATGGCAATGAAATCCCCGAAGGAAGTGAACCAGTAGGCCCATAATATGATTGCCGCCGAAGCAAGGAAAATCCTCACATCCCAGAGAATCTTGTCCTTGTAGAGATAGAAGGTCACCCCCACCAGAAACGCGCAGATCAGCAGATTGCCCGACGCGGTCGTGGGCATGGTTGCCCAATCGCTCTCATGTTTCCAATACCTTGCGATGCCAAAGCTGATGATCAAAGCCGGCGTTGCGATCAGGGCGATCACCCGCCGCCTGACCACGCCGAGCAGAAACAGGGCGGCGATCGCGGCATAGCACTCAAGCTCGAAGGGCACCGTCCAGAGCTGCCCGTTGACCATTGCGGCGTCGGGATTATCCAGGAATACGCCGGGGAGATTGAAGTGGATGTGGCCGGTGACATTCAGCAGATAAGTAAAGAACTGAGGATCTGTGAAATAGTCACTGAGGTCATACTCTGTATAGATCGCTCCGAGTATAAAGGCCGCCAGCAATACCTCCACCGCAAGCGCAGGGTAGATCCGGATAAATCGGTTGCCGAGAAAGGAGATCAATGTCTTCGACCGTTCAAGACTGCCAGCCACCAGGAATCCGCTCAAGACGAAGAACATCGGCAGCACTGATTTGATGACAGGACGGAAAGGTGACTCCCAGAGAAACAGGTCATCGCCGTATGTGACGCGGGCCGTATGTATCCAAAGTACTGAAAAGGCTAACAGTAATCGCATATAATCGAATCCTGTCGGTCGCCCTTTCGCTAGATCAAGCTTTTCGCCGAGAAACATCTGTGGCCCTTTCAGAAGTATTGACTCGATTTGGATTGGCAAGCTGTCGCCGCAGAGCAGCGGCGGCATGATTGCCGGGTCAGGACCGCGTGTCAGTGACCAGAGCGACATTAGGAAAAATTGAACGAGAGAGCGCCCCTCTCCCGAAGACGAGGCAACTGACCACAACCCAATCGCCCTGCGCTTTCCGCGGCGCCTGCGACGGTTGGAGTTGGACCAGGCGATCGGGCGGCGAATTCAAATGAGGAAACCATGAAATTTCTGGCCAGCCTGTTTTTTATTGTTCTCGCCTTTATCGGATTGGGCCTGATAGGAGGCGGCGCCTTGCTGCTCAGCCTCGGCGGCTCGCCCTATTACGCGATCGCCGGGCTTGCCTATCTGGCTGCCGCGCTTCTGCTGTGGCGCCGGCAGATGTCAGGTGCGCTCATTGTCCTGCTTGTCGCCGTTCTCACCCTTCCCTGGGCACTATGGGAGTCGGGTTTCAATTTTTGGGCGCTCTTTGCGCGTTTGATGTCCCCCATCGCGCTGGCAGGCTTTTCACTTCTCTTTGCGCCGTCGCTGTCGCCAACCGCCAACCGGAAACTCTTCTATGGCGGCACCCTGCTTGCGGCCATCTTGTTCGCGGCGGGTTTCAGTCTTGCTTTCACGCCGCATGGGCTGATCCGCCCTTCCGCCGATATCCCCGCCTACAAGACCGCCAAGGGCGACAACTCACCCTCCGACTGGACATCCTATGGCCGCAGCACGGCCGGAGATCGCTACTCCCCATTCGATCAGATCAACCGCGGCAATGTTGCCAAGCTCGATCTTGCCTGGACATACCGCACCGGGAAAAGCGATGGCGCCGATCAAAACACGCCGCTGCAGATCGGCGACACGATCTACACCTGCACGCCGACGGACGTGATCGCAGCACTTGACGCAGATACGGGCAAGCCACGCTGGACCTTCGATCCCAAGGCAGCGGCGCCGTACTGGCAACGCTGCCGCGGCCTCGGTTACTACAGGATGCCATCGGAGGCCCAATCGGCCGACGGCCTTTGCAATGAGCGTCTGGTGCAGACGACGATCGATGCCCGCCTGCTGGAGATCGACAGCAAGACCGGCGCGCCCTGCAAGGGCTTCGGGGACAATGGCACCGTGCAGCTCTCCCAGGGCATGGGTGAAGTCAAGTCAGGTTACTATTTCCAGACATCGGCACCGCTGATTGCCCGCAATCTGATTGTCATCGGAGGCTGGGTCATCGACAATCAGGAGGTAGGAGAACCCTCGGGCGTCATCCGCGCCTTCAATGTCGTTACCGGCGAGCTCGAATGGGCATGGGATCTCGGCAATCCCGAGATCACCAAACTCCCGCCTGAGGGCCAGACCTATACAAGGGCCACACCCAACATGTGGACGACGGCGGCATTCGACGACAAGCTCGGCCTCATCTATGCACCGCTCGGCAATACCACCCCGGATTATTACGGCGTCAATCGCCCGGCCTTCGCCGATCAATACAATGCCACCTTGGTAGCGCTCGATGTCACGACGGGACGGGAGAGATGGAAGTTCCAGACCGTGCATCACGATATCTGGGACTATGACCTGCCGGCCCAGCCGGTTCTGCTCGACCTGCCCGATGGCAATGGCGCCACCGTGCCGGCTCTCCTGCAGACCACCAAACGCGGGCAGCTTTTCCTGCTCAACCGTCAGACCGGTGCACCGCTTGCCGAGGTTCAGGAGAGGCCGGTGCCGCAGGAAGGCGGCGCGCCGGGGGAGAAATTGTCTCCGACGCAGCCCTATTCCGTCGGCATGCCGACGATCGGTGCGGAACGGGTGACGGAGCAGACGGCCTGGGGACTGACGATGTTCGATCAGCTGGCATGCCGCATCGCCTTTCGAAAGATGCGCTACGACGGCGATTTCACCCCGATCGGCCCGCAATATGCGATCCAGCAGCCGGGAAATCTTGGCGGTCTCAATTGGGGGAGCGTGTCGGTCGACCTGCCCAACAATCGGGTCTTCCTGAACGATATCCGCGTGCCCAGCCTCTTCGCACTCATTCCACGCGGGGAGTATGTCGATTTTGCCCTCACCACGACTGCGCACGGCCCCTCCGCCCCGCAGCGCGGCACGCCCTACGGCATGGCCACCGAAATGTGGACCTCGAGGCTCCGCGTTCCCTGCACGCAGCCGCCCTTCGGAACCGTCACCGCAGTGGATCTGAACACGCGCAAGATCGCATGGCAGGTCCCGGCCGGGACCGCCGAACAGCTCGGGCCGTTTAAGATCAAAACCAATCTGCCGATGCCGATGGGCCTGCCGAGTTATGCCGGTACGTCTGCCACCGCCGGCGGCGTCGTCTTCTTCGCCGGTTTCCAGGACTATTACATCCGCGCTTACGACGCAGAGAACGGCGATGAGCTCTGGAAATATCCCCTGCCCGTCGGCTCGAGCGCCACACCCATGACCTACATCTCACCGAAAACCGGCAAGCAATATGTGGTGATCTCGGTTGGCGGAGCGCCATATTCCAGGGACAACAGCGACTACGTGTTCGCCTTTTCTCTGAAAGACGAAGATTAGCGCCGCTGCCGGTCACACTGTGCTATTTTGGTCCGATGAGGAACTGAGGCTACGAGCGTGACGCGAAAACTGGCGGCGATCCTGGTCGCGGATGTGGTCGGCTACAGCCGTCTCGCCGGTGCGGATGAGGATCGCATTCTGGCGCGGCTGAGAACGTTGCGCAGCGATCTGGTCGATCCGACCATCGCCGTGCACAATGGCCGTATCGTCAAACGCACCGGCGATGGAAGCCTCATCGAGTTTCGCAGCGTCGTCGACGCCGTGCGCTGCGCGATCGAGGTGCAGACGGCGATGGTCGAGCGCAATATCGGCGTGTCTCCCGATCATCGCATCGAGTTCCGGGTAGGCATCCACCTAGGCGACGTGGTCGAGGAGGACGACGGCGACTTGATGGGCGACGGCGTCAACATCGCCGCGCGGTTGGAGGGAGTTGCTGAGCCTGGCGCCATCTGCCTCTCCGAGGATGCCTACCGCCAGGTCAGAGCGCGACTTGAATGTGCCGTGACCGATCTCGGCAAAGTTCCCCTCAAAAATATCGCGGAGCCGATGCGGGTCTATTTGCTTCAGGTCGGAACCGCCTCGCAGCCGGTGTCGGCACGGCAACCGGGAGAGCAGCCGGCGCCGAAACGGCCTTCGGCTGCAGCCGTTCCCGACAAGCCCTCCATCGCCGTACTGGCCTTCAACAATATGAGCGGCGACGCCGAACAGGAATATTTCTCCGACGGGATCAGCGAGGACATCATCACCGATCTCTCGAAGCTGTCCGAATTGCACGTGATCGCCCGTAACTCATCCTTCGTCTACAAGAATGTAACAGCCTCGGTGCCCGAGATGGCCAAGGCGCTCGGCGTCCGTTACGTCCTCGAAGGCAGCGTGCGCAAGGCCGGCAACCGCGTGCGTGTGACGGCCCAATTGATCGACGCCAGCAATGGCGGACATATCTGGGCCAGCCGCTACGATCGCGATCTCACCGACATTTTTGCGGTTCAGGATGAACTGACCCAGGAGATCGTCACAGCGCTGAAGCTCAATCTCACCCATGGCGACCAGGACCGCTTGGCCCAGGGGCGCGCCGCGGATGTCAGCGCTTACGAGCTGTTGTTGCGTGGCCGTGAGCAGGCGTCAGCTCATAACCGAACCGGAAATAGAGCCGCCCGCAGCCTGGCGGCAGACGCTCTCGCCGTCGACCCGGACTATGCGGCGGCCCGGGCCCTCATTTCGTTCACGCATGTGCTCGACTACGTCAACGCCTGGAGCGACGATCCGGAGGGTTCGCTGCGGACCGGGCTGGATCTCGCGCAGCAGGCAGTTGATATGGCCGAGGAACAGCCCAATAGCCACTTCGCACTGGGCATGGCCTGCATGTGGAACCACGAACTCGACCGGGCGCGGGCAGAAGTGCTGCGTGGCCTGGCGCTGTCGCCCAACTCGGCCGAACTCCTGACACTGATGGCGCATATCCAGATCTTCGCCGGCGATCCCACAGGCGCCTTGGAAACGCTCGATGCATCGATGCGGCTTGACCCGCACCATCCGGAACTTCTGTTCCAGTTTCTCGCCGATGCGCGCTTTTCTCTCGGTGAATATGAACAAGCCATCGCCGCGATCGGGCAACGGCTCCAACAAAACGCGCAATCGGAAACGGCTTACGCCCTGCTGGCATCATGTTATGGCCATCTCGGCCGCGCGGAGGATGCCCGACAGGCGTGGGAGAAGGCGCTCCAGATCAACCCGGACTTCTCCATCGAACGCCGCCGCCGCGTCCTGCCATTCCGAAACCCCGAGGACTTTAACCGCCGCGTCGAAGGACTCCGCAAGGCTGGACTGCTGGTTCCGGATCTCCGTCAAGGCTAACAGAAACTGCGGCTCAGACCGAAGTCGCATCGCCGCCTGTCGGTGGCTGCAGCGTTCATTTTTTCCCGTTTGCCAGCGCCTCTTTCCGCCGGCGACGCGGCAGGAGTGATTTGAGGGACCGCCACATCGGCGAAATGATGTAGCCTGCAACCGGAATTGTGATCAAGCCAGCGACAATACCGACGATGCCGGCACCTGCCGCCTCGACGGTCCAGCGCAGCACCGACGCCAGGACGGGAACGGCGTGGACGGCCACCTCCCCGGCATCATGGATAAGATGCGCCAGGCCGGCCACTCCATAGGCTTCGAGGCCGTGAACGATGATGCCGCCACCGACCCAGATCATCGCAGCCGTTCCAACAATGCCGAGCGCTTTCAGAAAATAAGGCATGCCGGTGACCAGCCCTCGTCCGATCACGCGCAGCAACGGCCCCGTCGGAGGCGCCGTCTGTGCACGCGCCATGATCAGGCCCAGATCATCGGCCTTCACGATCAGCGCTACGCCGCCATAGACCAAGACCGTTATGCCCAATCCAACGACGGCAAGGATGAAGGCCTGCGCGAAGATGCTGCCTGATGGAACCGCGGCGAGCGTAATCGCCATGATTTCCGCCGACAGGATGAAATCAGTCTTGATCGCACCGGCGACCTTCTGGTCTTCGAGCGATTGCGCATCGAGGCTTGTCGCCTCGAGCGCCGATTCATGGGCGTGGGCTGCATGCGGCAGCACCAGTCCGTAGACTTTTTCCACGCCCTCATAGCAGAGAAAAAGCCCGCCGATCATAAGCAGCGGTGTGATCGCCTGCGGTGCGACGAGGCTCAGGATAAGCGCCGCCGGAAGCAGGATCAGAAGCTTGTTCTTCAGCGAGCCCACCGCAATCTTGCCGATGATCGGCAATTCGCGTGCTGCCGAAAATCCGGTGACATAGCGGGGCGTGACCGCCGCATCATCGATGACGACGCCTGCCGCTTTCGCGCCCGCCTTGGCTGCCTGGCCGGCAATATCGTCAAGCGAGGCCGCAGCCACCTTGGCCAATGCGGCGATATCATCAAGAAGGGCGATCAAGCCAACGCTCATCCAAGACTCCCTTGAGAAGACACTCAGCAAAAAAACGGAAAACCCGTCATCATCTCGAAGCGACACGTGGCATCCACCGCCGGGAAGATGCCACGCACAGATCGTGACGGCAATGCCGTGCGCTGAGTGCTTTTCGACATCCGCAGTAACGCAAAAACCCGCCGAGAGGCGGGTTTTTGGTTCGGAATAAGATCGGGAGATTTGGTTGCGGGGGCAGGATTTGAACCTGCGGCCTTCAGGTTATGAGCCTGACGAGCTACCGGGCTGCTCCACCCCGCGCCAGCGCAAGTCTTTAGGACTTGCTGAAGTATTGTAACACGAAAGGCCGCTTTGTGAGCGGCCTTTTGACGGCGTTTGCCGTTAGATTGTTCTGAGAAGATTTAAAGTTGCGCTTTGCAGACCTGGCAGCGACCTACTCTCCCGCGTCTTAAGACGAAGTACCATGGGCGCAGGGGCGTTTCACGGC